>JAZOQR010000048.1:0-54840 GCA_045656185.1 Alistipes sp. | reverse complement strand
ATTTGCCGCGCTAAACATTCAATTTTTAGATTAAATGTACGTAATAGTAGAGATCGCAGGTCAGCAGTTTAAGGCTGAGAAGGGTCGTAAGCTCTATGTTCACCGTCTTCAGGGAGAGGAAAACTCTACCATGAGCTTCGACAAAGTACTGCTTGTAGACAACGACGGTCAGGTTAAGGTTGGTGCACCTGTAGTAGAAGGCGCCACAGTGAAGTGCAAGATCTTGAAGCACCTTAAGGACGATAAGGTTCTTGTGTTCAAGAAGAAGCGTAGAACAGGTTATCAGAAGTGTAACGGTCACCGTCAGTATCTGACTCAGGTTCTCGTTGAGGAAATTAATGCGTAACCCTTAAAAACTGGTAGAAAATGGCACACAAAAAAGGTGTAGGTAGTTCTAAGAACGGCCGTGAGTCAGAGAGCAAACGACTCGGTGTAAAGCTTTTCGGTGGTCAGTTCGCTAAGGCGGGTAACATTATCGTTCGTCAGCGCGGTACAGTACACAACCCAGGTGATAACGTGGGTATGGGTAAGGACCACACACTTTTTGCATTGGTTGACGGTACAGTTAGCTTCTGCAAGAAGTCTTCTGGTAAGTCTTACGTAAGCGTAGTTCCTATGGCTGAGTAAGCACAATGCTTTATTGCAAAGAAAGAGGGGAGTCATTGACTCCCTTTCTTTTTTTGCATTGTCTTGTTGGCTATTTTGGCATCTACCTTGTTCGTAAAATGCTCATTTACCTTGAGTAAACTCCGCTTTTACGAACTGCGAGTAGCTTCAAAATAGCCTAACAATCCAACACAAAACATGTCTCCAGCATAAATTGTTGCATATTTGGGTGTATACCTTGTCCGAAAATGCTCATTTACCTTGAGTAAACTCCGCTTTTACGAACTGCGAGTAGCCTCAAAATAGCCTAACAATCCAGCGCAAAATAGGTATCCCGCATAAATTGTTACATATTTCGGCATCTGCCTTAAGTTTGATATGCTAAAATATTAATAGTTATAAATTATGCCGTGTTTCGTTATACTAAAAGTATTTATAGAATCGTTAGTGGGTAAGATGCATTGTGCAATAATATGCTAAAAACGAGGTGTGCTAAGTGAAAATAAGGAATAAAATAGTATGCTTTTAAGCAAAAAATTGTATCTTTGCTTGTTGAAATGTGTGTAAATCGCAAAAACTAAGAAGAATTATTTTATAACCTATTAACTAACAGTTCTATGAGAAAATTATTTGTTTCACTCGTGGCTCTATTTGTAGGTGTTGCAGGGCTCTTTGCACAGAACCCTATGGAGCAGCTCCCATTGGATCCAGAGGTGCGTGTAGGTGTGCTTGACAACGGTATGACCTACTTCATTCGCCACAACGAGAAGCCTAAGGGACAGGCAAGCTTCTACATCTACCACGACGTAGGTGCTATTCAGGAGGAGGACGACCAGCAGGGTCTTGCTCACTTCCTTGAGCATATGGCATTCAACGGCTCTGTAAACCTTCCAGGTAAGCAGATGATCGAGAAGTTGGAGACTATTGGTGTGCAGTTTGGTTACAACCTTAACGCCTTCACATCGTGGGATTGCACTGAGTATATGATTAAGGATTGTCCTATCACTGAGGAGAATCTTGATTTGGCACTTCTTATTCTTCACGACTGGTCTCAGTTTATTGCTTTGCAGCCAGAGGAGATCGACTCAGAGCGTGGTGTAATTATGGAGGAGTTGCGTACTCGTGATGGTGCAAACCTTCGTGCTCAGAACGATATGATTAAGAACTTGTTCAAGGGTACTCTATACGAGCACCGCAACCTAATCGGTTACTTGGATGGTCTTAAGTCTTTCGATCAGCAGGCTTTGGTTAACTTCTACAAGAAGTGGTATCGTCCAGAGTATCAGGCATTGGTTATCGTAGGTGATATCGATGTTGATCAGGTAGAGGCTAAGATTAAGGCCCTTATGGCTGATATCCCAGCTTCACCAGCTGATGCTGCTCAGAAGGAGGTTATTATGGTCCCAGCTACTGAGGAGCCTATCATCTCAGTATTTACCGACGCAGAGCTTACACAGTCTTCAGTGATGATGTTTGCTCGTCGTGAGGCTCTTCCTAAGGAGTATAAGAACACTATCGTAGGCTACTCGTTCAACCTTGTGAACAACTTCGTTACACTTATGATGAACAACCGTTTCGAGGAGATTGCACAGGCTGCTGATGCTCCATTCCTTGGTGGTGGTATGAGCGAGGGTAGCATCGGTATCTGCCCAACTTTGGAGTCTACAATGTTCTCTGCTACAGCACACGAGGGTCGCATCAACGATGCTTTCCGCGCTATGTACACCGAGATGGAGCGTATGCGTCGCTACGGCTTCACACCAGGCGAGTTTGAGCGTGCTAAGCAGGAGATCTTGCGCTGGGCTGAGCGTGCTTACACTAACCGCAACGATGTTCGTAACGATGAGTATGCACAGCGTTACCTTGACTACTATGCTCAGGGTACATCTATGATGGATGCTGAGACAGAGTGGCAGCTCGACCAGATGTTTATCAATAGCCTCACTGTTGACCAGATCAATCAGTCATATGCGCAGATGTCGCAGCCTAATAAGAATCTTGTAATCTTGGCCCGCTCACCTAAGAAGGAGGGTGTAGCAGTTCCTACTGCCGAGGAGCTTACAGCTATCATTGCTGAGGTTGAGGCAGCGGAGATTGAGCCATATAAGGATGATACTGTTATCGAGCCACTTATCGCTGAGAATGTTAAGCTTAAGGGTTCAAAGGTTAAGTGTACTGCTGTAAACGACTCTTTGGGTTATACTGAGTGGACTTTGAAGAATGGTATCAAGGTTGTTGTTCGCCCATCTACATTGAAGGCTGACGAGGTACGCATTCAGGCATCTGCTAAGGGTGGTTGCTCAATGCTTACAGACGAGGAGTACTACCAGGGTCAGTTCCTCGGTATGGTTATGGGTCAGTCGGGTATCGGTAAGTTCAGCGCTAACGAGCTTAACAAGCAACTCTCAGGTAAGTCTGCATACGCAAGCGTAGGTGCTGACCAGTATGAGCACGCTGTGAATGCTGGTGGTTCACCAAAGGATATTGAGACTATTCTTCAGTTGATGTATCTCAACTTTACATCTCCACGTTTCGATCAGACAGATCTTGATAACCTCAAGAAGATGTATATTCCATACTTCACAAATATGGAGGCTGATCCTGATTATATCTGCTCAAAGGAGTTCTCTAAGACGCTTTATCAGGACCACGCACGTCGTCAGGTGACATCTGCAGCTCAGATCGAGGCTTTGAACATCCCAGCATTGCAGGCTGTACACTCAAAGTTGTATGGCTATGCTGATGACTTCCGTTTCGTTATCGTTGGTAACGTAGACCTCAATACTTTGAAGCCACTTGTTGAGAAGTATATCGGTTCACTTCCAACATCAAAGAAGGTTGAGTACGCAGTTGTTGATGATGGCGTTCGTTACCCAGAGGGTGGCGTTGTAAACGACTTCCGTGCATCTATGCAACAGCCTAAGGTATCTGTACGTCTTGTATACACAGGCGCATTTGAGGATAACGCTAAGAACCGTCTTATCGTAGACCTTCTAAGCCGTGCTCTTGACAACCGTTATATGGTATCTATCCGCGAGGAGAAGGGTGGTACATATGGTGTATCAGTACAGGGTGGTACAGAGAAGTATCCAGTTGAGAACTACTTCGTAGGTATAGTATTCGACACTAACGAGCAGTTGGCTGATGAGCTTATCGAGATCTGCGATAAGGAGATCAAGAAGATTGCTGAGGAGGGTCCTTTGGCTGAGGATATTGCTAAGGCTAAGGAGTTCTTGCAGAAGAACTACAACAATGTACTTGAGAATAATGGTGGCTGGATGTCAGCTATCACACGCTGGTACGAGGAGGGTTACAACTACAAGGAGGAGTACCTTGGTATCCTTGAGAGCGTAACTGCTGACGATGTTAAGGCTCTTGCTGCTAAGTTACTCGAGGATGGCAACCGTACATTGGTTGTTATGCGTCCTGAGACTGTAGTTGCTGAGTAACGCACTCTCCACATTAATACTAAACCCGTCCAACGAGCGTTGGGCGGGTTTCTTTGTAAATATATGTGAGGATTGATGATAATTTTGAGCAGAAATTATTACCTTTGTGGCATCTATATAAAATATAATACACAATGCGAAAACTACGCAATATTGCAATTATTGCCCACGTAGACCACGGCAAGACAACTCTTGTAGATAAGATGATTATGCAGGGTAACCTCCTTCGTGATAACGAGCACTCTGGTGGTGACCTTATTATGGATAATAACGATATCGAGCGTGAGCGCGGTATCACCATCCTCTCGAAGAACGTATCTGTTATCTACCGCGACTATAAGATTAACATCATCGACACCCCAGGTCACGCCGACTTCGGTGGTGAGGTAGAGCGCGTGCTCAATATGTGTGATGGTGTACTTCTGCTTGTTGATGCCTTTGAGGGTACTATGCCTCAGACACGTTTCGTGTTGCATAAGGCCTTGTCGCTTGGTAAGAAGCCTATTGTGGTTATAAATAAAGTAGATAAGGAGAACTGTCGCCCAGATGTGGTTAATGAGCAGGTGTTCGACCTAATGTTTACCCTTGGTGCTACAGAGGAGCAGCTCGACTATAAGACTATCTACGGCTCAGCAAAGCAGGGCTGGATGTCGCACGTGGCTACAGAGCGTACCGACTCTATCTGCCCATTGCTCGATACTATTATCGATGAGATTCCAGAGCCAGAGGTTGTGGATGGTACTGTGCAGATGCTTGTCACCTCACTTGAGTACTCGCCATATGTTGGACGTATTGCTGTAGGTAAGATTACCCGAGGTTCACTCACGGCAGGTCAGAATGTGACACTTGCTAAGCGCGACGGCACCCTTCTAAAGAGTAAGATTAAGGATTTGATGGTCTTCGAGGGTCTTGGCAAGGCTAAGGCAGAGAGGGTTGAGTGTGGCGAGATTTGCGCCTTGGTGGGTATCGACGGCTTCGAGATTGGTGATACCATCTGCGACTTTACCGATCCAGAGCCACTGCCTCCAATCGCTATCGACGAGCCTACAATGTCGATGCTCTTTACCATCAACAACTCTCCATTCTTTGGTAAGGATGGTAAGTATGTCACTTCGCGCCATATTAAGGAGCGCCTCGATAGAGAGCTTGAGAAGAACCTTGCGTTGCGTGTTGAGCCAGGTCAGAATGCCGACTCATTTGTAGTCTATGGTCGTGGTGTATTGCACCTCTCTGTACTTATCGAGACTATGCGTCGTGAGGGTTATGAGTTGCAGGTAGGACAGCCAAAGGTTATTACGAAGGATATCGAAGGCATTAAGTGCGAGCCAGTTGAGGAGATGACCGTAGATTGCCCAGATGATTGCGCAGGAACGGTTATCGAGCTTACCACACGTCGTAAGGGACAGCTTGTAAATATGGAGTCTTCGAATGAGCGTACCCGCCTTGAGTTTATCATTCCATCGCGTGGTATCATTGGTCTACGCTCTACGATGATTACAGCAACTGCGGGCGAGGCTATAATGACACACCGTCTAAAGGACTTTGAGCCTTGGATGGGTGACATTGAGAGCCGCAGCGTAGGTGCTATCATTGCATCGGAGACAGGTACTGCATATGCATACTCTATCGATAAGCTTCAGGATCGCGGTAAGTTCTTTATCTCGCCTATGGAGCAGGTATACTGCGGTCAGGTTATCGGTGAGCACACTCGCTCAAACGATATCACCGTGAATGTTACAAAGGCAAAGCAGCTTACCAATATGCGTGCTTCGGGCTCGGATGAGAAGACCTCTATCGCACCTCCTGTAATCTTCTCGTTGGAGGAGGCTTTGGAGTATATCCGTGAGGACGAGTATGTAGAGGTAACACCTAAGGCTATCCGCCTACGTAAAATCTTGCTTTCGGAGGTAGACCGTAAGCGTGCATCAAAGGAGTAACAACCTATAAACTAAATAACTATGGATAAGAAAATTGGTATTGCTTGCGACCACGCAGCATACGAACTAAAGGAATTTTTGGTAGGTTACCTATCAACTAAGGGTTTCGAGGTTACTGACTTCGGTACACACTCTGAGGAGTCTTGCGACTATCCAGACTTCGCGCACGCTCTCGGTGAGGCTATCGACAATGGTACTCTTGAGCGAGGTGTAGCACTTTGTGGCTCTGGTGAGGGTATCTCTATGACACTTAACAAGCACCAGAAGGTACGCGCTGCACTCTGCTGGATTCCAGAGATTGCGAAGCTCTCACGTCAGCACAACAACTCAAACGTTCTCTGTATGCCAGCACGCTTTATCTCTAACGATGAGGCTCTTGCAATGCTCGATATCTGGCTTGATACAGAGTTTGAGGGTGGTCGTCATCAGCGTCGTTTGGATAAAATGCCCCTGTAATTTGAGGTGATAAGGCAGACATCTACTGCCGCTAACAAAAAGTCCCGACAATGAGCAGTACGACAAGTACAGCCCATCGTCGGGATTTTTGCCGAGCGTTGTATCTGCAGCCTTCTGACCTCAAATTAGGTTGTGCTCCTAATAAAGGTAGTGATCCCTTCTGACCGAAAATTAGGTTGTGCTTCTAATAAAGATAGTGATCCCTTCTGACCTCAAATTATGTTGTGCTCCTAATAAAGGTAGTGACAACTTACAATTTTCCTCTTAGTTATAGCTGTCCTCGGCGTTTCATCCAGACGAAGCAGGCTTTGCATAGACCGTTTTCGCAGTAATTCTTATGTAGGTGGAGTAGGGCTTGTGAGTCGATGGCTGAAATAGCGATTGGAGAAGCTAGATTTTGCCACATCTTGATATAGCGGTTATCCTCCGCAGGGATACTCTTGGCCAAAGTCAAAGCGCGAGAGATAAGCTCGCTATCCTCCATATATACGCCATTGGCAATAAGTATAGGGATAATAACATTTATGCCAAGCAAGTCGTTTGTGAATGTTCCGATATGTGCTGATGCGTTCACACCAGCCTTATCAAAGGCAAAGTGTTCGAGCCAGTACTCCGAGGCTGCGCCTGAAAGTATCTTATGCACATCTTTGCGAGTGCAACACTCCGTGGCTGCGGCAAACGATAGTGCCTGCTTATGCACCGAAGCGGCAAACTGCACAAGGCGCAACGTAGGGTGTGTATTAGGATAGATATAGTGCAACCTCCACACCTCAGCCGAAAGAGGTGTGATGCTGTACTTTGCCTTCAGATGGTTGAACTCCTCCTTTAGAGCTAAGATATAGCCATCCTCAGCGTATAGCTCCAAAAGACCTGCACCACCTAAAAGCAGCGCCTCGATATTGAGCAATGCACCACGCTCTTTAGCAATCATATTGTATGTCACAACATGCGATAGTTGCTCCATAGCACTGCCATTGTGGGTGCTGCCTAAGTATTTTAGGAGTAGGGTGTAGAGCGTCTGGTTCCAATCTTCGCCCACCTCCTTGTATGTGCGCATTATGCTCTCGCGCTTGAGGTTAACGCGCTCCTTGAAGAGTCGTTCAAAGAGTCGTGTGCGCTCCTCTACCTCCATATCGCGGAGATAGGTAGCACAAGCCGAGATATTCTCTAATACGCCCATAGTGTGATGTTATAATAGGTTGAGCTCCAAAAGTGCCTCCTCGGTCATCATCGACTTATCCCACTGTGGCTCAAAGGTAAGGGTGATGTTTACTCTCTCCACGCCCTGCACCTTGCTCACCTCGCGGTGGATATCCTCCAAAAGCATATCTGCCATAGGGCAGTTAGGTGCTGTAAGTGTCATAATGATATCTGCAGTACCTGAAGGCTCGAAGTTAATCTCGTAAATAAGACCGAGGTCGTATATATTTACAGGAATCTCAGGATCGTATATATTCTTGAGGGTAAGAACTATATTCTTCTCAACCGTTAGTATCTCCTCTGGTGTCATTATATATAAAATTTGCTATGTTTTAGTTACTCTTTTGTGCAAATACTCGTGCATCGAGTTTCATCTGCGCAATCATAGCACGTAGGCCATTGCTACGTGTAGGTGATAGGTTTTCGCCAAGACCTATGGCGTCGATAAAGTATAGGTCGATATTAGCGGCCTCCTCTGGGGTTCGGCCATTCATCACGCTGATAAGCAGGGCGATGATACCTTTGGTGATGATGGCATCACTATCGGCGCTGTAGAACATCTTGCCATCCTTTATCTCAGAAGATACCCATACGCGCGACTGACAACCCTCGATAAGGTACTTATCGGTGCGCTTCTGTGGGTCTATCTCTGGTAGTGAGTCGCTGAGGCTAATGATATAGTCGTACTTATCCAACCAGTCGTCGAACATAGCGAACTCCTCGATTATTGCATCCTGAATTTTATCGTTTGCCATTATATATTAATATTTTATATTATCTACTATCTAAACTCAGAGAGTGCTGGCTCGGTTGCAGCCCAAGGGGACTCTATGCCGAGTATATATGCAAGCGTTGGCGCTAATGCCGATAGGCTTACTTCGCGCTCTATGCTCTGAGCTTTACCTCCACGATATATCATCAGAGGTACGTTTCTATCGTAGTTATATCCTCCATCTGATGATGAACGTATGCCATCTCTCTCAAAAATCCAACCAGGGAGAAGGTCTATAACAACATCGCCAGAGCGGGTAGGGTAGAAGCTCTGCTGCACAAGACGGCTACGACCAGCTCCGAAGTATGTGTTGCGAAGTGCTGTCGCAGATATTGCAGATGATACTCCTCGCATTTGTAGCAGGAACGTGGCGACCTCTTCGCGTATGGTTGCAATATCGAGACGTTTGCTGTTTAGGAGTGTGTGGTTTAAGTATATCGCCTTATTGGCAAAGCCAAGAATATACTTATCCGAGCCATATTTTGCTCCCAAAAAGGCATTTACCAAAACCTCCATCTGACCAATGTTAAATCTCTCGCGTGCGGCATTACCCTTGATATTGTATGATGGCGATGTGCCGTGGTATGAGCTAAGTGTTACGACGATATCCTCCTTATGCTTAAACTGCGCGTAGAGACGCACAAGGAAGTCCTCAATATCCTTATCCAAGCGGTAGAGCATATCCTCGTATTCCATAGACTCCGTGCCGTATGTCTCGGCGATATATCGCGCAGTGTCTAACGAGATATTGATAATATCGGGATGTTCATCTCTGCCTAACGCCTCCTTTGTGATATACTGGAAGGCAAACTTTAACGTCATAGTATTACCTGCAGGGGTATAGCACATCTTACCATAGTCGCTATTTGCAAGGTTGAGGTTTACATCGCTAATAAGTGTTGTTGTTTTACCTGTAATGCCCTCCAATACTGCAACCTCGGAGTTTATGTAGTGCTTTGCACCATACAGAGGCCTCCAACGCTTGATGTGGTACATATTGTTCTGTCCCTCGCGATTATACTCAGCCACCCACTTAGGAAGGGCTTGGGTATAAGCCGAAGATGTTGTCCAACGTGTCTGCTTGCTCTCGGCCCAGTAGGCAACGCCGTGCTTACCCGTAAGAAGTATCGCCGATAGTGGGTCTACGGCGATAGTGCAACTTTTACTCTGGCTGTTCTGCATAATGAGCATATCGCCAAGGGTAGGGCAACTAAGACGGTGTGGCGAGTACTTACCAGTGCCTGTGCTTGGCTCTACAGCGACAGCCTTACTATCTGCAAGAAGCTCAACATAAGAGCCATCAACGTAGTTCCACCAATGTGTGCCTACGACACCGTGTGTTGCTGGTTCAGTGCCTGTGGCAAGTGTTGCAAGACCTGCAGCTGTTGAGGTGTTAGCATAGTCGAGTGAGGCATTGTGATATCTTACGCCACTCTCCATAAGTAACTTGAAACCGCCATCAGAGAGGTTTGCGGAGTATCTGTCGAGGTCGCTATCGCTAAGAGAGCCAACGATGATATTTACCACAAGGCGTGGTTTATCGGCTAAGGCGGTAGTGCAGCTTAGCAGAGCAATGGCCACTATGGATAGTGTCTGTATAATGAGTCGTCGCATAGGCTATTTTTGTAAAACTCGCAAATTTACAAATTTATTTGTAACATCTGCTCAAAATAGCTCTTTTCTTCCGAAAAATCTACCTCTTTTAGCTCGGCAATGGCATTTAGCTGCTTGCGACAAAAGTTTTTGTATGCCTCGCTATCGGGATTTAACGCTCTATGGTGGCGTGCCTGCATGATATTTATGACCTTGTCTCGTTGTCCCGTTGCCTTTTCGGATAGTGCTGCTGCAAAGAACTTTTCGGCGATATACTCAACTGCCTGAGCCGTTGGGTGTAGCATATCGCTATCGTAAAAACGGTAGTCTCGCAAGTCGTCCATAACTATCTCATACGAAGGAAAATAGCTCACACGTTCAGGGTGATTTTGAATAACCTTATCTATCGCAACACGCAGCAGAGCTTTACTTAGAGAGTTGCCCTCTAAACCGTCGTTTAGGTGGCGCACGGGGCTTACGGTAAAGAGAATATTTGCCGATGTACGAGAGATGATATCCTCCAAATTTTGGATGATTTGCTCCAGTGATAGAAGCTCCGTAGTGAAATTAGAGGCCCCTACCTGATGGCAGTTAGCGACCACCTTGCCACACCTATCTATCCATACATAAGCACTGCCCAAAGTGACGATTATAAGCTTTGCGCTGTTGAGTTGTTTGCCTCCCTCTATGACTGCATTATTCATTACTTCAACAGCCTCTTCGGGTGTTGCGCCCGATAGCGAGGAGTGAAACATAAAACTTACGTAGCGACCATTTCGCTCAAAGACATCACTTAGAGTAATAGGTGTTTGCGAGGTCATAAGCCTAATGCTTCGAGCTATAGATGCTGGGTTAAATAGTATGCCTACGGGGTTGTCTGCAACATTAAACTTCGATTCCTTGAGTTTTGCTGCAATATTAGAGGCAAAGCAGGAGCCAAGACATACAATATTGTCCCTATACTCTAACTTCTCGCTCCAAGAAGCTATGGCTATTTCGGTGCGAAATTTCATACTATCCAATTATATACTTACTCTTTGGTAGCAAAGATAATAGTTTTGTTATGATGACAGACACAATAAATGTTAGGGCGGCTGATACAAACATAGTAAGCGGTGTACCTATAGACCACGAGCTTACAATATCGAATACCGCCACAAGTATAAACATATGCAAAAGGTAGACTCCGTAACTTAGATTGGATATATTGCGTATTAGTCGATATCCTCGTGTTGGGCGTTTTATAAGTTTGAAGAGGATAAAGACCCCAAGCGACATAAGCGCAACACCCGTTGTGGTGAAGTCCCAGCTAAGTTCCAACCCTACGGCTAAGTCTATCGTGTCTACAATAGGGTAGTTCTCTGGCAGTTGGAGGTAGAATGGGAGTGCGGTAGAGGCATATCCAATCGCAATCATAGGCAGTGCCACGCATAGGCTCTTTGTGATGCTCCAGTCGACATATTTACGGATATAGTGCGCCGCTACAACATAACCTATAAACCCACTAAAATAGTAGAGCATACCAAACTCATTCCAACTCGCCTCGCCCCACACCTCTGCAGTGCCACGGATAGATAGTGCAAGCTCGCGGAAGAAGGGAACTGCAGTGCTAAAGAGCCAGATAGTAAGGAAGGCCCTCTCTCCACGCTTTGTTACTCGCTCTAACCAGGGCGATATGATTGGCATAAAGAGGTAGATGCCTATAAGCATATATACAAACCATAGATGTCCGCTATGCCACATTAGGTTGAGACTTAGGTGCTTGAGGTTATCGGCTATGGCTACCTCGCCACCTGAGCCCCACATAGGGATAAAGGCGTATGCCAATGACCATAAGATAAATGGTATTGCAACGCGCTGGAAACGACGACGATAGAATGTTGTGGTATCGCTCTTTATAGGCATAAGCAAGTAGCTCGATGATATAACAAATAGTGGTACGGCGATACGCAACAAGGAGTTTACAAAAGTTACCCACAGTGCATCGTTATAAGAGGCTATGTATGTACCCTCACTATTGAGGTAAAATGGCTCGATGCAGTGCACTAATATGACCATAAAGCAAGCAACTACGCGCAGATAGTCAATAAAAATGATACGATCATCAGAGGTTTTGGTTGTAAGATACTCTTTCATATATATTACAAATATGCGCAAAGATAATGTTTTGGTCGAAAATTTCTTATCTTTGCACATTAAAATATTAAAAATGCTATTATGAAGAAGAATATTGTATCATCATTTGATGTAGATCACCGCACTCTTGATGCTGGTTTGTATCTACGCTCGGTATATACCATCAACGATACCTATCAGGTGCGTTCTTGGGATTTGCGTTTCCGTGCCCCTATGGCGCACGCACCACTCGGCTCTGGCGAGGTGCACACCATTGAGCACCTTATGGCCTACTATCTTCGTCTTGATGAGAAGATAGGTTCATCTATCGTGTCGTTCTGCCCTATGGGTTGTAAGACAGGTTTCTATCTATCTACAATGCAGAATGTTGAGGCTGAGGATATTCGTCAGGCTTTGGCTAAGGTATATAAGGAGGTCTTTCCACTAAAGTCTGCCAGCGATGTAGTAGGTCTTAACGAGGTTCAGTGTGGTAACCCTGGTTTGTATGCTATCGACTCTACAAATGCTGCTATGGCGGAGTATATGCGTACATTGTTTACTGCTCAGGAGGCTGAGGAGTTGGGCATTGGTAAGGTTTACGAAAAGTGGTGGTAGTATGCGTATTCTAATCTGTGCTCCTACATCGCGCGAATACCGCGCTATGCGTTACGCCTTAGATAAGGCAGCACACCTTAATCATAGCTATGATCTTGCGGAGGTTGGTATTGGTAAGGCATTATCATCAGCGGGTGTGGCACGCGCTTTGACACTTGCTAACCAGAAGTATGATATGTTGGCTGTTGTTGGCTTTGCAGCCTCGGCTCTTGGTCGCAAGCAGGGCGATATCGTAATGCCTTGTCGTGCTATTCACCACGATGCAATCATCCCAGAGGGCTTCTGCCCAGAGATTACCGATCCACGCGCTCTTCGTGGTTGTGATATGGAGACGGTATTTACTGGTGATTCATTCGTAAATGCAGATATTATCCGAGAGGTTAAATCACGCTTCGGTGTTGAGGTTGGCTTGTTTGATATGGAGATTGCAGCCATCTGTCAGGTCGCAGAGCTCTACGACAATATCCCCGTTGTTGCGGTTAAGTTCGTCTCAGATGTGCCTGAGGAGGGCCACTCGGAGCAGTCGTATGATGAGTTTGCGGACGCTCATTCCGACTTTACTCCGCTGCTTGAGCGTTTGGAGCAGTTGTAATCCAGCGTATTCGAATAAAACAAATTAGGCTATCCAACTCGGATAGCCTAATTTGTTTGTGTTAAACTATTACGCGGAGCATTACCAATTTGTGACGCTTAAATCTTACTCTTCGACAATATTAGTTTATTCGGAAATCTTCAAGTATCATTCGTCCCTCATAAGTGCCACAAATTTTGTTGCCACGATCGTCTATAAGGTCAAAGGTAGCTCGATATACTCCGTCGCCTATATCTTCAATTGTTATCGAGCCTCCATATATGGGGGCTACGGCACCACTATGCTCGTCACTCTTTAGTCGTGTGTACCACGAATAAGCCTGGTAGCCATCAGCATCGATGCAACCCTTAAGAAGTATGTTTGTATCGTTTATGCTCTCCGAAGCTCCGTAGCTGCCAAGTGGTATCTCGTAGATATGCTCTGGGTGCATAATCTCAATATATATCTGCTCCTTAGTGGTGTATTGCTGAAAATATATGCCCCACATATAGCTGTTAGTGTGGTAGTAGTTACCAAAGCAGTCGGCATACGATAGAGAGTTATCGCCAGTGAAAGTTACATCTACATCACTGTCTAATGTAGATAGTGGATTCTCTGGAAGTGTTGGGGTTTCGGGCGTCTCAACATCCTCAGGAGCATTTGGAGTAGGACTATTTGCCGTTTCAGGCTCGCACGCAAAGAGCAAGCCTGAAATAGCAAAGATAGTTATAAATCGAAGTCTAAACATAGTGCAATGTTACTTGCGAGATGGGAGTGTGTGGCGAAGAGTTCTGGTAGCAGATTGGGTGCTTGCATAGAAATCAGCAAATGCTACACACTCACCAGTAATCTTATTCTCCATGTCATCCATAACATCGATAGATATAGTATATGTCTCGTCACCATTATCCATAATAGAGATAGAGCCATCTACGATAGGTGCAGAACCTATAACATCGTAGCCATCGTACAACATATACCAAGACCACATTGTCTCGCCATCGCCATTTACATAACCTGGCAATGCCATCTGCTCCTTATTAAGATCATTAGATACAGGGAATACACCAGTAGGAAGTGTGTTACCAGTCTCTGAAAGAAGCTCAAAACTAAAGCTCGAACCTGTTGCATAATCATCCACAAATACAAGCCAGCAATACTTGCCTACAACGTAGTAATCGTCATAACACTCGGCATAGATGGCACCATCTGTAAATTCAACATTAAGGTCGCCAGTAAGTGTAGACTGCTCTGCTGGAGCAAATGATGGTCCGAAATTGGCGCTGTTGTCTACAGATACATTCTTGCAGAAGTAGCGATACTCAGTGCCCTCTGCATCGGTGAATGTAGCATAGATACCCTCAGAGTTAACAGTTACACTACCCTCTGCAAACTGAGTCTCAACACCACTATACTCGTCTGTGATATATAGATACGAGTAGGTCGAACCAACTGTGCCGGGGTCGGTTGTATCATTAAGGTCGAATGTATACTCGCCCTCTGGAACGTTGAATGATATATTGTAGTTCTCGGCTGGGGTAGTTGCATAGAGATCAAGGAATAGGTACGTACTATTCTCCACAAGTGCAACATCACCAGTTATCAAGTCGTAACAATTAGCAATGTTAGATAGCGCAACCGTATAGTTGTATGTATCATCTGATGCGCAATAACCATTACCGTAGTAAATACCTGAAATATACTCAAGCTCAACGTACTGATTAGCAACCTCTGCAGCAGCCTGATTGATAGTTACACAGTGCTCAATATCGCTATACTTAAGGGTAATGGTTGCTGTGCGAGCCTCAGTAGCTGTGTTCTCAGCAACAGCAAATTTCAAAGCCCTCTCAGCAGACTCATTATCATACTCTGTAATCCACTCTACGGATGGTGTAGCGACAACGACTGCATCATCAACTGGGTTGGTAATATCGTATGTAATAATGATATCCTCGCCAGCCGCTACAACCTCAAATGTTGTGTCGGAGGTGATGGTAAAAGTTGTAACCTCTGGCTCTGGTCCTGGTTCTGGTTGATCGTCAGGATTTTCTGGAGTAGGCTTAGAATTTGATTCTGGAAATAGACCTTCGCATGAGGCAAATGCAAATGCGCATACTGCCATCAATAAAAATAGCTTTTTCATAACTATGATTTTTAGTGAATAAATTATCTTGTTACAAAGATAAAAATATTTTATTAAAAATCGTAGAATATCAACTATTTTATAAGAACTACTTTCTAAATATAAAATATACTGCCAATACAAGACACGCGAAGCCTGCAATGTGGTTCCACTTTAGTGGGTCGCCCTTAACAAATAGCACGGCAAACAAAGTAAAGACTACCAGTGATATAACCTCCTGGATAACCTTTAATTGCCATAGCGTGAATGGTCCTCCAAATTCTTTACTACCAATATGGTTTGCTGGTACTTGAAAACAGTACTCAAATAGCGCGATACCCCAACTAAAAAGGATAATGGCAAACATACTCCAGCGCTCCATATGAGACTTAAATGCGATGTGGCCATACCATGCCAATGTCATAAAGATATTAGAGCATATAAGCAGTGCAATTGTAGAGAAACCAGTTGATAACATTGTTGTCTATTTAGTTAAATTTGGGCGCAAATATAAGGGTTTATTTTCAATTATCAACCTTTAGTGTGCAAAGATAAAACCTACGTATAGTCGAGGACCATAGGGTTTATTAAGCCCCGAATTGCGAATAGCTAATAGCCAATCTACTTTGAATGTTAGTCGTACAGCCTCGCCAAGGGCGATGTCGCAACCAACAAATGGATCTACAGCCACGAAGCCAGCCTTGTGAAATACGGCATCACTCTCTGGCTGCCAGTCATCACCACTTCCCTTAAACATTAGATATGTGGTCTCCATACCGCCACCAACGGTGACACCGAGATAGGGGTAGAATCTGCCCTTTTGCCAGTACCAGTCTGCAAGCAGACCTGTCCAAAACATCTTGTTGTGGCTGCCTTCCGAGATATCTTTAGATAGCCCCATAGTCGATACATAGCCCTCAAAGCCTGTGCGGAAGTGGTCTGTAAGGTGTAGTCTGGCTACACCACCAATACCAAATGTTGGACCTTGCATATTGTAGCCACGAGGATTGTCGCAGCCATTGAGGTAGCCGCTATGTATCATCATACCACCTGAAAAGCCCTTTATCGGCTTGCTCTCTTGTGCTGTTGCTACACTACCACAAAGTAGTGCAATTATTGATATTAAAAACAGACGTTTCATAGTTAATAGATTATAGATTTGATATATACTCTTCAATTTGTGCTGGAGTGGTGTTTTTTAGTACTATATTGTGCTCCTTATCGAGAAGATAGAGGCGAGGCTTTGTTGTGAGATCGTATATTTGCTGGCTCTCTATTGTCTGGCTTTTATCCCAACCTTCCACCCAACGTTCAGGTGCTGTTGTTGCCATCCACTTTGACTCATCATCAGTGATGGTAATAGCGATAATGGATAGAGTGCCACGGCGTAACATCATCCATAGGCGTGTATTGGCATCTATATTTTGCTTCAATCTCTTGCACTCGTCGCAATCGGCAGAGGCAAAGAGAAGCAATACATAATCGGTCTGGTACTCAGAAAGGGTGTGCTCCGCGCCTTGCTTATCTACAAACACAAAATCAGTTGCTCTCTCTCCAATACGGTTTTTCTTGAGGATGTTAAGCTGGCTTGTGGCTGCGTGCTTGTCCATATCGCTAATGTTTGTATCATTGACAATGGTCTCTAATGCTTCGATGTAGAACTCTTCATTGCGTTGTGGAGAACTAACATCGTAGAGGTAAAATTCGGTCAATTCCAACATATAGTAGAAGGCGTTGCGGTGGGGGTAGCTCACTCTCCATAGCTCGGCAAAAGCCTTACCACGCTCTGTGGTGTGAGGTAGCAGTGCTATGAAATCTGCGAAAGCCACCTGCGTAGACTCGCTCTCTACAACCTCTTGGTTTGCCATATCGAGGTTATCCCAGTAGTGTAGGGCAAGGAAGTTGGCTCGTTGTTCGGGTTGTGTAATGCTTTGTGGTATTGTAGGAAGCACAAACCCTATGCTCATGTTCTGAGCATAGAGTTTGCTTGAAAATAGGAGTGTTGCAATTGCAACGATGAGTATGTTTCTATACATAATCTTGTCTTACGAGCATTTACTCCGACAAAGTTAGTATAATATTTGTGTTTGCCATCAGATTTGGCAATGTAATTGTACCTTTAGTCGAATATACCTTGGAATTTGTAGTCTCAGTATATAGCACTGTGTACTCATCCAAGTCCCAATTTATCTCGTACTCATTACGCAAGCGTAAGATGTAGTGACCATTGCTGTCGATTGTGAATGAGCCAATACGAGCACCATCGCTTACACGTTGTAGTACCACGAACGAACCCTTTGGCATTGCTACCTGAGAGCCCTCGTTATCACCATATGTGATGCTACCCTCGATAGATTGGTTTGATACGTTAAAGTTCTTGTCGTAGTAGAGAATCTGCTCCTTGTTTGTATATATCTTAATCTCTCCAACACTTACAACACGCTTAGTTCTAAATGGAAGCTCCTTTCGCTCGCCCTCCTGTGATGGATTGGCCTCAGAAGTATCATCGATAAGAGCTGTCTTTGTACCAAACAAACGCTCTGCGTCACGCGAAGACTCTACGGTGTAGATAAAGCTACCCTCTACATTTGGGTTCTCGCGGAACTTGCTCTCCGAGAGCCCCATCTCCTCAGCTCTACCTCTGTCAATTTCAAGCATAGGAGCGTCGATATAGATGTCGAATGCCTCGCCAAATGGATCTACCGAGCTACCAAGTACGCTCTCCTCATAGTAGGCTTTAGTATTTTTATAGCTTGTAACATCGAACTCGATTGTTACAGGCACACCTTTACCATAGCGCCACTGTATAGCGTCAACAGCCTCTTCAGCCTCGCCAGATGTGATGTATGTGCCCTCGCCATTAATCTGTGCAGCAAAACGATATGGAGGGAATGTAAAGAGGTCAAATATCGTAGAACGGTATCTCTGACCACCATAGCTCTCGCCATTGTTGCTTGGAAGATATGATGGGTTTGATGCACTATTTGAAGATATACGTACGATATCATTGCTATTAGCATAGCGAGTCTTTATATATACCGAGAACTTACCCTTGCCCTGTGCTGGATTTGTAGGGTTGTAAGGCATAAATAGCATTGCACGACCATCAGTTCCTGCCGACCACACATCCTCCGAGATTGGGAAGAACTGGCAGTCAAAGCCACTAAGACCAAACTCCGATGCTGCTGAGTCGGGGTAGTAATCAAGACTCTTCGAAAAGAGTAGGAACTCATCCTTAGCCGATGCATCTACAGCAAGTCCAGAGGCCTTATCCTCAAGAGTCATATCTATTCTTACATAAGCACCCCTCTTAGGAGCCACGATGCTGTATAGCACAGGCTCGTCATCAGCACCAGCCGAGTGTGAACGCATATTGGTTAGAGTAATAGCATTCTGGCTCGATGTGAAGGTGTATACCTTAGTGATAGGCTCGAAGTACTTTGCTTCGAGTACCAAGCTATGTTCGATACCATCCTCCGCAGTCTGCACATTCTCGAAGTAGAGACGGTGAGCGCCTGGCTCAGTTACTGTATAGACATATTTGTAGTGCGAACCACGGTTCTGGCCAAAGTCTGGCGAGTTGCTATCGATAACCGAGAGCTGCATACCTGATGCTGCACGGATATCCAACGACTCAGCTGAGATGTAGACATTGAATGGGAATAGCTCCTTAGGACAGCTCTCTGGAATGGTAAACTTTAGGGTTACCTTCTGACCTGTAGCCTCGCCATATATCTGTGTTCCGATCCATGATGGGGTGAACTTCTGAGTCTTGATAACAATAACCTTAATCTTACGCTGTAGACGTCCCTTCTTTAGGATGATTGATCCCTGCTGCATATCCTCTGCTGTCATAGGAAGAATCTGTACGGTAAGCTCTCCACGACCAGTTGATGGATCAAACGAGTGCGCAATGTGATTCGATGCCACAGTGTTGCCATTTGCCCAACTTACTGATGGCTTGTCGCTATTAGTAAGTGCTGTGCCATCAACAGAGCTAAGGGTGTACTTTAACACATAGCCACTGCTTGCATAGCTCTCATCAAGTACCACGCTGGTCTGATCAACAGATAGTCGATTCTCATTATCGGCAACCTCGTTAATCTCGTCAGAGATAGATAGCCATACATTATTTGTAGCAGCCGCATTTACAGCCTCGGCAAAACTCTTCTTACCAAACGATAGCTTACCAGCAATGTTAATGATATAGTGGTGGTTACGACGGATAAGCAGTTGCTCGCCATTCTCGTCAACAAGCATCACACGATAGTACAACTCCTCATTAGATCCTGGGACCCTACCACGGATAATTACGCTAACAGGGTTATCTGCACGATTCTCACTCTCGAAAACGTAGTCACGAGCATCTGTGTCTACATCGAGAATCTCGCTCATTACAGAGTCATTCTCTGGAAGAGTGATAAATGGTGTTGAACCTGGCCATACGAAGCCCTCTGTACTGTGATAAGGTGCCACTGTGCCAAATGCAGGGGCATTGTATGTTACGAAACCTGTAACCTCCAACCACTCGGTATCCCAATCTGCAATAGAGATGCGTGCGTGGTTACGATAGAGTAGAATCTCCCCATTTGTCGACACATACGACTCAAGCTGCTGGTTTACTGGGCGAGAGTCGTTCTCATTACAAGCAAAGCGACCCCAGTATATAATCTTGCCCGACGAGCCCTCCATGGCTGCCATAGTCGCAGCCTCCGTCAGGTTGCGGAACTTACTCTCGTCAACATAGCTCATATTCTGGTTGGCGAGGAAGTGGATGCGACGTGTGATATCGGGTACTTCAGCCGAAAAGGTGCCTCGTACTGATGGCTGTGGCTCATCAGGTGTGATGGTAGCCTTAACCGTAGTAAGGAAGATACCATACGCATCGAAGCAGAATAGTGTCAAATCCTGAACTCCTACACCATCTGGATCTACAGCACGTGTAGAAACCTCGGTCATATCTGGGCAACGTGTCTCGAAATTGATGCGTACATACCCGTCGCGATGTGGATAGTCACCATCTGAATCGATGGCCATATCGTGGTGACACGATAGGGTAAACATTGCCCCTATAGCCACGATGAATATACTAATATAACGCTTCATAATCTCCTATTTTCTAAAATTACTCTTAACTTTTCATCTCTCTTTTCTTGCTACTTGGCAATGGCATCACGAATGCATCGTGCTGCAGTAATACCATTATTGCCCTGTGTCTTTGAGTTTGCTATTCGACCGTTCGCTGCCCAATAGTACTGTGCGTTGAGTAGATAGTCGATAGCATCAGCGTTTGAACCCTGGGTGCCCTGATAGTTCATAATAATTCGAAGCTCAGCCTCTGTTGGAAGTCGCCAGTCATCGAGCACTACCGTCTCATCTGTATCTGGATCTTTGTAGACCTCAACATAGTTCGCGCAGTGGTCGCGAACGATGGTACGAAATTCATCGCTATCCTTGTTTACGGCATTCATATTTCCAACATTCGAGTCCATAAATCCTAAACCTGATGCAATCATAAACGATGGCGATACAAGGAGACTATTCTCATAGCTTGGATCTGTAAAACCGTCACTTGTCAACTTAGGGTTTCCAAGTTTATACTCGGTTGAGGTGGATGTAATACGAATGTGGTAAATACGAGCATTTGTGCTTGTCGATGTTGCAGATGTTCGTTTCGTATTGTTATCAGTCCAATAGTAGTAGCTAATCTGTGAAGAGCCATCGTTGTTAAGGCGTGTTACAACCTTTGAACGCCAGAAACCGCTACCTGATGATCCCTTATGGTAGGTGTAATCACCTATCCAGCGATTGCCACTTAGTGCCAATGATAGTGCAGTCTCGCGGCTACCTGCGTTTTCGTAGGTTGTCACCTCGGTGTTACTATCCTTAAAGTCATCACGATAAGAGTACCAAGCCTGAATATTGGTGATATACTCCAAAGGATACTGCGCTACCAATACTGTGCGAGGTGTGCAATCATCCTCGTTTGTGATAACAAACTTAATATAGCGGATAGTCTTATTTGTAGGTAGTGGGCTGGTGATGGTGATATTACCGCTAAGCTCACCCTCGGTAACGCTACCCTTAATCTGGTTGAGAGTGGCTTGATCAACATTCATACGCACGCCCATCTTGTTGTAGTAGTAGGCCTCCTCTACGCTGATAGTAACATCTGACGAAGAAGCGTAGTAGAGCGTTGTGTTATCGGTAGTGATGTAGCGCATCTCCATCTGCTCGCGATTTACATTGAGGTACTTAGGCATATCTGCCTCACCACCTACTGATACTACTACATCGGTCCAATCCGCAGTGTCGTAGACCATAGGCTCAACCTCGATAGGCTGTGAAATATCCTCCGCACCTGGAGCGTTGATTTTAACAGTTACGGCATAGTACACATTACGCTCCAACTTGTGACTCTTGCTCACAGGTATCTGGTAGTAATTGTGCGGATACTCAACGCCGTTGTGGCGCATAGGGATATCAACCACCATAGTAGTACGATTCTCCATAATTGAGCCCAAGGTGAAGTCGTGGCTGTAGGCATAAGCCGTTACTGTAATAAGGTCCTCGTTCCAGTTGAAATACTTGTTGTTGCTCTTATCCGTATATCGTAGCTCTGCATCTGGTGTTACGCCAGCAAGAAGAGGGGAAGAGTATGGTAGATTGTGGATGTAATAACCTGCCAAATAGTGATTGCCAGAGAGAAACTCCACGTTCTCACCACGCTTAATGGTCACAAAAATCTTAGCTGCGGCACGACGCAAGGTAACACCAAGCTCGGTATTTGCTGCGAGATTGCCATCGTATAGCTGTAGCGCTACAGGCTCCGTAGGCTCAGATGTACCCTTATAGGCTACACCATCCATAAGGAAGCTTTGCGGAGCACCATCAATATTTAGTCCGGTAACGTGAATACGCTCATCGTACTGCTGAATCTGCTTCAGATCGGCAAGGTCCTCCATTTCTGCAAACACACTTGGCGAGATAGTGCTATTTGCCAAAGCGTACACCCAGTAGCTCTTGTTAGAGTCAAATGAACTACGTGGCTTGTTCAATACTGCGCGACCTGAAGAGGTTGTTATGCGCTCGTAGTGCATCTTAGGAGGTACTGTTGAGCCGTCATTCTCGAAGATAAAGATATCCAGATGATTAACGGCCGACTCAATATCGTTGTCCTCAACTGTAGCACGTGTGGTAGTGCCTGTTGAGAAGTTAAATACGATGTAACCCTCCGAGTGCTTAGCAGCAGGGTAGTTCTCATCGTTGGAGCAACCCACCATAACAGCCACACAGCATACGAGTGATATGATATTAAAAAGTCTCGTTTTCATAGTCTAAACTGTTGTTAAGGTTAATAATTAGGGTTGTTCAATTTGTGTTACTAAAATAGTCTCAGGATCGTTGCCTGAATTTAGGTATGCAGGGTTATCCAACTCTCCATTAATTAGCAAATAGTCTGAGTGGTCCATCCAGCTTGGTGTGTAGATGATGTGCAGCTTAACCTGTTCATCTACGCCCGCAACTTTGAGATTACGAAGTGGAATAACCTTGATTGTATACCAGTCTGAGGCCATAAGCCCTGGTAGCACTGTCACCGTAGCATCTTGTTGAAGGTTGCCATCGTTGTCGTAGACACGTACATCGTAGTCTGATGTTGGAGCATCCACGACAGCGGTCCATCTCTGGCCTACGGGGGCCCACATTATAAATCTACAGCAGAATGCACCATCCTCGCTATCACCAGCATACCACATCTGAGGTCTTGCAAATGGTCGTACTGCACTCTCGTCTAATGGAAGCACAGGGCTTGAGTAGGTAGGGTAGTCGAACTCAATCTCACCCCACGACATATTATCTGCGCTCTCATCCCAAGGTGCTACGATGTAGTCGATGTGCATCTTACCCTCGTTGTTGAATAGACAATAGATTGGATAGTATGTGTTTCTCTCCAAGGCTGGCATATGAACCTGAGCCGATCGTGCTACGCCATTAAATTCGTAGTCGATATTAATAACCGCACCCTTGCCATTTGCCTCTGCCATAAGTGGGTTGTTAGAACCGTATGGATTCTCGAAGGCGTAGTATGGCGAAGCTAACAGCGATGTATAGTTTTGCTTATCTACACGCATTGCCTGCTTCTGGCTCTCGCTTGCCGATGCGTAGTCGGCAGGTAGCGTTGTTGTAACGGTTACAGATGAAGACTCTAAAGTCAACGTCTGGTCGATATCGTGAGGCTCAAGAGCCTGCAATGTAGCTGTGGTCTGAGGCATAAGGAAGTTGCGAACACGTACACCACTCTTATCTGCAGTTACCCCCGTAATATTTAGCTCGGCATACTCGCCTGGCTGCTTAGTTGCGAAGAGCTCAATTTTAGAGATAGCACGCTTAAGCTCTATTGAGATTGTCTCCGCAATAAGTGTATGGTCGGTATGTTCATCGGCATTTACTACATCCTCGGGCATAGCTGCTGCATCATCAGCCACATTCAGTACGATAGGGCTTGCGCTTGCGTAAAACATAGGCAATCCCGACTTCACATCTACGTGGGAGAAGTACAGACTCTTAAGTTCTGCCTCCTTGGTAGAAGCACTGAGTGAAGTTGTGTTGGAATAACGTAGAAACGATGTCTCGTTAGCGATAGCGTACAACATAACGCTTTGAGTTGTACTTGCATAGAGTGTGAGATCGAGAAGGAACGATATCTTACTCACAGCATCGCCCGAGTAGTAGTAATGTCCTGCCAATTTGCTATCAGAATAAGCGTAGACGCGAAGCTCGTTAATCGCTAACTCGCTATCGGTTGCACTCTGGCTACCAGTAGTCCTTGTGTCGATGCTTATAGGAAGAGTCATCGTAGTAGCCTTGTTGACCATCGTGTGATTGTTATCCTTATTACAGCTCACCACGACCAACGCTGCGAACAGCAATGCCAAGAGAGCTACGAATCTATTTATGTTCATCTTGTTTATCATTGTTGTAGATAGCGTTAAATTGTTAAAACTCTGGTTTTGTATCTTGTATATACCACTCTGGTAGTGTTATCGTGAAGTCTGATAACTTGAACGAGAATGATATAGGAATAGTCACCTCATTAAGTGAGCAGTCGATGCTCGGATTGGCTGCAAGGAACTCTGCAAGGTTAACCTTTGCTAACTCGCCGCCACTCTTGTCACACAACTTAACCTCTACAGCAGTGTGGTCGGTGTGACGCATTATATTGAACGTAGAACTCTTCTTATTCTCCGAAGCGATACTCTCAACCTCTGGATAGTAGGTCGTAGGTGTGCCAAACGCCTCGTTTGTATCGAGCGATGTGCATGGCGCAACGCCACTCATCTCGATATGAATATCACTCTGGGCATCTACGCCAACTACCTCAACATATACGTCGTAGTGTGAGCTTGCAAACTCAACAACCTGAGTAGAGTCGTCAGATGTTACTGTGAGGTTTTGTGACGCCCAATAGAGTGAGTCGTTACTTTGTGTAGCTTCACCCAAGGTGTAGCTCTTGTCGGCGAAATACATTGCCGAATAATCTTTGCCATCTGTTGCCACGATATCACTATTCTTACCATTGGCAACGCATATTATGCGATACTCGCCAACCAACAAGCGTGGAAGCGTCACCTCCTGTTGCGAAAGCTCCACATCGGTTAAGGCGCGGTTGTATACACATTCTACTGCGGCATCGAAAATATAGAGCTCAACGCTACCTATCTTCTCCTGGAAGATGTCGTTACTCTCATCGTTGCCTGTATAGACAAGCTGTAGCTTATTGATGCTGTAGCACTCGCTTAAATCCTCGCGGATACAGGAGCCGAGCGCCACGATCATCATCGCCAAGCTAAGTATATAAATGTTAAACTTCATTGTTGTGCTGTTTTTGATGTCGCAATTTATAATATTCTCTTTTTGGAAAGGGAGCGTAGAGCATCCACGCCCCCTTTATTGCTGTTATATTAGAACTCTGGTGTTACATTTACGATAACCCACTCTGCAGCCTCGATAGTAACCTGCACGCACTTCTCTGGCTGGTTAAGGTCGGTATCCTCGAATGCAAAGCGATTCTCACCGTTGAACTTCATACGGTAAACCTTACCTGCCTCGAACTCCTCGATCTTAGTAGCACCATCGTAGAATGCGCTTGTTGCAAGGTAGAGTGGAGACTCTACGCCATCCTTGTATCCTGCAATGCGAACAACCAACTGTGGAATATCGCCTGCGAAGGTGTGGTACACGATGTACTCCTGCTGAGCAAAATCTACAGCGTTTGAACTAGGTGTGAGCGATACATTTGTAAGCTCATCCTTGCTGTATGCAGGAGCTGTAGTGTCGTTGAAGAATGGGTATGCTGAAGATGATGAAATTGCGGTTGACGAGTAGTTTGAGAGTGTACCACCAATAGTTGCATTGCTATAGTAGTTGTTCAACGCTGTCATTGTAATATCGACCTGATCGTAGAGAGGTACCTCTGAGAACTCACAAACGAAACCACCAATCTCGATACGTGATACCAAAGGCTTAACAGATACCTCTGCAAGGTATGTATTACCGTGACCATCATCTGTCGATGCTACAAGTGTAGCCTCGCCATAAACCAACAAATTCTCATCATTCTGCTGTGCTGCAGCCTCTGTAGCAATAGCCTTGATAGCGTTAAGGTTTGCAGGATTGATCTCTGAACCGTAGTTACCTACAACCACAACCTTCTCTACGGCTGCTGGCAAGAAGTGGAATGATAGGGTCTCAGTAGGAGCCGATGTAAAGTAGTGCTCAGCATCGGCAGTAGCGTCGCTATTCTTACCAATGTAAAGCGAGCCGTCTGCACCTACGAAGAATACCTGGCAGTCGTTCAATGTAACCTTTGAAGCTGAAATCATATCATCCAAGCTACGTGTGTTAATTACATTCTCTAACGAGAACTGAACGCTCTTCTGAGGAGCTGAGTAGTCGTTCTGAGGAGTATCATCCTTCGAACAAGATGTAGCTACCATTGCTACCATTGCCAATGTCATAAAAAAGTTTTTCATAGTTTTTTGTTATTAGGTTAATTATAGTTTATAATATCTCTCTCTGTTATTTTAAGTACTTAATGTTCTCTGCTGCCTCCTGGCTGCCAGCCTCGATAGCCTTCTCCAACCAGTAGATAGCCTCATCTGTGCGCTCAAGAAGTAGCATCGATGCACCGATAGAGTTCCACGCGCGGCTATCATCCTCGTGCTTCTGGAGTAGCTCCAGTGCCTCGGCTGGCTGGTTGTTGCGAATCATCTCGTTTGCTTTGTTGATATCTGCTGATGCAACATCTGCCAACTCATCGTAGTAAACAGCTATGTAGCACGCCTTACGCAACTGCGGATAGAAGTTCTTCAAAAGGTAGCGGTATGTGGTGCCGTTGTTGAGTCGCTTGAGTGCCATCTTGCGTGGCTCGCCACTCTTAGTGTCGATAATCTCCAGAACGGCATCCTTCTCCTTAAGGTCTGACTCGGCAACCATCTTGCGAAGACCATCCCAGTTCTCAACACCGTTGATAAGGTTGAACTGCTCCTCCTTGAGCTGTGGCAACTGCCCCAAGATATACTCTCTAAGAGTGTTGGCACGCCCCTCACCAAGCTCGGTGTTGAACTTAAGTGTACCCTCAGGTGAGGCGTAACCCATAATCTCGATGTCGTGTAGCTGCTGCTCGTCGCACTTCTCAAGATCCTCAATCGCAGCGATAATCTCATTAAGAGTCTGCTCGTTGTTGTAGCGATCCAAGTAGAGCTTAGTTTGCGATACTGGGTATATAACCTGCTTATCTTCGCCCTCAAAGAGGAGGCGCTTATGGCTATCTACAACCTGATAGTGTGCCACTGATGACTCCACCTCAGCCAATATCTGTGCAGGAGGGTTGTATGGCTTAAGGCCCTCGGCCAAATCCTCAACACCGTCGTAGCAATCGCAACCGCAGCCAAGAACGCGACGATCAACCGATAGGGTAGCACCATTCATCCAGTGCTGGTATGGTGTAGAGGCTGTGAACGAGTAGGCATCGCCCTCCATAATCTGATTTGATGATAGAGTCCAACCCTTATTGCCATTCAAAGCCTGCTCCTGGCGCTCACGCTTGTACTTCACAGAGCCAAAAATCTCGAATGAATCCAACCACAAGGTGTCGGCACCATTGTGCAAGAATGGGGTTAATACCATCTTTGTATTGTTCTTAAGTGTCTCCTCGCCTGAAGTTACATCGAAGGTAACCTCTACGTTCTGCTTGTTGTAGACAACGCGCTTAGAGTCGTAGTTTACCTGTGCAAAAGCTACATAGGGTAGAAAGGCAAAAAGTAGTACGATATATCTCTTCATAGTTGTAGTCTTTTACTTTATCATGTAAATAAGGTTTATAGCCAGCTTTGTAGGGCCGAAGTAGTGCTTCTGGCCTGGGCCCTTGTACTTGCCACAAGTCTTACACTCGTACACATCGAAGTTTGTATAACCATATCCAAGACCGATGCTTGCCTCAAGGTTAAAGCGCTCGCCAAGAATCCAGGTGTGACCATAGGCAACACCTAAGCCTGTCATCCAACCTTGATAGCGGTTGAGTTTGGTCTGCTCCGAATAGCCAGGAATCTGGATGCCCGATACATTGTAGAATAGATATCCCGTATGCAGGCCTAAGTAGTGTCCTTGAAAGCTCTCGCAGAACCAATAGCGAAACTCTGGCATAACACCCCAGTGCTTGATCTTCTTATTAAGCTCCTTGTCAAGGGTAAATGGGTTGTAGTTCGACGAAAGGTCAAGTGTGGTGCGCTTACCAAGTCCCACCTCAACTCCAAGGTTTGGTGTAGTGGCCGCCCAATAGAGCGCATTTGTTTTGAGCGCCACTTGTTGCGCATCAGCTTTGCCAACAAAGCCTACTATCGCCACTAAGAGTATAAACAGAAGTCGCTTCATACTCAGTTAAATTTAGGAAATTAAACAATTGTAATTTTTTTACTTCACTCTATTATCACTATTAAAACAAGTGCTGCAACCTTAACCCACTCCCAATAGGCTTTGCTGCTGTGTCGCTTGTTTCAGGTGCAAAAGTATTTAAGTGTAAAAAAAAACACTTGACAATTCGCGGGAGGAATTATCAAGTGGTTAATTTTAGTTGAAAATTAGTTGTTTATTTATGCGATAATTTGCAAATTTATAAACAAGTACACTGTATATTAGATAGTTATACGGATAGTCGCTTTTTGTATGAAGATGGCGATTCGTTTGATATTTTCTTGAATATTTTACTCAAACTTGCAGGATCGGAGAATCCTACCATAACAGAAATCTCTCCAAGCGATAGATTTGGCCTCTCAATTAACAATCTTTTTACCTCTTCGATACGCAAGGTATTTATCCAAGTACAGAAGTTCACCTTGTAATACTTGTTTAGAAACTCGCTCAAGAGTCGAGGGCTGAGCTTTGTGTCCTCCGCAACATCGAGCAGCGTGAGTGACTCCTGAGCATAGGGCTTGTCCTGGCGTTGCGACCACGCCACGATGATATCCTCGATACCTCCGCGCGTTGTGGTGGTTTTGTTCTCCTCCTTAGTTTCGGTAGTTGTATTCTCTTTGACCTCTGCTATTACGCCATTTTTGCGATCTTCTAACGATTGTAGCATTTGAGCCAGGTTGTGTGGAGGATAGATATTGAAATAGGTGTTGTGGAGGTTAATAATCATTATCGCAAAGGACATCAAGCAACAGGTGATTATAACCTCAAGAACTTGATTTATTAATGTATCTGGTATTAGAAATACCGATGCAGAGCATAGAAAGTAGATCACAAATATATATACCGAACCCGAAAGTCGGCGGCCAGATATAACCTCCTCCTCCGAAAAGTAGTTCTCTACGATATGTATATATCGGTGAGATGCCTGGATAAGGTGTACGCACGTGCGCATAAGCGCAAGTACAAGATACCCTATATATACTACTCGGAACCAATGTATAAAATGACACTCTCTAATAAAGTCTTCATAGCTCTCCCAGGTCAATACTCCGTCGCTCCATATATAATAACTTACAAATATGGTAATTGCTGCGACACTTGCAGAGATATTGTACACCAAAGGTGTGAACCTATTGATATGGCGAAGATGCAATAATCCCATCATTGCGTATGCCATAATAGAGAGTTGAAAGTTAAAGATGATAGGAATAATGTGCTGATCAAGAATAATCGGACTGTGTCCGTTTGTTACACAAATTCCAGATGCTAAGCAAATTAAACCATCCAAGAACGTTCCAATTGCCAATAGAAGGCGAATCGAACGATATTGGCCCTGGTCAAGATGCCCATCGTATTTTATAGATAATAAAAATATGCCGATAACGATAGCGCAAATCGCGACTACCCAATATAATGAATCCATATTCTCTCTCTGTTACACACTCGTTTAGAACTCAATACCTATTGCAAAAAATATTGTAGCAATAGTTATCTCTTTTCTTAATGCGTGGCAAATGTAATAAAAATATCCTCCCAGTATTCTAAAAGGTCTATATTTTATGATTGTAGCGTAGTTGAATCCCGTTATGTTATCAGTAATAAGTATTGGTAATCCATTTCCTATATTGTCGATTTTTTGACTATTATGTAAATAAAATAGCAACGAAGTAGCCTCAGCAATTATAAACTTTGTTACGAGAGGGGACATTAAGCAATATATGACTCACTAAGAATTGAGAAAAGCAAAATGAGACTTCTTATTTGCTAACTATGATGGAATTAAAGGAACTTTGTAGCAAAAAAATGTATTTATTTAACAAATTTTTATTATATTTGTCAATAGTTAGGAGATTTACTATCCCTTCATATAAGGTTGAAGCATATTATCTTTGAATGTATAAGACCTTATGTTAATGAGGGCAACGCGTTATTAATATATAATTAAATACATAATAAGTATATGAAAATCAAAGACTTATTGTATGCTGCATTATTTGCAGCATTCTTGTTCTCTTGCACACCTGATAGCGAGGTCAAGGAGCCTAATAACAATGAGGGAGGCAATACAGAAGAGCCGTCAGATCCAAACGACGACCCTAATGACGATCCTAACGACGATCCTAACGACGACCCTAACGATGATCCTGAGAAGCCGGTAGAACCTGCATACATCGAGTTTGACAGAGAATATATCTTTGCTGATTACAAGGGTGGTGTTAGTGCTATTACAGTGGATGTTGATCCTGAATGGGAGTGGAACATTACAACTTCCGGTGAGGCGTGGTTCACGGCTGAGCGCAATAACGATAAGTTGGTGGTATCGTTTAGCGAGAGTGGAGATAAGCTAGAGCGCAAGGCGGAGATTTCCGTACAGGTAGGATCTGAGGATAATATTGCAGAGGATAAGATTACTCTATGGCAAGTGGGCTCTGATACCGAGGAACTTATCTACGATGTTGAGACCACAGAGGCTAATCAGATAGTAGTTGCTGCGCCTATTCTTACATATCAGAATGGTGGTGTGATGACGGTTGATTGGGGTGATGGTAGTGAGTTGGTGACATACGAGGGTCAGCGAGTATATAAGACCTATCCCGAGCCTGGCATGTACACAATAATAATCTCTGGCTCGGATATTCATAACCTTGAGTTTAGCTATAACGATACTGTTTGTCCTGAGCTAAAGCGCATTATCTCGTGGGGTAAGATGGGATATAAGAATGCAGCCAATATGTGTAAGGGTTGTGTTAACTTGGAGTCTATCCCTGATGATCTTGCGGGTTCGTTCGAGGAGGTCGGCTCATTTGTTGCCGCATTCCTTGGTTGTGAGAATTTGAAGGAGATACCTGAAGGGTTGTTTAACTATGCAGGCAAGGCTAAAAAGTTCTCAAACTGCTTCCGCTATACAACCTCTATTAGCGAAATTCCAGAGGGTTTGTTTGCCAATGCACCACTTGCTGAGGAGTTCTACTATACATTCTATGGCGCGGGTTGTGACTTTGCGATTAACGATGAGGCACTCAAAATCAATTCTGGTGACTATAAGAGTAGCTATCCAGCGGAGTTAGAGGGTTATATCTCTGATGGTAAGCTTCGTTCACTCCCAGAGGGATTGTTTGCAAATTGTCCTAATATCACACGCTTTGAGTATATCTTTGGTGCTACAGCCATAACCTCTATTCCAGAGAAGATATTTGCCTCTAATAGCTTAGCTACAAACTTCGAGGGTGTATGCTACGCTTGTACAAACCTTGAGAGTATACCTCAGGGATTGATGCAAAAGGCTACCTCGGCTACCAATATTAAGTATATGTTTGCGGGATGTACCTCGCTTACTGAAGTCCCTGTTGCAATGTTTGAGAATTGCTCGGAGGTGACAAACCTTGAGGCTCTATTCTACCTCTCTACAGGTATCAGAAGCATCAAAAAGGATACCTTCAAGGGCCTATCTAAGGTTAAGACCATCGGCTCGGTATTCCACGGTTGTACATCGCTTACAGATATTGAGGAGGGTGTGTTTGATGGTCTTACATCGGCAACATCGTTCCGCTACTGCTTTGCAGATTGTACTTCGTTGCGCACTATCCCAGCGGGATTGCTTCGAGGTATGAACAAGGCATACGACTTCGAGTCTATGTTTGATGGCTCGGCCATAGAGTCTGTTCCTGAGTCGCTATTTGACGAGGTGCGTGACTATGACTTGGCCGACTACTCATACATATTTGCTGGTTGCCAGAACCTTAAAACATTACCTGCGCGCCTCTTTGACCACGTTACCGAGTCGTCGTCGACAGCCTTCAACAACATTATCTCTAAGTCGGGTGTTGAGACTATCCCTGCGGGCTTGTTCGAGAGTTGTGTAGATGTAGGCTCTACATCCTTCGAGGGTGTATTTATGAGCGCTCCAGAGTTGCACACTATCGAGGGCTCAATCTTCCCTGCAACCACCTATGTAACATCTATGAAGCAGGTTTTCTACAACTGTCCAAAGTTGGTAAACATCCCTGCCGATTTGTTTGCACCACTTGGTGCTGCTAAGCTAAAGTTTACAAACACCTTCACTGGTTGCACATCGCTCAAAACACTGCCAGAGGGTCTATTTGCATCTTGTAGCAAGGCGACACACTTTACTGGCACATTTACCGACTGCACCGCCTTGGAGACGTTGCCTGAGGGACTACTTGCAGCGTGTGGCGAGCTAAAGTATGTGGAGCGTATGTTCCTCGGCTGCACTGCACTTAAGTCGCTTCCTGCGGATTTGTTTGCTGGATGTCCTAAGATTGAGAAGTTCGAGGAGACCTTTGCTGAGTGTACAGCTTTGGAGGCTATACCTGAGAGTCTGTTCTCTGCTATAGGCACAACAAATACAAGCATCGTCTTCTCGGCTTGTTTCTATGGTTGCTCATCATTGAAGAGCATCCCTACAGGTCTATTCGATACGGTGCGCCGTATAAGCTTTATTGACTACTGCTTTGCTGATTGTAAGGCACTTACAGGTGAGAGTCCATATACAATGATTGGCGAGAATAAGGTGCATCTATATGAGCGCACTCAGGATACCGACTTCCCACGCGTGCCAAGCAATAAGAGCGCGCATATCGGTTGTTTTGCAGGTTGCACAGGTTTGTCGGACTACGCAAATATGCCAGAGAATTGGGTTATTATGGAGTAACCATTAAATGTTGAATTGAATTTATAAACTTAATTTAATACTTTGTTAACTATGAAACGTGAAGTTAAAAACTATTCAGTTCCTGCGCTGGAAGTGCAGGAGGTGGAGGTAGAGATGGGCTTCTCACTAAGTTCAACCTATGGTGGCGATGGTGAGCCTGGACAGGATTCTGATTACAACGATAGTGATTTTGAACTCTAAAAAATGGTTGGTATATGAAACGATTTATGAAACTTATGACCATCGTTGCAGCAGCTGCAGCAGGTCTTACAGCGTGCCAAAATCATTTTGAGGAGGTTACAAACGATAATAACGCACAAAGTATTGTGGTTAAGTTCGAGACAGAGGCTACACGTACCTCTGTAGATACATCGGGCGACGAGCCACTCTTTGCGTGGAATGATGCCGAGACCTTTGTGGCTCTTGAGCAGACCGATGCTCTTGCTGAGGCTACATCGGTGAATTTCAACTTGGCAGGTGGCAAGGCATATATCGATGCTGAGTTCGCCCTAAATGGGGGCAAGGATGAGTATCGCTATGCTGTTGTTTACCCTGCAAGTGGCTATGTTGCTGCAGAGAGTATCAATAGTGTAACCCTTGCATTGCCAGCCGAGCAGACTATGGCAGAGGAGTCTTACGATCCTAATGCAGACCTTATGGTGTCGTTGCCAGTGACAACTACTGAGCAGCCTACCGAGACTCAGTTGTTGCGCTTTACTCGCTTGGCTGCGGTTGCTAAGTTGTCAATCTCAAACCTTGCTCTCGGTGCTGATGAGCAGATTGAGCGAGTTGAGTTTACGGCTGATGGCAAGGCGTTGGCAGGTGAGATTGTCGCTGACCTTGACGACGCACACGCATTTGCAGTAAGCAAGGGCGTTAGCACCGTAAGCGTTGCTACGGCAACCTCTGATGCAGTCTATTTCAATGTGTTGCCTACAACTCTTGAGGCTGGCGCTACATATAGCGTAGCTGTTGTAACCGACAAGAAGGTCTACGCAAAGGCTGGCTCTATTCCTGATGGCAAGTCGCTTGTGTTCGAGGCTGGCGAGGTGTCACGCTTCACTGTAAATATGGCAGATGTTGAGGCTATCGACAAGTGGACTCTTGTGCGTGATGCTTCGACCTTGAAGGAGGGTGATGTTGTGGCTATCGTGGCTAAGGACTACGATAAAGCGTTGAGTACTAACCTTTATAGCAACGCCAGCGAGACCTCTACAACTGCAAAGCGTGGTGTGGCTGATGTTGTTAAGATTGGCAACTTTGTAAAGGGTGGTGAGGACCTTCAGCAGCTTACATTGATGACAGGTGTGGCAGCGAATACATTTAGCTTCTATGATGAGGCTCGCGGTAAGTTCCTTGTATCGTCAACTACAGGCTCTACATATCTTATCAATCAGGTATATTGCGATGTAAACACCTCATTTGCAATTACTATTGACGACAGTGCTGTGGCTACAATCACAAATACTGAGGGCGGTTATAAAGGAAACTTGCTCCGATACAACACTAATGGCTACTTCGTAAGTAACCAGAATAGCTCATCAGTATATAAGGATGTATGTGTATATCGTCTTGAGGGTGCTATAGGTGAGATTCCTACTGTTGCAGCAGTAGTAACCGTACCTGATAGCGACGAGTATGTAACTATCGCCGAGGAGGGTGCTTCTGAGGCTACCACAATCGAGGAGGTTGTATTCAATTATGTCGGTCCTTGGACAATATCTGTTAGCGATAATGCTGAGTGGCTTGACCTTGCTTTCGATGCAGCAACCAACACCATTACATACACCGCTGAGGCTAATGTTGGCGCAAAGCGTGATGCCGTTGCAACAATCACTGCATCGTTGGAGGGTGAGGAGTCGCTTACTTGGTCATTCAACCTCGTACAGAAGGGTGCTCCACAGGAGATTACCATTGCAGAGTTTGTGACAAAGAGTAAGGATGAGAATGCTACTTACAAGATCACAGGTCGTGTTACTGAGGTTACATCATCAAGTTCAGGCACATATAAGCTTTCAGATAACAACGGTAATATTGCTACTGTGACATATGTCTATACCGATGCCGGTGATAAAGTTTATGGCGATGATTCTATTGGCGTTAAGGTTGGCGATGTGATGACCGTTACTACTGTGGTGACATCAACTACTAAGGGTAAGGGTGGTAGCTCTACATACCATACTATATATAAGGGTCACTATGGATTTTCTGCTTCAGCAGGTATTGCAGCCGATTATACAGGTGGTAGTGTAGCTATTGAGGTTGCTACTTATAGCAATGGAAATATTGTAGTTCCAGAGGCTGTGGTAGCGACTATGGCAGAAAACGACTATGCAAAGTTTGAATACGATGGTGGCAACAGCGCAACCGTAACATTCGAATCGGAGAATACAACAACAGATGCTCGTGAGGCAGTAGTAACATTTACATACGGTATGATCGATGTTGTTGTAGTTGCGGAGCAGGGTATTAATCCTGCAAACAAACGCGGCTATGAGCTCGTTACCGATGCGTCAACTCTTGCTGTTGGCGATGAGGTGATTATCGTTGCTCTTAATGCAGATAAGGCGATTGGTTGTCCAACAAGCACATCAGCCACATCCTTCCCTGCTGCAACTATTTCTAAGACAGGTAATGTTATATATGATATAGAAAAGGCTGGAGTGCAGACATTTATCCTTGGAGAAGGTGTCAGCGAAGGTACAATGTCGTTCGACTTTACATACAAAGATACAGGCTATCGTCTGTACGATTCTTCTGGTCTTAAGATGAGAGCAACAAGTTATGCGGTAAATGCGGCTACCTCGTGGACTATTGAAATTGATCCTACTAATGGAGATGCAACTATCACATCTACTCGTTTGATTAAATTTAATAGTACAGGTGGCACAACATTTACTGCTTATGCTACAACTAATGCAAACGCAACAAAAGCTGAAAACGCGGTTGCTATCTACAAGAAGCAGTTATAATTGATTAGAGTATGAATCGTATGAAAAATATCTTCCGTATGGCTATGGTGGCATTTGCTGCCATAGCCCTTGCGGCGTGTAATTCGGACGATGAGCCACAGGGTGGTGGCACGGAGAGTAACCTTGTTTTAGTTGTGGATGTGGAGAATGTAACCGCTACCTCGGCTAAGGTTAAGGTGTCGCACAATGGCAAGACCGCCGATAGCTGGTATGGTCTGCTTACTACCGACACCACAACACGCGAGGATGCCCTTATTGAGGAGTGTGTAGCACAACTTGCTAAGGGAGATATTGGCTCGCAGCTAATCTTCAACAAAAACTACACTAAGATAGTATCTCCGTTAACCCCAGAGACAACCTACAAATATATCGCCTTTGGTCTAACAGAGGAGGGTGAGATATATGGTGAGCGTGGCTCAGTGGAGTTTACAACGCTTGCAAGTGGTAGTAATGGCAATGATGAGCCACAGGAGGATGAGGTCTACGACAATATGCTTCCTAACCCTGCGTGGAGCATTGCCTATACGGGAGCTAAGACCATAAACGATGTGGAGTTCAAGCATACCGTAACCGTAAATAGCACCGACAACGCCCCTTATACCATTGCAGTGGTCTATGCCAGCGAGTATAACTCATCGAAGTTGCGCGAGTTGGGTGATGCCTTGGCGGGTAGTATGATGGAGTATCTCCAAGCCTACAACGCCACTTACGGCACAGCCTACACTTTGAATGATATGCTCTTCCGTGGCAATGGCGTTGAGGCCTTCGACGACCTCGACCCAGGATATTATATCGCCATTGCAATGGGTATCACATCTAAGGGCGAGGTGAGTGGTCTTTATGCCGTGTCGGCAACATTCCACGTTGAAGAGGAGGCTCCAACAGCCCTCTACTCGTCGTGGTTGGGCGACTGGACATTGATAGGCGACAACGGAATATCTAACAATGTTATCATAGGACGCAAGGTGGCTAATAGGTCGATAAATATGTATGGCTTGCAGAATTTGCCATTCTCTGTTGTTGGCGACTACTCTGTGGAGCGTAACGATATCATCTTCTCGGCACAGGTTGTCGAGCAGGGCTACCAGTTCAGCGACGGCAGCGTGGCAGACATTCACCTTCTTGGTGTAGATGAGGATGGCAAATACTACGGACTCGACAATGGTAACTATGGTATTGCTATTGCTGGCGTGCTCGAAAACAACAAACGTGCTATTGTGCGCTATGGCCTAAATACGCCTGACTATCCAAAGTTTGTAGCTATGATGGTCGTTGCCTATATGGGTGGTAAATACTACTCGTTGGGCAAAGATTTCGCAGCATTCAATGGTATTGCAGAGCTCGCTCCTGCAGCAACCACCGCAAGCGTAGAGTCAATGCGATTGCGCTATAGTAGGGGAAAATTGATACCTATGAAACAGACTCTTTGTCTTGGTGAAATGATTGATGTTTCCCAATTCTAATAGAGGCTAAATACCCAACCGAGGCTGGCAAAATAAAGAATGCCAGCCTCGATTTTTTTTACTCGCTGTGTAGGGTGTAGTTCTTATTCTATCACTTACTCCGATCCATTGGAGTGGCTTTATCATTGCTTTTGTATTGCTCGTGATTCCGTTGGTAATGGTGATGAGGGTTATTTACTTCAAACACTCAAAGCGTTGTGTGCGTTTGTGAATTTGCACTCACAGAACACTCATTGTAGTTGTTCTAACTATAAGCAAGAGAAAATTTATTACTGATTTTCACAAGTCGCCTGCAATAACAGCTTTTTTAAATATGCCCCAGAATAGCGTAGAAGGCCGATTTGAAAATTTTTATACTCATTTTTTTGAAATTTTTTCGAAAAGTTTCTATTTTTATATATAGATAACTTAAATACTCGTCTATGAAACGTACGATTTGTATACTTGTAGTTGCATTTTTTAGCCTATATTGTTTGGCGCAAGTTATAGCATCTAACAGTGTAATAGTATCGGATGAGTCGGTTGTGTATAGACACGACTCAACCGCTGTGCAGAAGAGGATTGTAGCCTGGACAGACTCTCTTAGCAACCGTAATTTTAGCGAAGATATGGCTACATTAAGAGTGAAGGCGGAGCAGCTCGGCAATAAAACGAAAGAGACTATTGAGGAGCATACCCCTGTGGTCAAGGAGTTTATGCAGGGCATTGCCGACTACCTAAAACGATAGAGAACAAATAACATACGATATGAAACAGAATCTAACATTTGAAGATTTGGAGGATGCTTTGATGCTCATATCATACGACACCGTTGATGAAGATGGCGTTGTTGAGCGTGAAACCCTTGCCTACACCTATGCTGATGGCAAACTCAAATTCTACACTTTCTATGGCGAGGGTGTTACCCTCGATGCGTCGTTCGACCCTGACGACCACGAGATTTTGAAGGTCACTACCTACGATTTCGACCCAGAGGACTACGAAGATGCTACCGACCTTGTAAAGGCGATACTCAAACACGAGGGTCGAGAGATTATCAAGGAGGCCCCATATAACGAGTGGGAGATTGTGGATAACAAGGTCAATATCGTGGTCTATAATGCCGAGCGAGAGTTGGTTGCCGAGCATAGCTGGAAGAGCAGAGCCAAGAAGAAAATAGTCGAGCCAGAGGAGCCAGAGATGACCGAGGAGGAGAAGATGGAGGCTTTTCAGAGGTCTTGGCGGGCAAAAATGGAGGTCGACGAGCAAAACTTTAGGAGTAATAGGCGTATGCTCTTTTTTCACCTCTTTTTGATGATTGTGGCAGGAGGTCTTACCGCTTGGCTCGGATACTATCTGGAATGGTCTACCACAAAAAATTGGATATTTTCAGTAGGAATGGGAGCATACTTTACACAGTTGTGGTGGTGCAACGCCAAGCGAAATCCTTTGGGCGTTGTTGCCATACTTGAAAGGCGTCGCCAATATCGCCCGTGGATAAATGGAGGCTGGATAGTTGCGACCATAGTAGCCGGGGGGCTTTTGTGGCTAACATATAAAGCGGGAACATTAGAAGAGAATCTTGATGACATAATTACCTCTTGGTTTGTTTTCATCCCTGCATTTACTTTTATGATTTGGAGAATCATTGGTTCGACCAAACCATTAGGTGTTCGAAGGGCCGAAGAGTGGTTTCCGAGCTTTTACAAGGGTGTCCGAAAAATGAAGCGCAGGGAGGTGCGAGAGTTTTGGATTGAGTTCTTTAAGCGCCTCGTGTGGTTAGATTAAAATTAAAAACTTTATAGGCTATGAGGTTTTTGAAGATAATGGGCTTTATAGGCGTTGTGCTTATGGCGGCAGACTCTCTTGACGATTTCTGGTCGTTGTTCGATATTGACTTTGTCGGCTCTTATTGGGTGTCTGTGCTGATAATCCTAGCAGGAGTTGTTATAGCTACAGTCTCGACTGCCCGTGCAGAGGAGGAGATACACGAAGAGGTGCTCCGCGAAAGAATAAAGAGTAGAAACCTAAAATACTAAATAATATGAGACTACGATTAAATAAGGAATTGACTGATACAGAAAACGGAGATTTGGATACTGGACACCCCATTGACGAGAGCGAGAGAGCAGCAAGAAGATTGCGAATGAATTTGAAAGTAAATGGTCTTCAAAGTGTTGAGGATGTAATGTTCTTTGACACAGATGACGAGTTTGCAGATTTTGTAATTCATCCATACGCTATTATCGATTATGATAAAGGCACATATTATGGTGCATACTCTGATGCTTATAAAAAGGCTATTGCCGAGGGTAAAAAGTTTGTGATTGCCAAGGGCTCATTTAAGTCAAGAGCAAATAAAGACGGATGGGTAGTAAAACGAGTGCTTCTTCCAGAATCACTCGGCTCCAATCGAAAAGGAGTGTGCGTGCAACTGAAAGTAGAAAATGTCTGCGATAGTTGGGTAGAATAGTACAAACTAAACTACCAAAGTTGATAATCGAAAATAGTAACATTGAACGAGTGTAACTATGGCACAATTTGAAATTAAGAATGGCGTAGCTATCATTCCCGAAGGAACACCTAAGTTTGGATCTCGAGCATTCAGAGGTTGCACCTCATTGACAAGCATCACAATTCCTGCGTCGGTAACAGAGATTGGAATGACCGCATTCCAAGATTGCACCTCGCTTAAGAGTGTCACAATCCCCGAGTCGGTAACATATATTGGAAGTGAAGCATTCTATGATTGCACCTCGCTTGTTACAATCTATGTTCCTGCTAAGAAGACAGATTACTACAAGGAGTGTCTGTCCGAAGATTGGCACGACAAAATCGTAGAACTCGCACCCGAAAAGAAGACAAAGAAATAACTATGGATAATAAGATTGGAGAGGGCATCTATGCTGAGCTTGGGGGTATGTTCTCACTCGTTGGATGTCAAGCCATAAGGACAAAGAGCATCAAGAAACTCACCGACAAGCAGCGTGAGGCACTCCTTGGGTTGGAGGAGCCTCACGAGGTTACGATTGCGTGGTTGAGCCATAGCGACGGCCTTCTGCGCCTACGCTCGCTCGTTGATCGTGGCAGATGGCGCTTTATGGATAGCGAGGGCGTTATCACAACCATACCTTCACGCTACGCACATGTGCGTCAGGCGGTAGATGGAGTGGCGATCGTCGTTATGGGTGGTTTTGGGCCTGCCTCAAATGTATATAAGGAGGGTCTTATAGACACTAAGGGCAACGAACTTACCCCTATCAAGTACGACTCCATAGGCCTTTTCAAAGATGGCGTAGCCGAGGTGCGCATAGGCGCAGAGTGTGGTGTCATCAACAATAAGGGCGAATTGGTGGAGCCTTTGACTGCAAAACCTAATCGTTCGACGCACTCGCAATTCGTGGTTGATGGCGAGGCTGCCGAGCGAGTTTACAACATTTTCAAGGAGTCGCACTTTGCGAATAATCACAACGCTTTGGGCTTCAACACGCAGATTGAGTTCGACTATGCCGATGGCATTTTGCGTATCGAGGAGCGCACAGACGCAATCTCTTTGGTTGCGGAGGTATTGTGCTTCTTCGTGGGTTACGACAACTTCTACTACCTCCTCGAATATTACGAGGATGGTGAGGTACTGGACTGCGAACTCCACGATGACGAGGGAAAATACTTTTACAATAAAAACAATACCAACTATGAAAATTTGGAGAATAATTAGAGCGATTTTGTTTGTAATATTCACAGTTATCTGCTTGGTTTGTGGATATTTTGACTTTAAGTATGGCAATTTGAGCAACAAGGCAATGTATGTAACATTTATCATCTGCCTTGTACTATGTTTTCCCAGCCTGATAAAAGATATCGCATCGCCATATAAAGGCAAGAAAGAGCCTAAAAAGTTTGTTCGCAGGCGCCTACTATTTAATACGGTTTCGTCGGCTGTACTCGGTATTGGCATCTACCTTCTAATAGGACTTAAGCCTGATGCTCTTGCTGTGTTAGAGTCGCAGATGGGTGTCGAAGGTGTATTGGTTCCGATCGTATTCTTCGTTGTGTTTATGGTTGTATATCTAATCATAGAACTATTGATGTTCTACCTACCACGTCGATTAGGTTTGCATGAGGAGTACGAAAGTGAGGAGGAAGAGCAGAAAATAAACAATAGTGCAGCGATAATAACTGCTGTTATAATTCTGTTTTCGGTTGCGATCTTTGTGGCAGCAGAGCTAATACCTGGTTTCTACGAATATATAAGTTCTGACTTACTTGTTGCCATAGTAGCGTTTATAATAACAATTGGCGTATTTTTGTATCTACGAAAGAATAGTGATTAACAACGGAGAATTATGAGTGTTCTTTGGAGTTTGTCGTTGCGCGCTAATAGTGCCGACGAAACAGCTAAAATCAACGAATATGCAAAGGAGCTTAACCAGAAATACAACTTCGGGTTATACACAGAGGAGTGTGGCGGTTTGAAATTCCTTGACTGGGGATTTCGTTATGAAGATATAGATAGCGACAAAGTAAAACCCGCTAAGGAGATGATTAAGGAGGTCGTTGCACATTTTCCCGATATGAAACTAACGTATCTATGGACGGACGATGGTTCGTGCATCCACTGGGAGACGATATCGAAGAATGGTGTTTTGGTTGATGTAGAGCCTTGGCAGGTTTGGATTCATTGCGAAAAGGAGAGCTTCGATGAGTTGTTGGCCAACATTCCATTTATTAAGCAGCGGGGCTTTGATGTGAGATGTAATGAGGATGAAATGGATCTATGCTGGGAATATGACCATATCTCGGAGGAGGATCTCTGCAACGACACTATTGTCCAGTTAAGCAATAAGATGGCGCAGACGACTATCTACTCATACAAAAGTATTATGCATGGCTTATCATGCAAGCAAATAGAGACATTCTGCGTGATGAAGAATGGTGAGGGAGAGTGGCTTGTAGATGGGGCTCTTGAAGGGTTGGTGCATTGTTGGGTGATGGAAAAATCATGGAGTTTTTGGGATATTATAAAAAAACCTGAAGACTGTCTTGAACAGTTGCTCGATAAAGAGAGGATGGGTGAAGTTACCAATGGAGATATCTATAGAACTCTTTCGTGTTCTGTGGAATATGAGGCGGATAATTCGGCTAATAGAGGATTGGGGCACTGGCTTACTCTCTTCAAATCGGAGGATAAGCAGTGGCTTATGGCGGCAGATAGAATGCTCTACGATTGTATCGTTTTGGCAGGTATGCACCACAATTGGAATACAGATAGTAGTGATACGCCTCTATTTGAGTACAATGAGCAGGATGAGCTACGCTTGTTTGAACGCGTATCAGCCAATTGGAGATGGCCGAATCTTAATGAGCAGAAGGTTTATATCAACTTGTTAAAATTCACAAATTTGGATTACAAACCTATTTTGCGAAACTACTTGGAGAGAAGAAAACCACATCGAAAAGAGACAGACGAAGTGATACAATGGTTGCTTCAGGAGATTAGCGATAACTAAAATTTACACTTGACAAGGGGGACAAATATTTCACTGACACAACACAAACAGTTGAATAGTCTAATATGATAGATTATGAGCACACTATGGGGAGTAAATAAGTTTGCAATAGAGGGCGAGAATGCCCGCAAAGTATATGAGGCGGTAAAGGAGTCGCACGACTACAAAACCTATCCAGAGAGCCTTAAAATGGAGCTTCGAGAGGGCGTTTTATTTATCGAGGAGGAGTGGTCGAATTATCCTCTCTTTGGTGACTTTGTATTACCATTCCTCGTGGGCGATGAATACTACTATCTCTCGCTGTGGGGCGAGGACAATTCGTGGAAGACAAACGACAAGGAGGGTAAATACTTTACGATACCAAGTACAAACTGAAGAAATAGACTAAGGGGAATAAATAAAGGCGAAATCTTCATTTTAGTTGAATGAACGGATGCAAAGTAAGGGAGTGGCTAAAAAAGAATTGGTCGCTCCCTTGTTTTTTATATGCCCCAGAGTGGCGTAGAACACCGAGTTGAAAATATTTTTGCTTGATTTATTGAAATTTTTGCCCAATGTTTCTATATTATGTATATAACAATTCTAAACACATAGATAAGATGGTAACTATTGACGACGAGGGCAACAAGGTAAATTGCTGGGTGGAATACCGCTTTGACACCACAACAAACGAGGTAGTAGAGGTTAAACACGCCACAATTCTTGCCGAAGCAGACGACGAGGAGCATTGGATATCGCGCACAATATGCGAGCTTGCACCTATTGAGAAAGAACTCTCATTTTGCAATATCTTCATCTACGCACCCAAGGAGGTGCAAAAGAGCATTGAAGGACTTGTTGCGGCAATTAGACTCTTATCGGGTAGCCATCATAGACTTGCAAAGGAGCTACCACTGCCACAACTTATGCGTGTGCTGACGGGGGAGTGTGATAGTGAAGGGTTGATACTAAATGTGACGATGACCACAACCGATATCATGGCGCTAATTGCCGATTGCCCTGTAGAGAGTGCCGAGGCACTGCGTGATGCGTTGTTTGAGATTTATCCAAACATTGACTATATCGAGATTGTTTATTAAGGATAATTTTGTATCTTTGTAATAGAGATTTGCTGACAAATAGATTATGACCCAACTACTAACTAAATCACTCTTTACCACTTCGCTTGGTTGTCCTCGCAAGGTGTATTACGCAACTCACTCCGAGCAGTATGACAATGCTAACTCCGAGAACGATTTCTTGCGCTCGCTTGCCGAGGGTGGTATTCAGGTGGGAGCATTAGCTCGCCACTACTATAAGTCGAAATATTGCTCGTTTGGCTATCACTATATCGAAACAAAGGGCAAGGCTGAGGCATTGCGCCAAACCGCTGAGGCGATGGCGCAGGAGAATGTGGTAATTGCAGAGGCGGCCTTCGAGTGGGAGGGTTGCTTTGTGCGTGCCGATATCTTGGTTAAGCGTGGTGAGACTATTCAGCTTATCGAGGTAAAATCCTCGTCAATAAATCAAGAGAAACAAGCGGATGCAGTTGTTGAGCTAACTAAGAAGGGCGAGGTAAACAAGGCTTATCGCCACTATATCTATGACCTTACATTCCAGAAGTATGTTATTCAGAATGCTCTCGGTTGCAATGTTTGTGGCTACCTAATGCTTATCAACACCAATAAGCCTTGCGATATAGACGGACTCAATGCGATGGTACGCATCAATACCAAGACGCAACAGGTAGATGTGAGCGGCTTGGATAGCTACACGCCATCATCTAATGAGGAGGATTGGTTGCTTTTGCCTTGCGATATGGATATGGTGTGCGATGCCATAATTGCTGGTGCGACAACCGAGCAAGCGGAGTTTATGGGAGCAACATTTACCGACTATGTCGATATGCTTGTCGGTGCATTACAGAGCGACACGCCTCTTCAACCCCGCATTTCGTCTCATTGCAAAGGTTGCGAGTTTCGCAATGATGGCGATACGAAGCGTTCGGGTTTTCATCGTTGCTGGAAAGAGTGCGCAGGGTTTTCTGATGCAGATTTTCAAAAGCCACTCTCGATGGAACTTTGGAGAGGTAGGTCGAGTAATTTTATAGCAAACGAGAAGTATTTTCTTGCCGACCTTAAATGGGAAGATTATAGCAAAGCCAGCGATAGTTCGTTGTCGATTGGCGACACCGAATTCACCCCAAGTACTCGTAAGCAGATACAAATCGAGAAGCGAACAAGTGGCGAGACGGATGCAGTGCTATTGTCGGGCATAAAAGAGGAGATGGCAGAGTGGAACTTCCCGCTACACTTTATCGACTTCGAGACCTCGACCGTGGCTCTGCCATTTACAAAGGGTCGATATCCATACGAAACTACGGCGTTCCAGTACTCGCACCATCAACTCAATGCAGACGGCACACTAACACATACTGAAATGATATCAACTGAACGAGTTTTTCCGAACTTTGACTTTGTGCGAGCATTGAAAGCCGACTTGGACAAGGATAGTGGCACTATATTCCGCTACTCGCACCACGAGAACTCCGTATTAAATCAGATTGCCGAGCAGTTGCGGTTGAGCAATGAGGCGGACAAAGATGAACTTATAGCCTTCATTCATAGTATCACGCACGACACGAGTGGTAAACGAGATGGAGGTGAGCGAGATATGGTCGATTTGTGCGAGGTTGTTGTGCGCTACTTCTACGATCCGTCGATGAAGGGTAGTAACTCGATTAAGGTGGTTCTGCCTGCGGTTTTGCGCTCTAAGGAGTTGCAGAAAAAGTATGCAAAGCCGTATCGAGAGTATGTTCAGTCGGATAATTTTGCGGGCTTCGACTTCTCGCTTATCAACTATGACGCGAATGGTGGTGTGGAAAATCCATATAAACATCTGCCAACCGTTGGTGCAGAGTTGCTCGAAGATGGTGAAACGGCTGATAGCGAGGAGCGTATCAATAACGGTGGTTTAGCCAATGCCAACTACGCCAAGTTGCAATATGATGGTCTTACGGACGAGGAGAAACTAAAATTGAAGAATGCCCTTTTGCGCTACTGCGAACTCGACACAATGGCAATGGTGCTGATATATGAGTATTTTAAGATGAATATCTAAAATAATAATCGGAATTATGATTAATATTACCTCAACTTTTTTTGATGCAATAGGTACTGCCGATATGGAGCGTGTGCACTCAGGTGTAATAGGCTGGTTGTTGTCATCAAAGTGCAAAGCATTCACAATCGCAGAGCAGTCTAATATATTGAATAGTTTGTTCGGTATACAAAATGGTCCGACTTATAAAACGATAGAGCCATGTCTGGAGTACGACCATATAGATATATACATTAAGACAACGGATGCAAATGGTAATGTTAAAGATTGGATTATTGAGAACAAAGTGAAGAGTTCGCAGGGAGATAACCAGTTGAGTAACTATCAGAATAATACTAATATAAATGGTGCGAATGCCCATTTTTTGTTATTGACTTTGATTGATGAAACTCCGAAGGCATCTAATTGGATTAATAAAAAATACTATGATTTATTCAAGATATTAGGCTGCCAGTCTCGAGTTGGACAAAATGCTGCTCATTGTGCAATTATAGATGAGTATATCAATACTATAGGACAACTCTCCAATTTGGTGAATGATTTTATTGCAAAGCCACAAGATTATCCTAATGTATTTACCGATGCATCTCTAAAGAAGTCTCAAAAGCGTGGAAAGCAATATCCATCGTTCACTTTGCAATATATCTCGGACAACAATTTAGAAACTCTGCTACAAAAACTATATTTTACCAAAGTAAAAGAGTTAATCATACAGGATGTTGTAAGTAATCTTCTTGGAAGAAATTATGATTGCCAAATTGGTGAAACTCATGGAAATGCTGAGATTGTTATAAAACTAATTCCAGGAAATGATAAAATTCAATTTGATATAGCTTTCCAAAATGGAACATTTAAGTATGCCGTGTCGAAAGATTATGGCGATACGAAGCATAAGCAAGCAAATAAAACAGATATTGAAGATTGTTGGGTGCCAGCTGTTGAGAAATTGTTGCAGCCCGGTATGCAACTTAACAAACCTAGAACTCGTGCACGAGTCTCAATCACAAAACAATGGTGTAAAGATTGGTGGAATAATCCAATTAGAGATGTGGCAGATAAAATAAAAACCGAATTTGTTCAACTCGTTCCTTTTGAGCAAGAGGTAAGAAATAATAAAATACCTTAAACAATTATGATACTAACACTACCAATACATTCTAGCGAAACGCTTTTCTCTCAAATAATGTTACGCTTGAATTTAAGTTGTGTATAGATTCTTTGTATAATATGCTCCAACTATATGACAAAGAAAAACAAAAATACAATTGGCACTAATTAAATAGATACCATAATCCATTCGTGTAATAAGCATCTGTTGTAAAATCTAAAATAGTTGAGTAAGCAGTATGCTGGCTGGACAAAATGGATGAGGGACATTTTGCTATTGCTCATAATGTTTTATTTATCAGCATATAAACACTTCTACACCTCAATAAACTTTCCGCCATCGAAGCCACCGATATTCTCACGATAGTAGACATAGCCAAGCTGGTTGCAGACAATGCGAGTATTGCCGATGGTTGCATCTATGTTGGCGTGCGAGTGTCCGAAAATCCACGCATCGATACGGTTGTCAGCAATAAAGTCGCCTAACTCCGTTGCGAAGGCGCTATTTAGCAAGTTGCCCTTATGTTCTGGCGCAACGACCGCCATTGTCGGCAGATGATGGGTTACAACCACAATGTGCTCGGCAGTACTCTCCGCAACACTCTGCTTGATAAAGTCTAGACATTTCTCGTGCTCGGCATTAAAGTCGGCAGGGGTAAAGCGGCGACCATTATACATAATCTGCCGAAAGTCATACATCCCTTGCTCTACAACAAATTCGTCTTCGGGGCGAATATGCGACCAAAGGGTTGAGAGGATGAAATCGACATTATCAATCCTCACAACCTTATTCTGGTGGTAATGCACATTAGGCAATATCTCACGGCTCCAGCTGTCACCATCTGCCAAGACATCATAGTTTTGGTAGTATTCGTGGTTACCTGGCACTATTAGCACCTCATGGTAATTTGCCGATGCCCACTCCCAGAACTTTGGGCAAGGAGGTGTCCTGTCGCACAAGTAGCCAATATCGCCCGCAAGCACAAGTACATCGCCCACCGCCTCAAACGGGACATTCTGCATATATCGTCTGTTTGCCGACATCTCTAAATGGAGATCCGAAGCGTATTGGATTTTCATCGTATATTAAAATTACAAATACAACACCTCGTTATCGTCAAGGCATTTCACATTGTCATTTACGAATATATCGCAAAATTGTTTCGGGGCGTCAGTATGTATGGGTACAATCGTCTTTGGTCGAACGAACTCAACTATGCGTTGCAATGATTGTGTATCGGCGTGGCCGCTCGAATGAATATCTTTGACCGCCTCACAATGCTCCTTGGCCCAACTTCGAAAACGCTCGGTGTTTGGCTCATTCCAGTAGCCACCCCATATCGACTTTATAAGGCGAATATGCCTAATACTTAACTTCTCGAGATATGAGAGTGTCGTTGGGCGCACAAGCATTACATATCGCTTGGGTTTGGTCATAAAATCGTTATACGACACCTTATTTTTACGAGGTTCAAGCGAATAGATATAACTCTCAGGATTGCGCTCCAAAAGCCGTTTTGTTAGGTAGTATGGAAAATAGACCCTCATTTGCTTGGCAGTGGTAACTGTTGGTATATGTGGGTTTAATTGCGCAACTGCCGCCAAAACATTTGCCGTATAGGGGTCAAGCACAAGCGTTCTGCCACATCTAATGCAAGCACGAAATAGAGCGCATATACGGTCTATATTCTTTGATGAGCACCACACCAAATGTAGAGCATCGGGAGCCTCATTGAAGGCCTCGATAAACTGATTTTCAATATCTCGCTCGGTGGGGTTGTTCTTTGCTCGCAAAATATTTGTTCCCTCCAAGAGTAGGTAATCCACATTCTTGGGCAAGTTCTTATACAATACTCCCTTAACGCCGTGAAGGCGGATATCTCCGCTATACAATATGCGCTTGCCGTCGCACTCAATAAGATAGGCGCACGCACCATAAGCCGAATGGTCAACGATATAGGCTGTAACCTTTATGTCTGCCACCTCACACGATTGCCCGCTTTTTAATGGGCGCTTTTCGAGGTGCTTCGTAGGGTCATCGCCGAGAATGCCATCGAGGGCAAGCATCGCAAAGGACTCCTCAGTGGCATAGATTGGCGTATCTTGAGGCAACAAATCGAGAAAACCATAGTGGTCGGCGTGGGCGTGGCTCAAAAAGAGTGCATCTACACCCTTGCACCACTCTTCGGCATTATGTCGTATCTCGGTCTGCTCCTCCCGACTACGTTTATCGTAGTCGAGGGGCATACCGAGGTCTATCAGAATCTTCGCCTTATCGGAGCAGATTTCGACACAACTACCGCCAATCTCGTGGGTGCCTCTATGGATGGTTAGGGTCATTGATCTTCTATTATATTGTTTTTTTCAAGTGTTATAATACGATAGTTCCCAGCATCATGTTTCAACCTGTCTCTATCATCATTTGAACCTTGAAACAAAAATAAGAACTCAGGGTCTACATTAGAAATCTCCACATTTGACTCTATAAGTCTCATTGCTCTTTTTTGCTCATATAAGTTTTGCATCTCTTTTATAAACAACTTATTAGAATCTCTACCAATGGTATGTTCAAAGCTGTCGATATGGCACTCAACACCAGATTTTCCCTCCAGAGCTCCACCATCTTTTTTTAGTTCCATTACACAGAGTCGCCCAGTATCGCTATTGATAGCTATAATATCAAATCGAGGCATTTTCTTGTCTCTCTTTCCATCGTATGCAAATTCTGATTTAGTGCTTACTTGATATTCCAAATCTAAAACAATATATGGCGTATTATTAGAATTGCTACGAGATATTTTGTGCTGCAAGTCTCTTTCGTTGTGATGTATACCTCTTTTATCTCCCATAGCTTTCCACCAATCCTCCATACATTTTTTTGCTTGCTCAAAGTATTCGCTAATCTCCCCTTTCTTAACAAGGTTGAGCAAAGTATTTCGATTCTTTTTTAGCTTTTGTTTGATCTCTTCAGATACGTTTTTCTTGGCAACTTTGTCGCTATCGAGATAAAAATAAAACTCATCAAATTCAAATGAATTTGGAGATTCGATTCTCAATATATTACCACCTCTATAGTAGATGTTAATATAGTTGTCTCTAATTTGTAAATCTAAGTCATTATGCTCCTTTACATAGTCAGTAATGTTGCGCAATAAGCCATTTTCAAGCGACTCTAAGAACTTGTTATCTGTAATAGCTCTCATACTCGTAAAGTTTTAGGTTTCTACAAATTTACAAAATAATTTTTAATTCTCCGATAGTCCTGCCATAAATATATCATACTCCTTGAAATAGTGACACTTGACATATACACCAAAGTACGATATCAGTGCTTGCACTAGAGAGTGGTCATAGGGCCAAGGTTGCATCTTGGGGTGATGATGGTTGCGATAAACCTCTACAATATCGTCAATAGAGCCAATCTCTGCCTCACGCAGTTTTGCTCGCACCTCCTCCGAAGAACACATATATACGCCTTCGGTATCGCCACGCTGGAATACGGCAAGCGTGTCAATATCGTTGAGCCTAAAGTTCTTTATATACTCCCAGCCTTGGGTTGCCTCGAGATAGAGCATACAAGCATCTAAACGACGAATATAGTCTATGCCTCTCTGCATCTCGAGCGAATGTCGCACTCTTGCGATATTGGCCTTTGGGAATTTATTTGTAGCATATATTACAGCCTTGCCTATCTTGGTACGTGCCATCTCCTCGCTATATATAAACGACATATTCATTACGCGATTATACATTTCGAGCCTTGCTTCCTTTGGTGCTAATACCTCTATGCCTGTGCCATACGATAGCAACCTGCTGTATAGTTCAGGAGTTGGCACAGCTGTAAACTCAAAATCTGCATACTTGTCCGTTGCCTCTACCTCTCGCTGCGAAGGGTGTAAAGGTTGCGAGTGCATAGACTCTACACTTGCTCGCTTGACACGAATACGGATTGTGACCTTGTCCTCTGAAAACTGCTTCATAATAGTTGAATTTTATAGGTTAAACATTATACACTATTCTACCTCCATCCACACTGTTTTGGATGACGACTTTACAAAGTGTCCTATATATATAATACGAATAAGCCCCTTTCAACAAGGACGAAATTAGTCTAAATTTACGTTGTGTTTGCATATTTTCTAATTGCATATCGTTGATATTCAGTGAGTAACGATGGCTTTATGCAATATGCAAGTTTTTTTATGTCAAGTTTCCACACTACGACACTCACAGACAAGTACATATACATTATGAATACGTGTATCAGCAATTATTTAAGACACGATTTTAATGCCTGAATGTTATGTTTTTACATCTCTGAAATACCTGGGTTATATCCGATACCCATATCTCTTCGGGGCGAGTAGGTATTATATCCAATACTAAGTTCTTATGTTGATTAATAAAGATATAAAATCTTTGGTGACACCTCTTTTGAGTGTTGTTCGTTTACGAAAATATTTCTACATTTGTAATCGGATTGGGTTGATAAATACCTAATTCATACATAATAGAAAGTGTTTTCGCACTGTCCTTAAGTGAAAATGTCGAAGTTTTCAATGACAACCGAACGACGGATAACACTCATTCCTTGTATAGTTATGTGGCTATACGCCTTTGGTGTATTTACCCTCATACTATCCAAGTGTGGGGTATCGCATCGTTTATTCTCACATAGGTCTTTCCACAACCTTCACTTAGATAAACGAAAGTCAACTCCACACTTTCTTTTTTTGTGTGAATAGCCATAGTAGGAGTTGCGTGGCACAGTGAACTACTACTATGAGTGACACCGAACAAAGTCCGATTATTCTTAATCATATGTATTCCGGAGAGTATCTGGGTGATAATATCGGTCACGAGATTATCAATCTATTCAAAGCCGATGATGGCAACAACTATATTTACTTATGTAAGGATGGTAAATATAATGGAGAGTTTCCTAAATATGTAATACAAGTACGACGTTATGGCACAAGAATGTTAGAAGTTGTGAATATTGCCGAGGTGGATACTGAATGGGACTGGAATAGTGTTAAAGAACCCAGAGAGAAGAAAGAGAAGGCGACGTGGAAAGAAAAACGTGCCGAAGCAATTAAATTGATTAAGTACGGAGAAGTAGGTATTGAGTCTATTTTCAAAGAGAATAAGGAGCAAGGCACAGATACATTTGTGACCTTTAAGGCAACACGAGTTGTTAAGCCTAAGTCTCCTGTATATATATCTTACAAAGGAAATAGAAAGAATGTATCCAAAGAGGTAGATGAAGGAGAGAGTGAAAATACAACTTCATTAACTTCACTTCTCACCACAGAGCCTATTGTGCTGGAGCAGAAAAAAGAAGATAAGTACTTGTTTGATGTAAGTGAATCCTTACGCAATATTGTAAAGTACAACCCTGCAGAAGAATCCGATTATCAAAAACTGAAAAAACTTGCAGAGGAGGCCTTTGTTGAGTGGATTAAATTTAATAAAAGCGATCAAATTGAGATTAACAACGAAAGTAGAGATAGAAACGAAGAAGATATAGAAGATACTCCTGGCGATATCTACAGGATTAATAATTTGGAATTGCCATACTCAAATGCTTTCAAATATTTTATTTATAAATATCCTACATTGTTATCAGAATTTTGTAATTACTTGTTAAAGAATGAAGAGTATATCAAAAGTGATGATAAACTTGAAAGGTTATGTCAATATCTGAATAATGACAAGAATGAATGCAAACTAACCATTCGCAGAGAATGGGAAAATATTGATATAATAATTGAGGTCGATAAGAAATGGTTGATCGTTATTGAAAATAAAATATTCTCGGACTTAAACGGCAAGACAAAAAAAGAGATAACGCAGTTGGATAAATATTATGATATTATAAATGGCGGTAGAAAATTATTAAAGGATAAAAACGGGGAACAGAAGGGCGCGGAGATAAAAAATTTCCCAGAACATTATAAGGACTGTGAAAAAATATTTATTCTACTGACTCCAAACCATAATGATATAAATATTAGTAATTATAAAAAATGGCGCAAACTGCATTATAGCCATATTAACAAGTTCTTAAAATCTATTTCTAAAGATAGAAAGAGTCAGCATCTGCGAGAATTTGAAAAGATGATAGAGCAACATAGCGTCAAGGACTACAACTATGGTGTGATGAAGCGCCGTTTTGAAAGAGCGTTGATTAAGGCAAAGAATAGTGAAAGTAAATAAAACCTTACTGCTATGAGCTTGTTGGACATAGAAAACATAGAGAGCAATTTTATCGAGGCGGTAAGATTGGCTGAAACTCGTAGATATATAGCTAGGTTTCTTGTGCCATACAAAGCGGTTAGATGCTTTGTGGCAGAGGAGCAGGTCGATATTTTAGCAAAGAAGATTTCGGAGGTTTGGAACCTTTCGAACATAAAGTGGCGCACTCCATTTGCTGAAAGATTGGAGCGAGATTTTATCTCTCACCACGACGAGCATAAGAAGCGAACTCTTCTGTCACTTGATTGTCGCACATTGAAGAAAGGTGATGCTTATGGGTGGCTTAAACTTATCTCAGAGGGTATGAAGAACAACACTCTTAACAAACCTATTTTGGTGATTGAGAATGTAGATCAAATACCCGATGGCGACCGGAATATTTACGACGACCCTCAATATGTAGAGAATATATTGGTGCGTTCGTGGAAGAATGAGCTTGTCAATATCGGTGGTTTCGATCTTGACCGCCGAAAAATGACCATCATCTTGACTTGCTCATCTGATAACCACGCACGACTTGGCAATGCTTGTCACGACTGCTCTTATGCTTGGGCTGGTGAGTTCGATAAGTGGATAGAAAAGCATACTGAGACAGCAACTAAAATGGCATAAAAAGAGTTCTAAAAAATCAATACAGAACTAAGGGGTGTGATTTTTTTTACTTTTGCAAGTGTTTGATTAGTATATATTTATAAAATAATCTCAAAAATAGTTGCGAATTTCACTAAATTTTTTCGGCTTTTTCTTATATATGCATAGAAGTACTTCAAAAACAAACACAAAAGAATAGAAAATATGAACTACACATACAAAAAGATTAAGAACTTTGCTACACTATTGAGTAAAGAATTGGGACTTCAAATGCGTATTCATAAAGATGGCAAGACACTTGTTTGCTTTTTGAGAGAATGGTTAGATCTAGACCCTTATGCTTGGGTAGATATCAATATTGGCACCTACGACAAGTGGATGCAAGACCTTCATATGAGGCGAGAGATTCACGGTGGTGGCGACTGGTATGCGCTCTCCGATTTTAGTGAAGATACGCAGGCTATGGTTCGTGATGCCCGTCGAAAGGGTGAGCCAGTGGTGTGGCTAGAGATGGCTATTCGCACTATGAGACATAAGCGACACGAGACTCGTTATGCTTTTTTAAAAGGAAACAGGTGGAAGTGGGACGATGAAGATATTAATTATATCAAGGAGTGGTTGAATAAGCAAAGAGCAACTATTGCCCCCGAGGAGGCTGCCGCTTTGAAGGTTGTCAACAGTCGAGGGTTTTATTACCCGCATTACGACAAGCAGAGTGAAACAATTTCGGTACAAAAAGATGGTAAATATGGGTTACTTGATATGCAGGGTGAGATTATTT
>JAZOQR010000047.1:0-6904 GCA_045656185.1 Alistipes sp. | reverse complement strand
GCTTTGTGACTCCGCCAGGATTCAAACCTGGAACCGCTTGATCCGTAGTCAAGTACTCTATTCAGTTGAGCTACGGAGCCATTGCTTTGTGATTGCGAGTGCAAAGGTACTACAATTTTTTTATTCTGCAAATTTTTTATCAAAAATTTTGTAATATAAATCACTTTTATTTGTTGCTAACGGCTCGCTCTTACTGTAATATATTGATTATAAGATAGTAATGCTAATGTCGCAAATTTATCAAATCGTACACCGTTAGCATCTAAATACAAAAACAACCACGCGAACACCATTGCCCGCGTGGTTATGTGTATATTTGTTGTAGTAGAGGCTTACTTAATATGCTCTGAAAGAATAACCTTTACATCGTCACCGCGAAGGTTCTTAGCTACGAGCTTGCCCTCTGGGGAGAAGAGAAAGTTGGTTGGGATAGAGCTAACGTTGTAGGCCTCGCCTGCAGCCCATGAGCCATCGTCGCCAGTGCCCCAGACATTAACCCAAGACATATTGTTATCGGCGATAAACTTCTGCCACTTAGCCTCGTCGCCCTTTCTGTCGAAACTGATACCGTAAATCTCCAAGCCCTTAGGTGCGAACTCAGCGTATGCCTCTACCAAGTGTGGAATCTCGCCACGGCAAGGACCGCACCATGTAGCCCAGAAGTCTACCAACACCCACTTACCGCTCTTGCATAGCTCCGATACGCTAATCTCTGTACCATTGCCATCCTTAAGTGTGATATCTACAAGGTCGGCGCCGATAGCAGTATTCTTGCTATTCTCGATATGCTTCTTGTACTCCTTATATATGGCCAACTCGCTATACTTAGGGTTGATTATCTCGAACAACTCTGCAAAACGAACATCGTTGTCGCCATAATATAGATAGTACTCCATAATCTTTAGCGATAGGATGTTGTCCTTATTCTCCACTACAAGAGCATCAATATATGCAACGAAATCGGTATATAGTTGCTCGGCAGTGGCCTCATCCTCAGTGGTATATAGCACCTCCATCTTATTGCTGATCTCGTTCTTTATGTCGCGCATACGCTCGTTTAGGCACTCCTCAGCATAGTCGATAGTGAAGCTCTCGGCGTTGTAGTTGAAGTTAATATCCTTGCCCTCGGTGATAAGCTCCATCATAGGGGTGTCGTTGATAAATACCATCACAAACTGCTCACCTTCGACAGCGATATCGGCTGTAAAGCTCTTGTTCTCATCCAATGTTGTAGTTGCCAAGGCCTCCTCCTCGCCCATAATGCGAAGCTCAACCTTGCTATCTGCTGCCACTCTGTCAAACTGCGATAGGTCGCCATTGATAGTTATGCTCTTTGGTGTTGTGCCACACGCCATAGTCATAAGGCAAGCGGCCATAATTAAAATCTTCTTCATAATATATATAGGTATGTTTTAGTTTTATTATCTCTTTATTCTCTCGGGATTCGACTTCGCGAAGCTCTCCCAACTGCTACTGCCTTTGCGCGACTTGCTATCGCCACCCAAACCCTTGCGTTTTTCGCCGGCTGTTGCGCGCGTAAGCACATTCGACATCGTAAACCAGTGGCATAGTGCTACTGCCACGCCATCTGTAGCATCAAGTCGGCGTGGTGTGTAGTCCGTGCCGAGGATGGCGTTTATCATTGTAGCCACCTGCTCCTTTGTAGCCGAACCTCGACCTGTGATAGCCTGCTTAATACGCATCGGTGCATACTCCGAGATAGGTACTCCCTCGATAGAACTCTGCACAGCTGCTATGGCTACACCTTGTGCCCTGCCAAGTTTTAGCATCGACTGCACGTTAGTGCCGAAGAAGGGTGACTCGAAGGCAACCTCTGTAGGTCGATACTCCTCGGTAAGAGCGCGCACACGCTCGAAGATGTAGTGTAGCTTCTTGTGCGCATCGCTAATCTTATGCAGGTCAATATCCCCTAAGACTACCACTTGGGGCTTATTATCGACAATATCAATAATGCCGTAGCCCATATAGTTTGTTCCTGGGTCTATGCCCATAATGCGCACCGAAGGTGTCATCCTACTCCTCAAGTTTGTTTACACGCTTCTCGATCTCACGAAGCTTTTGAGACATCTCTGGAAGCTGGCGGAATACGGCAAACGAGCGGTGGTACTGGATACCTGGAAGTGCAGGGTAGCCGAAGCGTATCTCGTCGTCGCCGACATTCTTGTCGATACCAGACTTAGAGCCAATCTTCACACGGTTGCCCACAACGACGTGGTCGGCGATGCCCACCTGACCTGCGATGAAGCAGTTGCTACCCACCTTAGTAGTACCTGCGATACCTACCTGTGCAGACATTACAGTATTTGCGCCTACCTCTACGTTGTGGCCAATCTGGATTAAGTTGTCGAGCTTAACGCCAGAGTGGATAATTGTAGAGTCTGTCTTTGCGCGGTCGATACAAGTGTTTGCACCAAGCTCAACATTATCCTCGATGATAACATTTCCCAACTGAGGAATCTTTGCGAATGTGCCATCCTCCTTTGGTGCGAAGCCAAAACCATCGGCGCCGATAACAACGCCAGCGTGGAAGATGCAATTTTTACCAATTTTGCAACCCTCGTAAATCTTTACTCCTGGGTAGAACTTCGTGCCATCTCCGATAGTTACGTTATCGCCAACATAGCACTGAGCGTATAGCTGAACATTGTCGCCAATCTTTGCGCCGTCCTCGATAACTACAAAGTCGCCAATATAGCAATTCTCACCGATGGTAGCCTTCTCGCTAATAGATGCAAGCTTCGATATGCCCTGCTTACGTGGACGAGCAGCATTGTACATCTCAAGTAGATTTAGGACGCACTGACCCACATTCTCCACCTTGATAAGTGTAGTCTTGATATCACCTTTAGGCTCAAAAGTGTTGTCAACAAGTACGATGCTAGCTTCGGTGGTATATATGTACTGCTCATACTTAGGGTTTGTGAGGTAGGCTAAAGAGCCAGCCTTGCCTCCATCTATTGAAGATACTGTTGATACTGTGGCGTTCTTATCGCCTACAATTGCGCCGTTGAGAAGTCCGGCGATCATCTCCGCTGTAAATTGCATATTTAGATTCTATATTTAATTATTTATTTTCGTGGGTTAGGTACTCTTCAAGCACAATGCCCTGGGGGAGTAGCTCTTTGGTATCGTGATTGAAGGTGTGAAGTTCCCGCACCAATGACGACGATATATGCTCCACCTCTGCAGGAGCAATTATAAATATCGTGCGTAGGTCGGGGAATATCTCGCGGTTTATGTGATCTAAGGTGCGCTCATACTCGAAGTCCGTAGTGTTGCGAACACTACGAATCATAGTGGTTGCACCTACACGTCTTGCCTCGTCACCTGTAAGCGAGGTGTATGCTGTAACCTCCACGCGAGGGTTCTCTTGATACACTCTCTCTATGAGAGCCTTGCGAGCCTCCACCGAGAGCATTCCGCGCTTAGCGGTGTTGTAACCTATGGCAATAACCACCTTGTCGAATAGACGTAATGCCTCGTCTACAATAGCCTGATGTCCGCGTGTAAAAGGGTCAAATGACCCCGGAAATAGTCCAATCTTCTCCATAGGTGTACATATAATGTACAAAGATAATAAAAAAATTGTAAAACGAAAAGCCAATCGCGCAAATATCCTATATAGACGACAATTTGAAAATTTATTTGGATAATAGTTGGAGGTTTAGGAAATTATCGTTACCTTAGCATAATATTTTGAGCGACTTTAAGTGAGTACAATCAACAAATAAACATAAACCTATAAACTATGACTACTAAGTATTCTGGTAAAACTCGCGTTGAGAGCGATCTTATTGGCGAGATGGAGGTGCCTGTAGAGGCGCTTTACGGTGTGCAGACATTGCGCGGTATTGAGAACTTCCCAATCAGCCGTTTCCACCTTTCGGACTATCCTTTGTTTATCAACGGTCTTGCAATCACTAAGTTGGCTGCTGCAGAGGCTAACCATCAGCTCGGTCTTTTGACAGATGAGCAGTTCGATGGTATCTCTAAGGCTTGTCATGAGATTATGCAGGGTCAGCACCACGACCAGTTCCCTTGCGATATGATTCAGGGTGGCGCTGGTACAACAACAAATATGAACGCTAACGAGGTTATCGCTAACCGTGCTCTTCAGATTATGGGTCACGAGGCTGGTGAGTATCAGTATTGCTCTCCTAACGATCACGTTAATTGTTCTCAGTCTACAAACGATGCATATCCTTGCGGTATTCACCTTGGTCTATACGCTACTCATCAGGTATTCATGAAGCACTACGATGCTCTTATCGAGTCATTCGCAAAGAAGGCTAAGGAGTTTGCTAATATCCTAAAGATGGGCCGTACACAGCTTGAGGATGCTGTGCCTATGACTCTTGGTCAGACTTTCGGTGCTTTTGCTCAGATTCTTCGTGAGGAGAAGAAGAACCTTGAGTTTGCTGCTGAGGAGTTCCTTACAGTAAATATGGGTGCTACAGCTATCGGTACTGGTATCTGCTCTGAGCCAGAGTATGCTGAGAAGTGTATCGCTGCATTGCGTCAGATTACAGGTTGGGATATTAAGCTTGCTGAGGATCTTGTTGCTGCAACATCTGATACATCTTGCATGGTTGGTTACTCATCAGCTTTGCGTCGTGTTGCTGTTAAGCTTAACAAGATTTGTAACGACCTTCGTCTTTTGGGTTCAGGTCCTCGTTGCGGTCTTCACGAGTTTGATCTTCCAGCACGTCAGCCAGGTTCATCAATTATGCCAGGTAAGGTAAACCCAGTTATCCCTGAGGTTATGAACCAGATTTGCTATAAGGTTATCGGTAACGATGCTTGTGTTGCAATGTGTGGTCAGGAGGCTCAGATGGAGCTTAACGCTATGGAGCCTACTATGGCACAGTGCTGCTTCGAGTCTGCAGAGATTATGATGAATGGTTTCGATACTCTTCGCGTGAACTGCGTTGACGGCATCAAGGCTAACGAGGAGCAGTGCCTCAAGTATGTTCAGGATAGCTTTGGTATCGTTACAGCTCTTAACCCAATCATCGGTTATAAGAACTCTACAAAGATTGCTAAGGAGGCTATGGCCACTGGTCGTCGTGTGTATGACCTTGTTCTCGAGCACGGCATTCTTACTAAGGAGGAGCTTGATATCGTTCTCTCTCCAGAGAATTTGATTAAGCCTGTTAAGCTTGATATCAAACCTCGCCGATAATTTTCGATTATAAGGCAGACATCTACTGCCGCTAACAAAAGTCCCGACAATGAGCAGTACGCCAAGTACAGCCCATCGTTGGGATTTTTGCCGAGCGTTGTATCTGCAGCCTTCTAATCAAAAATTATAATTTAGCGTGATAGTGGTGCTACTTCGGCACCTCAATCCAAAGAGCGAATGGGAAATACGCCAATGAAGTGACCCCAAAAGTTTAGACAAAAAACTTTTGGGGTTTCTTTATGCGCAGAAAGCACGATTATGCAGCATTGCTCAAATATATGAGAATGCTTGACAATGGCTACTCTATTCATTACATTCACAAAAAATTCGGCATCAATTCTGAACAACTGAGTCGTACACGAGATTTATATCTACTCAATGGCAATTCATCATTACAACAAAAGGTGCGATTTGAGGCAACGCCAGAATTAAAGTATCATATTATTTCTGATATTATAAAAAATCATTTACCTTTGAGGGAAGCTTCGCTCAAATTTGAAGTCAGCATAGTACGTCTTGGCGTCTGGTTAAAGATTGCCAGAGAACAAGGACTTGATGCACTTCTCATAACCAAGAAGCGAGGGCGACCACCAGGTATGGGAAGACCACGAAAGAAGAAACCAGAAGAAATGACAGAGCTTGAGCGTTTGAGAGAAGAGAATGAATATCTCAGAACGGAGAATGCTCTGCTAAAAAAAGTGAAAGCCTTAGTCGAGGAAAGAGAAGCCCGCTTACGAGAGATTGGGCAGAGGCCATCAAAGAACTAAGGCAAAGTAGCTTTGACCTGCAAAAGCTTTTGCAGGTCTTAGGGATGGCACATTCCACCTACTACTACCACACCTCAAAGCAACGAGAGGATAAGTATGCTGATGTCCGCAAGCGTATCAGCGAAATCTTTGCTATGCACGGCAAACGCTACGGCTATCGTCGTGTGTATCAGCAACTACGCAATGAGGGATACACGCTTAACCACAAGACAGTGCAGCGACTAATGCGTGATATGAACCTCAAATCACAGATACGCAGAGTGAAGTATCGCTCGTATCGTGGTGAGGTAGGCAAGACTGCTCCTAATATCCTTAATCGTGAGTTTGAGGCATCACGACCTAATCAGAAGTGGGCAACTGATGTTACAGAGTTTAAGGTGGCTGACCGCAAGGCATATCTATCGCCAATTATAGATATGTTTAATGGAGAGATTATCGCCTACACCATATCCGACAGACCCGATTTGAAGATGGTGATGGATATGATGTACACGGCAAAACGAAAGATTAAGGATACAAGCGGAGTGATGCTGCACTCGGATCAGGGGTGGCACTATCAGCATATGCAGTACCAGCAGACGCTGAAAAAGTATGGCATTACACAAAGTATGTCACGCAAAGGGAATTGCTTGGATAATGCTGTTATGGAAAACTTTTTTGGTATTATGAAAACGGAATTGCTATATTTGCAAGAGTTTTCGGATATGGAAGTTTTCAAGCGTGAGCTACGAAAGTATATTAACTACTACAATAACGACCGTATTAAACTAAAATTAAACGGAAAGAGTCCGGTGCAATACCGAACTCTTTCACATCAAATCTAATTTTTAATCCGTCCAATCTTTTGGGGGCAGATCAAAATCTACTCCCATCCTAATTTTACCAAGTTCTTTATCTACTCGAATAGTGTGAACTATGAGAGCTGTGCGAACTG
>JAZOQR010000046.1:0-9999 GCA_045656185.1 Alistipes sp. | reverse complement strand
AACGAGAGTTACGAAAGTATATTAACTACTACAATAACGACCGTATAAAACTAAAATTAAACGGAAAGAGTCCGGTACAATACCGAACTCTTTACCAATAAATCTATTTAATAATCCGTCCAATCTTTTGGGGTCAGATCATTGACGTATTTCCCATTCGGGCTAATAATTGAGAGGTCGAGAATGACCCCTTATCACAAGAAATTTACATCTGAGCTGTTATATCCCAAACAAACGCACGACAACCCTGCTGCTTGGTAGTCTCATCTATTGCCTTTAGAGCATCGAGAAGGAAGGGTATTTTCTCATGCTCCACGATAGCTAATATAGAGGAATTCATTGCTGGCCAGGCATGAGTGCCATAGTGTGGTTCACCATCGTGAGTGCCACGGCCCTCAGTAAGAGCCCAGCGGGTAAAGCCTCGCACACCGTAATCATCGAGGAGTTTGTTGATACGGTCGGTAAGGGCCTGATTATATGATATAAATAGTGCTTTCATACTATTACTGATTAATGTGTGTACGAATAAACTCATCCTCATGAGCCTGTAGCAAAGCCTTATGAGCTGCCTTACGCTCCTTGCGGCCCTCAAGCATAGAGTAGAGAGATGGGATGATAAAGAGAGTAATAAGGGTAGAGACCAAAAGACCACCTACAACGGCAATACCCATAGGCTGCCAGATTTCAGAGCCCTCACCAAGACCCAAGGACATAGGCACCATACCGAGGATAGTAGTAAGTGAGGTCATCAATACTGGACGTAGACGGCTCTTACCACCCGCGATAACAGCATCTGAAACCTTAGAGCCTCGCTCTACAAGGAGGTTCATATAGTCCACAAGCACAATACCGTTCTTAGTTACGATACCCACAAGCATAATAGCACCGATAAGGGCGATAAGCGATAGTGGCGTACCAGTAATCCACAAGGCGATGAATACACCCGACACGGCAAATGGTACCGAGAACATAATGATAAATGGATATACCAAAGACTCGAACTGCGTCGCCATCACGATATATACCAAGACGATGATAAGCAACAATAGCGACAAGATATCTGAGAAGGCATCGCCCTGCTCCTCGATAGTACCACCAATCTCAAGAGTAATACCCGATGGAGCATCGTAGTTAGCAAGCATCGCGTTAACCTCAGCAAGAGCCTCTCCCAATGCAACATTTGCACCTACAGAACCCTTGACTGTAACGATACGCTGACGGTTCTCGCGCTCGATAGTTGGTGATGAGAACGACTCCTCAACACGCGCCACATCCTTCAACTTAATTGGCTGACCTGTAGCACTGTATAGTGTGATATTCTCGACACTCTCCAACGACTCGCGGAAAGGCTCGTCGTAGCGAACAACGATATTGTACTCGTCACCATCCTCACGATACTTACTACACTCGTAACCATATATACGGTTACGCACAAACTGTGCAGCTGTAGATGGGTTTAGACCATAGTACGCCATCTTCTCACGGTCGAAGACCACGTTATACTCTGGCTGTAGCTCCTCGCGTGAAAGCTGTGCATCACGCATGGTATTAAGCTGCGACACCATACTACGAAGCTCTGTTGCAGTAGCCATAGCCTTTTCCATATCGTGACCATAGACCTTGATATTCACGGTACTTGAACCCATACCCATACCACCGCCACCACCAGGGCTTACAGAGAACTCGGTAATCTCTGGTATTGCAGCAAGCTCTGCACGCAATACATCGGCAATCTCAAAGATTGTTGGACGCTCGATATCGGTCATACGAGGCATACGCATATTGTAGTTGATGATATGCGAACCTGTAGTCTGCATTGCTGCAAAGGCACTCTCAGAAGAGTTTGCACCCGCAGAGGTAGAGACAAGATTGATAAATGGGAACTTCTCGGCAATGATATCATCAATCTGGCGCGCCACACGTGTAGTGTAGTCCACATGAACATTCTGTGGGAGCTTCACTGTCATATTGATACGCGCATTATCCGCTGGTGGGAAGAACTCGGTAGGAACCTTGCTAATAAGCGACAAGGATCCCACAAAGAAGAGCAACAACACCGCAATAACACTCTTACGCCACTTAACAACAAAGCGCAAAGATCGCTCATAAACACCATCAAGCCATGCAAGGAACTTATCGATAGGCTTGTAGATAATACCAATACCCTTATATGTATGTGCTGCACCATCAATCTTAAGGAAGTATGCCGACATCATTGGGGTAAGCGTAATAGCCGCAATTGTAGAGACGCAAACCACGATAGTTACAATCCAACCAAGCTCACTAAAGAGGATACCTGCCATACCAGGGATCATTGTCAACGGCATAAACACCGCTACGACAACCAACGTAGTAGCGATAACAGACAACCATACCTCGTTAGTAGCGTAGATAGCCGCCTCCTTAGGCTTAGAGCCTCGCTCGATATGTGTTGTAATATTCTCCAACACCACAATAGCATCGTCCACAACCATACCTATGGCGATAGAGAGCGCCGAGAGCGAGATGATGTTGAGCGTAGAGCCTGTAGCAAAGAGGTAGATAAAGGCACATATCAACGAGATTGGAATTGTCAAGCAGATAATGAAGGTTGCTCGCCAACGACCAAGGAAGAACATTACCACAAGGATAACGAAGATAAAGGCGAACATAATAGTCTGCGAGAGCGAGTTAATCGCATCCTTAATCTCACGCGAGCTCTCGAAGATAGTCTCCACTTGGCAATCGCTTGGAAGAGTAGGGATAATCTGCTCCAACTTAGCCTGCACATCCTCGATAATCTGCACAGCATTAGCGCCTGTCTGCTTCTGCACCATAACACGCACACCACGACGACCATTGATACGCTCATCCATAGTAGCCTTCTCCAATGTATCAACGATAGTAGCTACATCGGAAAGCATAACAGTGCGACCATTACGATTAGATACTACGATATCACGCAATACACGAGAGTCGTCGAACTGCAAATCCGACTTGAGGTTAAACACCTGATCACCAAGGTCAAGAGTACCTGCAGGAATATTGATATTCTCAGATGCAATAAGCTGTCCCAAAGACTCAATTGTTAGACCATACGCCTCCAACTTGTTAGGATCGACATTAACCTGCACCTCACGCTGCTGAGCACCGATAACAGCTACCGAACCGATACCATCTATACGGTTTAGCTCGTTAACCATCTTATCGTCCAAAATCTTAGCCAACGAAGCGTAGCTCTCATCAGCCGTTACCGAGAGCATCATAATAGGCATCATCGACGCCGAGAGCTTCATAACCGTAGGATACTCAACATCATCAGGAAGGATAGACTGTGCACGGCTCACAATATCGCGCACATCGTTTGCCGCTTCGGTAAGGTCGCATCCATACTCAAACTCCAACGAGATGATAGAGACATTATCCTTAGACTGCGAAGTAATCTTATCGAGATTATCCACCGAGTTGAGCTGATCCTCCAACACTCGGGTAATATTGGTCTCAATATCCTCTGCATTACCGCCAGGATACATCGTGATGACACTGATGTATGGCACCTCAATATCTGGGTACTGGTCGACACCCAACTTGCCCACCGAGAACAAGCCGAAAACGACAACACCAATAAATATAAGTGCAGTCGATATCGGTTTTCGTACCGCTAATTCATATATTTTCATCGTTGTAACTTATTATAAGTTATACAATTTACTCTACTCGGTAATAATCTCTACAGCATTACCATCCATCAAACGCACAAATGATGTTGTGGCTACCTGCTCACCTGCCTCAAGACCCTCAAGGATGCTCACCTTTGAGCCTACTCGACGACCATCACGCACGAAACGGAACTCAGCAACACCATCCTTGATAACATACACAAAGCGCTCTGCCGAACCAGCCTGCTTCTGAACAGCTACATCGTCTACCATAACGCCCTCAATCTCACCCATATGGAATGTGGCACGTGCAAACATACCTGGACGAAGACGCTCCTTTGCGTTAGGGATTGTGATCTCAACGCTGAAGGTACGAGTTGCAGCATCCAACGCTGGAGCAATACGTGACACCTTACCCTCGAAGCTTTCACCAGGGAAGATATCTACATTGATATCAACCTTATCACCAACCTTTACGCTTGTATAGTACTGCTCAGATACATTTGCCATAACCTTAAGCTGGTTAATCTGCATAACGTGAAGGATAGGCATAGAGGTAAAGAGATCGCCATTCTCATAGTTACGCGCTGTGACAACACCTGTGATAGGCGACTTAATCTCCGAGTTACGGCGCATATTATCCACCATCTCGCGCTGTAGGTTTAGCGTATTCTCCAACTCCAACATCTGCTGGTCTGAGATACCGCCAGCCTCATGCACAGGCTTCATACGGTTATAGCTATCCTCAACAGTAGCAAGGTTAATCTCCAGCTGCTTAAGTGAGGTTTTGTTCATTGTTGCCACAATCTGGCCCGCCTTAACATTGTCGCCCACATCCACCAAAATCTGGTCGATATGCAAGCCCTGTGCAGCAGGTGTAATATCATTCTGCTTATATGGCAAAATCTCAGATGTATAGGTCTCGGTAATCTCCATCTTAGAGGTCTCGGCTGTGCATACCTTCACAGCCACTGCTGACTCCTCCTGAGCAACCACTGTGCTCTTAGGGCCATTAGAGCCACAACCAACCACTGTTGCAGCCAACGCGATAAGCATCAAACTCTTCTTCATAGTTATATTTTTCAAAGGGATGTTATTCTTATATTATATATGTATTACAAATTCTCGGTACCGAGAGTCTTCTCGTATGAGGCGTAGGCTGAAAGGTAGTCGTAGATAGACTGCGAATAGCTTAGCTGAGCCTGTGTGAGCGATAGCTGCGATGAGTTAAGCTCAAGGATAGTACCTGCACCTGCATTGTAGCGTGTAAGCGAGATATCGTATGCCTTCTGCGCCTGCTCCATTGTACGCTCATTAGAGAGCATAGTCTCGCGTGCAGTGATAAGAGTATTGATAGCCTGCTCCACCTGTAGACGGATACCCTCCTCGGCATACTCACGCTGGATGCTAAGCTGCGATTGCTGATTACGCACCTCACGAAGCTGATTTACAGCCTTGAAACCAGCGAAGAGTGGGATGTTTATCTGTGCACCCACCGAAATTGGACACTGCCACCAGAACTTAGACTGTGAGGCTGCCGCAGCACGCGTCTGGGCTGCAACCTCACCAGCATTGGTGTTGCCACCGCCAGCCATACCGCCCATAAGACCGCTAAGGTCTACGCGCTCCTGACCGATATATGACACCTGACCAAAGGCTGCAACAACAGGCATACGCGAAGCCTTGATTAGCTGCTCCTGATACTGAAGCATCTCGGCCTGAATATCGAGGTTGCGAAGTGTGGTGTTATCATTAATATCGCGAGAGTAATCCTCCGAAAGAAGCACCTTATCACGGAAGCTGTCAAGAGTACCTACGACCTCGACATCTACATCAGAAGGGAGCGAAAGGTACATCTTCAACTGGAGCTTTGTGATGCTAATTGCATTCTCAGTCTGCAACACCTGTGGACGAAGGTTTGATAGCTGTACCTGCGCTGTAAGGTAGTCGTACTCCGAAGCCAAACCGTTGTCATACATATTCTTTGTATTCTCCACAACGCGCTCAGTAGTGAGCACAGCCTCCTTAAGCACTGCCAACGACTGCTCTGCAAGCAAGACATTGTAGTAGGCTGAACGTACCGAAGCTATCATCTCGATACGTGAAGCACGTGCGCTCTCCACAGCGCTCTCCATCTGGGCGTTATTAAGCTTTAGCTGCTTATATACCGCAGGAGCAAAGAGAGGTAATGAGACCGAAGCTGCGGTATTAAAGGTATTCTTACCTCCAAACGAGAAGCCCTCGGCCATCTCCTGACGACGTAACGCCAAGGAGTACTGCAACGATGCATCGACTTGTGGGTATAGCGACGATAGTGTCTGCTTACGCACATAGTCATAGCGTTCAATCTCAAGGTTTGCAACCTTGACTGTAGGGTTATCGCTAAGAGCAAGGCTGATAGCATCGTCAAGCGTAAGTGTCAATGTGTTGCCACCTACGTTCTGAGCCATAGCCGTACTAAGCGACAAGAGTCCCAAACAGATTAGACAAAGATACTTTTTCATACTATATATAGTTTATTGTTTTGATTTCCCTATATCTACAACGTCTCGCTAAGGCAAATATTACTAAAGTAATCACTAAAACAGCGGTCTACAACCTCCAAACCCTCTGGAGTACATAGACCACGTATAAAGATAAGCACCGAACAAGCCACACGCGACACCACATTTGCCGAGCGATTATCGTCGCTATACTCTACAACTAACATACCTTGTACGCAGTTGTGCAGAACGTCAACAACCAAATCACTGTTGGCAGTAGGCGTTAGATAACCACGCTCGATAGAGGCTGCAAGCCACTCTCTAAGTTCACTCTTAGAGCGCATCATACCGTTCTCCTCCAAGCGCGTATTCACCTTAGGATAGAAACGCTCAAGATTACGACGTATGCGCGCCACCTCTGGAGCTCGCACAATCATATCACGCAACGACACAATCATAGCCTCCAACTCGTTGTTCACATCGTTAAGAATAAGGCTACGACGAGTGTGAGCCTCCTCCACAAAGTGACATATCGCCTCGTAGATAAGCTCTTCCTTATCTCCAAAAAGTTCATAAAGCGTTCGCTTAGACACACTTAATACACGGGCAATATCATCCATACGCACAGACTTCACACCCTCTGCCATAAACATCTTCGCCGCCTCACGAACTATTATCTCCTTCTGTGTCATATATTACAGTTTGCTGTCTCTATAAAATGCGCGGCAAAGATACCTAAAAAACTCAAAACACAAAAAAAGTTTTTATGTTTTTGTGCCAAAATAAATCTATTTCAATCCCATTTTGGCAACAGGAGAAGATTTCAACAAGAGAACAGCCAATTAAAGACCGGAATATATTTTGTTCACGCACATCAATTTGCCCGAATGGGACTCTATCCTTAGGATAAAAATCATCACAAAATCCACCCATCAGCCGCATAAATATTTTGCTCCGAACAGAAAAAATTCGTATCTTTGGAAAAATTTATCACTATGGCAAAGTTTATAGTTGAAGGCGGACACCGCCTAAAGGGTGAGATTGTACCTCAAGGTGCTAAAAACGAGGCACTTCAAATTATATGCGCAGCGCTTCTAACAAAGGAGCGCGTGGTATTGCACAATGTACCTATCATCGCAGATGTGATGCAGCTCATGGAGCTCATGTCGCGCATGGGCGTAAAGGTGGAGCGCTTGTCGGATGATGATTTCGCATTGCAGGCCGACGAGATAAACCTCGACTACTTGCGCTCGTCGGACTACCACAAGCGTTGCCGTAAGTTGCGTGGCTCGGTGATGATGATTGGTCCACTCTTGACCCGCTTTGGCGTGGGCTTCATGCCTAAGCCCGGTGGCGATAAGATTGGTCGCCGTCGTCTCGACACCCACTTCCTCGGCTTCCAGAAGCTCGGTGCAGACTTCAATTTCGATGTTAGCGACGAGTTCTATACCGTTGAAGCAAAGCGCCTTAAGGGTACATATATGCTCTTGGATGAGGCCTCGGTAACGGGTACTGCGAATATCGTTATGGCGGCAGTATTGGCTGAGGGTCGCACCACAATCTACAACGCGGCGTGTGAGCCCTACTTGCAGCAGTTGTGTAAGATGCTCAACCGCATGGGTGCCAAGATTTCGGGTATCGCATCTAACTTGTTGGTTATTGACGGCGTGGAGTCATTGGGTGGCACGGAGCACACCATGCTTCCCGATATGATTGAGGTGGGTAGCTTTATCGGTATGGCTGCTATGACACGCTCGGAGCTTACTATCAAGAATGTATCGTACGACAACCTCGGCATTATTCCCCAGCAGTTTGCACGCATGGGCATCCGCTTCGAGCAGCGTGGCGACGATATCTTTATCCCTGCACAGGAGAACTATAGCATCGAGAGCTTCATTGATGGCTCTATTATGACCATCGCCGATGCTCCATGGCCAGGCCTTACACCCGACTTGTTGTCTATCTTCTTGGTTGTGGCAACGCAGGCTAAGGGTGCTGTGCTCATCCACCAGAAGATGTTTGAGAGTCGCTTGTTCTTCGTCGATAAGCTTATAGATATGGGTGCGCAGATTATCTTGTGTGACCCCCACCGTGCTACGGTCATCGGTCACAACCATGAGCATCCGTTGCGTGCGGCGAATATGACATCGCCCGATATTCGTGCGGGTGTGGCGTTGTTGATTGCTGCTATGAGTGCTGAGGGTACAAGTACCATCCAGAATATCGAGCAGATTGACCGCGGCTATCGTGATATTGACAAGCGCCTAAATGCTCTTGGAGCGCGTATCACTCGACTTGACGAGTAGTCAATAATTAGTAATGAGGGTATTACCTCTTGATAAGTTTCATTTAGCAAAATAACATACAGGTAGAATAAATGTTTTTGGAAAATAATAAGCATAAGGGATGGATTGAGGTTATTTGTGGCTCGATGTTCTCGGGCAAGACCGAGGAGCTCATTCGCCGCATGAAGCGTGCACAGTTCGCCAACCTCAAGGTTGAAATCTTTAAACCATCTATCGATGTGCGCTACTCGGAGGAAGAGGTGGTGTCGCACGACGCTAACGCCATACAATCTACTCCCGTAGAGTCGGCACAGAACATCCTGCTCATGACATCCGACGTCGATGTTGTGGGTATCGACGAGGCACAGTTCTTCGACGATGGTATTATTGATGTATGCCGCCAGTTGGCAAATAGCGGTGTTCGCGTTATCGTTGCCGGTCTTGATATGGATTATAAGGGTGTACCCTTCGGTCCCATGCCCGCGCTTATGGCTACTGCGGAGTATGTGACTAAGGTGCATGCTATATGTGTTCGCTGTGGCGACTTGGCACACCACTCACACCGCCTTACGGCTGACGATAAACAGGTTGTATTAGGCGCACATGATACCTATCAGCCCATCTGCCGTCACTGCTTCAACGAACTCACAAACAAGTAGGTCGATATGATTAAGAATGTAGATAAGTGTGTTGAGGTTCTCCGTGCTGGAGGTCTCATCCTCTATCCCACCGACACAGTGTGGGGTATCGGCTGTGACGCCACAAACGAGGAGGCTGTGGCTAAGGTCTATGCTCTAAAGCGCAGCGAGGAGAAGACCTCGATGTTGTGCCTCATGCGTGATGCCGACATGATTGTACGCTATGTGAATAAGGCACCTGGCATCGCCTTCGAGGTTATGGAACTATCGGATAAGCCCTTGACAGCTATCCTTCCTGGTGCTGTGGGTGTTGCAAAGAACCTAATTCCCGAGGCCGAGACACTCGGCGTGCGCATCCCCCAGCATGAGTTCTGCCAGGCGTTGTTGCGTAAGTTTGGTAAGCCCATCGTCTCTACTTCGGCAAATATCTCGGGCGAGCCCACGGCAAAGCGCTTGAAGGATGTTGATGAGGCTATCATAAAGGGTGTTGATTATGTTGTACACCCACGTTTGGAGGGTAAACCCACGCTTAAGCCCAGTTCTATCATCGCATTTGGCGAGGGTGGCGAAGTGGAAATCATTAGAAGTTAACGACTATGGCAGAGATACTTATAACCCCCATACAGAAGCGCTTCTCGGATGTAGACTCCTTCATGCACGTCAATAACATTTGGCAGCAGAGCTACTTCGATATGGGTAAGACGGAGTTTTATACTAAGGTGCTTGGTGTTACGGGCGTATTTGATAAGTTGCGCATCATAACTGCCTCGACACATACCGACTACTTTGGTCAGGTGCGCTTGACGGATGATATTGTGGTTACGACAGACGTGTCGCGCCTCGGCAATAAGAGCATGACCTTGCACCAGTGCATCAAGTCGGGCGAGAGGGTGCTCACGGAGAGTTCGTCTGTGATGGTGGCCTTCGACTTCGAGACCCAGCAGACGGTGCAGAT
>JAZOQR010000045.1:0-33695 GCA_045656185.1 Alistipes sp. | reverse complement strand
CATTGTCGGGACTTTTTGTTAGCGGAAGTAGATGTCTGCCTTATCGTGAGAAATTAAAATTACATCATACCACCCATACCAGCACCACCTGCTGAAGCAAGAGTTTGTAGTGGGCTATCCTCCTTCTTTTCGGCGAGTACGCACTCGGTAGTGAGGAACATAGAAGCGATAGATGCAGCGTTCTCAAGAGCTACGCGTGATACCTTCGTAGGATCGATGATACCTGCAGCAAGCATATCCTCATATCTATCGTCGCGAGCGTTGTAGCCGAATGAGCCTGTGCCCTCCTTAACTTTGTTAACAACTACTGAACCCTCGCCACCAGCGTTAGCAACGATCTGGCGTAGTGGCTCCTCGATAGCACGCTTAACAATCTGGATACCAGTAGTCTGGTCGTCGTTCTCGCCCTTAAGGCCCTCAAGACACTCAACAGCACGGATGTATGCAACACCACCACCAGGAACAATACCCTCCTCAACGGCAGCGCGTGTAGCAGCCAAAGCATCGTCAACACGATCCTTCTTCTCCTTCATCTCTACCTCGGTAGCAGCACCTACATATAGCACAGCAACACCACCAGCGAGCTTAGCAAGGCGCTCCTGAAGCTTCTCGCGGTCGTAGTCAGAGGTAGCATTCTCGATAGAGGCACGAATCTGCTGTACACGAGCAGCAATAGCCTCCTTAGAACCTGCACCGTCAACGATAGTGGTGTTCTCCTTATTAAGAGTCACCTTATCGGCAGTACCCAACGCCTCAAGACCTGCATCCTCCATCTTCATACCCTTATCTGTAGAGATTACGGTAGCACCTGTAAGAGTTGCGATATCCTCCAAAATCTCCTTACGACGGTCACCAAAGCCTGGAGCCTTACAAGCTGCAATCTTCAATGTGCCACGAAGCTTATTTACAACGAGTGCTGACAATGCCTCGCCATCAACATCCTCGGCGATGATAAGAAGTGAGCGACCAGACTGAGCTACTGGCTCAAGAATACCCATAATCTCCTTCATTGTAGAGATCTTCTTATCTGTAATAAGGATATATGGCTTGTCGAGCTGCGCCTCCATCTTCTCGGTGTCGGTGATGAAGTATGCCGAGATATAACCACGGTCGAACTGCATACCCTCAACAACATCTACGTGAGTCTCAGTACCTTTAGCCTCCTCAACGGTGATAACACCCTCGTTGTTAACCTTTGCCATAGCCTCGGCGATAAGCTTACCAATTTTTGAGTCGTTGTTGGCAGAGATAGTAGCCACCTGCTCAATCTTATCAATATCCGAGCCTACAACCTGGCTCTGCTCCTTGAGCGACTCTACAACCTTAGCTACAGCAGCGTCGATACCGCGCTTTAGGTCCATAGGATTAGCACCTGCAGTTACATTCTTGATACCTACAGAGATAAGCGACTGTGCAAGAACAGTAGCTGTTGTAGTACCATCACCAGCATCGTCGTTTGTCTTTGATGCTACCTCACGCACCATCTGCGCACCCATATTTGCAAAGGTATCCTCCAACTCGACCTCCTTAGCAACGGTTACACCATCCTTGGTAACGTGTGGTGCACCGAACTTCTTGTCGATGATAACATTGCGGCCCTTAGGACCAAGTGTCACCTTCACAGCATTGCATAGCGCATCTACACCCTCCTTCAAAAGCTCACGCGCCTCAGTATTATATTTAATCTCCTTAGCCATATTACTAATCACTCTTTACGAATTACTAATTACCGTTGTTGTTACTCAATAACAGCTATAATGTCTGACTGCTTCATCACAAGGTAGCTCTCGCCCTCATAGTTAAGCTCTGTGCCAGCGTACTTACCATACATAACGGTGTCGCCAACCTTTACCTCCATAGCTACATCTGCTGTACCTGGGCCTGCGGCGATAACCTTACCCATTAGTGGTTTCTCCTTTGCGGTGTCTGGAATAAATAGACCGCCTGCGGTCTTCTCCTCAGCTGGATTGGGCTTCACCAATACACGGTCTGAAAGTGGTCTTACTGCCATAGTTTATACGATTTTTATGTTTTAATAATATTTTCTGTTTGGTGGTCAGTGGTGGCAATCTCTGTGCCAAAGCCATATAATGGCTACATTATCGCCACAATTTATCTGCGACTGACATTTTGTCACTCGCTACTTCGAATACTTGTCACCCCACAAGGCCTTGATGCGCTCCGATATCTTCTGCTCCTGAGCATTACCCTCATTAGGGATATAGAAACGTGTGCCACTAAGGCTCTCTGGCAAGAACTCCTGACGCACGAAATTGCCCGCAAAGTCGTGAGCATATTTATAGTCCACACCATAGCCCATATCGCCCATAAGCTTGGTTGGGGCATTTCTTAGATGCAGTGGCACAGGACGATTGGTAGTATCGTGCTCGACCATTGCAAGTGCCTTATTTATAGCTGCATAGGCAGAGTTACTCTTAGGACTTGTGGCCAAATATATCGTGGTCTCGGCAAGGGTTATGCGAGCCTCAGGCATACCAATCTTATGCACCGTATCGAAGCATGCATTTGCCAAAAGTAGTGCATTAGGATTTGCAAGACCTACATCCTCCGAAGCAAGGATTACCAGTCGTCGTGCTATAAAGCGTGGCTCCTCACCACCTGCCAACATACGGGCAAGATAGTATATCGCAGCATTGGGGTCGCTGCCACGCACCGACTTAATAAAGGCCGATATTACATCGTAGTGCTGCTCGCCCGACTTGTCGTACAGTGCTATATTCTGCTGCAAGCACTCCGTAACTCGCTCGTCGTCGATAACAATATCATTACCCGAAGCACCTACAATGATATCGAGGATATTGAGTAATTTGCGCGCATCGCCACCCGAGAAGCGGAACAACGCCTCAGTCTCTCGCACCTCGATATTGCGACTCTTGAGTTCCACATCGGTCGTAAGCGCACGATCAAGAAGCGTCTGCAACTCACTGTCATCCATAGGCTTGAGCACATATACCTGACATCGGCTAAGCAATGGCGAGATAACCTCGAACGAGGGGTTTTCAGTTGTAGCACCTATAAGCGTGACGATACCCTGCTCGACAGCTCCAAGGAGCGAGTCCTGCTGCGACTTATTGAAGCGGTGAATCTCATCAATAAATAGGAAAGCGGGACGAGCATTGAACAGATGCTGATTCTTCGCCTTCTCAATGACCTCGCGCACATCCTTAACACCCGATGTTACAGCCGAGAGTGTATAGAATGGTCGCTCGAGTGCCGTAGCCACAATCTTGGCGAGGGTAGTCTTACCAACACCCGGAGGTCCCCACAAGATAAACGAGGGCACACTTCCTGAGGCGATAAACTTGCGAAATACGCCATTATCGCCTACAAGGTGTCGCTGTCCAATATAGTCGTCTAAGCCCTGTGGACGCAGACGCTCGGCAAGGGGTTGCTGTGCCATATTAGTGGTTGATATCCATCTGCTTGTTTCTATCGTGCTTGTAGCGGAAGAGTAGCATAAATAGAAGCGCTACGACAAGCGCGTAACCTGCGAAAATAAGCCATGTGCTGCTCCAACCCTCGGCAATGGCACCTCCATTTACTACTTCTGAAGCATTGCATAGAGGGCATTTTGCCAACTCCTCTGCAGGCACAAATCTGTCTACAACAGCCTGAGCACCGAGAGTACCTATCGTTGCGCCAAGACCATTTGTCATAATCATAAATAGTCCCTGTGCTGACGAGCGCATATCTCCGCTGGTATTCTCATTCACATAGAGAGAGCCAGATATATTGAAGAAGTCAAATGCTACACCATAAACAATCATCGAGAGGATAAACATCCAAAGTCCAGAGCCTGGGTTACCCAAGCCAAAGAGACCGAAACGCAACACCCAAGCGAACATCGCAATAAGCATAACATTCTTGATACCAAAACGCTTTAGGAAGAATGGAATAAGCAAGATACACAATGTCTCAGACACCTGCGATAGCGAGATAAGTGCGTTAGCGTGATTAGCACCAAATGTATCTGCAAACTCTGGGATATTCTTGAACGATGTGATAAAGGAGTTAGCAAAGCCATTGGTAATCTGCAACGATACACCCAACAACATCGAGAATATAAAGAACATCGCCATCTGCTTGCTCTTGAATAGCTTGAAGGCATCGAGGCCCATACGCTGAGCAAAGCTCTTCTTCTCCTGACTATGGTTTACAGGACAATTTGGTAGCATCTGAGCATAAATCGCCAAGACAACACCAATTGCAGCACACTGGAAGAACTGTATAGGATTAGACTGGAAGCCCGCAAAGTCACATACAAGCATTGCCACGATGAAACCTACCGTACCGAATACACGAATAGGAGGGAATGCCTTAACAGTGTCGTAGCCACCCTTCTCAAGCACAGTGTATGCCACCGAGTTCGAGAGCGCAAGTGTTGGCATATAGAAGGCCACGCTTATCGAGTAGCATGTAAACATTGGCCAAAGCATACCGTTCAATCCGCAGTAGCCAGCGCCAGCGATAAATAGTGCCGCTACACCATGACAAATACCCAATAGTCGCTGAGCAGGAATCAACTTATCGGCGATGATACCCATAATCGCAGGCATAAAGATCGATACCACTCCCTGCATAGCGTAGAACCAACCTCTCAACTCTCCATAACCCGCAGAGAAGAGATAGCCTCCCATAGATGTTAAATAGGAACCCCATACAGCGAACTGCAGGAAGTTCATAATGATAAGACGGAGCTTGATGTTTTTCATAATCAGTGTGTTTTATTTTGTTTTACTCTATTAATTGCAAAAATCTTAACAAAGATATGAAAATTTTTTGTGATTTTCTTTGCAAATCAAAAATAATGTTCTACTTTTGCACCGTCAAACAAAAACATTGGGCTATGGTGTAATGGTAACACTACAGATTCTGGTCCTGTCATTCTTGGTTCGAATCCAGGTAGCCCAACTAAACGACTCTCTTTTGAGGGTCGTTTTTTTGTTATGTGCTAGTCGTAGACGGGGGGGGAGGGAAACTCTATGTGGGTGCAAGAGTGTGGCTAATGCCACCTATGTCGTGAGTAGATAAGGTTTATGATGCAAGCATCAAACCTATACAACTCACGACAGAGCAAGCTCTACTCTTGCAACCTCAACTAAGTTACATAACCTAAGTAGGGATACGTTGTTCTTCCTGACTCTCACTTGCGGGTTGGTTGAGCCGATAGGGTAATGATTTATTGCTCGACCTCTGGTCTGCGCTTTTTTATAAGGTATCGGCTCTACTTCGCAATTTGCTTAGGCAAATCACGAAGTTCGAATCCAGGTAGCCCAACTAAACGACTCTCTTTTGAGGGTCGTTTTTTTGTGCACCTACGGACAAGGGGCCTAAGGGGCCTGAGAGGCCAAAGGGGGAAATTAGCAATTAGTAATTAGTAAATCCACTTCTGCCCCTTTTGCCCCTTTCCTAAAATAGTCGCAGACTTTTAACAGAACCACCCTTACGGGTTGCACACCCCAATTTCTCAGGAGAAGGCTGCAGATACAACGCTCGGCAAAAATCCCGACGATGGGCTGTACTTGAGGTACTGCTCATTGTCGGGACTTTTTGTTAGCGGCAGTAGATGTCTGCCTTATCGTGAGAAATTATTCGTGCTCTTTAAGCGCCTCACGCAACTTCGCTGGGAAATTACTCTTGATATCGCGCTCCATAGAGAGAATCATACTGCAGATAGCACGAGATGATGAGCTACCGTGACCAATCATTACAGGGGCATTGACACCCATAACTTGGAGACCGCCGATGCTCTCAGCATTCATAGCATCCCAGAAGTCGTACTGGAAGTAGAGCTTTGGAATAAGGCGACCAAGGATTGGACGAAGGGCGAGCTTGAGGCGTGGCTTGCCACCACCGAGCTTGAAGTTAATACGGTAGAGTGCCTCAGCCATCTTCAAGATGCTATTGCCCACAAAGGCATCAGCAACAACAACATCGGCAATCTTGCCTGTGAAGATATACGACGACTCCACATTACCCACGAAGTTATAGTTCTTATTCTCCTTCATTAGGTCGTATGTAGCCTTGGCCTGGGCATTACCCTTGCCCTCCTCCTCACCGATGTTGAGAAGAGCAACACGAGGCTTCTCTATGTTTAGCGCAGACTTTGCGTAGATAGAGCCGAGCAGACCATACTGAGCCAACACCTCTGGCTTAGCATCTACATTTAGACCTACATCCATAAGTACACCCTGCTGGATACCCTTCTCGGCAGATACAGTAGGGATAAGTGTTGCAAGCACAGGGCGGATAACACCCTCGATAGGCTTGATAACCTGCATAGAGCCCACCATCATAGCACCTGTAGAGCCAGCACTTGCGAAGCCATCAATCTTACCCTCAGCGAGGTACTTGAAACCCTGAGTGATACTTGAGTCGCTCTTAGAGATAAAGGCCTTAGCTGGATGATCTCCCATCTCGATGACCTGTGTAGTAGCCACAATATCGAACTTCTCTACAGGACAGTTATGCTTGTGTAGAAGTTCCACAATGCGCTTCTCATCGCCAAAGAGTACGATACGGCTCTCCTTGTCGAGATATTTCAAGGACATCACAGCGCCCTCAATTGCTACTTCGGGAGCGAAATCGCCACCCATAGCGTCAATACCTATTCTTATCATAATTGTTCGTTTTAGGGTTAGTGAGTAGGTAAAACAAAGGGGCTGTCCAAGTCTCTTTGGATAGCCCCACTTCTTTAAGAAGTTGTATAAAGGCTTATGGCACTACGCCACGAGCCGACATAACTTCCTACAAGACTACTCAGCCTTCTTCTCGATAGCGAGCTTACCGCGATAGAAACCACACTCTGGGCATACGCGGTGGTATAGAACTGCTGAACCGCAGTTTGAGCAAGTTACTACAGTAGGAACAACAGCCTTGTAGTGAGTTCTTCTCTTGTCTCGACGAGTTGAAGAGACTTTGTGTTTTGGATGTGCCATATTACAATATAGTTTTTAAGTTTTATGTTTGTCATTACTCCTGCTCGGCGGTTAGACGGATTAACCGCTTTGCAAACTCTATTATTTACGCTCCATTTGCTCCTTTAGCGCCTCGAGAACGCTCTTGTTGTAGTCGTCAAGACCTACAACATCAGCCTCCTCAGCTTTAGCCTCCAGAGCCTCTAACTCCTCCTCAGTAATTGCGCTGAACGAAGCCAACATCTCTGGATTGCACTCGCCCTCCTCGTGCACACGGCTGTAAGGCAACGACAATACGATGCTCTCGTAGATATACTGCGTAAGGTCGAGCATATCCTCCGAAGGAGATATCCACATCACCTCGCCGTCGTAGTAGTCGCTCTCGTCTGAGAACTTAACAACAAGGTCGCCATCATACTCAATAGCGATAGGACAATCCTCCAAACAGCGGTCGCACTCGCAAATAACCTCGCCGTCGATGCTAATGCTAAGCTCCAACATCGACTCGCTACGGTTAAGCACCACGCGCACATCGCAGTCACCGCCCTTGATTTCCTCGGTCTCAAACGCCTCAAAGAGTGCGTTATCTACCTTAAAATCAAAGTCATAGCTACCGTTCTTAAGCCCCTTATAGGCTATTTTATACAATCCGATTTGCTCCATTTCAGCACAAATAGTTTGCAAATTTACTATAAAAAACTAAAATCTGCAAATTATTACTATTTTTGTGGCAAAGTTTTGTGCAAAAATATTTTGTGATGGCAAATTTTACAATCTCCATAGAGAGCAATTTTCCAGATTTATGGCGATACAACATCGTCGTAATGGCGAGTGTTATGCAGGATGGCGAGCAGTGCGAGGTGCTAAAACATTGCAGCGAGATAGCACCCGTAGGTGCTGAACTGCAAACGCCACCCGAGGACTACAACCCCGACCGTAATATTCTGCTTACAAGTGGGGAGGCAGACTCTCTTACCTTATATATATATATTATACCCCACACCCTACCCAAAGAGCAGATTGTGCGCTTTACTCCACCATTTGAATTGGATGTTAAAGTAAAGTTCGGTACACACATCGTATTCAAGCACCGCTATATGATTAACCAGTGGTCAGGCGAGAATATCACCGCCACCATCACTGCTCCTCAAAAGGGCAAGTAACAAGATAACACAACACTAACGTTACATCACACGACACTACAAACGCAAAAAAAGCAGCACCCCGTATGGAGTGCTGCTTTAATATTGGGTCTGTTCTATTAGTGAACCTGAGTGCCATTAACCCAAATGTCGAACTTGTCTGTTGCATCCTTGGTGGTGTTATTAAGCTCATTCCAAAGACCACCGTTGATATCAGCAAAACCAGTAGCTGTTGTCTTAGTAATCTTAACATTACCAGAGATACCACACTCGGTGTGCATCTGGATGGCTGCCTTATCAGTTGCAGAATCTGATGAAGTGAATGAACACTCGTCAACATTGAGGTTGTAAGCCATAGCGCCCTCGCTGTAGATGCAGATACCCTTACCAGCAGTAGCGAAAGTAGAGTTCTTAACATTTACAGTTGAGTTATCATTACCATAGTAGTAGATGCAGTAGCCATCGAAACCGCTTGATGTGTTAAGAGTGAATGTACAACCCTCGATGTTTGCCTCGTAAACGTTGAGACGAAGACGGTTTACATTACAGTTCTTAAGGTTGAAAGCAGTAGCGTGGTGAACAAATGCAAATGCCTGCTCAGTGTAACCCTTACCTGCATTGAGGTTGTAAGTCAAGTTCTCGAGAGTTACGCTCTTGTTCTGAAGATAGATACTATTCTCAAGGTTCAAAACTACATTAGCCTTGTCTGCACCCTTCAAAGTAACGTTGTTAGCTACGAAGTTCAAGCCATAAAGCTCATAGTTACCAGCAGTAAGGGTAACATTTGTCTTACCAGCAACCAAAGCATCAGCCAAAGCAGTCTGGGTACCTACAACAGCGTTGCCATTAGCATCCTCGAAAAGACCCTCGGCAACATACTTATAGCCATCGATAGTGAGCTTACCTGTAGTGCCAAGAACTGCACGACCGTAGAGGTTACGCAAGAAACCAACAGGAGCAGTCTTACCAGTCTGAGTAAGAGTGTTGCCGCTCTCAGTAATGTTGCTAATAGTTACCTCACCAACGTTTGCAGTACCTACAACAACACCTACACGCCATCCACCATCGTCAGTAGAAGCAAGGGTATTATCCTTGATAGTACAATTCTTAATAGTTGTGTAAGTCCAATCATTGTTACCAGCATGACCGTTGATACCACCTACTGAGCCGTCGCAAGTGATTGTACAACCAATCACAGAGCAACCATCAATTGTAACATAAGTCTTTACTGGACCATCGTTCTGGTTGCTATAACCAGCAGTCCAACCGACAAGACCACCTGTACGTGAGCCAGCGCCACCAGTTACTGTTGAGTAAAGAAGGTGACAGTTAGTAAGCTCGATCTTAGCCATTGAGTCTACGCTCTCGATGAAAGCACCTGAGCCAATAGTGTTAGCACTTTCGATGTTAGAATCCTTGATAGTAAGGTCCTTGATAACGATACCAGAGCCACCAGCAAAGCCACCAGCAAACAATGGAGCCTCAAGACCAGTGATAACAGCACCGTTACCCTCGATAGTAACGATATCAGCACCGTTGTAGCCATCAACCTTGATAGGAGTCCACTCTGCGCCTGTCATATTAAGCTGTGCATTCTCAGCGAATACGATAGTAGTGTCACCAGCACCTGCAGCACCTGCAGTCTCAAGAGCAGCCTCAAGTGACTCAAGAGAATTTACGATCAAATTACCATTCTCATCCTTGATAATGCCATCAGGAGTGTAAGTATAATCATCTACATAAATGGTAGTGTTGTCGCTCGAAAGACCGAAAATATTCGCTGAAGTAGCACCCTTAACAGTAGTATCCTCAACCTTGCAACCGTTGATATAAACCTTTGAGTTCTCGATATTGACAAGACCTACTGCTGTACCAAACATCTTATCGTAGTCACCTCCGAATGAGCTGTTCTGTGCAACAGTACAGCCTGTTATAGTACAATTCTCAACCTTACGCTCACCAGCAGTCTCGTTAATATTACCAATCAATGCACCAACAGCTGCAGGACCTGTAATAGTTGTATTTGTCACTGAGCAGCCTGTTACGTTACCAGCATTGTACTGACCCGACATTGCACCTGCCATCCAATATGTACAAGTTACAGATGAGTTAGAAACGTGGCAATTCTCAATGTTACCGTAAAGGTTACCAGCAACAACAGCAACATAGCTATAACCGCTGATGTTGGCATTATCGAACTTAACATTCTTAATATCCGCAGTACCACCGAACAAACCGAATGGCTTCTTTTCGGTTGATGTTGTAGACATTGTAAGGTTAGAGATAGTGTAGTTCTGACCGTCAAATGTGGTTCTGCCGCCCCAGAAGTGGATAGGCTTCTCGATAGTAACACCTGTCATATCGATATCGTTAGCAAGTTTGATAGTCTTGCCAGCGAAATACTTATCCTCCTGAGCCTCTACCCAAGCAAGACCCTGAGCGCTCATTACAAAGTACTCACCATCCTTCAAGCCAACGCCGTTAGCTACCATCTCGTAGCCATCAATGATTAGCTTACCAGTACCTGTAGCTGAATATGGCTTACCAATAAGACCACCATAGTAGAAGTTAACACCATCAACATTAGTTGTCAAAGCACCCTCGAATACACAGTTAGCGAACTCAACTGATGTACCATTCTCGTTGTGCCATACACCTGCGATACCACCGATCTCCTGAGCCTCCTCAGCCTCCTCAGCAGCGTAAATCTCAACATTACCAGAGCATGAGCAGTTCTCGAACTGGTTGCCATAGTGTGCAATACCGAACAAACCACCAACGTCGCAAGTAGAACCAAGAACGTCGATATTAGATGTGATGTTAGTGAACTTGTGACCACCCTCGCCATTGAAACCGCAAACACCACCAACGTATGTACGGTAAGCGTTACCATTCTCAATAGAGTGAGCCTTAACGTAAGAAGTCTCATCAACGTTTACAGTGATGTTAGTCCAATCAGCGTAAGCATTCTTACCACCTACACCACCTACATAGGCCATACCATTAATCTCTACGTGACCCTGAACAGTGATGTTAGTATACTTTGTAGTGTAAGGCTGACCAGCAACTGCACCAACGTTCAAGCGACCAGATACCTTTGCGTTCTCAAGAGTGAAGTTCTTAATCTCACCATCAGTTGTATAACCGAAGAGACCAGCGTTGCTGTTGTAGCCATTTACAACAAGGTTTGCAATCTTGTGGCCCTGACCATCGAAAGTACCACTGAATATTTTGCCATTAGAACCAATAGGTGTCCAAGGCGCGTTGCCAAGGTCGATATCCTGAGTAAGCTTGAATGTCTGACCCTGGAAGTTATTAGCAGCAGCACGAGTTACACCATTAACCTGGTCAGCCAACCATGCAAGCTCAGATGGCAACTCGATGATATAGTTACCCTTATCGTCCGTATCAGGCTCCTTTGTACTCTTACCATCCCAAACCTCTACATCATGGTTGTCATCTCCAGGATTCCAATCAGAACCATTCTCGAAAGCATTAACGATCTCAACAGTAATCTTACCTGGGTCAGTCAAGATAGCACCCTTGATAGTAGTCAAGTAGTTAGCCTGAACAGGAATTGCAGTGTTAAAGTTAACAGCAGGAAGTGGCTGAACGCTATCCTCAACAGTCATAATGAACTGAACAGTACCGTCCTGTGTACCAAGGATATAGTCAGCAAACAATGTCTGCTCGTCCTCACCAGGTGTTTGCTCTCCAGCATACAAGTATAGCTCAGATGTGTAGTCTACACTCTTTGTTTTAGTCTCAAGCTCGCTTGACTTCTTTGTAAGAGCATCATACTTCTGGTAAGTATCAGCAGTGTACTGGATAGTTGCACGAACCAAAGAGCTGTAAATCTCGTCTTTATCGTTAGTTACAACGCGCAACTTAGCGAATGGACGCTTAAGCTCGAAGCTAATCTGTGATGAACTGCTGAATGGCTGACCACCGTTGTCAGAAGTTCTGAAAATACCTGTGTAGGCATCACGGCTCTCGTCCATAGCGTTCTGAGCGCCGATAATCTCGATGTTACGAAGATCCTCAGCATTGTAGTGAAGAGCAGCCTCAGAGCCCTGAGCTACGAAGTCTGCCCATACAACGAATGAGTAGTGACGACCAGGGATAAGACGCAACTCGAAAGTTGTAGAAGTTGCTGAATCCTCATAGTTCTCAACACGCTTAGCCAAAGTGTTGCTAGCATCGAACACCTCAAGGATGTAGCGGATATCGTACTCCGCTGTAAGGTCGATGTTACCAATAGCACCCTTAGAGCTATCGTTGTCCATAGCACGAGTTACGTCAGATGGAAGTGCTACTGAAAGCACTACATCTGCCTCACCACCTACGTTTGCATCGAAGGAGTTATCCTTCATACACGATACTGTACCAAGTACCAATGCAGCAAATAATAGAAGTTTTTTCATAGTGTGAAAATTAATAATTAAAATTATAAAATTGTTTATTTCAATATCCTTAGCAATATATATTCGACACTTACTTGCTGATTATGAGTGAAATACCACAGCCAAAGCATCATAACAATAACGACACTTCAGCTCACAATCAGGCCAATAAGCCCGTTCTAATAGTTGCTATACATTGCAAATATAGGCAAAATTTCACAAACTGCCAAGTATTTCAAATAAAAAATTTAGTGCAATTTTTACCCCCCCCCCCATAAAAATGACTATTTTTCAACACTTTATGAATATTTCTAATTTGGGAGGTATAAAAGAGGGTAGGGAGAGCAGAGACAGCAGGGAGAGCAGGGACAACAGAGACAGAAGAGAGCATTTTTGATACTCTGTTTCGTTGTGGTCTCTTTCGTCTCTGTGGTCTCTGTGGTCTCAAAAAAAACTTACCAAGCGCGAGACCCGTTTTCTTGTCAGAAGGGCGCATCTAACATTAATTAGCCCCACGACCTAATTTCTTGTCAGAAGGGCGCCGAGTGCTACACTCGGCGAAAAAGGCGACGATGGGTAGTACTTGACGTACGTCCCATTGTCGCCTTTTTTGTTAGGGGCCGCAATCGACCCCTTATCACAAGAAATTACTTAAGAATCTCGTCGATAATCCACTCTGCACCACCGACCTTGTCGATAACAAAGAGTACATAGCGGATATCGCAGATGATATTACGGCATAGTGTCTCGTCGAACTCGATATCAGACATTGTTGATAGCCAAGTGCGGTCGAAGTTAACACCGATAAGCTGTCCCTCACTATTAAGCACTGGTGAGCCTGAGTTGCCACCTGTAGTGTGGTTAGTAGCGATGAAACATACTGGCACAGTGTACTTACCATTTAGGGTTACACCCCAACGACCATAATCCTTTGTTGCGTGGGCATCACGGAGAGCCTGTGGAACATTATAGTCGTAGATATCTGGGTTATCCTTCTCGATAATACCCTCAAGAGTGGTCTGCGGAAGGTGGTACTCGCCATCAGCATACTCATAACCCGCAACCTTGCCATAGGCAACACGAAGCGTAAGGTTAGCATCTGGGAAGAAGGCACGCTCCTTATCCCACTCCATCAACGCCTTAACGTATGGACGGAACCAACGCTCGATATCTGGGAGGTTGCTAAAGTTGCGATACTTATATGCCATAACGCGCTGCTGGATAGGCATAATAGCAGCCACGAACTCAGCTACTGGATCATTCTGTGCATTTTCAATACTGAAACCCTCGATAGTACCGAGCTTTGTGTTGTCGTAGAGATAGTTAGCATATCCCTCAGCACCACCATACTGCTCAAACAAAGTCTTCAACTCTGGCGAGATATAGGTGCCATACTTCTCATACTCGGTAAGCATAGCAATAGCAAGCTTACGATCTACATCTACATCGAAATCCTTGTAGAATAACTCAGCCTTAGCCTGCTTCTCAGCCTCGCCAAGATTGCTGAGTGCAATGCGAACAGCACTCTGAATCTCAATACCGCTCAACGTCTCAGAGTAGAGCTCATAGTTGAAATAACCCTCCTGGTTACGAGCGTAAGCTGCTGAAAGTGAATCGAGAAGATATGCCTTATCAGGGTTCTCAGCACGGAAACGAGCCTCGTATGCCTCCTTCTTTGCTACAGTACCGAGGCGGTTGATACCCTTAACCTCGCCCTGCCACTTCTTCCACGCATTTGCGATGTTAGCCTGCTTAGCAGCATACTGGATACGTGTCTTTGCAGACTGAGCCTGTGCCTCGCCAATGATATCGAGACGCTTAGTGCGAAGCTCAATCTTTAGAGGATCCGAAATCTCTGCCACATACTTAACAGCATCCGATGGGATATACTCCTGAGTGTTGCCAGGGAAACCATAAATCATAGTGAAGTCACCCTCCTGGATGCCATCAGTGCAAATCTCGAAGTGACGAGCAGGCTTATATGGCTTATTATTAGCACTATACTCCGCTGGCTCGTTATTCTCGTTGGCGTAGATACGGAAGACTGAGAAGTCACCAGTGTGACGTGGCCAAATCCAGTTATCGTTATCGGCACCAAACTTACCAATAGTGGTTGGAGGCGCACCTACAAGACGTACATCGTTGAACTCACGGTACACGAAGAGGTATGCCATATTGCCATAGTACATCGACTCCACCTTTGCAGTGTAGCCAACACCCTCAGCCTGAGCCTTAGCGATGATATCCTCCTTAGTCTCACCCGCTGCGATACGCTCTGTAACATCCTCCATACGCACAAGGATATGCACCCTCAAGCCTGGGCAGTACAACTCCTCGTCGTGATTCTTAGCCCAGAAACCATCTGTAAGGTAGTCGTGCTCAACAGACGATAGCGCCTGAATAGCATCATAACCGCAATGGTGGTTAGTAAGAAGTAGTCCCTTCTCAGATACAATCTCGCCTGTGCAACCGCCATCAAACAAGACTACAGCATCCTTCAACGATGCCTGATTTATAGAGTAGATATCCTCTGCAGAGAGCTTGAAGCCCTTAGACTTCATATCATCAATGCGGCTTGAAATAAGCGACGGAAGCCACATTCCCTTGTCGGCAACTGCCGAGAACGACGTTGCACAGAGCAACGCAAAAAGTAGTAAGGTTTTTTTCATAACTATTTAATATTTAGATTTTACATATAACAAGAGGGTAATGCCTCGATAAAGCACTCAAGCTCCCTACATAGACGCTGCACAGGAAGTCCCATAACATTGTAGAACGAGCCCTCGATGCCCTCGATGCCGACATAACCTATCCACTCCTGGATACCATAGGCACCCGCTTTGTCCATAGGGCGATACTTCTCAACGTAGTACTCTATCTGCTCAGTGCTAAGCTCCGCAAAGCGCACCACACTCCTCGACGAGAAGGTATGCTCACGCCCAGGGCTGCGAAGCGTAACACCCGTAACCACGGTATGCTCCGAGCCCGATAAATCGGCAAGCATCTTGCGCGCCTCTGCCTCATTCTGAGGCTTGCCTAACACCCTGCCATTAAGCACTACAACGGTATCTGCCGTAATAAGTATATCGTTGTAGTTTAACTGGTTAGGATAATTTGAACTCTTCAACGCTGAGAGGTATGGAGCAACCTCCAAAGCATCCAACGTTGACGGATATGACTCCTCGCACTCAAACTTCGAGGCGAGCATATACTCGATACACGTTGCCGAAAGCAACTCCCTACGACGTGGTGATGCCGAGGCGAGAATCACCCTAAAATCTCTCAATTTTTCGTGCAGTAACATCTATACCTATATATATTATTTTTCAGATATAAGGTCGGGACGTAGTGCCTTCGTACGACACCACGCCTGCTCATCCTGCCACTTCTCAATCTCGGCAAAGTTACCCGAAAGCAAGACATCGGGCACCTTCCAGCCATTAAACTCCGCAGGGCGTGTATAGACTGGTGGGGCAAGAAGATTATCTTGGAAGCAGTCGGTAAGTGCCGATGCCTCGTCACCAATAGCTCCTGGGATGATACGCACAACAGAGTCGGCAATAACACAAGCAGCCAACTCTCCTCCCGTGAGAACATAATCGCCAATCGAAATCTCACGAGTGATAAGATGCTCACGAATACGATAGTCGATACCCTTATAGTGTCCGCATAGGATGATGATATTCTTCATCAGCGATAGGCGGTTAGCCTCGTGCTGGTTGTAGGTAATACCATCTGGTGAGGTAAAGATAATCTCGTCGTAGTCGCGCTCCGACTTTAGTTTCTCGATACAACGGAACACAGGTTCTATCTTCATCACCATACCTGCCTCACCTCCAAAGGGGTAGTCGTCAACCGTGCGACGCTTATCATCGGTGTAGTCACGCAGATTGTGAACATATATCTCGGCATGGCCCGACTCCTGTGCGCGCTTAAGTATCGACTCGTTAAGAGGCGAGGACAACAACTCAGGCACAACCGTAATAATATCAATACGCATAGCTATTAACCTTTGTAGTTAATTTCGTTATTAAGCACCTCGGTGACAAATGGGTTGTAGAGAGTCTCGTGACCTATAGTGGAGCTATCCTCGTGACCTGGATAGATCACAACATCGTCACCAAGAGGAACCACCTCTTCCAAAATAGACTTCATAATCCACGAATAGTCACCACCAGGAAGGTCGGTACGACCGATACTCTCCTTAAAGAGTGTATCGCCAGTGAACAGAACCCTCTCAGCCTCGTTGAACAACACCACGTGACCAGGCGTATGGCCAGGAGTCTTGATAACACGCATCTCCGACTCACCGAACTTTACAACCTCATTAGTATCAAGGTCTACATCGATCTCTGGCACCTCATTGCACTTAAGACCGTAGACCATACCGCCAGAAGAGGCATCGATAAGAAACTTATCCTTCGACGAGCAGGCGAACTTTACACCATACTCCTCCTTAAGCCACTTCACACCCTGCGTATGGTCGAAGTGACCGTGGGTATTTACCGCCATCACAGGCTTCAATTCGAGCGATGCAATCAACTCCTTAAGCATTGCATTCTCCGCATCGGACATATTACCTGCGTCGATAACGATAGCCTCCTTTGTGGCATCCCACACCAAATATGTATTCTCTCTAAATGGGTTAAAAACTACTCTTTTAATCTCCATAACTTACTCAATTTCAGCTTTTAATGTAATATTTTGAACACCGCTAATAGCAGTAGAATAGACCTGTAAAACTCTGTAGAAGTGTCCCTTAGGCGCCTTCTTAGGATCTACCGTAATATTGAGTACACCCTCCTCACCCGGTTGCACGGGTTTGCGCTTGTACTTTATGGTCGTACACGAACAACTCGTGCGCACCTCGGTAATTACCAAAGGTACATTACCCGTATTGCGGAACGGCACCCTTAGCTCCTGCTTATCGTCGTCCTGCGCCACAACACCTAAGTCTATGATCTTCTCTGTAAACTCAATATCAGCACCCTTGGGCTCATCGCCATATAGAGGCAACGAGACCGTCAATGCAACGATAGTGAGTGCCATTAGTACCCAGTATCTCATTTCTTAACCTTTATGTCGTATGTTATTCGACCACTTTGCACAGCTCTATCACTTGGCTTAAACTTAGCACCACGCGCAGCCTCCAAAATTGCCTCCAGAACTCGGCTATCTGATGTTGTGGTACCACGCTGCTCGATGTGAGCCGCAACAACATCTCCATCACTATTAATCTGAACGACAACTACTACTGTAGCATTCCAGTTAAAGCTAAGGTCTTCAGGCGTTGGTAGCTTTTCGCGCAAACCACGACCACTAAGTCCCTCATCAAGGAAGGAGTTATCATCTATGAGGTTGTAACCACCACCCTCGCCTCGATTCGACTCCTGGTCGCCATTCGAAGCAAGACGATTACCCTCTGGCTGAAGCTCCTCAACATTACCTGTAACAGGCTTGAACATCGCTTTATTATTTAGCGTCTGCGTCTCAGGCTTAGCACCCTCAGTCTGCTCATGCTGCTCGGTAGAGGCCTCCTCAACATGTGCTGTTGTGGCCCTCTCGTTGCGCACCGTCTTTGAAGGATCTTGCACATTAGCTGGCTTCTTTGGCTCCTCCTCAAACTCCTCGAACTCCTCAATCACAATCTCAGCTGGTGGATCCTTTCGCTCTGATAGATGTACATTAAAAACGCCCTTATATAGCAAAATAGCCAGTATCAACAATAACAATAGTGTTATTGCCAATGCATAACGACGCGCTTTTTGATCTTTTTGATTGTAATACTCCATTATCTACTCTTTGTGGCAAGCACCATTTTATACTTCTGCTCACGTGTGATATCCATAATATCCACCAACACGTCAACAGTAACCTTCTCATCACAACGTAGCGAGATATATGGCTGCTCCTCAACAGGACGATCCGCATACTGAGCATAGTGCTGACGTAGCGCACTCTCCACCTCGTTGATATCGGTATATGTCTCACCACGATTGATTACATACTGGAAACCCGATGGACTACTGCTATCACCCACTATCGACAACGTGATAATCGAAGGATCTCCCTCAGAACTTGACGACGAAGGTAGGGTTAGCTTAACCGAATTATTCGGGTTTATAAGTGTTGTGGCCATAATAAAGAAGACCAACAACAAGAAGACAAGGTCGGTCATCGACGACGATGAAAACGCCGAGTCTATCTTAGAACTTCTCTTAATTGCCATAACTCAACTATTTTTGTACTGGCTGATTTAGGATATCCATAAAGGCTATTGTAGTAGCCTCCATTCTAAATATAAGACGCTCAATACGCGCTACAAGGTAGTTGTGAGCAAAGTATGATGGGATACCAACGATCAAACCTCCAATAGTAGTTACCATCGCTGTGTACATACCCTCAGACAAGAGTCCAAGTTCAATAGCACCAGAGGTGTTTGCTGACATTGATATAAACACCTTTACCATACCAACTACAGTACCCAAGAAACCGATCATTGGAGCACCACCAGAGATAGAGGCCAACCATGGAAGTCCCGACTCAAGCTTCGCAACCTCAACATTCGCAACATTCTCTATCGCAGTCTGAATATCCGACATCGGACGACCAATACGCTCGATACCCTTCTCAATCATACGCGCTACTGGCGAGTCTGTACGACGACATAGGTCGATGGCCGCATTGATATTACCCTCCGAGATAAAATCACGAATGCGATTCATAAAGTTGTTGTCGAGCTGAGTAGCCTTACGAATTGCGATAAAACGCTCCACAAAGATAAAGACCATTACCGCAGCCAAGAGTACAAGCACCCACATTAGCCAGCCACCCTCGGTGAAGAGGTCCCAGAAACCAACCGATAGGTTTGACGCTGCCTCCGTTGCTACCTCTGTAGCAGCCTCTGTAGCCTCAGATGATCCAACAACACTCTGTGCAATCTCCTCAGCACTCTGTGCCAAAGGATTAGTAGTTAAGATGTTCATAACAGTAAAAAAGTTTTAATTATTATTTATTAATTTTATCTCTTCTATTTGCAATGTATCACGCTCTAATATCTCTAACGTGTTAATCTCTCGATTATTATCTATTTCAACATTGAGCGTGTCGCGCTCAGCAGGCTCGTTAGTTATATCCTTGAGGGTATTACCACCTCTACCAAAGCGCTTCTTGAGGCTCTGCCTTAGTTCCGAGAAGGTGTTGAAACTCTCGTTATAGTAGAATCCGATACCCGACTCCTGCATACCTTGGTTCTCGCCGTAGCGATCTATAGTCTGCGTGAAGCCTCTAAAGCGCATTACACCCTCTGGATCGATAAGCCACGTAACAAATGCCTCACCCACGAAGTTTGAAGCCTTCTGCATTGCCTGCGCCGAGGTATCAGAGAGATAACCACCCTCCAGCTCCACGATAAGACGATTGTTGAACCAACTCTTCGAGAAACCGAAGTCTACCTCATCGCCCGAAACATCATTACGAGGACGATAGCGCAGGATGATATTATAATCCTCACCCGAAAGCCAGTTACTCAACTGATTAGACAACAGCTCAAAACCTGTAGTTGCAGAGAGCGCAGCTCCGGTTACTCCCGTATCATCCGCCGAGAAGCAGTTGGCAGCCAAAAGCCAGAACATCTGCGTTGCTATGGCGTGCTGGTCGTTCAATGCAGACTGCACAATAGTCTGAATCTCTGGAGCTACGTTAGGCACCTTGATATCAAATGTTGGCGTTGGCGACGTTAGCTTATCGGTAAGCTTAATATAGCAATCCACCGGCACAGCATGCGAGGTGTCAAAGCCCTGCACCGAACTTCCGATAAGAGGACTCAGCGAGGCCTTAGTGCTGTACACCGCATCAATATTAACATCGGCCGACTTCGGGTTGCCACTCCAATGTATCGATGAGCCTGGCACCACGGTAAAGAGCTTATTGATGATATTCGAGAGTGTGAAGAGGTATGTTCCCTCCGAAATCTTGATATCGCCATTCATCTCAAATATACCAGCCTCCGGCACAACACGTAGGCTCAACTCACCAGAGCCCTTAGCCTTGATGATATCACCCATCGTAGGATCGATAACAAGCTGCATCTCGATATTTGGTAGTACATTGATATTCATATCTATATCCAACATCGAGGCATTTGCTCTATCCAACCTTGCACGCATATCGTGTGACATCATAAGACGTGTTAAGAAGTCGATAGAGTCTACCCTCTCAATATTTGGGGTTACGAAGGTCACAAAGTTGGCATACGAGACATTCTCCTTACGCTGCAATGGTAGGAAGAACTTCGAATTGTCGGCACTTGTAACATCGATATTCATCTTCGTTCCTCGCCTATCACCCCTTATCGTAGCATCTCCCGTGGCGTAGATATGACCATAGAAATTATCATTATCGCTCGTCGTAGTATTCAACACCTCCATCTTTGTCACATCAATATCGATATCGTAGGTCACATTTCTTAGGTGCGAGAGGTCTACATCCAACGATAGGTGTCCTCCATTACCATCGGTATCATAAATCGGGATACGCGATGCAAGAATATGGTTATTCTCAAACATAATCTTTGCCGTTGGTGCCTTATAGCGAGACTTTGTATAGCCCACCGTAGCACCAAACGAGTCGACAAGGGCGCTACCCGATAGCACCGCTTTGCGTCCCTCACCTGTGATATTGGCAAAGATATTCATCTTGCCCTCCATATCCTTTAAGACGCTCTTCAAAAATGGATTTAACAGATCTATATCGGCATTTGCAATAGTGAAATCTGCCGAGTAGCTATTTTCCGCAGGGCTGTAATAGCCCTCAACAACACTCTTGTTAAGGCCCCTATCGCGAACAATAATGTTTGCTCTGTTAAAGACCTTATCCCACGAGGAGGTGATATGTTGTGGTGCCACTGCAAGGCCATTGACACTGACACCATCAATAGCAATAGAGGCCTCAAACTCCGGTTTATTAAACACCGACTTAGCCACAGCATAGCCGTTAAACATACCCCCAATAACATATCCTATGCGCTCCGTAAGGACTGACAAACCAGAGATATCGAAGTTGTTGAACAGCAGACTAACCGAATCGTTATGCGAGCGCGATGCAACACCATCCACCACCAGATGCTGATCAGGACGTGCTATAAGGAAGTTATCAATACTAACCTTCGATGGTTCAACATCTATACCCTGCGAGGTCAAATCCCAGCGTTCAGTCGAATTGTAGAAGTACGACGGTGTTAAATCAATATGCACGTTGCGCTGGTTTGTCTGCTCATTACGCAACAACTCAGCCTGCAGTGCCACCATTGCCGAATTTCCATCTACCGTCTTATCGTCGAACGAAGCAACAACATCAACCTTATTGTGACATACGCCACTACTTATGCCGATATTTTTCATCATTGAACGCACACCCAAGTAGAGACCATCAGCCTCAAACTTCACCTCTAACGAGTCACGCACCGAACGATTATTTACATCGCACTCCCAACCTGCCAATATCCAACCCTTATACTCCACAGCCTCAGACTCTCCTAAGAGCACCAACTCGTCATTCTTAGGATTTAACCTCAGGTCGACACTCGTATTCGGAGCTACCACAAGTCCACTAACAAGAGCCTCCAAAAGAGAGTTTATCTCATCCCCAGCCTTGATATTGATAGCCGTATGATCGTTCGGGCTATCACTAAACTCCGACACCGTGTCCTCAGAGCCACCACTATTGTACAACAATGGCACATAGCGTTTTAACGAATTTACGATATGCTTCGAGGCCTCAAGATAGGTGGAGTTGCTACTATAGCTTATAGTTGCAAAATCAGACTCAAGCAAGATAGACTTATCTGTACCATAATTCTCACACTCAATATTTATCCTATCATCAACGAACTCGCCACCAGGATACTCATAGACGATATCGGCAATGCTAATATTTCCCGACACGCCATCGGTTAATACGCCTTGCAAATCGACACCCACGTTTGCAGATAGCACCGACACCGTATCACGCCTATTAATACCCAGTGCGTGCAGGTCTGCTCGCTTCAGCGACAGCAATGCGACATAGCGAGGAGTCTGCGTATCAAGACCTATTTCAGCCTTCAAATCGAACTTCAAATTCGGATCAAACGACTTCACATTAGCCCAATAGTCATCGCCATCAACATATCCCGTAGCCTCGATATTCGAGAATATATAGTCACCGTAGTCCACACTCTCAACATCTACGGTTACATCGCCACGAGCACCTCCACTCTGAGCATCTCCCAAGCTACCTTTGAACATAACATTGGATGTTACGTTGTGTAGGTTTTTCACCGAAGCGATATTACCAACATCAAGGCCTACGCTTCGCACCTGACCAACCAAAGCCGTGCGACCATCCTTCATACGACTTACGCTCACGTCACCCGAAACATCTCCCGCTCCAGAGATTATATTACCCGTTACCCTAAAATCACTAAGCACACCACCCATCGTTGCACGCATATCAATCCACTCCAGGCTGCGAGCTATATCCGCCATCTTTTCAGATATAGCACCAGGTGCAAGACCCTCAGCAACACTTATCACATCGGTAGAGGTTGCATAGAGTCTCTCCACGCCAACCACATAACGAGCATCACGCCAGTTAGGCAAGCCCACGACACTACATTGTAGCGTCAGACTGCTATCCGAGCCCACATTCACATTTTGAACCCTACAAACCATATTGCTAAGTACGCCATCCACCGTGCCGGAGAGAGATTTAACCTCCATTTTACACTCCTCAAGCGACGGTACAAAGTAGGCAACATCATTCGTAGATACCGTTGACGGGGCTATATCTATTGCAAGTTTCACACTGCGGGCGAAGTCTTTGTAAGCCATCCAATCATCACCCTCAAGCACTAAATTAGGCATACGCATCGACGATGATTCGGTATTTACATGCAGATTCTTAAGGGCTATTTCACCTCGGTCAACACTAAGATTAGCCGCTAACAAGGAGAGCTCAAAACCAGACTTCTCCCTTGTCGATAGGCTCTTAATATCCATCGAGACAACACCACGCACAATGGCTAAATTCTCGATATAAGCATCTAAGTCGCTTAGAGCCATATCACTAAAGTCAATACCATAGCTTGGATTGCGATGTTCTAATTTTTCAAGACAGAACGTCAAATCCTCAGTCTCTAAGTCGTTGACATATAGTCTAAAATCACCCTTACCATCCTTATTTTGCAACTGCTCGACAATAGGACTGATATTTATCCTACCAGAACTAAGCTCCCTCAAATAGAACTTAACACCAGACATCTTTGCATTGCTCAGACGCAGACCATCTTTAGCGATATTCAACCCTCCGATATTTGCCGAGGCATTTGCCACATAGAGTAGCGTATCTTGATTATAGTCCTCCACGTAGAGTCCACGAACATTTACTCTGGAGAATAGATCAAAGTCAACTCCATCAATAGAGACCTCCGTACCTAAATAGTCTGATGCATAGCTCGATGCTCGTTGCGCAATAGCATTCTGCACCGACTCAATATTTAGCACAAGGGTAATAATAACAGGCAAAAATATCAACAACAAAACGATTGCCGATACCACCTTTCCCAATATTTTTATACCTTTGCGCATTGAATTACTTTTTCGCGTTTGTGCTTTTACAGCAATTAACCTACAAAAGTAATAATTTTTCTATTAAAATAGAAAAGATTTTAGCAAAAAGAGCAAAAGATTTTATTTCATTATGGATATTACAATACTCGGTATCGAGTCCTCTTGCGACGACACATCGGCTGCGGTACTACGCAACCACACCCTACTATCGAATGTAATTGCCTCACAGGCAGTGCATCAGAAGTATGGCGGCGTTATTCCAGAGCTTGCATCCCGCGCACACCAGCAGAATATCATTCCCGTTGTAGACACCGCACTCAAGGAGGCTGGCATAACCATCGACAAAGTCGATGCCATAGCCTTTACACGTGGTCCAGGTCTCCTCGGCTCACTCCTCGTGGGCGTATCATTCGCCAAGGGCCTCTCGATTGCAAACAACATCCCTATGGTTGAGGTTAACCACCTTGAGGGTCACATCCTCTCGCACTTCGTGGACCTACCCGATAGAGAGTTAGAGCACCCCAACTTCCCATTTTTGTGTCTCCTTGTAAGTGGTGGCCACACTCAGATTGTGAGGGTCGACTCGCCAACAAAGATGGAGATTATAGGCACTACGATAGATGACGCTGCGGGCGAGGCATTCGACAAGTGTGCCAAAGTTATGGGCCTACCCTACCCAGGAGGCCCTATTATCGACCGTCTGGCAAAGGAGGGTGACCCTACAGCATTCAAATTCGCTAAGCCACACGTGGAGGGCGAGTTCGACTACTCGTTCTCGGGTCTTAAGACCTCATTCCTCTACACCCTACGCGATGCCGTGAAAGAGGACCCCGATTTTGTGGAGAAGAACAAGGCCAACCTCTGCGCGTCGCTCCAAAAGACCATAGTCGACATTCTCTTAGATAAGCTCATAAAGGCCTCTAAGTCCACCGGCATCAAGGATATAGCCATTGCTGGTGGTGTATCAGCAAACTCTGGTCTTCGCAACGGCATCACCGAGGCAGGCAAGCGTCGTGGATGGCGAACATTCCTCCCAGAGTTGAAGTTCACAACAGACAACGCCGCAATGATTGCTTCAGCAGGCTACTACCGCTATATGGCAGGCGAGTTTAGCGACCTCAGCGTATCACCGGTAGCCCGCCTTCAGGATTTATAACACCACCCGCAATGAGTCCCGAAGTTCCATTTTTGGAGTATGGCAAAGTTATGCGCCACCGCTTTGGCGGACGCATACAGAAGCTTGCCATAGATGCGGGATTAAGCTGTCCTAATCGCGACGGGAAAGTCAGTTTTAATGGTTGCACTTTTTGTCTTAACGAGGCATTTTCGCCGAGTTACTGCAGGGAGTGCAACTCTCTATCTGAGCAGCTCGACAGAGCCATATCATTCCATCTATCGCGCAATAGGAAAGCTGAGTACCATATCGCCTATCTGCAGTCAGGCTCAAATACTTACGCTGATAGCAGAAAACTCATAGAGATATACCAAGAGGTGTTATCACACCCCCATATTTCGGGACTTATCATTGGTACACGACCCGATTGCATTAGTTCCGAAATACTCGATATTTTAGCAGATTTATCCAAAAATAAATATATCGCCATAGAGTATGGCATCGAGTCGGTCTACGATAGCACTCTAAGCCACGTAAATCGCGGTCACAACTTCCAATGCGCCATAGATGCCATAGCTCAGAGCAAGGCACGTGGATTAGATGTTGGCGGACACTTTATCTTAGGTCTTCCCAACGAAAACCGAGACAACATAATCTCTGGTATAAGCAAGATAAATACCCTTGGTTTAGACTTTATCAAGTTTCACCAACTACAAATCTACCGAGGCACAGCCATAGCGCACGAATACACCACTCATCCTGAGCGTTTTTTATTCGCAAACAACTACACCACAACCGATTACATCTATCTTCTTTGCGATGTGATACGACATCTTAGTCCCTCGATAGCCATCGAGCGACTTAGCTCATTAGCCCCACGCCACTTACTACTCCACTCACCTCTGCACGGCATTCGACCTGACGAATTGCGAAACAACGTCATCGACCATATGCACTCTCTAAACGCCACTCAGGGAGATCTTATCCGCTAAACGCATTAGTTTTTCGCTCATCTTTTATATTTTTACACAAAAAGAGTTTGTTAATTAACAAATTATCACTATATTTGCTCTGTGGTATGCCAAAAATACAAGCAACAAAATCTCATTGGCCGCCAGACACACTTAAAAAAAACTTTGCACCGTGAAAAAGATATTAGTCAGTTTCATACTTCTTGCCACAATAATGGCATCTTGCCAGAATGATTACACCAACTTTTTAGGCAGGGACTCGAAGGTAGATGTAGTCCTTAAGGTTACATCTCCGACAATAACCTCAACACGTGGTGAGGTTTTAGGACTTGATAGTGCGTTGGGAGCTATTGACAACTTCAACAACAACAGCGAGTTATGGGAGGATTACGACCTGCGATATATCCTTGAGATATACGAAGTTATCACAAATGGCTCAAACACCACAATATCCGACACCCCTATCTACAAACGCCAGGTACATACTACAGATAGCTATACCACCGAGAGCATCAAGTTCAAGATGCAAGTAGTACCCAACCGCACATATATGTTTGTGGTGTGGGCAGACTTTGTAGATGATGGTGATAGTGCCGATTTATACTACAACACAACAAACCTCAGAGCCATTTCGCGCAAGGCAGACTACGCCCACATAGCAATGGAGGAGGCTTTGGATGCATACCACATCTGCGCCACTGAGACCATTAAGAAGAACTCTACACTCAATTTAACACTTACTCGCCCTATGGCAAAGTTGCGCGTCGTAGCAACCGACTACAACGAGATTAGCAGCTACTCCAAGCCTACAAACGTAAGTGTTAAGTTTGACACCGAGAACAACCCAGTGTATAAGACCTTCAACGCAGTGACCGACGAGATTAGCGACAACTGCTTGGCACACGAGTATAGCTATTCAGTAAACCCTATGCCATATCAGGAGTACACGGGTAAGAATAGTAGTGGCGAGGAGCTCTCTGGCTTCGTACTCTTTAGCGACTACATCTTTACACCTCGCAACTTCTCGGCAACCGAGAAAAACGAGTATCCCGTAAGCTTTAGTATGACCATCATCTATGACGACAATGAGGAGATAAATCATAGTGTCGACTTTGACACGCAGATTCCTCTTAGTCGCAACTACCTAACAACCGTAGTTGGTAACTGCCTCACTCAAGAAGAGAGCATTATCATAAAAATCGACGATAAGCTCCTTGTGGACGAGGAGATCGAGGTAGAGCAGTAGTTAATAAGCTATTGACCATATAAAAAGGGGCTGACTAAAAGTAACTTAGTCAGCCCCATAACCTAAGAGCCAAACAGATAGCTTTACAGCATAAGGTATTAATGAGTAAATACCTTTCCAAGAATCCTATCTTCCCTCTCGCGTGATGGCGTTGGATACTTCAACTTATCGAGCTCCTCGACAGCATTGGCAATATCCTTAAGGAGCATATCTGCCATATCGCGCGACATACCCTGACGAACAACAATACGCATAACAACAATATCGTCGATGTTCTTTGGAAGAGTATAGGCTGGCACCATCCAGCCACTCTGCTGCAACTTATCCTGCAAATCGAAGAGCGTCCACTTTGCATTTTTGCTCCACTCCTCGCTTAGCGACCACACAAAGAGTGGATTGACAACCTCCTGCGAGTAGTTCTCGAAGCACTTCATCTTACCGATGCGCTCGTGGCAGTAACGAGCAATCTCCATACTACTCTTCTGTATGCGCGTGTAGCCCTCACGACCAAGGTGTATAAAGTTGTAATACTGACCAAGTATCTGCGCCGCAGGACGCGAGAAGTTAAGACCTACCTGCGTAACCTCAGCACCAAGATAGTTTACCGAGAAGTTCATCTCATCAGGCAGATAGCTCTTATCACGCCATATAACCCAACCCAAACCCGGATATACAAGACCAAACTTATGGCCAGAGGTAGAGATTGAGATTACATTCTTTAGGCGGAAATCCCAACGTTTCTCTGGATCGACAAATGGGAGTATAAAGCCTCCCGAAGCAGCATCTACGTGGATAGGGATATTGTAACCCGTGCGAGCGTTAAACTCCTCAAGCGCGCTATCCAACGCCTCGATATCATCGTTAAGACCTGTCCACGTTACACCCGCAATAGGAACTATACATATAGTATTCTCATCGCATTGGTTTAGCGCATCCTCCACACATAGCGTACGCTTCTGGTTGGTAAGAGGTATCTGACGAAGCTCTATCTGCCACAACTGGCAGAACTTCTCCCACACCACCTGCATACCCGAACTCATAACAAGGTTAGGCTTTGCCACCGACTTACCCTCCGCCAAACGACGTTTGCGCCAGCGTAGCCACGCCGCTACACCACCCAACATACAAGCCTCCGAAGAGCCAATACCCAAAGCACCACACTTCGAGTCACCCTGCTCAGGCGTATGCCACAAGTTTGCAAGGATATTGATACAACGACTCGCCATCACAGCCACACGCGGATACTCCGTCTGGTCAATGTAGTTCATCGATATAGCCTCATTCATAAGGCGTGTAGCATGCTCATCCATATATGTTGTCACAAACGTGGCAAGGTTAAGGCGCGGTTGTGTCTGCGCGTATGTCTCATCCTTGACCATGCGATAAGCAATCTCTGCGGATGTCATCTTCTCAGGAATTGTCATTGTTGGCGCAGGGCGCACCATCTCCTCTGAACCATACACGGCCGTAGCCTCGTTACTCTGTTTCATCTCTTTCATAAGCATCAAATTTTAAGATTCACAGATCGCAAAAAACACAAACTATGCCATAAAAAACGATTATTTATATAGTTTCTATAAAAAAGTTGCAAAAAAATTTGCAGGATAAAAAAAAAGCTGTACCTTTGCACCGCAATTCAAAAGCAACGGGATGTAGCGCAGTCCGGTTAGCGCACCTGCTTTGGGAGCAGGGGGTCCCAGGTTCGAATCCTGGTATCCCGACGAAATGAGGTCAGCAAGTTTGCTGACCTTTTTTGTTTTTAGTTGGTAATGCTTAGCGAGCAACCCACCTTGTGGGTGTCGGGTTGCTCTGAGGGTGTGGCTTTGATACAAGCATCAGCCAACCCTCAGAACAACCCGTTGCTACGCAATACGCTCGCCAAGCGATAGGCAATCAAGCATCGCCAGCATACCACGATTAGAATTAATGGCAGGTTGCGGGGATAGAAAAATGTTTATTGCTCGGCCTTCAGCCTGCGCCGAGAGGTATCCCCGCTACGGCTGCGCCCTTCGAATCCTGGTATCCCGACTTAGAAAGCTCGACCTTTGAGGTCGGGCTTTTTTTGTTTTTAGTTAGTTGCATTAGTTGCGCTTAGCGAGCTACCCACGATTTATACTCCCCTCCACCACCCACTCAGGTATGGTGCAGATGGGTTTGGTCAAAGTCAAAAGGTCAATTTCCCTATGTTTTTGACTTTTTGACCATGCATTATCGCTGTTCAAATAGCCAATATCCCTCTTCCAAGGGTTATCAGTGGAGTATTGTCTTGGGATTAAGTGGTAACCTTATATATAAACTTATATACAAATGCGGTTACACTTACCTACATTCTCACTGATATATATATTATTATTCTCAGTATCTATATATCGTGTGAATGTATATTTTCTACCACACTGAGGACAGGTATATCGTGTACCTCGCCCTCTATATCTCTCTAACTGATATCTATAATTATTATTCATATTGATATTATTTAATGATATGGTCAAGGTCAAAAAGTCAAAAACATAGGGAAATTGACCTTTTGACTTTGACCATAGAGAATTATTCCTTCAACTTCTTGCAAATGTTTATAATCGTACTTTTGCTCTTATACCCCAACTCATCGGCTATCTGCTGGTAGGTCTTGCCCTCCTCGCGCATAGACTTTATCAAATCGAGGCGCTCAGCATCGGAACAGAGTAACAGAGTAACATAGTAACGGGGGTACCCCCTTGTTACGGTGTTACTGATGTTACTGGTGTGACGGAGCGTGACAAAAGGGGCAGAAAATAATTAGTAATTAGAAATTAGTAATTAGTAATGGTTAAAAGGCGTTGCCTTTTTAGGGGCTTTTGGCTGGGGATTGTGGGTAGTATGAGTATTATGGGTATTCTGGGGAAAGCCCCAGTATCCCCAGTTTACTCATTATCCCCAGTCTCCTCACTCAACCTCGCGCGCGAAGCGCTCCACACTTTTGAGGCAAAACTTCGTAATGCCTCGACTTTGCTACGGCTCGGCAAAACAAAAAAATCTTGTTTTGCTCTCACCTTAATCGCAAAGTTCAGTTTTCACTTTTCAGTTTTCAGTTTCAATTAACCCTTAAAAACCATTACCCACCCCTCTCCCTTCCAGAAAAATCTATCGAAAAATTTGCTTTTCGGAGTGGTTTTTCGTACCTTTGTTCGGATTATAATGTTTTGCACGTGTGCGCGCATACGCACATCGCGAGCATACGAGGCAAGATAGCAACACAGAAAACAGTATAAGATATTAAATATCACACACTTAAAAACAATTAAATTCTAAAACAATTATGGCTAATACCAAAGAAAAGTTGTTCGCGGAGTTCCCACCAGTATCTACTGAGCAGTGGGAGGCCGTCATTACAACTGACCTTAAGGGCGCAGATTATGAGCGCAAATTGGTATGGAAAACCGGCGAGGGCTTCGATGTACGCCCTTACTATCGTGCTGAGAACCTTGCTCAGGTAGAGTATCTCGGTGCTGAGGCTGGTGAGTTCCCATTCGTACGCGGTGTGTCTAAGGACAACACTTGGCGTGTACACCAGACTATCTCGGTTGAGTGCGCTAAGGCAGCAAACGAGGAGGCTTTGAAGCTTCTTAACTCAGGCGTTGACTCGCTTGGTTTCTGCTTCTGCAACACTTGTGCTTGTGAGGTAGATGTTGATGCTCTTTTGAAGGACATCGTTCCTACAGCTGTTGAGCTTACCTTCTGCGGTGGCGAGGCTGAGACTATGGCAGCACTTGCAAACAAGGTACTTACTAAGTATGCTAACGAGCCTAAGGATGAGCTTCGTCTAAACTTCTGCATCGATCCTATCATCAAGTCACTCTCTGTAAAAGGTACTTGCGGTTGCAAGGAGAACGAGCGTAACTGCTTCGATGTTATCGCAGAGCTTATCAAGGCTACAGCTGATTACAAGCGCGTAAAGGTTGTGAACGTATCAGGTGCTACATTCTCTAACGCTGGTTCTACCATCGTTGAGGAGCTTGGTTTCACCCTTTCAGCCGCTCACGAGTACCTTGTAAAGCTTATGGAGCGCGGTCTTACTATCGACGAGGTAGCGCGCAAGATTCGCTTCACATTCGCAGTTACTGCAAACTACTTCCTTGAGATTGCTAAGTTCCGTGCAGCACGTATGCTTTGGGCAAACATCGTTAAGGCTTACAACCCTTCGAAGGATTGCTCAATGAAGATGGTTGCACACGCTGTAACATCTACTTGGAACCAGACTGTTTACGATCCATATGTAAATATGTTGCGTGGTACTACTGAGGCTATGTCTGCAGCTATCGCTGGCGTACACTCATTGGAGGTATTGCCTTTCGACTACTCATTCGAGCAGGCTACAGAGTTCTCAAAGCGTATCGCTCGTAACTCACAGCTTCTTTTGAAGCACGAGTCACACTTCGACCAGGTTGTTGACCCAGCCGGTGGTGCTTACTACATCGAGTCACTTACATCAAGCATCGCTAAGGAGGCTTGGTCTCTATTCTGCACTTTGGAGGAGAAGGGTGGTTACATCGCAGCATTCAAGGAGGGCTTCGTTGTAGAGCGCGTTAAGGCCTCTGCAGCAGCTAAGGATAAGGCTATCGCTACACGCCGTCTTATCTTGCTCGGTGCAAACCAGTATCCTAACTTCACAGAGGTTGCTGACGCTTCAATCTGCGAGTGCAAGGTTAAGCGCGAGGTTAAGGCAGAGAATGTTCTTGTACCATACCGTGGTGCTATGGCATTCGAAGAGATGCGTATGAGCGTTGACCGCTCAGGCAAGACTCCAAAGGCATTTATGCTTACTTGCGGTACTTTGGGTATGGCACGTGCACGTGCTCAGTTCTCATGTAACTTCTTCGCTTGCGCAGGTATCCGTGTTGAGGATAACACATTCTTCAAGCCAGTTGAGGAGGGTGTTGAGGCAGCATTGGCATCAAAGGCAGAGATCGTTGTTGTATGTGCATCGGATGACGACTACGCAACAGTAGCTCCACGCGTTAAGGAGCTTTTGGGCGACAAGGCTATCCTTGTAGTAGCAGGTGCTCCAGCTTGCGCACCAGAGCTTGAGGCTCAGGGCATCACAAACTTCATCAACGTGAAGAGCAACGTATTGGAGACCTTGAAGGATTACTTAAAGAAGTTAGGCATCTAATCAGTTTATAGGCTATGAGAGCAAAATTTTCAGATTTAGAATATAAGGCTGCAGCTGCAGAGTGCTGCGCCACTACTAAGGCTCCCAAGGAGGATTGGTTGACTGCCGAGCGTATCGCCGTTAAGGAGAACTATACTGCAGCCGACCTTGAGGGTATGGAGCATTTGAACTATGCAGCAGGTATCGCACCATTCCTTCGCGGTCCTTACTCAACAATGTATGTAATGCGTCCTTGGACTATCCGTCAGTATGCAGGTTTCTCTACTGCTGAGGAGTCTAACGCATTCTATCGTCGTAACCTTGCAGCAGGCCAGAAGGGTTTGTCTGTAGCGTTCGACCTTGCAACACACCGTGGTTACGATGCTGACCACCCACGTGTAGTAGGTGACGTAGGTAAGGCAGGTGTATCTATCTGCTCTGTAGAGGATATGAAGGTGTTGTTCAATGGTATTCCATTGGATCAGATGTCAGTATCTATGACTATGAACGGTGCAGTGCTTCCAGTATTGGCATTCTACATCGTTGCAGGTTTGGAGCAGGGCTGTACTCTTGATCAGTTGGCAGGTACTATCCAGAACGATATCCTTAAGGAGTTCATGGTGCGTAACACATATATCTACCCACCAGAGTTCTCTATGAAGATTATCGCTGATATCTTCGAGTACACATCTAAGAATATGCCTAAGTTCAACTCTATCTCTATCTCTGGTTACCACATGCAGGAGGCAGGTGCTACAGCAGATATCGAGTTGGCTTACACTTTGGCAGACGGTCTTGAGTACTTGCGCGCAGGTATCAACGCTGGTATGTCAATCGACGCTTTCGCACCACGTTTGTCATTCTTCTGGGCAATCGGTATGAACCACTTCATGGAGATTGCTAAGATGCGTGCAGCACGTTTGTTGTGGGCTAAGATTGTTAAGCAGTTCGAGCCTAAGAACTCTAAGTCTTTGGCATTGCGAAGTCGGAGGCCAAGCGGTCTTAGGAAGACAAATCCTTGATGCAACTCCTTGGCTCACAGAACGACATGGCTACGATCCGACTTCAACGCTGGTATGTCAATCGACGCTTTCGCACCACGTTTGTCATTCTTCTGGGCAATCGGTATGAACCACTTCAT
>JAZOQR010000044.1:0-10489 GCA_045656185.1 Alistipes sp. | reverse complement strand
GCAAAAGTTTGTGTTATCAGGCGGCGGCTGTGCTGCTGGGGGGGACGTCCGTTGTGGTGTCGCCGCTTATTGCTTTGGTGCGAGACCAAGTACAGAGCTTGCAGCGGCTCGGTATTGCCGCAGAGCGCTTTGATTCTACCCTGGAACCGGAGCAAAAAGCCGCGTTGCTTGCATCGTTGTCAGCAGGGAAAATGCGCCTGCTTTTTGTGGCTCCGGAGTCATTGAAAAATCGAGACTTACAGCAAGCTCTCGCTGCGACTCAGCGCATGTTGTTTGTGGTGGATGAAGCGCACTGCGTGTCAGAATGGGGGCATAGTTTTCGCCCCGATTATCTGAAACTGCCGGATTTGTACCGCAGTATGGGATTCCGCTGTGCCATGGCTATTACCGCCACGGCCACGCAACGGGTGCAACAGGATTTGTGTGAGCTTTTCGGTATTGCTGAAACAGATGTTTTTGCCATTTCTCCTTATCGCTCCAATATCGTTCGAGAAGTAGTGGGGGCAGAAGATAAATTGGCTCATGTGTGCCGATTTTTGTCTCTGCCGGAGAATCGTCCTGCCGTGGTTTATACCCGTACTCGCAAAGGAACGGAGGAAGTCGCAGCCCTTTTGCAGCAGCGTGGCTTCAACGCCGTCGGCTACCATGCCGGCATGAAAACAGAAACGCGCGAGGCTTTACAAGACGATTTTTTGCATAATACGCGAGATGTTCTTGTCGCTACCATTGCCTTCGGTATGGGTATCGATAAACCAGATGTGCGCTATGTTATACATTACGATATTCCTAAGTCGTTGGAGGGCTACTATCAGGAGACTGGCCGTGCTGGTCGTGATGGCGGTGAGGGACACTGCTTGACATACTACAGCTATAAGGATATTCAGAAGCTTGAGAAGTTTATGCAGGGTAAGCCAGTTGCCGAGCAGGAGATTGGTAAATTGTTGCTTCTTGAGACTGTATCGTATGCCGAGAGTTCAATGTGTCGTCGTCGCTCGTTGTTGCACTACTTTGGAGAGACCTACGGTGAGGCTAATTGTGGCTCGTGCGATAACTGCTGCAATCCTAAGCCAAAGGTTGAGGCTAAGCGTGAGATGGTGCTTGCGCTTGAGGCGTTGGATGATATTGGCGATAAGTTCAAGATCGACCATCTTGTAACCGTGCTTATGGGTAAGGTTACAGCTATGGTCAAGAGTTATGGACACAATAAGTCGGAGTTCTTTGGTGCTGGCGAGGAGAAGGATGCTCGTTTCTGGAATGCAGTGATTCGTCAGGGCTTGATAATGGGACTCATAGATAAAAATATCGAGAACTATGGTCTTATCTCGGTTAACGATAAGGGTAGAGCCTTTATCGATAAGCCTACATCTGTAACCATTACTCTCGACCACGACTACGACTCTGAGGAGGAGAATGCTGCTGCAGGACCTATGCGTGGCGGTGGTGCTGCCGATGAGGAGTTGTATGCAATGCTTAAGGATTTGCGTCGTAGCGTTGCTGCGCACAACAATCTGCCACCATACGTAATCTTCCAGGATCCATCGTTGGAGGAGATGTCTATTCAGTATCCTATTACTATCGAGGAGCTACAGACAATCTCTGGTGTTGGTGCTGGTAAGGCTCAGAAGTTTGGTGCAGAGTTTATCAAGCTTATCAAGACATATGTCGAGGAGAAGGAGATTATTCGTCCTCAGGATCTTGTGGTTAAGGGTGTTGCAAATAAGGCCAATAATAAGATTTTCATCATCCAGTCTATCGATCGCAAGATGGACTTTGAGGATATTGCTCACGCAAAGAATCTCGATATGGATGAGCTACTTACCGAGATAGAGTCTATTGTGAACTCTGGTACACGCCTCGATATCCAGTACTACCTAAATAAGATTATGGAGGAGGATAAGGTTGAGGATATCTACCTATACTTTAAGGAGGATGCCGAGACCGACTCGTTGGAGGCTGCCTACGAGGAGCTTGGCTCGGAGTATAGCGAGGAGGAGATTCGCCTTGTGCGCATTAAGTTTATATCGGAGGTTGCGAACTAAGAGGAGCGTTTCTAATGGCAGAGGTAAGAGCGAAAAAGGCATTAGGTCAGCACTTCCTAACTGACTTGAATATCGCGCGTAAGATAGCCACATCGCTATCGGGAGGTACCGCCGAGAATCCAGATAAGGTTTTGGAGGTCGGTTGCGGTATGGGTGTGTTGACCCAGTTTTTGTTGCAGCGTGAGGATGTTGTAACCTATGGTGCGGAGATTGATAGCGAGTCGGTGGAGTATCTCAATGCCCACTATCCTGAGTTTGCACCACGCCTCTCGGAGGGTGACTTTCTAAAGATGGATTTGAGGGCTACCTACGGTGATAGACTCAAAATTATAGGTAACTTCCCATATAATATATCGTCACAAATCTTCTTCAAGGTGTTGGAGAATAGGGATATAGTCCCAGAGTGTGTGGGTATGATTCAGAAGGAGGTTGCTGTGCGTCTTGCTGAGCCTCCAGGCTCTAAGGAGTATGGTATCTTGAGTGTGCTTTTGCAGGCGTGGTACGACATAGAGTATCTCTTTACTGTGGGCGAGAAGGTCTTTAACCCGCCTCCAAAGGTTAAGAGTGCTGTTATCCGCCTTGTAAGAAATGGGGTCGAGAAGCTCGATTGCGATGAGCAACTCTTTATCAAGGTTGTTAAGGCCTCGTTTGGTCAGCGTCGCAAGATGATACGCAACTCGCTAAAGTCTGCCTTTGGTAACTTCGGTGGCAATGAACACCGCTTCTTCACTATGCGTGCCGAGCAACTCTCGGTTGCCGATTTTGTGGAGCTTACCAATTGGGTAGCTGAAAATAGATAATTGCTTTTGTATTAAGTCTTTATAATTCGCCTTTCGTTCGATGGGCGATTTTTTTTATTTGAACACCCTGACGATATGGCTTATCCAGTCTCCTCACTCAACCTCGCGCGAAGCGCACCACACTTTTGAGGCAAAACTTCGTAATGCCTCGACTTTGCTACGGCTCGGCAGAACAAGTAAACTTGCTCTGCACTCACCTTAATCACAAAGTTCACCTTTCACCTTTCAGTTTTTTCGTGCCTTTAGTGTCATAATGACACCCCTATAACAATAACCTTTTTGCAATAAAGTAAGCATTCAAGTGTTGGATATTCAATACTTTTTAGTAACTTTGCCCGATATTATCCACGATAATTCAAAAAAGATATAAAATATGGCAGTTGAACTTAAAGATTTGACCAAGAGCGACGAGAACTACTCGCAGTGGTATAACGACTTGGTCCTTAAGGCGGGTCTTGCTGAGAACTCAGCAGTGCGCGGTTGTATGGTCATTAAGCCTTATGGCTACGCTATCTGGGAGAAGATGCGCGATGTATTGGATGGTATGTTCAAGGAGACAGGTCACGAGAATGCCTACTTCCCACTATTCATCCCTAAGTCATTCTTCTCGCGTGAGGCAAGCCACGTGGATGGCTTTGCTAAGGAGTGTGCCGTTGTTACACACTATCGTCTTAAGAACGACGAGGAGGGTAAGGGTATCGTTGTAGACCCTGCAGCACGCCTCGAGGAGGAACTTATCGTGCGCCCTACATCGGAGACTATCATCTGGAATACATACAAGAACTGGATTACATCATACCGTGATCTACCTATCCTCTGCAACCAGTGGGCAAATGTTGTTCGTTGGGAGATGCGTACTCGTCTCTTCTTGCGTACCGCAGAGTTCCTATGGCAGGAGGGTCACACAGCGCACGCTACAGCCGAGGAGGCTATCGAGGAGACAGAGCGTATGATTAACGTCTACAAGACCTTCGCTGAGCAGTGGATGGGTGTGCCAGTAATCGTGGGTCATAAGTCGCCTAACGAGCGCTTTGCAGGTGCTGTAGATACTCTTACTATCGAGGCTTTGATGCAGGATGGTAAGGCATTGCAGAGTGGTACATCGCACTTCCTCGGCCAGAACTTCGCTAAGGCATTCGATGTGCAGTACACCTCTAAGGAGGGTAAGCAGGAGTATGTTTGGGCTACATCGTGGGGCGTATCTACACGTCTTATGGGTGCGCTTATTATGGCTCACTCAGACAATAATGGTCTTGTGCTTCCTCCAAAACTCGCTCCTATTCAGGTTGTTATGGTACCTATCTACAAGGGCGAGGAGCAGCGTCAGCAGGTTGTTGCACGCCTTGAGGATATGGCTAAGGAGCTTCGCGCCAAGGGTGTATCTGTTAAGGTTGACGCTCGCGACAATGTACGCTCAGGCTTTAAGTTCGCTGAGTACGAGCTTAAGGGTGTGCCAGTGCGCCTTGCTCTCGGTCCACGCGATCTTGAGAATGGCACTATTGAGCTTGCACGCCGTGATACTCTTACTAAGGAGGTTGTATCTCAGGAGGGTCTTACCGACCGCATCGTAGCTCTTCTCGATGAGATTCAGAACAATATCTTCCAGAAGGCTCTCGACTACCGTAACTCTATGATTACTAAGGTTGATACTTGGGAGGAGTTCAAGGATGTTCTTGAGAATAAGGGTGGCTTTATCTCAGCACACTGGGACGGTACTCCAGAGACCGAGCAGGCTATCAAGGATGCTACTAAGGCAACCATCCGCTGTATCCCTATGGACGTAGTCGAGGAGGAGGGTACTTGTATCTTCTCAGGCAAGCCTTCGAAGTTCCGTGTACTCTTCGCTAAATCATACTAATTTAGAATTTCTTGTGATAAGGGGTCGATTGCGGCCCCTAACAAAAAAGACGACAATGGGTCGTACCCACAAGTACTACTCATCGTCGTCTTTTTCGCCGAGTGTAGCACTCCGCGCCCTTCTGACAAGAAATTTTTGCCGACGATAAGCCGCAATCTGCGGCACATCCCTAAAAGTAAACAACCCAGGGCTGTACTTCGTGTACTATCCCTGGGCTATTTCTTTTGTGATGCACCACATCTTACGGCTTCTGACAAGAAATTTGGTCGTGCTTTTAGATAGTTAAATATCAGATAATAACTATTTGTATCCTACAAAAAAAGGACTATTCATTGAATAGTCCTATCATTTTATCTCTCATACTTCGACTTCTCTGGGAAGCGTCGCTCCATAGCTCTAAGAATGGTATTTCGCATACTCTCAAAGCGCTCTTCCGAAAGCTTAACATCGTTGATGCAGACCAGTTTATGGGTCGGATTGTCGAGGAAACTCTCCACCTTGCTATCGCGCGCGATGCCCACCGAGAAGTGCTGCTTCGACTGGCGCTCATTGATAATACGACCCTTGAGGAAGAGGTTATTTGTGAAGATATACTGCGTTACATTCTTACTCTTGCGTGTTGGCGATAGCGAGCCGAGAATCTCCTCCTTCATCTTGTTATACAGCCACGCATTCTCGCTACGGAACATAGGCACACAGGTGTGCTGAGGACGTAGGAAACATATAGAATTACGGATACCCAATGCCTTACGGGCAAGGTGGTCGGAGTTGCGGCAGATCTGCTTAAACATATCGAGAGCCAAAAGATGATGGCTCATTGCGATAACACCTTTGCCATCGCGGAAGAAGTCTGTAGGCTTGATAGGAAGCATAGGGAAGAGGTCGTCGTTGAAATATACGAACTCCTCGTCAAGGTCCTTGATATTGTGGAGGTGTGTCTCGATAGTGTTGCTGTTGAATGTTGGCAGATACTCCGCAGGAATAATATCTCTGTGCAATACCACATCTACCTCCTCTCTATTCAACCACTCTGGCACCTGACTCTCGCCCGATACAACAAGGTGTACCTTGCGTATGAATGGCATATTCTTAGCTATACCACGGAAGAGGTATCTCAACGTGCCCCAATCCCTGAAACGCTTCTCAAGAATAGGTGTATTTGTAAACTCTGAGTACTCCTTCTGCCAAATGGGATCAAGACCATTGACGTATGTTATAACTATATCCATTCTTCAAATATTTATTTCTTTGCGCCAAATTTGCGTGCTTGCTTCTCTGGTGTGTGCTTCCATCTATTATGTGACCACATCCACAACTCAGGATGTTCGCGTACCATAGCCTCCAAATGCTGAGCGTAGCGGCGTACAATCTCGATAGACTCCACCTGCTCCTTACCGTCGTAGATCTCCACGTGACGAATCTTGTAGCTATCTGCCTTAATACGCTCGGCGTATGTAAAGTAAATTGGAATACCGAAGCGTAGACCTATGCGTGCTCCACCATCGATAAATGCTGTAGGCTGATTAAAGAACTCTATCCACTCGGTGTCGGCACGAAGGATTGGGCTCTGGTCTGAGATAAGACCAATGACCATCTTGCGCTCCTCGCTGCGATTCTTCACATAGTAGCGCACAGCATCTGCCATAGGTACGAGGGTGTTATTTGGGCTAAAGTTACGAATACGAAGGAAGAGAAGCTCAAAAATAGGGTTCTTCATAGGGTGGTAGACACCCATAAAACTCTGTGACGGATCCTTCACTGCCCATAGAGGGTAGTACTCCCAACAGCCGTAGTGCGCAGGCATCATAATCCAGTCGGTATCCTTAATCTTTGCGATATGCGCCTCGGTCTGGTCGCAGAGCAGTGCGTTCAGCTTGCGCCTATGTGATGCGCTAATAAGGCTTATGGTGTTAACTGCAACCTCGGCAATGGTGACATAGCACTTTGTCATTATGCGTTTAATCTCCTTATCGCTCTTCTCAGGGAAGGAGTTTCTAAGGTTACGCAAAATAACCTTCTTGCGGTAGCCTATAAGGCGAATTATCAGCGTGATAAAGGGACGCAAAAGACCATAACGGATAAAACGTGGCAGGTAACTTGTCAACCAACAAACGCTCCATAAAAGACTGAACGCAATCTTCTGATGCCACTTCAAATTGATATTATAATCTTTAGTTGTCTTCATATTTTCTCTCCTCTACGCCCCTAAGACCCACAAAGATAATAAATTGTTTAGATAAAACCAAATTACTCTGTGTAAAATTCTATTTGTGAGGCTATGTTATAACCTTCGTTGTATAGCGCTGTGAGGCGTTTTGTATCCCTCTCCATACGTCCCACCTCGATAGGTCGCTCAGGACGGATCACCGTAATATCGCCACGCTCTTCTAACTCCTCAATAAGTGCTATTTGCTTGTTATACTCGATGTTACGGTTGCGCAAGGTCTCTCTTAGTGCGGGATATTTGCGGTATGCAAATGGCGGTACAAATGACGGCTTATTATCTTTGCGATACCCCTTATTGCGTGTGAGAACAACTACATTATTATCGTATCCCAAATCTCGTGCTCGCATAATTGGCAACGAGTCAGCAATGCCTCCATCGAGCATATCGTGACCATCTACCTGAGCTATGTGGCAGACGTAGGGCAGGGAGCTGGATGCGCGTACGATATCGATAATACGCTTAGGGTCGCTCTTCTCCTCGTAGTAGCACGCTTTGCCGGTGGCACAATCGGTGGTTACCATCTCGTAGCGCTCTGGGCATCTGGCATAACGGTCGTAGTCGTAGGGTAGAATGTGTGTGGGAAACTCCTCAAAGAGGAGCTTGAAATCCATAATGCTACCCTTGGTGATAAGGTGACGAAAGCCAATATAGTGATACTTATCTAATAGGTCAATATTGCTGTATTTAGCTCTTCCTCGCTGCTCCGACATATAGGATAGGCCATTGCAAGCCCCTGCACTAACACCTATTGTATATGGAAAGCGGATGCCACGATCCATAAAGTTGTCCAGCACACCGCAGGTGAATACACCTCGCATACCACCACCCTCAAGCACAAGGCCCGAACGTGAATCTATCGTTACTCTTTTTATCGACATACTTATCTATATAGTTTCGGCACCAAATATAGGTGTTTTTTGTAATTATGCGAGTAAAAGCAATTGTTTTTTATGGAATGTTTAGTAAATTTGCACAATTATGAAACAGAATTCTACAAAACACAGAATACTTCTTGTGCTGCTTTCGGTGGCATTGCTATCGGCAGGATGGCTTGGCATCACAGGTCTTACACTTCTTGTAGCCTTTATTCCACTATTTATAATTAGCGAAAACCTCTCGGATTCGAAGCGCGACTTCTGGCGTATGTTCGGCTGGGCGACGCTAACCTTTATGCTCTGGAACGCATCTACTATATGGTGGGTGTGGAATGCTACGCCTCTTGGTCCATTGACAGCGGGCATTGTGGGTACATTCTACAACCTATGCGGTTTTATGCTCTATCACTACACCTCAAAGCGAGCGCCACGCGCCTTGGCATACACTATGTTCGTGGCGGTGTGGATAGCTACGGAGTGGGTATATAACTCTGCCGATGTGATGACCTTCCCATGGTTGTTGCTTGGTCACGGCTTCTCAGGTGATATCTGGGCGGTGCAGTGGTTTGAGTACACTGGTATCTTCGGTGGAACGTTGTGGACGTTGATCTCTAATATCGCTATTTTCGAGGTGTTGCGCACACGTACCAAAACATCAAAGGTGCGCGCAGGTGCTATTGTTGTGCTCCCGATGTTACTCTCGTTGGTGCTTTTGCTAACATATAAGCCATCAGATCGCGCAACACAAATATCTGTTATACAGCCAAATGTACCTTGCTACGAGGAGGAGCGAGAGGCGCGAGATAAGATGAACCCTGCGGATGATGTTATGCGCCTTATAAATCAGGTGCCAGCATCGAGTAGCTTTATGCTTCTTCCAGAGTCGGCACTTGCATATATCCCAGGTGTAGCCTCTATTGACGAGGATGATATGGGCTATATAGAGCGACGACTTGATGCTATTATAAGCGATGATAAGGCTACTACGAAGCTTATCACAGGAGCATCTACAATGACCTTTTATGGGGATAATAAGGTGACCTCTACAGCGCGTTACTACGATGGCTATGGCTGGTATGACCGCTACAACTCGGCATTGCTTGTAGACCACGAGGGTAAGGTGGAGGATATCTACCATAAGGGTAAACTCGTTATTGGTGTTGAGGCGGTGCCATTCCGTGGACTCTTTGACTATTTCGAGATAGATCTTGGTGGTGTTACGGGACAGCTTGGCTGGGGTGATGAGTTTAAGCTATTTGAAAACAATGGCGTAGTAATTGGTCCGTCAATATGTTATGAGGGACTTTATGGCGGTTACTTTTCGGGTTTTGCCCGCAATGGTGCAGAGGTAATGGCGTTAATTTCTAACGATGGCTGGTGGGGTAATACCGTAGGTCATAAACGCTTGTTCGACTTTTGTCGTCTTCGTGCCATAGAGACACGTCGTGCCATTGCTCGCTCGGCAAATACGGGTGTCTCAGGCTTTATATCTCCTACGGGTATGGTAATTGGAGACTGCCTTGAGTGGGACGAGGAGGGTGTTCTCACTGCTGAGGTAGAGCTACGTTCAGAGAAGACAATATATACCATCTATGGCGACTGGGTAGCGCGCATTTCGACCTTTGTGGCGGTGTTGACGTTGCTATATTATGTTGCTTATCGCATACGCAAACGAAATCATTTAGTAGACTAAAATATGAATTACGCACAGACAATCGATTTTCTATTTACGGCGATGCCATCGTTCCAGCGTGTTGGCGGCGATGCTTATAAGCCGGGATTGGAGCGAATAGCGGCATTCTGCCAGCATATTGGTAATCCACAGCGCAACTTCTACACTATCCACGTTGCTGGTACTAATGGCAAGGGTTCGGTGTCGCATATGTTGGCCTCTATTCTTCGTGAGGCGGGCTACCGCACAGGTCTATTCACCTCACCACACCTTGTGGACTTCCGTGAGCGCATCCGCGTAGATGGCGAGATGATACCTAAGCAGAAGGTGGTTAACTTCGTGGATAAGCATCGTGAGAAGATGCAGGAACTCGATCTCTCATTCTTCGAGATGACCGCAGCTATGGCCTTCGACTACTTCGACCAGAGCGATGTGGAGGTGGCTGTTATCGAGACAGGCCTTGGTGGTAGACTCGATGCTACGAATATCATCACACCATTGCTTAGTGTAGTCACAAATATAGGTATGGAGCATACCGAGTTTTTGGGCGACACTATCCAAAAGATAGCCTCAGAGAAGGCGGGTATCATAAAGAAGAGTATCCCAGTAGTTATTGGTCAGGCTAATGATGAGTATAATGCTGTGTTTGAGCAGTATGCATCATCTCTTCACTCAAAGGTTATATATGCCGAGCAGGAGTTTGTATTGGGTGCAGTGGAGCATTTCGACAACAGCAACCAGCATTTCAGCATCGAGCGCACACGCGATAATCGCAACTTTGAACTCGATATAGACCTCTTGGGCGACTATCAGCGACATAATATCGTCACTGCCTGCGCTGCTGCCGACTATCTTGCCGAGCAGACGCCCCTCACCATCTCGCGTCGTGCCTTCCGCGAAGGCTTGGCTAAGAGCGCCGAGAACACAGGCCTTATGGGTCGCTGGCAGGTGATTGCAGAAGAGCCATACACAGTATGCGACACAGGCCATAATGCCGACGGCATTCGCTTCGTAGCAT
>JAZOQR010000043.1:0-43200 GCA_045656185.1 Alistipes sp. | reverse complement strand
GTCTTAAGGGTCGCAACTACTTTCTTTGCCATACTTTACTACTTGTTAAAATTACTTAATCTCACGGTGTAAAGTTACTCGCTTCAAGTAAGGATTGTACTTCTTACGCTCCAAACGGTCAGGAGTATTCTTCTTGTTCTTTGTGGTGACATAGCGTGACATACCTGCAACGCCGCTCTCCTTCTGCTCAGTGCACTCAAGGATCACCTGTACTCTGTTACCTTTCTTTGCCATTTTCTGTTAGCTGTTTTTAGTAAACCTTCTTAGCTGCCTTTGCGTCACGAAGTGCTGCAGTAAGGCCCTTCTTGTTAATTGTCTTGATTCCGGCTGCTGAAACCTTCAATGTGATCCAGCGACCCTCCTCCTCCGACCAGAAACGCTTTGTTCTCAAGTTTGGAGAGAACTTACGCTTGCTGCGGATGTGCGAGTGAGAAACATTGTTACCCACCATCGCTACCTTGCCAGTGATTTCACAAACTTTCATTATACTTATTTTTTAACTTAAGTGCCACCGTGGCACAAAAGCGCACAAAGATACACAAATTTTCTCAATCTGCAATACCTCTGTGCGCAATTTATACTAAAAATAGTTGACCTGTAACTATAACTTCAGTTTTAGTACATATGGCTCGCCTCCAGAGCGTATCTTAAGCAGATATTCGCCCTTCTGGTCGAGTGTGTATTGCATAGCGATATGGCTATCTATATCTTGTGTCTCCGTGCTACCATCAGGCTTGTATAGCTCTGTCTGCAAAGCGAGTGGAGCATCAAGGTATATCACTTGTTGCTCCTTGTCGTAGTGGAATCTTAGCGACTTTGATACCTGCTCGGGGGTTGCGCAGATGATTATCTGCTCCAAGGCAAAGCCTCCCCACGACCTTATCCATACCCATTCGTCGCTATCGTTACTCTTGAAATATGCGCGGATGCTATCTCCAAGCTCAATAGTACGGTTGATAGATATAGGTTCGTATGTTGTAAGTCCCCAGAGGCTTCCTATGTGGAAACTCTCAATATCCCAACTATAGATCTCCTCCTTAAATTCACCATCTACATTGCAGTGGAAGAGGCTGATAACACCATTAAAATCGCGACCACCAACATTGTTTAGTGCACCAACTGAGAGGGTAAACGTGTTGCCAGCCTCATACGTTTTAGCATCACTAAATATGCCGTACCACGATGATGTGTCAGAATAGAACTCTGTGAGCATAATGTTATCCTTATATTGGGTGCTATTATCTCTATCTGGCACAAGATTCATTACAGCGGCCTGACGTGCGTAGAAGTCGATATGTGGTAGAAGGTACCACGCATTGGCGCTTCCACCCCAGCCATAGTTGATATGGAAGTAGTCGCCGCTGTAGCCATCGATTACGAAGGCGTGACCACCATTATTACTGCCTCCTGAATAGTATGTAGGACCGCATTTGCGGAGGTTCTCGCGCATCATATTGTTCCAAGTCTCAATACCGTAGTTATCCAAACATAGCAGTTTTGCCTCTTTTGAGTATTTGAAGTACTTGCCAAACGCCTGAACATTGTTAAATGCTGAAGCTCCTGACTCGGTGTAGTGGTAACTCATATAGATTGCAGTTCCCATATCCTTCATAAGTGCCGCTACGGCATTGCCCTGCTCCTCGGTGTAGCCATTGTTGTAGTCGAGAAGCATATTGTCGTAGTCGTAAGTTCTACCGAGGGTGTTTGCAGGTATTGTTCGCAACACATTGTACGAGTCATAATAGCTGTACTCAGGTGTTGTGCCCACGCCACAATCTGGCCAACGGTTAAAATGGCATATAATAGCAGCTGCTGTAGCTGCGCAGCCTGTCACTGAGCGGTTACCCTCCCATACTGGGGCTTCGCGGTTGTATGGCTCGCCCTGGTTCCAGAGAGCTGTCTCGTAGAGTAGCTCATCGCCACTACGTGTAGCCTTACGAGGACTGGACATAGGTACTTGCTCCTTGCGGGCAACGCTAATCTGCTGACACCAAGCATCGAGAATCTCACGTGTAGCCTCAGCCATATTGTTGGTGTTGATAGCTGTATCTAAGGAGTAGGCGATAATAGGGCTTACGTTGCTATCGCCCGCGACCACTACAAAGCCGTTGTTTGTGCCACGACTATATATATACATAAGTGCGTTGTCGAGCTGTGTAGATGTGCCCATAGGCTCGGTGATGGTGTCGCCTGCCCAGTTGAGTGTTACAGCTCCACCTGCTGAGCGTGTAGAGTGCGCGGCGAAGAACTCCTCGGCAATCTGTCGTGCGCGAGCCTCGCCAATAGGACCAGCACTAAGGGTTAGTGAACTGCAAAGCAGTGCTAAAAGTAGAAATATCTTTTTCATAGCTGTGTCGGTTTAGAAGTTGCTAAGGTCAATCTCGCTGATGCCTTCGCAGCTGCCGAGATATAGGTATGTTGCATTTTGACTCTTGATCGTAATTTCGTGAGTATCAAGACCATCAGAGTAGACATACGAGCTACCTGTGTTGTTGTTGGTCATAAAGCCATCGCCCCAGTAGGTATAGCTTACCATATTGCTAAGACCATAGAGCATAGGTGTGTATGCGGTGTCGCCACGATGCTGTATGGTGATGGTCTGCCACTCGATATTTCCAGTATCTACTGTTGCCATAGGCTGGATGGTGTTGCGCTCGATCAACACCTCTTTTGTGGTCCTGATAGGGTACATTGTGTCATCGGTGAAGTGTACCTCCACGCTGATACCATTACCAAAGTATGTCGGTGCGAGGGTGAAGTAGAACTCCGTAGGCTTGTCGGTAAGCTGTACGCCATTGCAACGTAGTGTTGTGGTGGATGTTAAAGAATCGTACCAATAGGACTCATTAAAATTGTTAAATCTGAAGTAGCGTAAACCATTTATAACCTCATTGTTGTTACCTGTCAAAGTGATGTGCGATACGCACTTGTCACCCACAAGACTAAGGCGTAGATGTCCCATAAGGTTCTGGAAAACAAAGTTCTTGCCATCATCACTTGCGCCAAGCATAATGTTGCTTACGGGGTCGTAGGTGTTTGGCTTGTAGTCCTGCTCAGCTCTAACATTGTGTATTAGTGCAGGTTCACCAGTATCGTTGAAGAAGTAACAAGCATAGTAGTTTGCATAAGGGTAAAGAGCGTAAATCTTATCGCCAAAGTCATAGCCGACACTATATTGCCAAGTACCCCACAACTCAAAGCTACCACTACGGTCGCCAGTCTTACCGGTAAAGTTCCAGACATCGTAGACATCGTTGCCGAAGCGAACTATCTGGTCGCCCTCGGTCCATACGGTCTGCTTCTTGTCGTTTAACTCCACGCGAGTATCCTCCTCAAAGGTAGCGTAGATATAATCTCTCTTTGGACTCTTGTTATCTGCCTCAGTTATAGAGTCCTGCATACACGCTGTGAACATCGTCACAAGTAGTGTAAATGTAAATATCCTTTTCATAGTCTACCAGATTATCTCCTCCTTTTCGAATGGGTCTTCAAGTGAGTTTGCATAGCCTCGCTCCACCGTTACCGCTACCAGGTATAACTCAGGTGCGACATAGTTTAGGTCGTCGTTCATAATTGTTAGTGTTTTATTGATGTAATTACTCTTTATGTTGATCGAGATTCGCAAGAGACCGCACGAGTCTCCTTTCTTCCTACAAAGTTAGTTGTTTTTTCGCTCTAATGCAATAGATAGATTGTAATTATTGCCTAAATTTACGATGAGTTACAATGAAGCATATAGTAACCCATATAAATTTATTGTAACCCATAGAAACTCATCTCCTCGATCTGTCGTGCATAATGTAGTGCGGGTAGACAAAAATCTACCCGTGGGACGATGGATGGTATGACAGAGTGTGAGGATGCTCTTTTTGTGGGTAGATAAAAATCTACCCGTGAGGTGAGGAGGGTGTGTCATAGGTGGGTGGTACTCTTTCTTGTGGGGAGAAAAGCCCGTCACCTGTCACACGATATAGTGTGGGTAGATAAAAGTCTACCCGTGGGACGATGGATGGTGTGACAGAGTGTGAGGATGCTCTTTTTTTGCGGGTAGACAAAAGTCTACCCGTGGGGTGAAAGAACTTTGTTGGCTACTTGTTGCTCTCTCTCTGGTGCGGGTAGATAAAAGTCTACCCGTGGGATGGTGGAGCGTGAGTCTGGAGAGAGAGAAGGGGTGCTTCCCTCTTTTGTGGGTAGATAAAAATCTACCCGTGGGGTGATGTGAGATGTACCAGGCGAAAGTGGAGGGTTACACCTCTCTCTTGTGGGTAGACAAAAGTCTACCCGTGGGATAGTAGGTCGTGAGTCTGGAGAGAGAAGGGGTGCTTCTCTCGTTTGTGGGTAGGCAAAAATCTACCCGTGGGGTGATGTGAGATGTGCCAGGTGAAAGTGGAGAGTTACACCTCTTTCTTGTGTGTGGACAAAAGTCTACCCGTGAGGTGACGGGGTAGGCTAATAGTGCTTGCTCAGAAGTAGATATGGATAATCACAAATGTGGGTAGATAAAAATCTACCCGTGGGGTGGTTGGATGGCTATTGCTAGGTGTAGGTGGTAGTGGCAGTATGCCGTTCTTTTTCTTGCGGGTAGATTTTTATCTACCCGTGTGGTGGTAGGGTGCGAGTCTGGAGAGGAGGGATGTTTCTCTCTTTTGCGGGTAGACAAAAGTCTACCCGTGGAGTAATAAGAGGAGTGTCAGGGTAGGGTTGTTTCTCTTTCTTGTGGGGAGACAAAAATCTACCTGTGAGGTGGTAATGGTGTGTGAACATCCCACCTGTCGCACGATATAGTGGGGGTAGACAAAAATCTACCCGTGGGACGATGGATGGTATGACAGAGTGTGAGGATGCTCTTTTTTTGCGGGTAGATAAAAGTCTACCCGTGGGGTGGTGGAGCGTGAGTCTGGAGAGGAGGGTTGATTCTCTCTTTTGTGGGTAGATAAAAGTCTACCCGTGGGACGTTGGATGGTGTGACAGAGTATGAGGATGCTCCTCTCTTTTGCGGGTAGATAAAAGTCTACCCGTGAGGTGGGTGGTATACAAAAGCAAGGTGTGGTTTAGGAGTGGGTAATATAAATAGTGTGGTTGAGTATGGTTATAATAAAAGCAATGTGGGTAGACAAAAATCTACCCGCACTGCTTAGGCTTTTTCCTTGTTGGCTGGGGTGGCAGTTGGACTCTGTAGGGTGGGTCTTTTGCTTATCACGTTAGCCTTAAAGGGTTATCGTTAGCAGTTGTTCTGCCAAGGTGTGGATGTACTCCTCGATCTCTTTGCGGCGTTCGGGGCCAGGGTTTTTGGCGCCTGTGGCGTATTGGTGCATCAGTTTATAGTTGATATCAAGAGCCTCGGCGATTTGCTTAATGTTGAGTTCGGGAAAGCGCTCGGCGAGGTATTGGACACCATTATTGCACAGCTTGCGGTCGGTATGCTCCTGCATAGGCGTGGTTACTTCCCTTGATTTCTAAGCATATAGCGGTATACAGCTACCTCCTCGGCATTGCCCATCTCCTTGCCCTCGACGTCCGAGAGCTTTACGCACAGCTCCTTAGGTTTGCGGGCGTTGATTTGGCACGAGGAGAGCTTCATAACGATATTGCACGAGGCGTGGCCTGTGTCGCAGGTGAGGTTTGTGCCGATGCCGAACATACACTTAATCTTACCCTCGCAGGCGCGCTTAATCTCCACGCACTTTTCGAAGTTGAGCGAGTCGCTAAAGACGATAGACTTAGTCATAGGGTCGATGCCGAGCTCCTTGTAGCGCTTGATAGCCATATCTATAAATGCGATAGGGTCGCCAGAGTCGTGGCGCACACCATCGAAGAGGCAGGCGTGCTTCTTCGAGAAGTTGTTGAAGAAGACCTCCGAGCCAAAGCTATCCGTGAGGGCGGTGCCGAGGTAGCCATCGTAGACCTTAACCCAATCCTCCATCGTGAGATAGTTGGCATTACGAGGACCACCATTTACCGCAGCGATGAACATTGGTAGCTCGTGGGGGTAGGTGCCTATCATCTTCATATCGAGCTCCATAGCCAGGTGGCAGTTTGATGTACCTACACAGCCGCAAGGGTTATTTTTAAGGTGCTTAACGACCATACGCTGCACGTCGTATGAGAAGCGGCGGCGGGTGCCGAAGTCCGAGAAGATGATATTGTTGTCGCGGGCAATCTGCTCCTTCTTCTCAAGGCGCGCAATCATAGCCTCAGCGTCGTAGCTATTGCGTAGGTGGAAGAGCTCCGACACGGTAGCGAGGATAGGTATCTCGTAGAGCGTAACCTTATACATATAGTCGGTGACGTTGATTTGCAGATGATGCTCCTCGTCGAGCCATACGTTTATCTTCGAGGCGTCGAAGCGGAAGCCTGTGAGCCACTCAAAGTAGTTCTGAGGGATATACTTGCAATTCTTGTTCATATACTGGAACTCATCCTCCGAGAGGGCGATGCGCTCCAGAGCCTTCAACTCTGCCCTTAGGTCCTCGAGGAAGTCCTCATCGAATACGGTTTTAGCGCGGTCGTTGAAGGTGAACGTACCGATAGCCTCTGGGTAGAGCTTGAAGTAGGCGTACGAAGTGGTGAACTTGTACAAATCGGTGTCGAGAATAGATCTAATCATAGTTATTTAGTAGCTTTAGTTAATTCTTCGTATAGCATCTCTATGGCGTATGCCGAAGCGCGGCTTATAATCTGACCACGGTCGGTGCCTGAGTTGCGCATAACGGCACGACTACCCTCAGGCGTAGCGATAGCCATCCATACCGTACCTACAGGCTTATGCTTAGAGCCGCCACCAGGTCCTGCGATGCCCGTTGTGGCTATGGCGTAGTCCGCACCCGTGATGCGGCGCACACCCTCGGCCATCTCTAAGGCTACAACCTCGCTTACAGCACCAAAGCACTCAATATTTGTAGTGTCTACACCTAAGATGTTGGCTTTGACATCGTTAGAGTAGGCTACAACACCACCTACGAGGTATGCTGAAGCACCGGCCATAGCGGTAAATTTCGAGGCTATAGCCCCTCCCGTGCAGCTCTCTGCGATGGCGAGAGTCTTACCTCTCTCGGTGAGTATGCGGTGCACCTGTTGCTCCAAGGTAGCGCCCTCGAAGCCTACGATGTTATCCCCAATAATGGCGCGTAGGGCCTCGAATTGTGCTGATATCTCCCTCTCTGCCACCTCCTTGTCGACATCGTATGCCGAGAGGCGTAGGCGCACTATATTGGGTGCTGGCAGGTAGGCAAGGTGTAGGTATTCGGGTAGGGCATCCTCCCAGCCCTCTATGCGCTCGGCAAGCAACGACTCTGGGATGCCACGTGTTATAAGCGTGGAGTGCACGATGCTCGATAGAGTGTAGCGTGCCTTAAGGCGTGGTATAACCTCCTCCTGCATCAAATGCTCCATCTCGAAGGGTACGCCCGGTAGCGATATGAGTGCACCACCGCGTGGGGTGTCGAACCACATACCTGGCGCAGTGCCGTGTGCGTTATGTAGCACGGTGCAGCACTTTGGCAGCATCGCCTGCGAGCGATTTAGCTCTGTAAAGGGTATGCCACGACGCGCCAAGAGTGCGCGTATATGTTCGCCCTCGGTGGCGTTGTACTCCAATTCGGAGTCGAACATCTGGGCGAGGGTATGCTTCGTGATATCATCCTTTGTAGGGCCAAGACCGCCAGTGACGATAACTATATCGGTGGTTGTCATCACCTCCTTGAGGCTCTCGACGATAGCCGATTTTGTGTCGCCTATCGAGAGCTTTCGTGCTATGGAGATGCCTATGTTGTTTAGGCGCTTGGCGATGGAGACGCTGTTGGTATCTACAATCTGTCCTATAAGTATCTCGTCGCCTATGGTTATAATCGTTGCATTCATACTATTTATCCGTTTTTATACGCTCTGCGCCCTTTTTTAGGAGCCTAAAGCCATTCTCTCTAATGCCAGAGTTTAGTGCCACGAGCGAGGCTCCAGCCTCCAACATATCCTCTATATCCTCCGCTGTCATCACACCTCCTGAGCCGATGATAGGGTAGTTGTGCTCGGTGCGCTCGGCAATGTAGCGTACCACCTCTATAGCGCGCTTAGTGAGTAGTGCACCCGTTGCAGCGCCTCTATATTCAGGCATAAGGTCGAGCGAGCCCGCCACAGCCTCGATGCCATCGAGAGGTGTCTCGATAAGGATGTCTATGACTATATCAAGCTCCTCCTGCGTAAGGTCGGGCGATATTTTGAGCAACACAGGGCGGTAGTCGAGCTGACCACGACGGAACTCAAAGAGTGGCTCTACAAGGTTTAGTATATCCTCGCGTGTGCGTGGCACATAGCGCTTGGCTGCGGTGTTGCAGGCGATGTTGATAACAAAGAAGTCGACATACTGATACATATTACGAAATACGCGCAGATACTCCTTTGGGGCATTCTCTATGTGCGATGCTGTGAGCTTGCCTATGTTGCAGCCTATCACGAGGTCTGCCGTATGCTTCGAGCGTGTGCGCACCTTGCCGAGGACATACTCCATACCGCGACTCGGATAGCCCGCGTTGTCGACATAGGACTTCACCTTGCCCAGACGCTTAAGGCGTGGCCGTGGTGTTCCAGGCTGAGGACGTGGCACTACCGAGCCTATCTCTACAAAGCCGAAGCCGAGTGCCGATAGCTCGCTGAGCCTATCGCCATTGGCATCGAAGCCTGAGCCTATGCCTATGGGGTTGCTAAAGTGTATTCCAAACACCTCGCGCTCCAAGCCCTCCTTTTTAGGGGCGTAGCAACGCCTTAACGCCCACTTACCTAAGGGCATCTTGCCCACAGCGCCCAGCAGCGCCATACGTAATGTTTGTGCTATCTCCGCAGGTAAACCGCAGAGGATATATTGAAATATCGAACGCCTCATAGAGAGAATAATATAAAATATTATACAAAGATAGTAAAAAAAAGTGAAAGGTGAAAACTGAGAACTGAAAAGTGAGAAGTGAACTTTGCGATTAAGGTGAGAGCAGGGGCAGCAGAGAGAGCAGAGAGAACAGGGAGAACAGGGAGAACAGGGAGAGCAGAGAGAACAGGGAGAGCAGAGAGAACAGGGAGAGCAGAGAGAACAGGGAGAGCAGAGAGAACAGAGAGAGCAGAGAGAACAGAGAGATTTCTGTGATACCCGACCTCGTTGTCGTCTCTTCCGTCTCTCTCCTCTCTTTCCTCTCTTTCGTCTCTCTCATCTCTCTCTTCTCTCTGTTCTCTCTGTTCTCTCTCGTCCCTTCCCCAAAAAAGGCAAAGCCTTTTAACCATTACTAATCGTAAAATATTTTATCCTAAATGCAAAATATTTTACTTTTCCTCTTGACAAACGCCTTTTTATGTTATATATTTGTACCGACAATTCAGTTATTGAATATCAGTTCACTATTTTTATAACACTTAAAATTTTACAAATTATGTACACAAATGCTATGATTGAGGCGTTTAAGGAGGATAATGCGCGCCTAATTGCATCGTTCGATGAGCCTGAGGCTCAAAGTTCAACCGTTGAAGCTAAGAGTGACCACACATCGCCCCTTAGCGAGGAGGAGTACTGGTGGTACAGAGACCATATCTGCCACGCTTCGGAGATGATTATGACCACGCCCACGGAGAGTCCCACGCTCCTTGAGCCTATACTTCCGCGACAGGGCGTAGTGGCGTTAGTAGGCTCCTCGGACTCTGGTAAAAGCTCGTTACTCAGAGGCTTAGCTATGGCGATAGTATCGGGTAAGGAGGAGTATATCGGCTTTAGGCTCAACACGCGCTACCGCCGTGCGATATATGTATCTACAGAGGATGACCAGCTCTCCGTTGGCTCGCTTATGCGCCGACAGACAGGCTCGCCCACAGGCTTGGAGGCTATGGAGTATGACGGTCTACACTTTATCTTCGATACGGATAACCTCCTCGCAACCTTGGAGTTAGGTCTTAAGAGCTATGTTCCCGATGTGGTTATTATAGATGCTTTTGCCGACCTCTACGGTGGTCCTATGAACGAGAATAACCGTGTGCGAGGTTTTATACAGGCCTTTGCGCAGTTGGCGACCAAGTACGACACGCTCTTTATCTTCCTGCACCACACGGGTAAGCGCACCGAAATGTTGACCCCTTCGAAGCATAACGCCATAGGCTCGCAGGGTTTCGAGGCTAAGATGCGCCTTATGATGGAGCTACGTCCCGACCCTGTGCGCCACGACATCCGCCACTTGTGCATTGTCAAGGGCAACTACCTACCCGCTGAGTATAAGCACGATAGCTTCGAACTACACTTCGACAATAGCCTGAACTACACCGCCACAGGCGAGCGCGTACCCTTTGCGATGCTTAAGGAGCGCAACCTCGATGCCGAGGCTGAGGAGGCTGAGCGACTCGAATTGATAAAGTCTATGCGCGAGGAGGGCAAAACCTACCAGCAGATAGCCGATGAGTTGGGGTATAAGGATGGCTCATCGATACAGAAGAAACTCAAAAATGCAGGTAAGTAGTTTGTTTGGATTTGGAAATTTGGAAATTCCCTATGTATTTCCAATTTTCCAAATTCCATAATAATAGTATCAGTATGAATAATAGTTATAGATATCAGTTAGAGAGATACCGTGGCAGAGGTACAAGATATACTTGCCCTCAGTGTGGTAGGAAATATACATTTACCAGATATATAGATACTGAGAATAATAATATATATATCAGTGAGAATGTGGGTAAGTGTAATCGTCTTGATAAATGTGGGTATCACTATACCCCCAAACAATACTTTACTGATAACCCTTGGAAGAGGGATTTGGAAAATTGGAAATACATAGGGAATTTCCAAATTTCCAAATTCCAAACTCCTCCACCTCGCCCTAATAAAACTGAAAACTGAAAAGTGAAAAGTGTGGTGCGCTTCGTGCGCGAGGTTAGTGAGGAGACTGTGGATAATGAGTAAACTGGGGATACTGGGGCTTTCCCCAGACTACCCAGACTACCCACAATCCCCAGCCAAAAGCCCCAAAAAAGCCCTTGGCTTTTTATAAAACTTATGCGAAGCATACATTGCTTTTCAGTTCTCCGTTTTCAGTTTTGAGGCAAAACTTCGTAATGCCTCGACTTTGCTACGGCTCGGCAAAACAAAAAAATCTTGTTTTGCGCTCACCTTAATCGCAAAGTTCACTTTTTTTTGCTATCTTTGCGCGATTATAATATTATTAAAATCTAACTGCGTTAATTATGTTAAGTATTCTCTATTACATCGTTGTTGCATCGGCGTGGATGGTGCTTTATGTGCTATCGTTCGTTGCCCTTATTGTGTGTTATCCGTTCGACAAAAAGCGTACCGTGGTGCATACCATATCAAGGTGGCTAACCTGTACCGTATTTATGTTCGCGCCCGGAATGCGTCGCACGGTGGTGGGTATGGAGAATATAGACCCAAGCAAGGCCTACGTGATGGTGCTCAACCACCAGTCTATGGTCGATATCCTCAGCATCTACAACCTTCCGTTGGTATTTAAGTGGGTATCGAAGAAGGAGGTATATCGCATCCCATTGGTGGGCCGTCTGCTTATGATGCACGGCGATATTGTCATCAACCGCGCGAGTGCTAAGGAGGCTATGCAGTTGGTGCACTCGAAGGGTATGGAGTGGCTAAAGAAGGGTGCTACGGTATCTATCTTCCCTGAGGGTACGCGCTCTAAGGATGGCGAGATTCACAACTTCAAGGCGGGAGCCTTTATCCTTGCTAAGGATGCGGGTGTGCCTATCTTGCCCGTGGTGTTGGATGGCACAAGCACGTTGGTACGCAAGGGTTGGATGATTAACTGGAGAAATAAGATTACCATCAAGGTGTTGCCACCAGTCCCTGCCGAGGAGGTTGCCGAGCGCAGTATGAAGGAGGTGATGGCACAGGTACACACCGATATGGTGGATGCATTGGCAGAGGTGCGCGCCCAGAAGAGATAAGAGGGTGAGATAGAAGAAAAGGAGACTGGAGAGATAGGAGAAAAGAAAAATATGGCAGAAATGAATTTGACAACCCCCGTGGCGGAGTATGGTAAGGATGCGATTGTGACCCTCTCGCCCCGTGAGCATATCCGACTACGTCCAGGTATGTATATCGGCAAGTTGGGCGACGGTACTCAGGCCGACGATGGTATCTATGTCCTCCTAAAGGAGGTGGTGGATAACTCCATCGACGAGTTTATTATGGGTGCTGGCAAGCGTATCGAGATCACCGTTGAGGGTGATAAGGTCTCGGTGCGCGACTATGGTCGTGGTATTCCCTTGGAGGCACTGGCAGATGCGGTGAGCAAGATGAATACGGGTGGTAAGTATGGTGGCGATGCCTTCAAAAAGACGGTAGGTTTGAATGGTGTGGGTGTCAAGGCGGTGAATATGCTCTCGACACACTTCCTCGCACGCTCGGTGCGCAACGGCGAGGCTCGTACCGTGACCTTCTCGCAGGGTTTGGAGCTTACAGACCGCTCGGAGAGTGGTGTTGCGGAGCAGAATGGTACATACGTGGAGTTTGTGGTTGACCGCGAGGTCTTTGGCGACTATGCCTACAACATCGAGTATGTGGAGCAGATGGTCAAGAACTACACCTACCTCAACCTCGGTCTTACCGTGGTGCTCAATGGCAAGCCCTACATCTCGAAGAATGGACTTTTGGACTTGGTTAACGACAATATGTCGAGTGAGCCTCTATACGCCCCAGTGCATATCTCTGGCGAGGATATCGAGATTGTAATCACCCACGGCAACGGCTATGGCGAGGCATACTACTCCTTTGTAAATGGTCAGTACACCCCTCAGGGTGGTACTCATCAGGCTGCCTTCCGTGAGGCTGTGGCTAAGACCATCAAGGAGTTCTACCGCAAGGACTACGATCCTTCGGATATCCGTACCTCCATAATAGCCGCTATCTCGGTGAGGGTGGATGACCCTATCTTTGAGTCGCAGACAAAGACTAAGCTCGGCTCTAAGGATAAGGAGGAGGGTGTTACGATGCGTCAGTTTGTGGGCGACTTCCTCGCTACCAACTTGGACAACTACCTACATAAGCACCCTGAGACTGCGCAGATACTCCAGAAGAAGATTGTCGAGAACGAGAAGGAGCGCAAGGCTATATCGGGTGTGCAGAAGAAGGCTCGCGAGGCGGCTAAGAAGGTCTCGCTAAACAACAAGAAGTTGCGCGATTGCAAGATACACTATACCGATAAGTCGGATTTGGCGGAGCAGACGATGATATTTATCACGGAGGGTAACTCAGCGTCGGGTTCTATAACCTCAAGCCGTGACCCTCGTACGCAGGCTGTATTCTCGTTGCGCGGTAAGCCACTCAACTGCTATGGCCTAACCAAGCGCGTAGTCTACGAGAACGAGGAGTTCAACCTACTCCAGGCGGCGCTCAACATCGAGGAGGATATGGATAACCTACGTTACAACAAGGTTATCATCGCCACGGATGCCGATGTCGACGGTATGCACATCCGTCTGTTGCTGACCTCCTTCTTTTTGCAGTTCTTCCCCGATGTTATACGCTTGGGACACCTCTACATCTTGCAAACTCCGCTCTTCCGTGTGCGTAATAAGAAGGAGACTTTCTACTGCTACTCGGATGAGGAGCGTCAGGAGGCAGTGAAGAGGTGTGGTGCTCAGGCCGAGATTACACGATTCAAGGGTCTTGGTGAGATCTCGGCTGCGGAGTTCAAGGAGTTCATCGGCGAGGGTATGCGTCTGGATAAGGTGCGCCTTACGAAGGATGACCCTATCCACGACCTGCTCGACTTCTATATGGGTAAGAATACGCCTGACCGCAAGGACTTTATCGTGGGCAACCTCCGCGTAGAGGAGGATATCATCGAAAATCTCAAAAGCGTGAACTAATGAAGGAAAACAAAGATATAGATATGTTGGAGACTGAGGCGGAGGCTATGGTGGAGACCTCGCAGGTCGAGGTCGATGATACAGAGGTCGTGGAGGATGCGCCTAAGGGTAAGTATGGTGCTCTCACCTCGGCTGAGGATAGTATGCGCCGTCTTACGGGTATGTACAAAAACTGGTTCTTGGACTACGCCTCGTATGTAATCCTTGAGCGTGCTGTGCCCCACTTAGCCGACGGACTAAAGCCTGTGCAGCGTCGTATCTTGCACGCTATGAAGTGCGTGGAGGATGGTCGCTACAACAAGGTGGCAAATGTGGTGGGTCAGGCTATGCAGTACCACCCTCACGGTGATGCCTCTATCAAGGATGCCTTGGTGCAGTTGGGTCAGAAGGGTCTGCTCATCGATATGCAGGGTAACTGGGGTAACATCCTTACGGGTGATGAGGCTGCTGCTGCCCGTTATATCGAGGCTCGATTGTCGAAGTTCGCCTTGGATGTGGTCTATAATAAGAAGACCACGGAGTGGATGCTGGCATACGACGGTCGTAAGGAGGAGCCTGTGACACTGCCTGTTAAGTTCCCATTGCTCTTGGCGCAGGGTGCAGATGGTATTGCCGTAGGTCTTGCCTCGAAGATCCTGCCACACAACTTCAACGAACTTATAAATGCCTCTATCGCCTACCTTCGTGGCGAGGAGTTTATGTTGTTGCCCGACTTCCAGACGGGAGGTATTATGGATGCCACGAACTACAACGATGGTCTTCGTGGTGGCTCGGTGCGTGTGCGTGCCCGCATCTCGAAGATTGATAAGCGTACGTTGGCTATCACCGAGATACCATATACCACAACCTCGGAGTCTATCAAGGAGTCTATTATCAAGGCTAACGACAAGGGCAAGATTAAGATTAAGAAGGTCGATGACAACACCGCTGAGAAGGTGGAGATTGTTATCCAGGTGGCTGCCGACGAGTCTTCGGATAAGACCATAGATGCGTTGTACGCCTTCACCGATTGCGAGGTCTCTATCTCGCCAAATGCCTGCGTCATCGTGGACAACAAGCCAGTGTTTATGGGCGTTAGCGATATCTTGCGCTACTCCACCGACCATACGAAGGGGTTGCTCGGCAAGGAGCTTGAAATCAAGCTCAACGAGCTTAACGAGGCTTGGCACGCCGCATCTTTGGAGCGTATCTTTATCGAGAATAAGCTCTACCAGCTTATCGAGGGTTGCCGTACCCGCGAGGCTGCATACGAGGCTGTAGATAAGGGTCTTGCACCATTCAAGGCTAAGCTCCGTAGAGAGGTTACGTTGGAGGATGTGCAGCGTCTAACGGAGTTGAAGTTCATCCGTATATCGCGCTACGATAGCGACAAGGCTGATAATGAGATTAAGCAGATTGAGGCAGATATAAAGCAGACAAAGCACGACCTTGACCACCTCACCGACTATGCTATTGCCTACTTCGAGCGCATCAAGGCTAAGTATGGCGAGGGCAAGGAGCGTAGAACCGAGATTCGAGAGTTCGATACTATCGAGGCGTGGAAGGTGGCATCGTCGAATGCTAAGCTCTATGTTGACCGCGATGAGGGCTTCTTCGGTATGGGTAAGTCGATGAAGGACTCGGAATTTGTCTGCGACTGCTCTAACCTCGACGATGTAATCGTGATTTTGAAGGATGGTAGATACAAGATTACCAAGATTTCGGAGAAGGCATTCTTCGATAAGGGTATCTACTATATAGGTATATATAAGCGTAACGACGAGCGCACGATATATAATATGCTCTATCGTGATGGTCGTGGTGGCGCTATTATGATGAAGCGTTGCGCCATTAAGAGCGTTACGCGCGACAAGGAGTACGACCTAACGAAGGGTACGGCAAAGAGTGAGTTGTTATACCTCTCTGTCAACCCTAACGGCGAGGCTGAGGTGCTTAAAATCTACCTACGCCCACGCGCAAGGTTGAAGAAGTGTATTATCGACCTCGACCTCTCTACGTTAGCTATCAAGGGTCGCCAGAGTGTTGGTAACCTCGTTACGCGCTACTCGATAAATAAGATTGTGCTTAAGGAGAGGGGTGCTTCTACGCTCGGCGGTCAGAATATATGGTACGACGAGGATGTACGCCGCCTAAATACCGATGGCCGTGGTATGCTACTTGGCGAGTTCAAGGGCGATGACAAGATTGTGGTGTGGACCGCTAAGAACCAGTACTACATCACTGGCTTCGATATCCAGCAGCACTTCCCTGATGACACTATCCGCGTTGAGCGCTTTGTGGCAGATAGGGTCTACTCGGTATGCTACTACGATGGTGAGCAGAAGTATTACTATATGAAGCGCTTCCAGCTTGAGAGCACCGATAAGACGCAGTTCTTCTTGGAGGAGGGGGCGCCACAAAAGCTGGTTGCTATAACCTACCGTAAGGGTGCTTCGTTGGAGGTTGTATTTGGTGGTAACCACGCCCAGCGCCCACAGGAGTTGGTCGATGTCGATGAGTTTATCGGCATCAAGAGCCACAGGGCTAAGGGTAAGCGTATCACAACCTACGATGTTGCTACGCTTCGCTTTATCGAGCCTGAGACTGCGGAGGATGAGGACTACGACTATGGCGAAGATGAGGAGTTGTCTGAGGGCGTAGAGGGCATCGAGGAGAGTATAGATGAGACTATAGATATGAGCGAGATTGTGGGCGAGGAGATTAAGGCAGACCCTACGGTGGACTACGCCAAGCGTTCGGAGGGTGACGATGCTGGCTTCTCGGCTGCGCAGTTGGACCTCTTTAGTTAGTGGGTGATGCTGATATTGGTGGGATATGCAGGCTCTGGTAAGAGCTCCTTGGCTAAGCGTCTTTCTAAGGCGTTGAGGGTGGGGTATATCGATACCGATGCCCTTGTGGAGCAGAGCGAGGGTGCATCGATAGCCGATATCTTCCACTACGAGGGCGAGGAGTACTTCCGTCGTGCAGAGCGAGAGTGTATCGAGAGGCTTGCTACGGAGGGCTACGCAGGTATCGTGGCTACGGGTGGCGGACTACCCGCGTGGCGAGATAATATGGAGTGCCTAAATGGTATCGGTAAGACGATATACTTGCAGCGCAGCCCCGAGCAGATACTCTCGCGCCTCTCGGCATATGGCAGAGAGAAGCGCCCGATGTTTCGCGGTAAGAGCGACGAGGAGTTGCTGCAATTTATGCACGAGCATCTCGCCCAGCGTGAGCCATACTACCTTATGGCAGATGTTGTGGTGGACTGCAATACTATGAGCGACGAGGCTGTCGTTAACTATATTATAGAGAGAGTAAAAAATGGATAACCGTCCTATAGGAGTCTACGATTCGGGTCTTGGAGGTCTGTCGGTGTGGCGTGAGCTGTGTCGACTGCTTCCTAATGAGTCTATCGTATATCTGGGTGACGGCAAAAACTGCCCCTATGGTGGTCGCTCGCGTGAGGAGATTACCGAGTTTGCCACAGCATCGGTGCAAAGGCTTGTGGATGAGGGTGTTAAGATGGTTGTTGTGGGGTGTAATACCGCCACTACGGCAGCTATAGCTACTCTTCGTGATATATGGGGCGATATGCCTATCGTGGGTCTTGAGCCAGCTGTTAAGCCCGCCTGTCTTGGCACTAAGACGGGGCGTATTGCGGTGCTTGCCACGGCGCATAGCCTTCGTAGCGATATGTTCCTAAGTACCACGGCGCGCTATGCCGAGGGCGTTGAGGTGCTGAAGGTTGTGGGCGATGGCTTTGTGGATATCGTGGAGGCTGGTAAGGAGGGAACTACGGAGGCTCGTGATGCTGTGCGCAGGGTTGTAGAGCCAATCCTTGATAGTGGTATTGATAGGATAGTCCTTGGCTGTACCCACTACCCATTTCTACGTCCGCATATCGAGGCTATTGTTGCTGGTCTTGGTATCGAGATTGTGGACTCTGGCGAGGCTGTAGCTCGCAGGGTGGAGTGGTTGCTTCAGCGTTATAAGATAGCTGCCCGCAGCGACCATAGGGCGGAGTATCGCTTTATCTCCTTTGCCGATGAATCATACCGCGCAGCAATGGAGGAGCGAGGACGAAGAATACTAAACGAAGTGAAAACTGAAAGGTTAAAACTGAAAAGTTAGGTGCGCTTCGCGCGAATTTTATAATATGCGTCGCAGACACCATACTTTTCACTTTTCACTTTTCACTTTTCAGTTAAACTAAAGTGCTATGGCAAAGAATAAGACAACTAAGGCAAAGGAGGCGGAGCAGCTCTCCACATTAGACAATATTCGACTAATATCGGGCTTTGTGCTGATGCTTATCGGTGCATTCCTCTTCTCGTCAATAGTCTCCTACCTATTCTACTGGTCGGAGGATATGAGTGCTATTGCCGAGATTGGTAGTCCTATGGGTACGCCAGAGTTCAACAACATCTGCGGTCAGGGTGGAGCATTAGTTGCGCACCGCTTGGTGGGTGGTGGCTTCGGTATCTTTGCTTTGGCTATATCCTTTATATTCTTGGTGTTGGGATGGCGCCTATTCCGCTATAAGCCATTGCGTCTCTACCGCTTCTTGCTTATCTTTAGCCTTGTGTTGGTGCTTGGCGCCCTAACTATGGGTTATATGTTCGACACTAAGTGGGGACTCTTTGGTTCGGGTCTTGGAGGTGAGTATGGTGTATCGCTCGACTTGTGGCTTGGCGATATGATTGGTAGTGTGGGAACGCTGCTTGTAATCATCGCTGGCTGGATAATGACGGGATTACTTATCAACCGTAACTTCTTGCAGGTGGTGGATAGTGCTGGTGAGCAGGTTGCGGGTGGTATCTCGAATGTTACACGTCGCGCTTTGGGTCGTCTGCAGCGTGGTAAGGCTGAGCGCGAAGCCGATGAGGATGACCAGAGCGAGGAGGAGTACCCTATAAACGAGCCAACGATAGAGCCTATCGTAGAGCCTATTGTGGAACCTATCGTAGAACCTATCGTAGAACCTATCGTAGAGCCAGTTGTGGAGGCTATTGCTGAGCCTGAGCCTACCGTTGATGATATGTTTGTTGTTGAGCCACTTACCGACGAGGAGAGGGCAGAGAGTGACCAAACACCTGTGGATGTGGATGATATCCTTGGTATCGAGAATCCAGAGCCAGAGCCAGAGTCTGAGCCAGAGCCAGCAATGGAGGCTGCGGATGATGATACCCTTGTGGTTACGGTTAAGCAGTACAAACCAAAGGATGCCGAAGAGGAGCAGGTGGAGCTTTACGATCCTATGCTCGACCTTGCTCACTACGAACCGCCTACAGCGCAGTTGCTCACCGACCATAAGAGCGTTAGCGCCATCGACGAGGATGAGATATTTAGGAATAAGGAGCGTATCCGTGAGACACTGCTCCACTTCCATATACCTATTATAAGTATGACGGCTACGGTAGGACCTACTGTTACGTTGTACGAGATTGTTCAGGAGCCAGGCGTTAAGATTTCGCGTATTCAGGGCTTGGAGGATGACCTCGCGCAGAACCTTAAGGCTCAGAGTGTGCGTATCATCGCTCCGATGCCTGGTCGTGGTACTATCGGTATCGAGGTGCCTAACCATACAAAGCAGACGGTCTCTATGCGCTCCTCTATCTGTTCTGAGGAGTTTCAGGGCTCTAAGGCTGAGCTTCCGGTGGTCATAGGTCGCACCATTCAGAACGAAAACTACACCTTCGACCTTGCCAAGCTTCCGCACTTGCTTGTTGCGGGTGCTACGGGACAGGGTAAGTCTGTAGGTCTGAACGCTATCATCACCTCGTTGCTCTATAGGAAGCATCCTGCCGAGCTAAAGTTCGTGTTGATAGACCCTAAGATGGTGGAGTTCTCCTTGTACAACAAGCTCGAAAAGCACTTCTTGGCTAAGATGGAGTCGGAGGATGACTCTATTGTTACCGACCCTAAGGTTGCGGTATATACGCTCAACTCGCTCTGTACCGAGATGGAGAACCGCTTGGAGTTGTGCAAGAAGGCTGGAGCTAAGAATATCGTTGAGTACAACGACAAGTTCCTGCACCGCCGACTCAACCCTGAGAATGGACACCGCTACTTGCCATATATCGTGGTTGTGATAGATGAGTTTGCCGACCTTATTATGACGGCTAAGGATGTTGAGAAGCCCGTTATGCGCTTGGCGCAGAAGGCTCGTGCGGTGGGCATCCACCTTATCGTGGCTACACAGCGCCCCGATGTTAAGGTTATCACGGGTGGTATCAAGGCCAACTTCCCAGCGCGTATCGCCTTCCGTGTTATGCAGATGACCGACTCGCGTACTATCATCGACCAGCCAGGTGCTAACCAGCTTATTGGTCGCGGTGATATGCTGTTCCTCAGTGGTGGCGAGCCTATACGTATTCAGTGCGCCTTTGTAGACACCCCAGAGGTGGAGCGTATCGTAGACCATATCGGTGCTCAGCAGGGCTACACCTCGGCATATAACCTCCCAGACTACGCCCCAGAGGGTGGTGGCGATGTGGATGTTAGCTTCGGTAGCGAGGAGAGCAGTGCACCGCAGAAGTATGATCCTAAGTTCGCGGAGATTGCGCGTGAGGCAGTTATGAATGGAGCTATCTCTACCTCTATGATACAGCGCAACTTCGAGGTGGGCTTCAACCGTGCAGGACGTATTATGTTGCAGTTGGAGCGTGCTGGCATCGTAGGACCGCAGATAGGCTCTAAGCAGCGCGAGATTAAGTACTACGACCTCCCATCGTTGGAGGCGCGTCTGCAAGACCTTGGAATTTACTAACCTTTAGAATTATACGATATGAGAAGATTATGTTTGATGCTTGTAGCATTGGTCAGTGCTGTGAACCTCTCGGCGCAGTCCTCAGCCCGCGAATGGATAGATGGTATAAACTATACCCTTGATGAGCGTTATGCTCTCTATATGAAGGTTGATGCCTACGGTGAGCAGATTAACGGCTACTTTATGGTTGATAAGGATAGCTACTATATCCAGCTCGGCATTATGGAGGTCTATAGCGATGGTAAACTACGCTACGAGGTCAACAACGAGCGTAAGGAGGTAACGGAGGATAGGGTAAACCTCGACTCGTGCGACCTGCTTACAAATCCTACACGAGCCTTTGAGTTCTTGGAGGAGGAGTTCGAAGCAACTATCAGCGAGGATATCCACAATGGTGCTATTTTGAAGCTTGTGCCTAAGCAGAGCTCCGATATCACGGCTGTATATGTTAGCGTTGTGTGGAGGGATAACCGCATCATACCTCTGGCTATCAAGTACGACTACGATGGCGAGGAGGTATCTATAGCCCTTGTTATGGCAGAAAAGGAGAGTGTCGTTCTGCCACGCTGGAATAGGGATAACTACAAAACCTACGACTTAGTGTCGTTCCTATAACCTAATCTGAAAACCTTAATTCTACTACGACGATGAAAAAACTCTTGATTTTAATGCTCACGTTGGGCGCTGTAGCTTGCGAGAATGGAGGTAAGCATATGCCGTCATCTACAATTATAGAGAACTTCGACAGAGCCTTCGAGGGCGACTACCGCCTTGGCTTTGGCAATGGTGAGATGATCTTCGAGCACTTCAACAACGAGGAGTATGGCTATTGGGGAGGCTTTGTGCAGTCAAAGATGTGCGATGCAAACCCTGAGAATGGTCTCTACGAGAATCAGTATAGTGTCTTTAATGCTAACGCTGCGTCGGGCGATAGCTTCTTGCTCTACTACTATGATAGCTTCAACGAACCTTGCGATATTGTCTGTATGACCAACTTAGAGCTTCGTAGCGTTAAGCTAAACCTCTCAACCTATACCTACGCCTCTATCACCGATGAGGATATCAACACCTTTGCTCGTGCCTTTACAGATGGCGACTACCTCAAGGTTATATTTACGCCTCTTGCCTCAGACCAGAGCCCTATAGGCGATAGTGTTGAGCTCTACGTTGTTGACTACCGCGACGGCAAGCGCTTTGTGGCTACCGACTGGCAGAAGTTCAATCTCAACCTTCCAGCCTCTGCCCGCATCCGCGTAACCATCGAGACCTCCGATGTAGGCGAGTGGGGTGCGAATACGCCGTTATATATCTGTATGGATGATTTGAGGTACGAAATCTTGTAAAAGTTCAGTTATCAGTTAAAAAGCCTTGGCTTTTTGGCTGGGGATTGTGGGTAGTATGGGTATTATGGGTAGTCTGGGAAAAGCCCCAGTATCCCCAGTTTACTCATTATCCCCAGTCTCCTCACTCAAACTCCGCGCGAAGCGCACCACACTTTTCACTTTTCAGTTTTCACCTTTCACCTTTCACTTCTAAAATATCGTGACAATATAAAAATAGAGCCTATCCGCTGTGGATAGGCTCTTCTTATATTTGGATAGCTCTACTATCTGTTTGCAGAGTCGTAACCCGAAATTGGGTATAGTGCAAATGGGTAGTATGTTGTGTATCCTGTAAGCTTAATCTTTGCGTTGCTATTATCTGACATCACCTCATACTCGCGCAACTCAGATGTTGAGCCGTCGTCAGAGTCGGTGATGTAGAGCTTAGTAACATACTCGGTTACATTATCAATCTCGTAACCCCAGATTGTTACAGCGTGTGCACCACTGAAGTTAGGCGACATAGCCACTGCCATTGACGACATACCATACTTAATAGCATCTACGATATATTGCGAGAACTGCAACAATGGATCAGAGATAGAGTTACCCTTCCAGTTGTAGTTGTTAATCTCGATAGCATATGAGTATGGATTATACAACCAACCCCATACAGAGTCCTCGTACTGGTGCATCTTAGATGGGTAGATATCGCTCCATACAGACTTGAAGTAACCTCCTGTACCCTCCTTAGGGTATGCACGGTTTTCTGTACCATTTGTGGTGTATAGATCTCGACCCTCGAAGTACCAGATAACGCCACCATCAGCCCAGCCACCACGCTTTAGGTTGTCCCAGTTATCGCGGAAAACATCCATAATCTGCAACTCATAATCGTAGACGCTTGAGGTGCCGTTAGGGCATCCTGCTGGTAGGGTATTGCCCGCAGCAACATAGCGATCCTGGAACCACTGCAAATAGTTGGATGACGATGCTGCCCAGCACATCATAGCATCTGCCTCGGCAACTTGTTGTGTACTCTTCTTGTTTACATCGTACCAACCAGATGATAGGGTTACGCCCTCAGCAAATACGATGCTCTTGCCAGTTGCTGTCACCTCGGTAGCGGTGATAAAGATAGTCTCCGAGCGCATAGTGCCCTTCTCGGCATATACCTCGTATGTACCAGGTGTTGTGGTTACAAACTTGTTGCCGTTGAGCTTGCCATTATTTACATAGATTATAGATGCGTTAGTTACATCGGCGCCATCCTGCATTACGGTGAACTTAACGCTCTCCACGCCATTAGCCTTGATTGTTGTTGTAGTGGCTGATAGGGTGATAGGCTTCTCCTCCTCCACAATCACCATACGAGCTGTCACCTTCACGGTGTTCGACTTCTCGCCCTCGTACATAGCGTAGAACGAGTACTCGCCCTTTTCTGTTGTAGCGAACTCGTTGCCTGCGAGCTTGCTGTTGTCAGCAGCGTTGTAGACATCGAAGTTTGCAGTCTCAGTGCCGTCAACCTTGAGTGTGAATACTGCGCTCTCTACGCCATCAGCCTTGATAGAGGCTGGCGATACGCTTAGCACAATCTGCTTCTTTGTAGGCTCCTCGCCACCAGGGTTGTCTGGGCCGTCTGGAGTCTCCGAGGCCTTAGTTGTGGTTACAGAGATAGTATTTGACATCTCGTTGCCACGCTTAGCATAGAACTTATACTCGCCCGCAAACTTGGTCTTGAAGGTGTTACCCTCCAAGACCTCGTTTGTGTCGGCAAAATATATCTTAGCATCGCTCACCTCTGCGCCACTCTTGTCTGTTACGGTGAAGGTAGCAACCTCAACGCCGTCAGCTACAATCTCGCTGTGGTCAACAGTAAGCGTAAGTGTCTGCTTGATGGTATCTGTAGCAGGAGTATCCTCACATGCCACAATACCCAATAGAGCGATTAACGAAAATAGTATCTTTTTCATAGACCTTCAATAGATTACTTTACTCGCTTAAGAACGATATCACCAGTGGCCAAAGCCCACGCCTGAGTGCCGTAGCGGAATACCGATGGGCGGTAGTTGCCATAGCCGAACTCTGCACCTGAGTTGCAAACACCGATAGTTAGGGTGTTGCCGTCCTCAGAGAGGGTTACAGGGAACGATGCAGGTGCTGTGAACTCGTTCTCAAGGTCTGCACCATAGAAGTAGAATGTACCATCTGTACCCCAATTGTAGAGGTACTCGCTGCGTGATGAAGGCACGGTGATAACATCGCCCTCAGCAATCTCCAAGAAGATCTTTGGACCGAAGTCGCGGAGTGCCAATGCTGGGAAGCTGCGCCAATATGCAGCCATCTCCTTCAAGTCGGCTGGAGAGTAGTATGGCATAGGTGCGTGTGTGCCGTCAGCCTCCACGTTAAATGGCCAGCCCTGAACTACAAGGCGGTTGTGGCTACGGTAGTAGTCAGCAGTCTCATCGTCAGCACCAGCAGCTATAGTAACCTTAGCGTTTGTAAGGTTTACCTCTACATTGTTGAACTGTACAAGAGGGTATGATACCTCCCACTCGCCAAGCAACGATGTGAAGAGCTTTGACTCTACGCGTGCAGGTACAGGCTTAGCGGTTGTAGTGTTAGCCATAACCTTGATAGTCTCCTTCTGCTCGGCATTCTTAACACTTACGATAGCTACGTACTCAACGCCTGGGAACAAATCCTCCTGCTTCAACGAGAGGCCTGTACTCTTGATAGCTGCTACCTGCTCTGCCGATAGCTCAATGCTGTACATAGTGTTGTTTGCAATCTGAGCGTCGGTGTTGTTAGCGCTACGCCACTCGTCAACATCTGCAAGGGTATTGAATGCTACGCGCACGGTGTGAGCCTGCTCAGAGTAGAGATTTAGGTATAGAGCCTCGTGGCTATCCGATGTGCCAAGTGTAAGTGATGCCTCTACGGTTGGAGGTGTAGATGTAGCCTCAGAGGTAGTGAATGGGATAAGTGATAGCGCCTCAGCACCCTTGTTATCTACAACCAATACGTGGCAGATATACTCAGTCTCTGGTATAAGACCGCTCCATACAGCCTCATTAGCACCTGTTAGAATCCAAGCTCCAGATGTAGCCCACTTAAGTAATTGTCCAAGCATAGACTCGCCATAGCCCTCTACGATGCCATCAGACCAAGCCTTGTCGCGTACAAGAACGTAGTACTCTGTAACGCTGCTGTCTGGTGTAGTTATGATGTTTACTGATGTTGCGGTGATATCCTTTAGCTCGGTAGTGAGACCTGCTGTAGACTGAGGACGCTTAGGAGTGCGTGTCTCGCGGTAGTAAATCTGATCGGAAATATTCTGACCATCTGTGATAGCAGCCACAACATAGTATTCGCTATCCTCGCGAACGTGCATTACGTATGCGCCATACTCCTGACCATCTACCCACTCAACCTCTATTGGACCCTGTGCTTTAATACCGATACCAGGTTTCTGAATATACTCCTCGATAGTTAGGTTGTTGTAGTTGAGGTAGGCCTTGTCGATACACTGATAAACATAGCTACCAGGAATATCAATAGCGAATTTGATAGTTGTGTAGGTAGTGTTAAGCACAGTGATAGGGTTTGCTACACCATCATCTGGGGTGCTAAACTTAAGCGTCTTAGGGGCACTGATCATACCACCATCCTTAGCTCTAAGAATAGCGTAGAGGGTGTAGTTGGTGTCGTCGTTAAGATTTGAAAGGGTAATCTGCTGTGTGCCAGATACCTCCTCAGAGTTTGCGGTAAACCAAGTATCTGCATTAGGAGCCTTGTAACCATCTGGAGATGCTACGAAGCCAAGAGTACCCTCCACGTTGGTAGTAACCTCAAAAATAACAGAATTTGGAGTTGCCTCCACCAAGCTAAGGCTAATCTCAGGAGTTGTAGTCTCGCCAGTAGAAGGCTTCTGAGGTGTTGTGGTGTCATCTGTACAACCGACAAGGCTAAATAGGCCTATGATCGTCGCACATAGAGTAAATAATTTTCTCATAGTTTTAGGTTTATTAAAAGTTTATAAATAATTCATTTAATTAGTTTGTTTGCTTGTGTCGTATTATATATAATACGTTGCAAATATGAGAAAAAAAATGAAATGATGCAAATATGGGGATATAAATAGCAATTAGTAGGGAGGAATTAGTAATGAGTAAAGGTTAAAAGGCTGCGCCTTTTTGGGGGCTTTTGGCTGGGGATTGTGGGTAGTATGAGTATTCTGGGTATTCTGGGGAAAGCCCCAGTATCCCCAGTTTACTCATTATCCCCAGTCTCCTCACTTAACCTCCGCGCGAAGCGCACCATACTTTTGAGGCAAAACTTCGTAATGCCTCGACTTTGCTATGGCTCGGCATAACAAGTAAACTTGTTCTGCTCTCTCCTTAATCGCAAAGTTCAGTTTTCAGTTTTCAGTTTTCAGTTTAAAAGAAAAAGGGATTGTCCATCAAACTTGTTGGACAAACCCTTTTATTTCGAAGTTGTATGACAAGAGCTAATTTTAGGCGCACGAAGCTCGAAATAGCGGAGTTTACTCAGCGTAAATGAGCATATTGAGAGCGAGTGCAACGCCAAAGTAGCCTTGTTAGACAGCTTCTTGCTACTATTTCTGTCGGAAGTAAATCTGGATAGGCACTCCTGAGAAGTCCCACTGCTCGCGGAGCTTGTTCTCCAAGAAGCGGCGGTACGACTCCTTGATATACTGTGGCAAGTTCACGAAGAAGGCGAACTGCGGAGTAGGCGTAGGTAGCTGAGTTACATACTTGATTTTGATGTACTTACCCTTAGTTGCTGCAGGAGGATAGTTCTCGATAAGAGGCAAGAAGAACTCGTTGAGCTCCGATGTTGAGATACGGCGCTTGCGTGACTGATATACGCGGATTGCAGCCTGCAATACATCGAGGATACGCTGCTTGTTGATTACCGAGGTGAAGATGATTGGAATATCGCTAAATGGAGCGAGCTTCTTCTCCAAGAACTCGCGCCATACCTTCATAGTGTTGCTATCCTTCTCTACCAAGTCCCACTTATTAACCACGATAACGCAGCCCTTGCGGTTGCGCACGATAAGGTTGTGGATATTTAGGTCCTGAGACTCGATGCCCTGCTCAGCATCGAGCATAAGCACGCAGACATCCGAGTTCTCGATAGCGCGAATAGAGCGCATAACAGAGTAGAACTCAAGGTCTTCGGTCACCTTACCCTTCTTACGCATACCAGCGGTGTCGATAAGGTAGAAGTCCATACCGTACATATTGTATCGTGTGTGGATAGAGTCGCGTGTAGTACCTGCCACGTTGGTTACGATGTTGCGCTCCTGACCAAGAAGTGCGTTTGTCATAGATGACTTACCCACATTTGGACGACCTACGATGGCGATGCGTGGTAGCGATGCGTCGTACTCAGCAGAGGTGTCCTCTGGGAGGTTGGCGAGAATGGCATCCATCATATCGCCAGTACCGCTACCCGACATAGAACTGATACAGAAAGGCTCGCCAAGGCCCAATGCGTGGAACTCGTGAGAGTAGTAGATAAGGTCGTAGGTGTCAACTTTGTTACATACGAGCATCACCTTCTTACCTGAGCGACGCAAAATATCTGCCATCATCATATCGAGGTCGGTGATACCTGTGCGCACCTCCACAAGGAAGAGGATAAGGTCAGCCTCGTCGATAGCCAACATTACCTGGCGACGAATTTCATCCTCGAAGATATCCTCAGAGTTAACGGTGTAACCACCGGTGTCGATAACTGAAAACTCCTTGCCGTTCCAATCTGTCTTACCATAGTGGCGGTCGCGTGTTGTGCCGGCAGTCTCATCGACAATAGCCTGACGCTGACCTACAAGACGATTGAAAAGTGTTGACTTACCCACATTTGGGCGACCTACGATTGCAACCAAACTCATAATCTACTATCTTTTTTATTTCTTATATCCACATATTTCGGCGCAAAGATAAGTTAATTAGTTGGAATATGGAAACTTTAGAAAATATTTACTCTAATTTTTGGTTTATTTATTTATAATAAGTATCTTTGAAGGATAATATTTAGGTGTATGGCAACTTTTGTGCGACATATCGTGGCTCTTGTGGCGGTGGTGCTCCTCTCGGTGGCGGGTGGTAGGGCTATGGCGCAGGAGTACCCCAACCCCTTTATGGTGGAGGATAGCGAGCAGAGCCTTGTTCATACCGAGTGGGGTATAGGTGTCGGAGGTGTCTACACGGGCTTTGGTGAGGTGTCGTCTAAGGCTGTTACGCTAAACTCGCGTCTTGCCTTTCAGGGGTATCTGGATATGGCGGTGGTGGTTGGTCGCTACTTTGCTGTGGAGAGCAAAATTGTCTATGAGAGGGGTGGTATAGATGCTGAGTATAAGGGTAAGTGCTACGATATATCGACCTCAACATTTGAGATGCCACTGCTACTATCGCTACGCCTTTGGGATGGTGCAGTAAGGGTGAATGGTGGTGTGCAGTTGGGACTGATATCGAATGGTGGCTACTTGGAGGGTAGAGAGAACTATATGTTTGGCACCATAACGCCAACGTGGAACCTTGCCACGGGTGTTGGTGTTCGTGTGATGCCGAGTGTAGTTGTCGAGGTGCGCTATACCCACGCTTTGCAAGATGGCGTGAACCAGCTTGGGGCTACCATTAGAGGTGCAGGGTTGGACTTTACCACCCGCACACATAAGGTGATGCTTGGTGTGTCGCTGTTAATGTAAGAGATTATGAGTGAAGAGATTATAAAGGAGATAATTGTTGAGGGTGTAGATGCCCGTGAGCTCTATGGTGCGCAGGATGCCTACCTTGAGCAGATGCGGGAGCTGTGTCCGAAGGTTAAGATTGTGGCGCGCGGCAGCCAGATTAAGGCGCTGGGTGCTAAGAGTGATGTAATGGCATTCGAGCGCAGGATGAATGCTCTTGTGGAGTACTATATTAAGTATGGGCATATCTCTTCGGAGGTGGTCTCTCAAGCCTTCTCATCGAGCCTTACGGAGCTATCGGCGGAGCCTCCAGCAGTGGATAAGGATGTTATCGTCTATGGTAATAGTGGTGCTATAATACGTGCTCGTACGGTGAATCAGCAGCGCTTGGTGAAGCTCTCCGAGAAGAACGACCTGCTCTTTGCCGTAGGCCCTGCGGGTTCGGGTAAGACCTATACAGCTATCGCATTGGCTGTTAGAGCTTTGAAGGAGCGCGAGATACGTCGTATCATCCTTACGCGTCCAGCTGTGGAGGCGGGTGAGAAGCTCGGCTTTCTGCCTGGCGATATGAAGGAGAAGCTCGACCCCTATCTACAACCTTTGTACGATGCCTTGAACGATATGATTCCGGCGGCTAAATTACAGAAGTATATCGAGGAGGGCACGGTGCAGATTGCACCCTTGGCATATATGCGTGGTCGTACCCTTGATAATGCCTTTGTAATCCTTGACGAGGCGCAGAATACGACCCTCTCGCAGATAAAGATGTTCCTTACGCGTATGGGTCGCAACGCTAAGTTTATTGTTACGGGCGATGTTACGCAGATTGACCTTCCACGTCGCTCGGATAGTGGTCTTACGCGCGCTATGGAGACATTGAAGAATATCGAAGGCATAGGTATTGTAGAGTTTGATAAGCGCGATATTGTGCGTCATCAGCTTGTGAAGTATATTGTTGAGGCCTTTGAGCGCAGAGAGGATTTAGAGAATGGACTAAAATCTAATAAAGAGGATAAATAAACAACTTAAATTAAACTAATATGGACAAGAATTTGAAGGGCTTGAAGCCCGCATTGGTGTGGAAACACTTTGCTGAGATTTGTAATATCCCTCATCCATCGCACCACGAGGATGCCATCCGTGCATACATCGTGAAGTGGGCAGAGGAGCTTGGTTTGGAGCATAAGGTAGATGATGCTCAGAACGTGTATGTATATAAGCCAGCGACTCCAGGTATGGAGGATCGCAAGGGTATCATCCTTCAGGCACACACCGATATGGTGCCACAGAAGAATAACGATACTGTTTTCAACTTCGAGACTGATCCTATCGAGGCATATATCGATGGCGAGTGGGTTACAGCTAACGGTACAACTCTTGGTGCTGATAACGGTATTGGTCTTGCTGCAGCTATGGCTGCTATGGAGGATGCAGACCTTGTACACGGTCCTCTTGAGTGCTTGTTCACAGCTACTGAGGAGACAGGTATGGATGGTGCTTTTGGTCTTAAGAGTGGCTTGCTTAAGGGTGAGATTTTGCTCAACCTCGACTCTGAGACTGAGGGTGAGTTGTATGTAGGTTGTGCTGGTGGTATGGATGTAAATGTTACATTCAAGTATCGTGAGCAGCCTTTGGAGGGTAAGTTCGCCGCATATAAGGTTACAGTTAAGGGTTTGAAGGGTGGTCACTCTGGTATCCAGATTGGTACACAGCGTGCTAACGCTAACAAGGTATTGTTCCGCTTGTTGCGTCAGGAGACAGAGTCTTACGGCTTGGAGCTTGCATCTGTAGAGGGTGGTAATATGCGTAACGCTATCCCACGCGAGGCTTGGGCAGTTGTTGTAGTTCGCGAGGCTGAGAAGGCTATCTTCGAGGCAAATGTTAAGTCTTACGAGAAGGTTATCATCAAGGAGTTCGAGGGTATCGAGGACTCTATCGAGATCTTCGCAGAGCCTATCGAGTGTCCTAAGGTTATCATTCCACACCTTGAGTCACACTCACTTATCCGTGCTATCTGCGGTTGCCCTAATGGTGTGCAGCGTATGTCTATTGCCATGGAGGGTCTTGTGCAGACCTCTTCTAACTTGGCTATCGTGGTATCTAACGGCTCTACCGTTGAGGTTAAGTGCTTGTTGCGCTCATCTGTAGATACTGAGAAGGCTGAGTTGGCAGGTGCAATCTCATCAGTATTTGAGTTGGCAGGTGCCGATGTTGAGCTATCGGGTGCTTATAGCGGTTGGAATCCAAATATGAAGTCTCCAATCTTGCATACTATGCTTGAGTCTTACCAGAAGCTCTATGGCGTTAAGCCATCTGTTACTGCTATCCACGCAGGCTTGGAGTGCGGTATCATCGGTGCTAAGTACCCAGGTATGGATATGATCTCGTTCGGTCCTACCATCTGCTACCCACACTCTCCAGACGAGAAGGTAAACATTGCTTCAGTAGAGAAGTTCTACGACTTCTTGCTTAACACCTTGCGCAACGCTCCTCTAAAGTAGTAACGAAGACTAACCCAAATGAGAGAGCAGACGCTTGATAGGCCTACTGTCGATCGAGAAGCAAAATGGTTTGTCGTAGTCAACCCCGCATCTGGTTCAGGTAAGGGGTTGACCGACTATCCATTGATATCTAAGCTCTTGCGTGATAATGGCATCCGCCACGAGGCGGTGTTCACCGAGCATAAGCACCACGCTACCGAGCTTACAGTATCGGCAATAGAGAGTGGCTACCGACACGTTATTGTCGTTGGCGGTGACGGCACACTTCACGAGGTGGTGAATGGAATCTTTATTCAAAAGATGGTGGATAGCTCAGAGATTACTATTGCGATGATATCTACAGGTACGGGTAACGACTGGATACGAATGTTTGGTATCCCTACCCGCTACTCCGAGGCTATACGCGCGATTAAGGAGGGCTATACATTCTTGCAGGATGTTGGCGAGGTGAGTTATGAGGAGTCGAAGGTGCGTCAGGTGCGCTATATGGCGAATGTAGCGGGCTTAGGTTTCGATGCTGCGGTTATCAAGCGTACGCTAACGAGCAAGGCTAAGGGGTATCTCGGTAAGAGTGGCTACCTCTGGTGCTTGGCGCGCACATTCTTCTCACATAGGGCAACAGGTACAAAGATTTGGGTTGACGATAAACTTATCTACAACAACCTCCTCTTTAGTATCGCTATTGGTGTTGGTAAGTTTAATGGTGGAGGTATCCAGCAGCTACCGGATGCTGTTGCAGATGATGGGTTGTTGGATATTACGATGATACGCCCCGTACACTGGTGGCATGTCCTTTTCCGCTTTAGTCGTCTCTTTAATGGTACTATATACTCTATTGGTCACGTTATCCACGCGCAGGGTAAGCACGTGCGTATAGAGTCCTCACCAGAGACACATCTTGAAATAGATGGTGAGCTCTATGGTCACACCCCTGTTGACTTACAGGTTATGCACCGTGAGGTGAGAGTGGTGATAAATAAGGCTTTTATTGATAAGTTAAAAGGAGCTGACTAAAAAGTAAGATAGCCAGCCCCAAGACTAAGAGAGTGAATAAAAAGATGTAGTTTTAGGCTTGCGAAGCCCGAAAAAGCGGAGTTTACTGAGCGTAAATGAGCATTTTAAGGGCAAGCGTAACGACAAAATACACTTTTTATTCACTCTCTTAATTACTAATTCAGACTTATTGTCTCCATTAGCCACGTGTCCAACAGAAGCAGCTCGGCGTCATCCTGAATGACCTCACTTAAAAATAGAGCTTCGTCGGTGTAAAGTTTCAAAAGTTGCGTGTCAATTTCTCCCATAGGCATTCTGTTTTGGTAGTAGAACGCACCTATGGCGATGTATATTGTGCAGTAACGCTAATTTAGTATAATATTTTTCTCCTTAATCATACGACGAAGGTTGATAAGGGCGTAGCGCATACGTCCTAAGGCGGTGTTGATGCTCACGTCGGTCTGCTCGGCAATCTCCTGGAACGAGAGTTTCGAGTAGTAGCGTAGGCGTACAACCTCCTTCTGGTCGTCGGGAAGCTCATCCACAAGACGACGCACGGTCTCCATAAGCTCGTTGTGTACAATGTTATCCTCAACCGTATTCTCGGCAAAGCGTAGCGTGCCGAGGACATCGTATCCCGCCTCCTTCTCGTTAATCTGGCGGCTCGACTTCTCTCTACGGAAGTGGTCTAAGACACGGTTATGTGCAATGCGTAGCACCCACGATAGGAACTTGCCAGAGTCGGTGTAGCCACCCTCGTCAATAACCTTTATCGCCTTGATAAATGTCTCCTGGAAGATATCATCTGCAACAGCATCATCCTTAACCATCATACCGATGTAGCTGCGCACGCGTCGTGAATGACGCTCTATAAGTTCAGATATAGCACTCCTATCACCTAAAAGGTAGTTATTAAGCAATACTCGATCGCTCAATGCAGTCACGTTCATACTCTTATGTTTTAATAGTTCAAGAGCAGAAATTCTTCGATAGGCAATGCGTTTTTAATGGTTAATAAATCTCGTTTCTGGATGCAAGATATAAATTATTTAGCAATCTGCAAAATATATTCACAACCCCTGCGTTAGTATTGTGGCTCTATTGTTTATGTTGTGTTTGGGTGTAATTGGCTGTAAATCAATCTTGTATGTATGGGGCTGGGTGGCTATTTGAGCTGGTGTGTTGTAGGTGAAACGACCAAAATCGGGGGTGAAATGTTATCGCTATTTATTGCCACTCTGGCTAAAATAGTCGAAAACTATCTCTGCGCGCTTTGTTCCCACCACCTCGATAAGTTGCTCTTTCGACGCATTAGCAATAGCCTTTACGCTCTTGAAGTGTTTGAGTAGTTCATCGGCACTCTTTTGACCGATGCCCTTAATGTCGCTTAGCTCGCTGTTGAGGAAGCTGTTGCTACGCTTCTTGCGGTGGAAGGTTATGCCGAAGCGGTGAGCCTCATCACGAATATGGCATACCACCTTTAGTGGCTCGCCAAGACGACTAAGGTAGTATGGCTTTGAGTCGCCAGGGTAGAATACCTCCTCCAGACGCTTTGCAAGACCTACGATAGGTACTTGCTTCTCGATACCCAACTGCTTAAGAACACCGTAGGCACTCGACAGCTGACCTTTGCCACCGTCGACGATGATTAGGTCTGGTAGTTCTGCGCCCTCCTCAATTAGGCGGGAGTATCTGCGGTAGACAATCTCGCGCATCGAGGCGAAGTCGTCGGGTCCCTCCACGGTCTTGATGTTGAAGTGGCGATACTCCTTGCGTGAAGGTTTGCCATCACGAAATACTACGCACGAGGCCACAGGGTTTGTGCCCTGGAGGTTGGAGTTATCGAAGCACTCTATATGTCGAGGTTCGCGCTCAAGGTGTAGCTCTCGGCGCATATCCTCCATAAGTTTGTCGGTATGTCGTTCGGGGTTGCGCTCTGCCAATCGCTTTTGCAGCTCAGCACGATAAAGGCGCGCACTGCGTAGCGAGAATGCCACCAATTCAGCCTTGTCGCCACGCTGTGGTACGGTAAATATTGTGCCGTTGAAGAGAATGCTTGAGACGGGTATGTGTGATACGATAACCTCGCGCGCAAGAGTGTGGTTGAACTCCTCAACAACGTGCTCGATGCCACGCGCTATAAGCTCCTCTGGCGAGGTGTCGATACCTGTTGTCATACGCACGGTCTGCACCGCAACGATAGAGCCGTGGCGGATGGAGATGAAGTTGCAGTATGCCTCGTCCACTAAGCCCTCGTTGAAGATTGTAAATACGTCAGCATCAACGATTTTAGAGCTTACGATAACCGACTTCGACTGGTAGTTCTCCAACGACTTTAGGCGTTGCTTATATACCTCCGCGAGTTCAAATTTCAGTGCTTCAGCAGCGCGCATCATCTCACCTTCGAGCCACTGCCTTACGGGGCGGAGGTCTCCCTTTAGGATGGAGTGCACAAGGGTGATGCTCTCGGCATACTCCTCCTCGGTTTGTAGTGCCTCGCAGGGTGCCTTGCAGTTACCGAGGTGGTATTGCAGGCAGGATTGGTACTTGCCCTTAGCAATCTTCTCCTCGGAGAGGTTTAGCTTGCACGTGCGAAGTGGCACGACCTCGCGTATAAACTCCAAGATGGAGCGCTGCGTAGCTATTGAGCCGTATGGGCCGAAGTACTGCGAGCCGTCGCGCACAAGTTGGCGCGTGGACTCTACACGGGGGTATGGCTCGCGGCGAATAACAATCCAGGGGTAGGTCTTGTCGTCCTTAAGTAGAATGTTGTAGCGCGGTTGTAGACTCTTGATAAGCGAGTTTTCCAGAAGTAGTGCATCCTGCTCTGTGTCTACAACAATGTGCTTAATATCAACAATTTGGCGCACCATAACGACAACCTTTGCCGAGTGCTCGCGACTCTCGACAAAGTACGACGACACACGCTTCTTAAGATCCTTAGCCTTGCCAACGTATATGACCTTGTTGTTGCGGTCGATATATTGGTAGATGCCGGGCGAATGAGGTAGTGCCGCCACCTGCTCCTTTAGATGTTGTCGTATTATCTCGCTCATATATGGCAAAGGTAGTTAAATTGCGAGAAATAAGCAAACTTGAGTGCCTAATTTGCAAAATCCGAGAAAAAGGCGTATCTTTATACGCTTATAATAATATAAAGGATTATGAAAACAGGTCAAATACAGACTTTGAAGGTGTCGCGCATCTCCGATTTTGGTCTCTACCTTATCGACGACGAGGGTGCTGAGGTGTTGCTTCCGAACCGCTTTACGCGCCTCGATATGAAGAAGGGTGATGAGGTTGAAGTCTTTGTCTACCACGACTCGGAGGATCGTCTTGTAGCCTCTACCGAGACGCCACTTATCAAGGTTGGCGAGGTTGCCGCGTTGAAGGTTGTGGATAAGAGCATACATGGCGCATTCCTTGAGTGGGGATTGTCGGGTAAGCATCTCTTCTTGCCTAACCGCAACCAGCAGGGTAGTGTTATCGCGGGACAGAAGACGGTGGTGTATATGTATGTCGATGACCGCACAGGACGCTGTGTGGCTACAAATAAGATTAAGCCATTCATCTACAACGAGGATCCTCTTACGGTGAAGGTTGGTGACGAGGTAGATGTGTTGGTGGCATTCGAGACACCTATTGGCTATCGTGTTGTGATCAACAACCGCCACTGGGCGATGATATACAAAAATCAGTTGTTCCGTCCTATCCGTGTGGGCGATAAGACTAAGGGCTGGGTGCGTAAGATTACCGAGGATATGCGTATCGACGTTAGCCTTCAGCAGACAGGTCTTGCGGAGGTTGAGACCTCGGTTGTTAGGCTTGAGCAGATGCTTAAGGAGCATGGTGGTGTGCTTGGTGTTAATGACCATAGCGAGCCTCAGGATGTAGCTCGCCTTACGGGTATGAGTAAGAAGGTCTTTAAGCGTGCGTTGGGTATGTTGCTTAAGCAGGGCAAGGTGCGCCAGACCGAGCATGGAATTGAGACTATAAAGTAGCAGAGTATGGCTATCAAGACGGCAGAGCGAGTATCGCGCGATGTTACGGACAACTTCGTATTTCAGCGTTCGAAGTTGGCCTATGTCGAGGCTGCGAAGCGTGTTGGGGGAAGAGTCCTTGAGATTGGCACGGGTACAGGCTACGGCATAGATGTCATCGCCCCTAATGTCGAGCACTTCGTGACGATGGATAAGACGCGTAGCGAGGAGCTTGGTGCGCTACCCTCGAATGTGGAGTTTGTGCAGGCTGTAGTGCCACCACTCCCCTTTGCCGATGATAGTTTCGATTGTGTTGTTTCGTTCCAGGTTATCGAGCATATCAAGCGCGATAGGGAGTTTGTCCGCGAGGTGCATAGAGTGCTAAAGAGGGGGGGCAAATTTATCGTTAGTACCCCAAACAGGCCTATGTCCTTGACGCGTAACCCTTGGCACGTTAGGGAGTACACCTCGGAGCAGTTTGGTGAGCTTTTGTCCCCTTTTAGTGAGGTTGAGGCTCTGGGTGTTGCGGGCAACGAGCGTGTGTGGAGCTACTATGAGAAGAATCGCGAGTCGGTGCATCGCATTACACGCTTCGATATATTGCGAATGCAGTGGTGGACGCCTCGCTGGGTGTTGCAGATACCATACGATATACTTAACCGCCTGAATAGACGCAGGCTACATAGCGAGAATAGGACTCTTACGGAGAATATCGCGATGGAGGACTACTCACTACAGAGTGTAGATAACAGGTGTTTTGACCTATTTTACATAGCAACAAAATGAGACAGCGAATAGCGATAGTACAGAGAGATATAGTGTGGCAGGATATAGATGCCAACCTTCGCGCCATTGAGCCTATGCTCGAGGGTGTTGAGGCAGATGTCGTAGTGCTATCGGAGATGTTTCAAACGGGCTTTGTGACTGAGCCTCGTAGTGTTGTGGATGATGGTCGTACCCTTCGCTGGATGCAGGATGTGGCTCAGCGATATAATTTTGCCATTGTAGGCTCTGTGGTGGTTAAGGAGGGAGAGCACTACTACAATAGGTTATATTTCGTGAAGCCTACGGGCGAGGTGGAGTATTACGATAAGCATCATCTATTCTCTGTTGGTGGCGAGGATAGACGTTTTACTGCGGGCGATAGACGTGTAGTTGTTGAGTGGCGAGGTGTGAGGTATCTGTTGGAGATATGCTACGACCTTCGCTTTCCGGTGTGGAGTCGTCAGCGTGGCGACTACGATGTGATGATATACTCGGCACTATGGCCAAAGCCTCGTAGGGCGGTGTGGCGAACACTGCTTCAGGCCCGCGCAATAGAGAACCAGGCGTGGGTAGTGGGCGTAAATAGAGTTGGCGCGGAGCCAGAGTTGGAGTATGTGGGCGACTCTATGGTGGTGGACCACTTGGGGCGTATTGTCGCGGATGCCGAAGATAGAGAGTGTGTTGAAACGGTGGTGTTCGATGGTGAGGAGGTAGAGCGATTTAGGGCACGCTTCAATGTGGGTAGAGATGCTGATAATTTTGAAATTATATAAAGAACAATATTATGACAACAAATGAGATAGTTTTACTTTTACTCTCAGGCGTGTTGGTGGGTATAATCAACACACTTGGTGGCGGTGGCTCGGTTATCACGATGTCGCTCTTTATGGCTATGGGAATGCCTATAAATGTTGCTAATGGTACAAATCGTATCGCAGTATTGTTGCAAAATCTTTCGGCTACGGTAGCATTTTTGCGTAAGGGTATGCTCCACGTTAAGAGTGGCTTGCTGCTCTCCATCCCAGCGATTTTGGGTAATATCTTGGGCGCTATGGTGGCTACTGAGGTCAGTGAGGCTCTCTTTAAGGTTTGCCTTAGTGTGGTCTTGGTGGTTATTCTTATCTACTTGGTCTTGGGCAAGGATAACGAGCAGGTTACAGGTGGTCACGGTCTAAAGATCAAGTGGTGGCACTATTTGTTGTTCTTTATTATAGGTTTCTATGGCGGATATATCTATATCGGGTTGGGTTTCCTTATCCTTGCCATTGCGATATGGACTATGAACCTCGATATAGTCACAGCGAATGTCATTAAGGGCTTTGTGATATTCCTCTCTACACCCTTTGCGCTTGCGGTCTTTATCTACAACGACCAGGTGTTGTGGGCAGAGGGTTTGTTACACGCTGCAGGTAATATCGTAGGTGCTCTGATGGCATCGCATTGGGCGATGAGTTGGGGTGTTAAGTTTGTGCGATGGTTTACGCTTGCGGTTATCGTAGTCTTCTTCTTCGACCTTATGGGTTGGATATCGTTGAGCAATTTGTTGGCGGGGCTTTTATAGTTGTTGGGAATGTCGAAACGTGAGATTGTAGTTACAGGTGCAAGGGTGCACAACCTTAAGAACGTGGATGTTGCCATTCCGCGCGACTCTCTTGTTGTGATTACGGGAATGTCGGGCTCAGGTAAGTCGTCGTTGGCATTCGATACAATCTATGCCGAGGGACAGCGTCGCTATATGGAGACCTTGTCGTCGTATGCTCGTCAGTTTGTGGGCAATATGGAGCGTCCCGATGTCGACCATATCACGGGCCTTAGTCCAGTTATCGCTATCGAGCAGAAGACGACTAACAAGAATCCGCGTTCAACAGTGGGTACGGTGACCGAGATAAGCGACTTTCTACGTCTACTCTTTGCACGTGCCTCACGCGCCTACTCGCCATATACGGGCGAGCCTATGGTACGCTACTCCGATAAGCAGATATGCGACCTTATGATTGAGGGCTTCGATGGTCGTAGAGTCGCCTTCCTTGCCCCAGTGGTTAAGGGACGTAAGGGTCACTATCGCGAGCTCTTCGAGACGATGTCGCGCAAGGGTTATATCTATGCTCGTATCGATGGCAAGATATGCGAAATATCGCCCGGTATGAAGCTCGATAGATACAAAATCCACACAATAGATATGGTCATCGACCGCCTTGTTATTGGCGATGACCACCGCGAACGTATGATGACCTCGCTTGGCGAGGCTATGCGCCACGGTAAGGGTACGATGATGCTCTACGACTACGGCACGGAGGGTGTGCGCTACTACTCGCGCAACCTTATGTGTCCAACTACGGGCGAGGCCTTCGAGGAACCTCAGCCACATACCTTCTCGTTCAACTCGCCAAAGGGCGCGTGTAGCGTCTGCAATGGTTTGGGTGAGCGAGCAGTCTTTGAACTTAGTAAGCTTGTGCCAGATATGTCTCGAACAATTCGTGAGGGTGGTATTGAGCCTCTGGGCAAGCACCATAATAATATGCTCTTTGCGATGATGGAGATGCTGGGACGTAGGTACGACTTCACCATCGACGACCCTATAGAGACCATCTCGCAGGAGGGTATGAATGCTATCTTGTATGGTGACTCTGAGCCTATGACCATACATATGGCAGAGTTCGCATCGTCGGGAGGTACGCAACTATGCCAGTGGATGGGACTCTCGGATTGGATAATGCGCGAGGTAGACGAGGAGTCGAAGCGTGGCGAGAAGTGGCGCGAGCAGTTCCTTGTTGTCGAGACCTGCCCCGCTTGTGGTGGCTCACGTCTTAAGCCTGAGGCGTTGCAGTTTAGAATAGGAGATAAAAATATCGCGGAGCTCTCGGCAATGTCTATATCGGAGTTCGCGGAGTGGATGGCGCATATCGAGGAGCACCTCAGCGATAAGGAGCAGATGATTGCCCGCGATATCGTGAAGGAGATACGCGAGAGGGTAGGCTTCCTCATAGATGTAGGCTTGGGTTACCTCTCTTTGTCGCGTGCATCGCGCACCATTTCGGGTGGTGAGTCGCAGCGTATACGCCTTGCAACGCAGATTGGCTCTAAGCTTGTGAATGTATTGTACATCCTCGATGAGCCAAGCATAGGACTGCACCAGAGGGATAACCGTAGACTTATAAATAGCCTCAAAAGCCTGCGCGATGCGGGTAACTCGGTCATCGTCGTAGAGCACGACGAGGATATGATGCGCTCGGCAGATTATATCGTAGATGTAGGTCCTTATGCGGGTCGTCGTGGCGGTAAGATTATGACTGTAGGTACCTATGAGGATATCTGCAAGAGTGATACTATTACGGCGGACTACCTTACGGGGCGTAAGAGGATAGAGCCTCCAACAAAACTCCGCGAGGGTAATGGTAAGTATCTCACTATTCGTGGCGCTCAGGGACACAACCTCAAAGGGGTGGATATTTCGATACCATTGGGTAAGTTTGTCTGCGTTACGGGTGTTTCGGGTTCGGGCAAGTCCTCGCTTATAAATGGTACTCTGCGTCCAATTCTTGCGCGTCACCTGTATCGCTCCTACGATCAGCCTCTAAAGTATGAGGCGTTGGAGGGTTTGGAGCATATAGATAAGCTTGTTGTGGTGGATCAGTCGCCTATTGGTCGCACGCCACGCAGTAATCCTGCTACATATACCAATGTCTTTGCTGATATCCGCAAGCTCTTCGAGCTTACGCCCGATGCGCAGATTCGTGGTTATAAGGCGGGACGCTTCTCCTTTAATGTCAAGGGTGGTCGCTGCGAGGAGTGTCGTGGTGCAGGACACCAGACTATAGAGATGAACTTCCTTCCAGATGTATATGTCAAGTGTAAGGCGTGTGGCGGTAAGCGCTACAACCGTGAGACGCTGGAGGTGAAATATAAGGGTAAGAGCATCAACGATGTTCTCGATATGACTATAAATATGGCAGTGGAGTTCTTTGAGCATATCCCAGCCATATATCAGAAGTTGCGCGCTGTGCAGGAGGTTGGTTTGGGATATCTTACGTTGGGACAGCCTTGCACAACGCTTTCGGGTGGAGAGTCGCAGCGTATAAAACTCGCTACGGAGCTCTCGAAGCGCGATACTGGAAGCACACTATATATCCTCGATGAGCCTACTACAGGTCTACACTTCGAGGATATTCGTCAGTTGCTCGATGTTATCAATCGCCTTGTTGATTGCGGAAATACTGCCATCGTTATTGAGCATAACCTCGATGTTGTGAAGGTCGCCGACTGGATTATAGATATGGGACCTGAGGGTGGTAATGCAGGTGGTGAGCTCGTTGCCGAGGGTACGCCAGAGGATATTATGAAGGTCGAAAAGAGTTATACGGGACAGTACCTTAAGGAATTAGTAATTAGTAATTAGTAGAGGTGAAGTCTGAGGCTTATACTCGCACAAATAATAAAGGGCATATCCCGCAAGGATATGCCCTCTATTGTATATAGGTATCGATTACAATGGCAAGAACGCAAGCAAGATACCTGCTGCAACAGCAGAACCGATAACACCTGCAACGTTTGGACCCATAGCGTGCATCAACAAGAAGTTACCTGGGTTGTACTTCTGACCTACGGTCTGAGATACACGAGCCGCCATAGGCACAGCCGATACACCTGCAGAACCGATAAGTGGGTTGATCTTCTCCTTGCTAAAGAGGTTCATAATCTTAGCCAAGATTACACCACTTGCAGAACCGAACGAGAAGGCTACGATACCAAGGGTAAGAATACCCAAAGTCTGCCAGTTAAGGAAAGACTCAGCGGTAGCAGTAGCACCTACAGAGATACCAAGGAAGATGGTAACGATGTTCATCAACTCGTTCTGCACGGTCTTAGACAAACGCTCAGTTACGCCGCACTCCTTCATAAGGTTACCAAGCATCAAGCAGCCGATAAGTGGTGCTGCCGATGGGAGAAGAAGGGCGATGATAACGGTGATAACGATAGGGAAGATAATCTTCTCGCGCTGCGATACGGTGCGCAACTGCTTCATCTCAATCTTACGCTCCTTCTCTGTTGTGAGCAACTTCATGATAGGTGGCTGGATAACAGGCACCAAAGCCATGTATGAGTATGCTGCAACAGCGATAGGACCCAACAAGTGTGGAGCGAGCTTAGATGTTAGATAGATAGCTGTAGGACCGTCAGCACCACCGATGATACCAATAGAACCTGACTCCCAGTAGTTGAAGCCAAGAGCCAACGCACCAAGGAAGGTGGCGAAGATACCAATCTGTGCCGCAGCACCCAAAAGCAAGCTCTTAGGGTTGGCGATGAGTGGACCAAAGTCGGTCATAGCACCCACACCCACGAAGATCAAGCAAGGGTAGATACCGAGCTTAACACCCAAGTAGAGGTAGTCCAAAAGACCTACGCCTGAGCCCGCTGCGAAGTCTGCCCAGTGTACATGACCACCAGCAAAGAGTTCAGAGTGGAACATGCCAGCACCTGGAAGGTTGGTGAGCAACATACCAAATGCGATAGGCATCAACAACAATGGCTCGAACTTCTTAACGATAGCAAGGTAGAGCAACACGAAAGAGATGAGCAACATAACGGCACACTTCCAGTTATCACCCTTGAAGAAACCATTGAAACCTGCCTGATCAACGAAGTCCGATACAGCCTTACCAACGCTAAACTCAGCGTCAATCACGGCATTATCACGACCCTGTGAGCCCTGTGCAGGGGCTACATGAGCCTCCTCAGCTACCTCGGCTACCTCAGCAACCTCAACGATAGCGACATTCTCCACAGCCTCCTCGGCAACCTCTGCTACCGTCTCCTGTGCCATAGCAGGCATAGAGAGCGAGAGCATCACAGCCGATAGAAGCAAAGAAAAGTAGAATTTTACACTCTTCATATATCTAATATTAAGAGTTAGCAATTAAGCGATATCGATAAGAGCCTCACCCTGCTGAACAGCCTTGCCCTCAGCAACATAGATCTTCTTAACGGTACCAGCACCTGGAGCCATAATCTCGTTCTCCATCTTCATAGCCTCCAAGGTCATAAGAACCTCACCAGCCTTAACAGCCTGACCCTCCTTAACCTTGATCTTCGACACGCTACCTGGAAGTGGTGACTTGATAGAGCCAGCGTTGCCTGTGATAGGCTGCTGTGGAGCCTCCACGAAGTCTGCACCCTGTGATGATGGCTTAACGGCAGCAATCTTAGGAGATACGATAGCCTCCTCCTTCTCTACCTGTACTGTGTAGCTCTTACCGTTAAGCTCCACACGAGCTGTGTTGCGCTCTGTCTCCTCAACAAT
>JAZOQR010000042.1:0-6347 GCA_045656185.1 Alistipes sp. | reverse complement strand
AGTACCTTTGCACTCGCAATCACAAAGCAATGGCTCCGTAGCTCAACTGAATAGAGTACTTGACTACGGATCAAGCGGTTCCAGGTTTGAATCCTGGCGGAGTCACAAAGCGGTAATCGAAAGGTTACCGCTTATTTTTTTGTATTACACAACTCTTGTTACACACCTGAGAATAACCAAGGCTCAACGGCGGTCGCAGGCGAGAGAAATAACACAACAAGGGCAACCGCAGGTTGTAATATAGCATAGCAGATTTAGGAAGCTTGCTCACTCAGAATCAGCTATGCTATATTATATATTGTCTTGCAATACCGTTGTTGTCTATTTCCGAGCCGCCACAGCTGAAGAAACACTATATTCGTCTACACAGCAATTGTGCAGACGAATATAGTGTTTCAACCGCCACACAACAGGTGAGCAATGCGGCAATTCACACAAGCAAGCATCTGAATGGATTGTGAAATTTGATGCGAATGCAGCGAAGCTGATGTTGCTATGATAGTGTGTGTGTGATGCTCGCATCAATATCACACTATCATAGCAACAATGGGTGTGAAACACCGACGCATCAAATTTCCGACCAACATAAAACAAAAAAACCACTCAGAGACTGAGTGGCTTATGGTTGTGGGAGTTGACGGATTCGAACCGCCGACCCTCTGCTTGTAAGGCAGATGCTCTGAACCAGCTGAGCTAAACTCCCGATTTGTAAGGCTTGGGACTGCAAAGGTAGTTATTATTTTTTAACTTCCAAACTTTTTATAAGTTTTTTTTCAAAGGGCCTTGTCATCATACGAAGCTCGACCTCATCTCACTTACCTGTGGTATTTGACTGTTTCCTTCTGCCAACTTCTGGCCGTCACCACAGCAGTTTGGTTTGCCACCTTTTGTGTGCATCCCTCGCACTTGAGCGCCTGAACAAGGACTTGAACCTAGGACCCCATGATTAACAGTCATGTGCTCTAACCAACTGAGCTATTCAGGCATTGTAAAGAACCGTTATCTTTCGATTGCGGTGCAAAGGTAGGCATTATTTTTTATTCTGCAAATTTTTTCGCAAAAATTTTACAAAAAAATTGCATTTTTCTATAAAATCGCACAATTTCCACCTCAAACCACACTATTTTGCCCCTCGAAAATCCTTTTACGGGCAATTTGATATATTGCAAAAAAAGAGTATATTTGTATTATGAAACTTGTGAAACACACATATATTATATTAGCGGCACTTATCGTGACCACTGCGACCTATGCACAAGGGATAGGGAGCGCCTTGGTATTCACTTCTAACAGTCACGACTTCGGACATATTCGTGAGGATGGTGGCGAGGTGCAGTGTCTCTTTACCGCAACAAATAATAGCGACAACGAGATCTATATTACCAACATCACAACATCGTGCGGTTGTACCTCGACAAGCTACTCTAAGGGGGCTATCGCACCACACGCTAGAATTGATATTACAGTAAATTTCAACCCCTACAACCGACCTGGGCGCATTGACAAACACGTTTTCGTTGCCACATCCGACTCAGATATGGTAACGAAGTTACAACTTAAGGGATATGTTCAGGAGCGTGAGCGCACGATAGATGAGATCTATCCCTTCGATATGGGCAACGGATTACGTCTTCGCAGTAACTTTCATGCATTTGGATATATCGAGCAGGGTGAGAGTTTTGAGGAGCATATCGGCTATATCAATACCTCACAACGGGCTATAAACATCTCAATCGAATTTACCGAGCAGTCGGGATTTCTGAGCATCGACTACCCTACGACCATTCCTGCGGGTACATCTGGAGATATAACTCTCTGTTATACAATACCACAGGAAGGCAATATCTATGGAACTGTAAGTGATCGTATGAGCATTGAAATAGATGGAAGCCAGGCCCAATATATACTAAGCTGTGAGGCTATCGCCACGGATAATTTTAGTATGGTCGACGATATTTCTGCCCCACGTGTCGATATTTCGAAAAAAATCATTAAATTTGGGGAGATAAATAGCGATAAAGAGGTCTTAGAAGAGGTGATAACTGTCACAAATAGCGGAGCATCACCCCTGGAGTTGCGTTGTATAGAGTCCACGTCCGAGGCTTTGGCGTGCGAGGCATCGAGCCAAACTATCGAGTCGGGCGAGAGTGCGAATCTTTACGTAAGAGTTTATACAGAGCGAATTAGCGCAACAGAGGGGTTGTTCACTGAACGGTTACGTATTATAAGCAACGACCCAATAAGACCTATGCAGAGCATTAAGGTTAACGCAATAATTGATTGATACCTAAAAAGGTAGGTTCTATAAATTAGGTTGAGATGATTTTGAAGAGTATTTCGAACAGATATTTCACCTCTTACGTAAGGCGCAATGCGAGCATTGCAACTGAGTAAAGATGAAATAGATGACGAAATTAATTCAAAAGCAGCCAAAATAGAATCTACCCAAGATAACGAAAATATATTTACTAATTTATAGAACACACCTAAAACTAAAAAGATGTTTAAGATTGTTGAAAAACGCAAGCTCGCAGAGAATATCTATCAGATGAAGATTGCTGCCGAGCGCGTGGCACGCGCTGCCCTACCAGGACAGTTTGTCATCGTTCGTGCTACCGAGAATGGCGAGCGTATTCCGCTCACCATCGCCGACTATGACACTGAGGCTGGCACTGTAACTATCGTTACTCAGACTATCGGTATGTCCACACGCAAGATTTGCGCCCTCAACGAGGGTGATTCATTGGTGGACTTCGCTGGCCCATTGGGTCGCCCATCAGAGTTTATACACCTTAAACCAGAGGAGCTCCAGAACTGTAAGTACCTCTTTGTAGCTGGTGGTGTGGGTACTGCGCCTGTATATCCACAGGTTAAGTGGCTCCACGAGCACGGTGTAAAGTGCGATGTTATCATTGGCTCTAAGACTAAGGATATGCTTATCTACATCGAGGAGATGTCAAAAATCGCAAACGTACATATCGCTACCGACGATGGTACTGAGGGCTTCAAGGGTATGGTAACAGGCCTTATGAAGGAGCTCGTAGAGACTGAGGGCCGCAAGTATGACGAGTGTATCTGCATCGGTCCTATGATTATGATGAAGTTTGTATGCCTAACTACAAAGCCTTGGAATCTTAAGACCACCGTATCGCTCAACGCACTAATGGTTGATGGTACAGGTATGTGTGGTGCTTGCCGCGTATCGGTAGGTGGCAAGACCCTCTTCACCTGCGTTGACGGTCCAGAGTTCGATGGTCACTTGGTAGACTTCGACGAGGCTATACGCCGTCAGGGTATGTACCGCAACCAGGAGAGAACAGCATCAGAGAATCACGAACATAAATGTAAATGCCATGGCGAATAAGATAGCACGCGTTGCTGTACGCGAACAAGATCCAAAGGTGCGTGCCACCAATTTTGAGGAGGTATGCTACGGCTATAACCAGGAGGAGGCTCTTTTGGAGGCTTCACGATGCCTAAATTGTAAGAATCCTCGTTGCGTTGCTGCCTGCCCTGTAAATATCAATATCCCAACCTTTATCCACCACCTCAGCGAGGGCGATATCCGCGCTGCGGCAGATACTATCCATGTGGATAGCTCACTACCTTCTATTTGCGGTCGTGTATGTCCTCAGGAGTCTCAGTGCGAGGGCTCGTGCGTTCTTGGCATCAAGGGTGAGCCTGTGGCTATCGGTAAGCTTGAGCGCTTCGTGGGCGACTGGTCGTTGGAGCATAGCGACGAGGTAGAGGCCCCTGCAATCGAGGCTAATGGTCACCGCGTGGCAGTTGTAGGTAGTGGTCCTGCAGGCTTGGCTTGCGCCTCAGACCTTGCAAAGCTCGGCTATAAGGTTGATGTATTCGAGGCGTTGCACCGCTTGGGTGGAGTTTTGTCATACGGTATTCCAGAGTTCCGTTTGCCTAAGGATAGAGTTGTAGCACGCGAGATTAACGAGGTTAAGAAGCTCGGTGTTAAGTTTGAGACCGATGTTATCATTGGCCGTACAATGACTATCGACGCACTTCTTGACCAGGAGGGTTACGACGCAGTATTCGTAGGCTCAGGCGCAGGTCTTCCACGCTTTATGGGCATCGAGGGCGAGAACCTCAACGGTGTACTCTCGGCTAATGAGTTCCTTACACGCGTAAACTTGATGGGTGCTTGGAACCCTGAGGTATCGGAGACCCCAGTTTATGTTGGTCGCAAGGTTGTTGTTGTCGGTGGCGGTAATGTTGCTATGGATGCAGTGCGTACCGCTAAGCGTCTTGGTGCTGAAGCTGTTATCGTCTACCGCCGTGGCGAGGCTGAGCTTCCTGCCCGCAAGGAGGAGGTACACCACGCTAAGGAGGAGGGCATCGAGTTCCGTATGCTCACCAACCCTACTCGCATCCTCGGCTCTGAGGATGGTTGGGTTACGGGCATCAACTGCGTGGAGATGGAGCTTGGCGAGCCAGATGCATCGGGTCGTCGCTCACCACAGGAGAAGGCGGGCTCAGACTTCACTATCGACTGCGATGTTGTGATTATGGCGTTGGGTACATCACCAAACCCACTTATCGCATCAACTACAGGCGGTCTAAACATCAACCGCCGTGGCTGTATCGAGGCCGACGAGGTAGGTACAACCTCACGCGAGGGTGTCTTTGCCGGTGGTGATGCCGTAACAGGTGCCGCTACGGTTATTCTCGCCATGGGCGCAGGCCGCAAGGCTGCCAAGGCTATTGATGAGTATATAAAGAGCAAGTAAGGGATATACCTTATATAATATAAGAGATATTCTAAAACGATTTTTTTCGGCGGTGAACTTAAGTTCATCGCCGATTTCTTTTATATCGTTTTTGAAAGAAATCTTTTCAGTTTCCCCTTTCAGGCCTCTTAGGCCCTTTTGGCCCTTCAACGTAGCTGTCGCTTGGAACAAGCAAAACAGACACAAACTCTCAGGGTAACACAACCCTGAGATATGGTGCATCACAAAAGAAACCACTCAGGGATAGTAGTTGACCTACAGCCCTGAGTGGTTTACTTTTAGGGATGTGCCGCAGATTGCGGCTTATCACAAGAAATTCAAAATGGATTACTTATTCTCCATCTGAGCCTTCAACTCTGCCAAACCTGCGATGTCGCCAAGAGTTGTCTTCTCAACCTGAGCGTTGATCTTCTTAACGCTTGCCTTAGCAGCATCTGCAGCAGCACGACGCTCTGCCTTCTCAGCAGCTACAGCCTCACGCTTAGCCTCCTCGAAGATACGGCTGTGTGAAAGAGTGATACGCTTTGTAGCCTTAGAGAACTCCAATACCTTGAACTCAGCAGTCTCGCCAACCTTCAAAGTAGCGCCATCCTCCTTAACTGCGTGGCGAGCTGGGCAGAAGCCCTCGATGTTCTCACCCAAAGATACTACAACACCCTTGTCGTTAGCCTCAGTTACAGTACCCTCGTGAACGCTATCTACGCCGAACTGGCTCTCGAAACCGTTCCATGGGTTCTCCTCAAGCTGCTTGTGACCAAGTGAAAGACGACGGTTCTCCTTGTTGATCTCAAGAACTACAACCTCAAGCTCAGCACCTACCTGTGTGAACTCTGATGGGTGCTTAACCTTCTTAGTCCAAGAGAGGTCAGAGATGTGTACAAGACCCTCGATACCATCCTCGATCTCTACGAATACGCCGAAGTTAGAGAAGTTGCGTACGCGAGCTGTGCACTTTGTGCCTGCAGGGTACTTGTTCTCGATCTCAGCCCATGGATCTGGAGTAAGCTGCTTGATACCCAAAGACATCTTGCGCTCCTCGCGATCAAGTGTAAGAAGTACAGCCTCGATCTCGTCACCAACCTTCATGAACTCCTGTGCTGAACGCAATGGCTGGCTCCAAGACATCTCAGATACGTGGATAAGACCCTCAACGCCTGGTGCTACCTCTACGAATGCACCGTAGTCAGTAACAACAACTACCTTACCCTTAATCTTATCACCTACGTTAAGCTCTGAGCTAAGAGCCTCCCATGGGTGAGCTGTAAGCTGCTTAAGACCGAGAGCGATACGCTTCTTAGTCTCATCGAAGTCAAGGATAACAACCTGAAGCTTCTGATCCAAAGCAACAACCTCCTCTGGGTGGTTTACACGACCCCAAGATAGGTCAGTGATGTGGATAAGACCATCTACGCCACCAAGGTCAATGAATACACCGTAAGTGGTGATGTTCTTAACAGTACCCTCAAGGATCTGACCCTTCTCAAGCTTAGACATAATAACCTGCTTCTGAGCCTCGAGCTCTGCCTCGATAAGAGCCTTGTGTGATACAACAACGTTGCGGAACTCCTGGTTGATCTTAACAACCTTGAACTCCATAGTCTT
>JAZOQR010000041.1:0-3503 GCA_045656185.1 Alistipes sp. | reverse complement strand
AGAGTATTTTAATTAACAACAATAAAACATACAACTATGAACGCATTGATTATCACAGACACAACGGCAGTTAGAATGAATGTTATCGCTCAGCGCACTCAGAACCTTTTGGTGGCGGGTGCAAAGGCAATGATGATTGAGTCTTTGAAAGAGAAACTTCGCAATGGTGTAGCTCACTTTATTTTCCAAAAACGCAATGGTGAATATCGAGAAATTTACGCTACTACCAACCCATCTTTGGTAAAACGCCATATAAATGGTCGAGGCGTAAGTAGGGAACTATTCGCAACAACAGCTGTTTTTGATTGTGAACTTGGCGAGTGGCGTTCATTCCGATGGGAGTCTATTGTTAAGGTGTTCTAAGTCTATGGCAGAGTATATTATGGCGATTCTTCGCACTCAGTTAATGGTAGTGTTTTCGTGGGGTTTTCATCGCCCCACGGCACTGCCCGACAATAGGGGATTAGCGTTTGAAGTTGATGGATTCCTCTACAAGGGTCGTGTTGAGGTCATATATAACGATGCGCTCGATTTATTCGAGGTGCACTTGTCAGACGGAAGGACTGAAGATATGATATACTGCGACAACCTTGTTGCCGTTATTGATGGCTTGGTCGAGCGATGTGACCAATACAAAGACAGAGTCAAGGAGGAGTATGCCATCAAGTAGCGATTTATTTATAGTAGTAACAAAATATGGATATGATGAAGACCGCAATAATATATGCTCGCGTGAGCAGTTCCGGAGCCCTTGAGAGCCGACAGAATACAGATAGACAAGTTTCAGATTTGGTAGATTACTCCACCAAAAATGGATTGCTTGTGACACAAGTTTTTGAGGAGCATATCAGCGGAGCCAAAAAGAATGGAGAGCGTGCAGTGCTTTCTGAGTGTATAAGCTATGCGATTTCCAATCGTATAGATGTAGTATTATTCTCGGAACTGAGCCGTTGCGGTCGTGCCGTTTGGGAGGTGTTGGAAACCATTAAAAGACTTAAAGACAACAATATAAATGCCTATTTCCAAAAAGAAGGATTGTCTTTGTTTGGTGTAGATGGTAAGGAAAATCCATACCTCGCAGTAATGGTCTCTGTGCTTGGTGTTTGTGCGCAATTAGAGCGTGAAAACATATACTACCGCCTCTTTTCGGGCAGAAAATTGGCGATTGAAAAGGGGGTGAAAATGGGGCGCAAGGTCGGCTCGGTAAAGAGTAAGGAGCGTAAACAAGAGGAGTATGGGAAGGTCATTCGCGCGTTGAAAGCGGGCAAGAGTATTCGTGATACAGCGGCGATTTGTGGTGTCAGCATAAGCACCGTACAGCGAGTCAAGAAGGAATTTGCCATATAGGGTCTATTTTGAAACCCAAAAATTTCCGGAAAAATTTTTAGACAGCACTATATGGCGTGTATGTATATAGTGTACGCAAAAAATCTCTAAGGGGGATAACTGATGTAAAGAAACACCTTACTCCCTCACCCTATACCCCACATAAGATGCGGTGAATTAGTTTGTTACATATCCTTGAGAGAATGCTGAAAACTTGGATTTAACTAGGGCGTAGTTATTAGAAAATCAGTCATAGACTTTTAGAAGGATTTGTTTTTTCAAAATTCTGTTTGTATAATTGCACAAAGGGTACTAATAAGTACCAATTCATTACTTAACAATCCAAATAATATAAGGCTATGACTTAATAATAGGATAACTGCGCCCTGCGCGCAAGGGCTGCTGTGTGCCCTGCCGAACAGAAGATTCAACCAATTAACAGCGTTGAGAGGCAAAGAGCAGTATAACCCCTATATGGGGATATAATACTCATTACTAAAATGTTAAGTATTGAGAGATGCAAGCAGATACTAAAAGAAGAGGGTATGAAACTCGATGATGAGCAAATAAAAGAGGTGAGAGAGTTTCTATACACCATCGCAAACCTAGAATATAAAATCAAGAACCTGAACGAAAAAGAATATGGAGATTAAGAATACAATTCTGTACTGCCGTGTATCAACGGCAGAGCAAGAGAAAGGTAGTTCTCTCGATTGGCAGGAGGACTATCTTCGCCGATATTGCGAGATGAAGCGCTACAATGTCGTTGCTGTTTATAAAGAGGATAAATCAGCAAAGTCAGGATTTAAGAAACGCACCGAGTTTCAAGCGCTAATGAAATATTGCAAAGAACATAGGCACGAAGTAGATTATGTATTAGTATATCGTTGGGATAGATATTCGCGCAATCTAAAGGAGGCTTTAATCAATCTTGATTACTTCGAGAAGTTGGAGATTGAAGTGAATAGTGTGGAGCAACATATCGACTTTAATGCAGCTGACTATATTACAATGTTGTCGCTATACATATCTATGGCTCAATCCGAAGACACGAAGATTTCCCGCCGCACACGAGAGGGCATACACGCATCATTAGAAAAGGGTAAATGCACCTGTAAGGCACCACGAGGCTATATCAATAAGCAGATAGATGATAGCAACAAGTATGTAGTTATTGATGAGACTAAGGCACCTGTAATCCGGGAGATGTTTAGGGAGGTTGCAAAGGGTGTATATACGCCCTGTTATATTCAGAAGGTGTTTGCTCGAAAAGGATATTACATTCATAAGAACTCATTTTTGAAGATGCTCCGCAATAGGTTTTATGTTGGCGAGGTATTCGTACCGGAGTATAAGGATGATAAGATTGGTACTATCCCGGCTCACTATGTTAAGGGTTTACACGAACCCCTTATTGACAAAGATACATTCGAGAGAGTCCAAGCTGTTGTCAATAAAAAGCATCGCCCAAAATTAACTAAACGCGCACATCCTGATGTATTTCTTCGTCAATATCTGAAGTGTCCACAATGCGGTGCGACAATGACCGGAAGCGCAAGTAGGGGCAATGGCGGCAAATACTATTACTACCATTGTAGCCGCGACTCAAAGCATCTTAGATGTAGAGCAGATAAGGCGAACGACCTATTCGCACGCTATATTGCAACATTAAAACCTAATTATGCCATTCTAAGGCTTTATGGAGAGATTATGAAGGAGATTAGCAATGATGGTCAGGTAGCAACTCTGAGTCAAATAGCAAAGGTTGAAGAGGAGATAATGGCTCACGAGGCTCGATTGGCTGCTGCAACCAACAAATTTCTCGATGGGGAAATAGATGCGACCCTCTACGCAGAGTTAAAACAGCGAGTAGAATTGGAGAAGAGGGCTTGCCTTAGTAAGCTCGATATGCTCAAAACCCCTAAGTGTGCTGATATTGAACCACAACTTAAATATGCTATGTCTCTGATAAACAATATGGAACACCATATAAGAGAGGGGCGTTTGGAGGTCAAGAGAGAGTTGATTGGTGTGATGTTCCCTGAGAAATTTGAATTTGATGGTGAAACATATCGAACCAACTCATATAACAAGGTACTCGATGTAATATACCTACAAACCAATGAGTTACGAGGGGAAAAGAAAAGAGACTCTTCAGATTTTTCTGAAAAGTCTCT
>JAZOQR010000040.1:0-31993 GCA_045656185.1 Alistipes sp. | reverse complement strand
CGTACTCGCCGAAAAGAAGGAGGATAGCCCACTACAAACTCTTGCTTCAGCAGGTGGTGCTGGTATGGGTGGTATGATGTAATTTTAATTTCTCACGATAAGGCAGACATCTACTTCCGCTAACAAAAAGTCCCGACAATGAGCAGTACCTCAAGTACAGCCCATCGTCGGGATTTTTGCCGAGCGTTGTATCTGCAGCCTTCTCCTGAGAAATTAGGTCGTGCAACCCTGTATGTTCATCTATCGCTTGTGCCAAGCGACAGCTACACTGAAAGGGCAAAAGGGGCAAAAGAGGCCAAAGAGGGTGGCAGTTTAATAAAGCGTCGCAGACACCATACTTTTCAGTTTTCAGTTTTCAGTTTTCCCCTTCGGGTCTCTTAGGCCCCTCAGGCCCCTTAACTCCCCTTCAGGCCCTTTTATAAATCTCGCGCGAAGCGCACCACACTTTTCAGTTTTCAGTTTTCACTTTTCACCTAACAATAATGGCTGCCCAATAGGGACAGCCATTATTGTTAGTATTGCTCCTTTTCGTTAGGGAAGTCGCAGCTCTTAACATCGTCAACATAGTGGCCTACGGCCTCCGATATTACTGTGCCGAGGTCGGCATAACGACGTAAGAAACGTGGTGAGAATGCCTGTGTGATGCCCAACATATCGTGTGCTACGAGCACCTGACCATCCGTTGCGCCACCGGCGCCAATACCGATAGTTGGGATATGCAACTCCTTAGATACGCGCTTGCCGAGTTCCGCAGGAATCTTCTCTAATACAATGGCGAAGCAACCAGCATCCTCCAAAAGGTGGGCATCGCGGATAAGCTTCTCGGCCTCTGCCTCGCTCTTAGCGCGCACGTTATATGTGCCGAACTTATGTATTGACTGTGGCATAAGTCCGAGATGACCCATAACTGGGATGCCTGCTGAAAGTATACGCTGGATAGATTCGATAACCTCCTCGCCACCCTCCAACTTCACAGCATCGGCCTCTGTCTCCTTCATAATACGTACTGCCGAGTCGAGGGCGAGCTTAGAGTTACCCTGGTAAGTACCGAAAGGTAGGTCTACAACCACCAAGGCGCGCTCCACGGCGCGTACAACCGACTTTGCGTGGTATATCATCATATCCAACGTAATAGGTAGGGTAGTCTCGAAGCCTGCCATTACGTTTGCGGCAGAGTCGCCAACAAGGATAACATCGATACCCGCTTGGTCGACGATCTTAGCCATTGAGTAGTCGTATGATGTGAGCATTGCGATCTTCTCGCCGCGCTGTTTCATCTCAGTAAGACGGAGCGTAGTAACCGCTCTCAATTTGCTTTCAACTGACATAGTTAAGGTGTGTTCTATAAATATATGGGGCAAATGTAGGGAATTTCAACGAAATAAACAATGTATTGAAAAACTTTCTTATCTTTGTGCTTGTTACATAGATAATATAAAACTTAAAATAGAATGAAGAGAGTTTTTCTATTACTGATGGCGCTTATCTCGGTTGTGGTTACAGTCGAGGCACAGGTGCGCACTGAGGAGCTTTTGGAGAGGGGTTGGCGTTTTACGCGCGAGGATAGTTCAGATTTTAGCGCTGTAGACTACAACCATAGCAAGTGGCAGAGTGTCACCGTGCCACACGACTGGGCTATATATGGCCCTTTTAGCATCAACAACGATAGGCAGAATGTGGCTATCACGCAGGATGGTCAGAAGGAGGCTATGGAGCATGCTGGTCGTACTGGAGGTCTACCATTTGTGGGTGTGGGTTGGTACCGCTTAGAGTTTGAGGCTGAGGCATTTGCTGAGGGTAAATCGGCAACGCTTATCTTTGACGGTGCTATGAGCGATGCACACGTCTATCTAAATGGCGTTGAGGTTGGCTATTGGCCATACGGCTACAACTCTTTTCATATCGATATCACGGAGCATCTAAGGGCTGGAGAGAAGAATATTCTTGCCGTGCGCCTTGAGAATTTGCCAGACTCGTCGCGCTGGTATCCAGGTGCTGGCTTATATAGAAATGTGCACCTTGTGGTTACCGAGGATGTTCACGTGCCAGTGTGGGGTACACAGGTGACTACGCCACGTGTTACTACGGAACTTGCCGAGGTTGTGGTATGCACAAAGGTTGTAACACCGGAGGGCGCCTCACGCAGTAGTCTCCGCATTGTGACCGATATTATAGCCCCTAATGGTGAGGTTGTTGCCTCGAATGAGGATGTGTTGAGTAGGTATGATAATTCGCTTTTTGAGCAGCATATCGACCTTGCAAAGCCAGAGCTTTGGAGTGCAGATACACCACTTCTATATACAGCCACTTCAAAGATTTATGATGGTGAAACACTTAAGGATGAGTATTCTACCCGCTTTGGTGTTCGCACCATCGAGATTATTCCGGAGTATGGTATGTTTATCAATGGCGAGCCAACGAAGTTCAAAGGCGTATGTAACCATCACGATCTTGGCCCTTTAGGTGCTGCGGTGAATGATGCTGCTATACGTCGACAGATACGCATAATGAAGGATATGGGTTGCAATGCCATCCGCACATCGCATAATATGCCAGCGCCAGAGCTTGTGGAGGCTTGTGATGAGATGGGTATGATGCTTATGCTTGAGTCCTTCGACGAGTGGATTACACCAAAGGTAAAGAATGGCTATAACCGCCACTTTGAGGAGTGGGTGGAGCGAGATATGATAAATCTCTTGCACCACTATCGTAACAACCCAAGCGTGGTGATGTGGTGCATAGGTAACGAGGTGCCAGATCAGGGTGATAAGATTTGGGGTCCAAAACTATCTCGTATGTTGCAGGATATATGCCACCGCGAAGATCCTACGCGTCCAGTGACTAATGGTATGGATCAGCCTGATAATGTGGTATATAACAATATGGCTGCTGTGATGGATGTGGCAGGTTTTAACTATCGACCATTCCGATATGCGGATAACTATTTGCGTCTGCCACAGCAGATAATTCTCGGCTCGGAGACTGCCTCTACGGTAAGTAGTCGTGGTGTCTATAAATTCCCTGTTGAGCGTCGCTCTATGGCGCGCTATGAGGACCATCAGGCCTCCTCTTATGATGTTGAACACTGCGGTTGGTCGAACCTTCCGGAGGATGATTGGATTTGGCATGATGAGTTTAGCTGGGCTATAGGCGAGTTTGTGTGGACGGGCTTCGACTATTTAGGCGAGCCTACACCATACTATACCGATTGGCCAAGCCACTCTTCATTATTTGGCATTGTGGACCTTGCGGGTATTCCAAAGGATAGATACTACCTCTATCGTAGCCACTGGAACGAGAATGTGGAGACACTTCATATACTTCCGCACTGGAACTGGGAGGGACGCGAGGGCGAGACAACACCTATCTTCGTCTACACCAACTACCCAAGTGCTGAGCTCTTTATAAATGGAGTAAGTCAGGGTGTACGTTCGAAGGATACCTCTGTTACTATGGAGGATAGCCGTGGTGCTGAGGCTGAACGCGATTTTGTACGTCAAAAGCGCTACCGACTAATGTGGATGGATACTACCTACGAGCCAGGCGAGGTAAAGGTTGTAGCATACGACAATGAGGGTAATGCTGTTGCTGAGCGTGTTATGCGTACTGCGGGCAAGCCTTATCGTATTGTTTTGGAGGCTGACCGAAGCACTATCAAGGCAGATGGCAAAGACCTCTCATTTGTAACCGTTAAGGTGGTGGATAAAGATGGTAATCTATGCCCTAATGCTGATAATCTTATTAAGTATAGCGTTAAGGGTGATGGCTTCTACCGTGCTGGTGCTAACGGAAATCCAGTATCATTGGAACTCTTCCATGAGCCTAAGATGAAGCTCTTTAGCGGTATGATGACAGCCATTGTGCAGAGTACCACAAAGAGTGGTGAGATTACTCTTACCGCAACAGCGAAGGGGCTTAAATCTGCTAAGATTATCATTAAGACAGAATAGGTCTATCTAGTAAAAATTAGGGAGAGTTTTGATGGTCCAAAACTCTCCCTTTATTATGCTTTGTGCTATTTGCTACTGGTTGTATATAGCGCGTTCTAACTCCTTGGCGGTGGTGACTACCGTGGTGGCGCCGGCGGCGTATAGCTCCTCGGCGAAGCGGAAGCCCCACGATACGCCGATAGAGTCGATACCAGCGGCAGCAGCGGTGCGGATATCTATGCCAGAGTCGCCAACCATAACGGCATCGCAGCGCTCCACATCCGCTTTGTTGAGGATATTGTGGATAATAGCTGGATCTGGCTTTAGGGGTGCACCCTCACGGTTTCCCTCGATGGCTACGAACTCAATATCGCCAAAGAATTTTGCTACCAGTCTATCTGTGCCGTGCTGAAACTTGTTTGATGCTACTGCCAACATCACACCCTCATTTTGCAACTTGCTCAACAACTCTGGGATGCCTTCATAGGGTATTGTATGGCGGTCTATATTGTCTACATAGTAGCGTCGAAATTGCGCTACGCACTCCTCTACATATTGCTCATTGTGAGCAAGTTCCTCTGGGAGCGCTCTCTCAACTAAGCGCTTAATGCCGCCACCCACCATTTGTCGATACTCGGCATTTGTGTGCTCTGGAAGGTTGCGTGAGCGCATTACATAATCTACGGCATCTGCCAAGTCGCCAATGGTATTTAGCAGTGTGCCGTCGAGGTCAAAGATTATAAGTTTTTTCATCCTTTAGAATTAAAAAACTCGCGGAGGTAAGTCCCCCGCGAGCGTAACTTGACTAATATAATTATTAGAAGTTGTAAACTACAGAAACACCACCGCCGAAGCCGAAGCCAGTGTGAGGAGTTAGGCTGAATACTGGGCAAAGATCCCAAATAACGCTAACTGGAGCATTCTTGAACTCGAAACCAAGCTTAGCAGAACCAACTACTGAAAGGAATACTGGCTCAGAGAAAGTTGCGCTAGCACCAACACCTGCATCGAAGAACCACTTGCCGTACTGAGGTGTCCAGTTGAACTCCTGAATCTTCCATGTATAGATACCAGTAAGGCTAATGTTGTGGTTAAGACCGATACGACCCTCAACATAGTTTGCCTTGCTCAAATCGTACTGACCAACAACCTCAATGCCACCGTTGAAACGAACACCGACATTGTTAACCTGAGCTGATACAGCTGTTACGCAAAACATTGCCACCAATGCTACCAAAAATTTCTTCATAACTTTGAATGTTTTAGTTGATAAAAATTTGTTTTTACGAATACAAATATAATATTCTTTTTTCAATGTACAAAGAAATTATTGTAAAAAGTTCAACCGAAATATTCTGATTGGGTGGCTAATATGCTATACTATGAGGAGTTATGCGTGGCAGTATTTCTCTACATTTTCAGCCGTTATACGGTCGTCGCTGAGGATAATAAGTCGCTCAACAACGTTGTGTAGTTCGCGGATATTTCCTGTCCAGGGGCGTCGGGTGAGGATGTCAACGGCCTTGTTGTCGATATGTTTGGTGGTGATATTGTGGCGGGAGCATATCTCCTTTATAAAGTACTCCACCAAAAGGGCTATATCGTCGCGGCGATCTCGCAGGGGTGGAACATCTATTTCGATAACACTAAGACGATGATAGAGATCTTCGCGGAAGTGACCTAAGCGTATCTCGTCGCGTATATTTTTGTTCGTGGCCGCCACAACACGCACATCCACAGCGATATCCTTATCGCCACCAACGCGCGTGATTTTATTCTCTTGCAGTGCGCGGAGTACCTTTGCTTGTGCCGAGAGAGACATATCGCCAATCTCATCCATAAAGAGCGTGCCACCATCAGCAAGTTCGAATTTACCCTTGCGTTGTTTTACTGCCGAGGTGAACGAGCCCTTTTCGTGTCCAAAGAGTTCGCTCTCGATAAGTTCTGCGGGTATAGCTGCGCAGTTGACCTCCACAAAGGGTGCATCGGCGCGCTGACTTTGATTGTGTAGCCAGCGTGCCACCAACTCCTTGCCTGTACCATTCTCGCCCAATACCAGCACTCTGGCATCTGAGGGGGCTACGCGCTCTATCATACTGCGGACGTGGTGTATCGCCTCCGAGTCTCCGATAATTGGCTGTGTGGCACAGTTCGTGCGTTTTGTGCAGTGGCGTGTGCGAGATTTAATATGATGGTTGTTATGCTCTCCGATGTTGCGTAGGGTGCTAAGCAGACGATTCATATCCAAAGGAATGGTAATATAGTCGATAGCTCCGTGACGTAGGGCATCTATGGCGGAGTCGATATTCGGTTGGCGTGTGATGACAATCATCGGAAGCTCCATATCCTCAAGCTCCATCTCACCATCCACAATCGCAGCATCGAAGTGGTCGTTTTGGCATAGCTCGTTGGCACTGGTGATGCTGGAGGTCTCGGTGGTGGCAAAGTTCTCGAATTGCAAGCGCTCACTGAGGGAGTTAAGCATACTTTTAGAGTGCGATAGAAGTAAAATTTTAGTCATAGTTTGTATATGTTAATATTTTTTAGTTACTTTGTAAGCTCAGAAGTTGTCTAACGAGGTTATTTCTTCGTTGCACTTGTACTCGAAATGCTCATTTACGTTTAGTAAACTCCGCTTTTTCGTACTTCGTGCGCCTAAAACTAACACTCATTATCCAACTTCTGCGAGTGACGCTGGCTAAGTTGCTTGTTAGTCAGTGCCGAGAGTTCGCAAGATGTGGGCTTTATTTTAGAGTTGCAACTATTCTGTGCGATACGATCTAAATAGTAGATTCTATTGGCCGTTATGGATTATCGCCGTAGCGCGAGATTATCAATGTTGAACAAATTTCATTATGAGAAAAAATTATAACTATACACGTCGTAAGCTATTCTTGCCAGAGTATGGTAGGCATATCCAGGAGATGGTGGATTCTCTGCTTCTGATAGAGGATAGGCAGGAGCGTACACGACAGGCTAAGGCGGTAATTGCGGTTATGGGTAACCTTAACTCCACGCTGCGCGATTCGGAGGATTTCAAGCATAAGCTTTGGGATCACCTCTTCATTATGTCGGATTTTAAGCTTGATGTTGACTCTCCATATGCACAGCCTTCGCGTGAGGAGTTGACACTAACCCCCAAGCGTTTGCCATATCCTCAGACACGCATTATGTTTAAGCACTATGGTAAGTATGCGCAACGTTTCGTGCGTATGATAAACGAGCAGGGCGTATCTGAGAGTACTACGCAGGGTATGCTTGATATGGGACGTTACCTTCGAGCTAAGAGTTATGAATTCAACAACGAGCACCCAAAGAACGACTCTATTGTTCGCGATATGCGTCTAATGGCTGCAGGTGAGTTGGTGGTGGATATGTCGCAGTTGCTCACGATGCGTAGCGAGTATTGCAAGCAGCCACAGCGCAATAACCACAAACGCAAGGGCGTTGCACAGCGCAATAATGGTCGCAAGCAGCAGCGAGGTGCTAAGCAACATCAACGTACAAAGTAGAGAAACCAAAGAGGAATGAAGAGAGTTATATTGGCCATCGTGATGATGGTAAGCATACTTTCGTGTGCTACAGATACAAAAAAAGCAAACACAACAATTTCGGGCCGTTTCGTGGGTAGTGGTGTGGATACCATCTACTTAGAGCGTATGTCGGATAACTTCTCAGCGCCTGAGAGCGTTGATATGGTATGCTTGGAAGATAATGGAGCATTCCGTTTTGAGTTGGCTATTGACGAGGGGGCGTCGCCACGATTCTACAGGATAAGTACAAATAATGGTGGTCGTCCTATAACGTTAGTTGTTGCGCCAGAGGATAATATTACGTTGGAGTCGGCTGGCGATATCTTCCTTAACTATACTGTTGAGGGCTCTGAGGAGTCTGCGCTTATATGTGAGTTTAATCACGATTATTTCAAGGCGTGCGATCAGCTTGCTCTTGTTGCTGAGCGTCTTGGAACAAATGTGGCCTATTCCAGAAAGGAGGCCTATCGTTTGGCTATGGAGGCTATAAAGAGCCAGCTGCGCTTTGTTGGAACACATTCAAATACTCTCGCAGCACTATACGCTATGCGTCATAATGTTGCTGAGCGTTATGTTCCGCAGCTTGATGGTTACGGTATCACAATCCTCCATTATCGCACTGTTTTGGAGAGCATTATGGCTACATACCCCGACTCTCCATACATCGCTATCATTGAGAGTGAGATTGCTGAGATGGAGGCGATGATAGATTTGGTGGGTAATGTGAAGATTATATCGTATCCAGATATCGAACTGGAGGATATGTATAAAACAAAGCATAAGCTCTCATCGTTGGAGGGTAAGGTTGTTTTGCTCTACTTCTGGACCTTGGAGAGTGCTATGTGTAACAACCTCAATGCTGAACTTAAGGAGTTGTACAACAGGTATAGTGATGATGGATTTGAGGTATATCATATCTCTGCCGATAGCGATGAGTCGTTGTGGATAGATGTGGTACGCCAGCAGAAGCATCCTTGGATTTCGGTCTTTGGCGGATATAGTATGGATGTCTTTACGCTCTATAATGTTGTAAAATTGCCAACAGCATATCTTATTGATCGTGAGGGCAATATGTCTGTTGCGCCACTCTCTATTAAGGCTTTGGAACGCGAGATAAAGGAGGCTTTGTAGTATGATATACTTCGCATCTGATATACACCTTGGGGCGGGCACCGTTGAGGAGGCAAAGCGCGTTGAACGCGCCTTCTGCCGTTGGCTTGATATGGTCTCGGCGGATGCCACAGAGATCTATCTCCTTGGCGATATCTTCGATTTCTGGTTTGAACATAAGAGGGTAGCGCCAAAGGGCTTTGTGCGTGTGCTTGGTCGCCTTGCAGAGCTTACGGATAGGGGTGTTAGAGTTGTGTTCTTTACCGGTAACCACGATATGTGGTGCAGGGACTATCTTACTACTGAGTGTGGTATTGAGGTTTATACCAATCCTCGCGTTATGGAGGTGGGTGGTAAAGCATTGCATATTGCTCATGGCGATAATATGAATGTTGGCAATCAGCCTATGTTGAAGGCTATGAATGCAATGTTTCGCTCATCTATGTTGCGCTGGCTCTTTAGTTGGTTTATACACCCCGACGTGGCATTAAAGTTTGGACGTTGGTGGAGTGGTAAGTCGCGTAAGTCGCACGGTAAGGAGACTATATCGGTGGATATGCTTAGCTATCTTACGGAGTATGCGCGCAAGCACCATGGTGAGGATAGTCGTGCTGAGGCCTATATATTTGGACATATGCACCTTGGCCATAGAGCAGTAATAGAGGATGGTGTTGAGCTCTTTTATCTTGGCGACTGGTCTGGAGTAAAGGCTGTGTATGCTGTAATGGATATGGATAAGAATGTGGAACTTAAGGAGTTTGTAATAGATGAAACAATATCTTGAACTATTAGATAAGATTTGTCGCGAAGGTGTTGTGCGTGGTGACCGTACAGGTACTGGTACTAAGGGTATCTTTGGTTATCAGATGTGCTTTGACCTTAGTGAGGGCTTCCCGCTTGTGACCACAAAGAGACTCTTTTTGAAGGGTGTGATATATGAGTTGTTGTGGTTCTTGCGAGGCGATACCAATATCAAGTATTTAGTAGATAACGGAGTCCATATTTGGGATAGTGATGCCTTTCGTTACTATAACGAGCTTTGTATCAAGCACGGTGTACTTCCCGTAGATATGGATACCTTCCTCTCGGCTGTGGGCGTGGAGTCGCCTATTGATGGTTATCGCTTTGGCGACTTGAACAATGTATATGGTTACCAGTGGCGTAGTTGGCCTTCGAGTGATGGCGGTGCTATCGACCAGATTAAAAAGGTCATCGATACCATTAAGACAAATCCTAACTCGCGCCGTATGATTGTCTCGGCGTGGAATGTGGCGGATGTAGATAGTATGGCTTTGCCTCCTTGTCACACGATGTTCCAATTCTTTGTTGCCGAGGGTAGATTGTCGTGTCAGCTCTACCAGCGTAGTGGTGATACCTTCCTTGGTGTGCCATTCAATATCGCGTCGTATGCTCTGCTTACGATGATGATAGCTAAGGAGTGCGGTCTTGAGGCTGGCAAGTTTATCCATACATTGGGTGATGCGCATCTCTATCTAAACCATCAGGAGCAGGCCAAGGAGCAGCTTAGCCGTGAGCCACGCCAGTTGCCAAAGATGTATCTTAACCCTGATGTGAAGTCGATTTTCGATTATAAATACGAGGACTTTACTCTTGAGGGTTATGACCCATATCCAGCAATTAAAGCACCACTATCATTCTGATAAATTGCCTAACAAGGCTACTTTGGTGTTGCACTTGCTCTCAATATGCTCATTTACGCCTAAGTAAACTCCGCTATTTCGAGCTTCGTGCGCCTAAAATTAGCTCTTGTTATACAATTTATGAAGCAATAAGGAATATTTTGAGATTTATATTATGGTAAGTATTATCGTTGCCATTGCACAAAATGGCACTATCGGAGATAAGAATGCCCTCTTGTGGCATATTAAGGAGGATATGCGATTCTTTCGCACTACGACCTCGGGTCATCCTGTGATTATGGGTCGCAAGACATTCGAGTCGTTGGGCTCAAAACCTCTACCTAAGCGTACAAATATCGTTATCACACGCCAAGAGTGTAGCTTTGAGGGCGCTTTGACGGCTCACTCTTTGGAGGAGGCTATCGCTATGGCTAAGGCTGAGTGTGGCGAGGAGGAGATATTCGTTATGGGTGGCGCGCAGATATATACCGAGGCTCTTAAGGTTGTAGACAGATTATATATCACTCGCGTTGAGCGCGACTACGAGGGCGATACGGCGTTCCCAGAGATGGACTACTCCGAGTGGAAGTTGGTATCCGAGGAGCGCTACGAGCGAGGCGAGGAGTATGAGAGCCCGTTTGCCTTTTTGGTATATGATAGAGTGTAGTTAGAGAAAGACTACTTAGAATATAGATAGGGGCAGTGTTATTTCCGCTGTCTCTATCTTTTTTTTGTAAAAATTTCGCTATCTTTGTTACTAAACTACGCTCTTGTGCGTTTATATATAAAACAGAGAATCCTATGAAAAGATTAGTTGCCCTCCTAATGGCGGTGCTTATGGTGAGCATAGGCAGTGCCGTAGCCCAGAAGTATAGTATCAGAGGTCGTGTAGTTGATAGTAGTGCTACCCCTATAGCGTATGCTACGGTGGTGGTTTTGGATGAGAGCGTGCAGGTAGCAGGCGCTACAACAGATAGCGAGGGTGGCTTTAATGTTTCGCTCGAGGAGGGCGATTATACGCTAAATATCAATTTTATAGGCTACACATCATACCAGCAGAACGTATCACTTAGAGCAAATATCGATTTAGGCGATATCCTGTTAGCCGAGAGTTCGGAGCAGATAGAGCAGGTGGTGGTCACCTCGCAACTTATACGTCGCGAGGCCGACCGTTTTGTGGTGGATATTGCCAATTCTCCAATAGCTATGGGTAAGGATGGCGAGGAGCTACTCAAGACTGCGCCGGGTGTGTGGATTCAGGATGATAAAATCTCGATAAACGGCTCATCGGGCTCGAAGATATATCTCAACGACCGCGAGGTAAAGATGGAGGATGCGCAGCTTATAGCCTACCTACGTTCGCTACGTGCTGAGGATATTCAAAAGATTGAGGTTGTGCCTCAGTCGGGTGCCGACTATGACGCCTCATCCTCAGGTGGTATAATCAAGATTACAACCAAGCGCCACGTAGACTCAGGTCTTATGGGCTCGATATCGCACTCTGCAGGATATACGCGAGATTATAAGTCGCTATCGCCCTCGCTATCACTAAACTACAATCGTGGTAAGGTGAATGCATACGCTCGTGCCTGGATAGGTCGCAACGAGCAGATATACAACACCGAGGAGCATACTAACTACATATCGGGAACGGTTATAGATGCCAAATCGGAGCTATATAACAATACCTATTGGCGCGGTGGTAATTTCGGTATCGTCTACGACTTCAACGATAGGCACTCCGTAGGTGGCGAGATTCAACTAAATAGGCATGGCGGTGGTGGTACAACAGAGACCTGGACTGAGCATAGACTTAGCGATATAGTCCAGCGCACCGAGGGTACATACAACAACAGCTATCATAGCGATATGGCTACAGCAACGCTCAACTACATCTACAAATTCGATGATATGGGCTCAACGCTAAAGCTTATATACGACTACACAAGCTCTGTCTACCCCAACCACAACGACTATCTCGACTATACCTCTGTTGGCGAGTCGATATACCGCGATAATAGCAAGAGTAACTATCGACTCACAACTGCAACATTGGCTTTGGAGAAGATCTTGTCTCCAAAACTTAGCTTCAAGGCGGGTGTGAAATTTACTAATAACACCAATGCAAACAGTGCTGTATATGAGGACTTTATAGGCTCGGACGAGGATAAGGATAATAGCTACTGGCAACCCAACGAGGCTAAGAACTACGATATCGGCTACACCGAGAATATCGGTGCTGCCTACGCCACGCTCTCGGCACGTTTTGGTCGTCTAAGCGTGGTGGGTGGACTACGCGGAGAGTACACCTCATTCCGTGATAACACAGGCAATGTGAACCAGAACTATGGCGACCTCTTCCCCAATGCCAACCTCTCATACTCCCTTACCGAGGATGGTGCATACTCCCTTGTTGCGCAGTACTCGCGCACCATATCTCGCCCCTCGTTCTGGGCATTGTCGCCTAACGAGACCAAGATCTCGGAGTATATGATACAGTGCGGCAACCCCAACCTCAAAGCAGCGTACGATAACTCACTATCTATCACCGCGGTACTTAAGTATAAGTATACATTAACTGTTGGTATGTCGCTTATGCAGAATGCCATTCAGCAGACCACGATTGTAGATAGCCAGAACCCTGAACTGCTCTTACTGAAATATATCAACTACCCAACGCTTAACGATTTCTACGCATCGGCAAACCTGCCGATACAGATAACCAAGTGGTGGGCTACGAATATCAACCTTAATGCGATGTATCTTGGTCAGCGCATACGCCCAGAGGAGGCTATACGCCGTAATCTTATGGTTATAGGTAATGCCCAGATGACCTTCACTCTGCCACACAACCACTTTATAGAGCTTGGCGGTGTATATATGCACGGCGCAGTGGCGGGCAACACCTCTATGAGCGATATGGCAAACGCCAACGTATATCTCAAGAAGCGACTCTTGGACAACAAGTTAACCCTCAGCCTCGGCGTGCATAACATCGTACCTATGAAGCAGACTATAACCGTTAAGGAGTCTGATTTCGAGCGCGTTATGGTTGTCGACCAGCCATGGCAACGCCCAATGTTCAGATTTCAAATATCATATAACTTCAACTCTGGTAAGAACTTCCGTGCCAAGTCTGTAGAGAGTGGCTCAGAGGAGGATAGAGGACGTATTAGTAATAATTAGTGGATAGTTGTTACTTGTTACCTTACCAATAAAAAAGCATCTCACGGCGAGATGCTTTTTTTTGTTGCACAATAGTCGTTGGCGTGTCTATGGAGCGATATGCGTAAGGCGAGGAGTGTGAGAGTCCGTTTGCCTTTCTCCGCTACGATGTGGCGTAGCTTCCTCTCTACCTATATGGGTTGTTGGGAGAATGGTTGAGAGGTTGTGGGCAAATGTTCTTAATGTTTGGCGCTTTATTCGCGAGAATAGCGTATGTTATTGTGCAAATATTCCGATTTTTGTAAATTTGCAAAAAATAGTTTGGTTATGGTAGGTGGTATAGAGTTGCTTGATAGCACGAATTTACTCAGTGGTCTTCGCTATCCATTTAAGATTGAGAAGGTCACACAGATTATCATCACTGCAGGGGGACTATCATGTATCGTCGATTTCCGTCCCTATACGCTCAAAGCTCCAGCAATGGCAATATTCCTCCCAGGTCAGGTTGTCGAGTCATTGGCTGTAGATGAGCAGTTTGAGGGGTTGGGTATGGTGATTAGTTCGGAGTTTACCGACTCGTTAAATCTCCCTGTGAGCCTTCAGGAACGTCTATTTTTGCAACATACGCAGTTTCATACCATATCTCAGGAGGCAATAGATGCCTATATGGCTTGTTATCGGCAGGTGGCGGGTATCCTCAAGCAGGAGGATAATCCCTATCAGGAGCAGATTATAAAGCACCTCTTTTCGGCATACTACTATGGGCTTGGCTACTATGTTCATGGTGTTACGGCTACTGCAGAGGCTATGACTCCGCAGCAGAATATGTGCGAGAGGTTTATTGGCTTGGTTGCAGAGCATTTTAAGCAACATCGTGACCTTGATTTCTATGCCGATAAGTTGTGTATATCCAAAAAGTATCTCTCCACACTACTCAAAGAGCATACGGGTATGACAGCATTTATGTGGATTGAACAGTATGTTGCACTCTATGCCAAAAGCTCGCTATCATCTACAAAGATGACTATTCAGCAGATAAGCGATGAACTTAACTTCCCGTCGCAGTCCGTATTTGGAAAGTACTTCAAAAGGGTGGAGGGCATATCACCAAAAGCATATAGAGAGTCGTTACGATAGTGTAACGACTCTCTACTTTTAACCTATCTGGGCGATGACTTGATTGTCCAAGATGTTGATGACCTTATCCCCCTCGACTCTTATCTTCAGATATCCGTGCCTAAAGCGTAGATAGTTTTGCACGAGTGTTTTAGCGAAATCCTCGATATCGCAAGGAGTACATATTGTGTCGTTATACTCTACGGAGATTCTATCCCCCCAGTACGATACTCTCACTAAGCTTCTTGTCGTCTTGTTTGGACGTCGGTATTTGGGGTTGCAAAGGGTAGGTGGTGGAGCTATGGCGTTATCTATGATAATACTCCTATCACCCACCTCTACAACTCGCTTGTTCAGGTGAGGCATAGCCTCAAAGGTCTGCTTTAGTCCATACATAAGACAGGTGTGATGTAGTAATTCTGTGAACAGAATATCGATGCTACCCATATTTATCTTGTTTGCTTTGCCTCCTTAATTCTCTTCTCGGCAGCCTCCTGACGAGCCTTAGCCTCCTGCATCTGTGCCTCGTACTCCTTCTCCTCTATAGCCTTGCGTGTGCTGCGGCGGCTCATTGCTTTGTGCTCCTGAAAAGATGCCTTAGCCTCCAATTTGTGTGCCTTGAAATTAGCTCTATCAATCTTGTGCTGACGGCGTGTGCTCTCCTTCATATCGTTGAAGGCGCGCTTGAAGAAACCGATCTTCTCCGGCTCATTTACTTGCTCCTGTGCAGATAGCTCTGTGGATGAACCCAAAAACAGTGTTGAAATACACATTAACTTAATAACACTCTTCATTATAGTTATTTATCTGTTTTGTTCTCCTCCTGCTCATCTACTTCGAGGAAACGCTTAACGAACTTATCTTCGATCTTTTTGTATGTGCCTACAACACTATCCTCAATCTTTTGATAGGTGCCAACTACGCCACTCTCGATACTTTGGTATGTACCTACTACCTTCTCCTCAATCTTTGTCTTTTTTGGTCTTAATTTTTCCATAATGCTTATTTGTTAGAATGTATATCCGATTCATAATTATAGTGTTTGAAATTCGATGCAAAGGTATGGCAATAAATTTTTATGGGCAACGCACATATCCTTCTAGGTTGGTCAGATGTTCCGAAATGCATTGGTTGTACTCTGTTGTATGAATTATATATTGGTATATTGTGTCAATCCAGAGGCATATATAACGAAAAGGGCGTGTTCCATTGAGTTGTCTGGAACACGCCCTATGCTGTGGATATTTGGTATTAGTACATATAGTCGTACTGAGAGTAACTCTTGTCGTACTTCAGATCGGCAAGCGATGCCGCCTTAACACCGATGTTAAATGCCCAGCTCTTGTGGTTGCCGAATGGAATCCACGAGAAGGACATCTGCCAGCAGTGCAGGTCGCGCGTGATGGATACCGAGGTCATCGACATCTTGCGAGCGGTGAAGTCGTAACCTGAGTTGGCGGTAATCATAGTCTTTGAGGTTAGCTTGACGCTACCATTGAAGTTTGCTGTCTGCTGTATATTCTTCTTGTATCCCGTCGTACCATTATTGACATACTGCGCGTTATAGCTGATGCTGTAGTTAAAACCGAAGTTCCACGGTATCGAGAAGTCGTAATACTGCCCTGCCATCCATTGTCGTCGCATAGCTGGGTTGAGAGTGCCGTATGGATCGGACCAGGAGTTGAAGTATTCGGCAGGGAATGATGTGATATCGTTACCCGCTACCTGATTCTGATCCTCTCGCGAACGGAAGGTATAACCGAAGCTCCAGCTTGTGCTCTGCACACGACCAGGCAGACCACGACGCCACATCAGCTTATCGTAGCGCACACCTTGTGGCGACACCTCGTATGGATCGAGTGTGAGCGATAGGTTGAGCGCAACATTCTGATAGATAGTGCTTCGTAGCTGTACTGGTAAGTTTGATAAGCGCATAGAGTCGGCAAGGAAGTTATACGAACCGCTGATAGAGATCTGGTCGATAATCTTGACCTTCTTCACCGTATCCTTAGTGCGCACCTTGGCCTCCAACGACTGCGATAGACCAAACGTTAGTGCCAACTGCTCACCGCTACCAGGTACACCGTAGGCGTTGTCGGTAAATGGTGAGTACACCTTGAATTTACCAGTGGTATCGGTCTGCACAGCCTCATAGAAACCGTATCGCTGGCGGCTGAAGTCGGGAGCGTAGCTAAAACCAAAATTTGGAGTTATGGTATGGCGCACAGCCTGCAACTTACGTGTAGGTTTCTTTGCAGTGTAAGTACCATATATTGTGGTATTTGCCGATACCGAGGCGTTGTAGTTGTAGAGACGCCAGAAGCCATACTCTGGCTCCAAAGTCTCAAGCGTCTTGGTCTCGTTGTTCCACTCCTGCTGCACCTTCTTGAAGTACCAGCGCTCGGTATAGTTGAACGATGGGCTGACGTTGATGTAGTTGAATAGTGATAGGGATGTGGAGATAGGTATCGAGTGCTGAATACCATTCTTCATATTGCGTAGAGTCTCCTCGGTAAAGACCTTACCCTCGGTGGTGTTTACCGAGTTTGTCATCTTCATCGAGTAGCTCATCTTAATCTTCTCGTACCAGCGCGCCTTGCCTACAGCCTCCTTACGCTTCAGAGGGTTGAAGCTCGATACATTGAAGGTCACAGTAGGCATAGTAACTGCTATGGTCTTGTTTTTTGAGTTCTGTGATGCCGACATATTCAATGATAGCGAGAATGGTGTGCCCTCCCAATTCTTTGAGTATGAGATTGATGAGTTGGTCTGTGTGGCAAGGATATCGTTTACATTCGTAGCGGAGTAGCGGCTATAACCACTTGAAGTGAGGTTTACCGATGCTGAGAATGTAGAGCCAGGGTTTGCCTTGGCATCCTGCGAGTGTGACCACTGAATCTTGTAGTTGTTCTGCTCCACGAAGTCGGCCTCGCCCTTCTCACCAGTGCGAATTGCAGAGTACTGAAGGTTGAAGTTACCGCGATACTTATATCGCTTAACATACTGCGATACAGCAGATATCTCCCACGAACCGAGGGTGTAGATACCACCTCGAATGGCGAGGTCCATATGGTCGCTAATGGCGAAATACCAACCGATATCACGGATGAAGAAACCCTTAGCATCCTCACCATACGTAGGCATCAAGATACCCGACTTAGGACCATTGTTGATAGGGAAGAATGCCTCGGGAATACCTGGGAAGTAGATAGGCACATCCTCCATAACGAGGTAGGCGTAGCCAGTAACAATCTTCTTGCCTGGGATAACCTTCGCCTGTGTCATAGCGATATAGAAGTGCGGATGGTCTGTGCAGTCGCAAGTGGTGTACATACCATTTCCGATATGGATAGACTCATCGGGGTGCATCTTTACGCTGCTACCGATAAGCCAGCCGTCGCCCTCCTGTGTTGCGATACCCTTAATCTTTGCCTTCTTAGAGTCGAGATTGTAGGTGATAGTATCCATCGAGTATGGAGTGCCACCATCCGAGAACTCTGGGTGGGTAGTTGTAATTTTACCATCTATGGTGTCGGCAGGGTAGCCGTGAGCGAAGACATCCTTGTTCTGCATATTTACGCGCATAAAGTCTGCCTTAAGGTTCATACCCTGATAAGTTACATCGCCCTCCTTGTAGCTGTAAATCATATTGCTGTTTGCATCAAACACAACAGAGTCGACAGCCTTACCCTCGATGATATCGGTAAATGTAGTGCTCTTGGAGCGACGACGCTCGACTGTAGTATCGCGCTTTGTGGTAGATTGTGTTGCGCTATCTCGGGTTTGGAAAAGGCCGAGGCTTCCCGCTCCAGCATCTGTGATGCCGAAGGAGAGCACCGCAAAGACTGCGATAAGCAGTGCAGAGGTTAGATATTTTAAGAATATATGTCTCAAAATTCAATAAATTTTTGTAACTTTGCCGACTGAGTCGGCAAAACACCTCAATGGTCTCTTTGTGCCATTTTGTGGTGCTGTAGTAAGCTTGCGTTTGTGCTGGTTAACAACTTGCAAAGGTAATAATTTTTTTGCATAAAATTTATTATTTTATGAGAAATATCGTAATTGCGCTATCACTTCTATTGTTAGTTCCTCTATTTGGGAATAGCTTTGGTGTGCAGTGTATGGCACAAGAGGGGGCAAAGAGGGTAGTTGTTCTTGATGCTGGTCATGGCAATCCTCGCCCGGGCAAGGTGCAGAAGCAGGTGCGTGAGGCGGATTATGTTTTGGATGTGGCTAAGGAGGTGCGTAAAATGTTGGCTACGCGCGCTGAGTCGTTGGATGTATATCTCACTCGTAGTTGTGATTCTTCTTACCATGCTACGCAGTCAATGGATAATCGTATGCGAGCAGAGTTCGCTAATAAGAAGGGTGCTGATCTCTATGTTAGTATCCACGCTAATGCCCACAATAAGAGTTCTGTGAATGGTTGTGAGGTGTGGGTGTTGACGCTTAACGAGAAACTTATGACGCAGAACGATAATGTTGCTACGCGTTATGCTGATGAGGGCGATTTTATCGATGCTAAGGATTTGGATCGTAGCTCGATGGGTTTTATGATGGCGTTGGCACGACAGCTTGAGAATGAGCCATATAGTCGATATTTTGCCGAGGAGTGTTGTAGGAATATGTCAAAATATGGACTTAAGAATCTCGGTGTTAAGGCGGGTCCTGTATTTACTGTTTTGTACTACTTTGAGGGGCCAGGTGTGATTGTTGAGTTGGGTTATCTAACCAACGAGGGCGATTACAACTACTTGACCTCGAAGAATGCTAAAAAGGAGATGGCTACAGCGATTACAGATGCCATTATTTCATACTTCAAGGCGTTGGATGGTAGTAGTATGGAGGCTATATCAGAGTCTGTTGTTGAGGCTGCACCAGAGCCTGTTGTGGAGGTTGCACCAGAGCCTGTTCAGCAGCCTGCGCAGAGAGAGGTCGAGGCAGAGGTGTTGTCGGAGGGTTACACCATACAGGTTATGTCGAGTGTGAGATCGGTAGATGTCAATAGCTCGCAATTTAAGGGTTATAGAGGAGCGATTAAGGAGTTTACTGGTGAGGGTCAGTACAAGTACAAATATTGTTACGGCACATACGCAAATTCTTCTGATGCTAAGGCAGCGCTGAAGGAGGTGAGGGCAACCTTTAAGGATGCATACGTGGTTCGCTTTAGGGGTAATAATATCGTTAAGAAGTAGAGCTAAAGGAGATTATGATATATCCAGCAAATTTTGAACAGCGCATAGGTTTCGACCGTATTCGTGAGCAGGTAATATCGCTATGCTCGATGCAGTCGGCGCGTGAGGTTGTAGCCTCGGAGGGATTCTCTACATCGATTAGGGATATAGAGGAGCGTCTAAGGCTTGCTGACCAGATGCGTGTAGTTATATCCATGGAGCACGGCGCTGATATTGGTGAGCAGGAGGATATCTCTACTATTGTCGATAAGATTGCTGTTGAGGGTTCGTATATTACCGAGGAGGAGGCTGCGATATTGCTACGTTCGCTCAAGTCAGCCACCTCGATTGTGGAATTTATACTTTCGCGTAAGGAGGGCTTATATCCCGACCTAAGACGTATAACACTCGGTGTTGGTACATATCCAGAGCTTCAGCGTGCCATTGAGCGCGTAGTGGATGAAAAGGGTGAGGTGCGCTCTTCGGCGTCGCCTGAGTTGCAGGAGATACGTCGTTCTATACGTGAGCACGAGGGTCTGGTGGCAAAACGCTTGCAGCAGGTGTTGCAGAGGGCTAAGGCGTCGGGTATTGTTGAGGCTGATGCAATGCTCTCTATTCGTGATGGTCACGCTGTGATTCCTGTCTCGGCAGCTAATAAGCGTAAGATAGCTGGTTTTATACACGATGAGTCGGCCACAGGTCGTACCTTCTATGTTGAGCCTGTTGAGGTTGTGGAGCTAAATAATGAGCTCAAGGAGTTGGAGTATGCCGAGAAGCGCGAGATAGTCCGTATCTTAACCGAACTTACAGCTGTATTGCGCCTCGATGTTGATGGCTTGGCGCGTATCGAGGAGTATCTAACTCGAATGGACGCTCTTAGGGCGAAGGCGCGCTGGGCGTTGGATAATGGGGCTACAAAGCCTATTATCTCGACTGAAGGACGTCTATTATTGCGTAAGGCGCGCCATCCATTGTTGCAGCAGACGTTGCGTGCACAGCATAAGGAGATAGTGCCATTGGATATGGAGCTTAACTCGGAGCGTCGTATATTGGTAATTTCGGGACCTAATGCTGGCGGTAAGTCGGTATGTTTGAAGACTACGGGATTGTTGCAGTATATGGTGCAGTGCGGATTTCTTGTTCCGGTGTTGGAGAATTCGGAGTTTCCGTTGTTTAAGTCGCTGATGATAGATATTGGCGACCAGCAGTCTTTGGAGAACGACCTTTCGACCTACTCGTCGCACCTTGTGAATATGAAGGCGATGTTGCAAGAGGCATCGGAGCAGACCTTGATACTTATCGACGAGTTTGGCTCGGGTACAGAGCCTACGATTGGTGGGGCTATCTCGGAGTCGATATTGGAGCATTTTGTGGAGTGCAGGAGTTATGGTGTTATAACTACGCACTATGCCAATATTAAATACTTTGCATCGCGCAACGAGGGTGTTGCTAACGGTGCTATGTCGTTCGATGTGAAGAATATTCAGCCACTCTTTAGCCTCGAAATGGGTAAGCCAGGAAGCTCCTTTGCTATTGAGGTGGCACGAAAGATTGGCCTTCCGGAGAATATCGTTCGCAAGGCTATGGATAAGGCTGGCGAGGATCATATAAACCTCGAAAAGCAGCTTCGCGAGATTGCTCGCGATAAGCGTTATTGGGCTGAGAAGCGTGATCGTATTCGCCAGACGGATAGAAAGGTGGAGCAGCTGGAGCAGACCTATACCGATAGGTTGCAGGATATCAAGGAGGAGCGTCGCAGAATTTTGGAGAGCGCTCGTAAGGAGGCTGAGGAGCTTATATCGAATGCTAATCGCACCATTGAGAATACTATTCGCACTATTCGTGAGTCGCAGGCCGAGAAGGAACTTACACGTTTAGCGCGTAAGGAGTTGGTTAGCTTTGCCGAGGGTGTTGATAGTAGCGATAAGAGTGCTGACGAGCGTATTGAGCGCGAGATGGAGCGCTTGGCACGCCGTAGGGAGCGCAGAGAGAAGCGTGCCGAGGAGCGCGAGCAGAATGGTGGCGTTGTTGTTAAGCCGCAGCTAGAGCCTAAGCCTCAGGTTATAGAGGTTGGTAGCAAGGTGAAGCTTGAGGGGCAGGCAACACCAGGTGTGGTGCAGCAGATTAAGGGTAAGAGGGCTCAGGTGGCGTTTGGTCAGATGATGATTATGGTGGAGCTTTCGCGTCTAAGTGTAGTCTCCTCGTCGGAGTATCGTGCTGCCACACGACCTACAGCGGCTCGTACGGTTGTATCGGTAGATATCCGTGAGCGCAAGCTCAACTTCCGCGATACAATAGATGTGCGCGGTATGCGTGCAGTGGAGGCGCTGGAGGCTGTCGAGGACTTGGTGGATGATGCTTTAATGGTAGGAGTCTCTACCGTGACCATTCTACATGGTAAGGGTACTGGAGCTTTGAAGGAGGAGATACGTCGTTATTTGCGTACAGTGAAGGATGTGGCTACCGTAGCAGATGACCATGCTGATAGAGGAGGTGCAGGTATCACCATCGTTACATTTAAGCAGTAACTTAAAAGGTAGAAGTTATGAACTATCTATTGTCTGAAATAGCCCACATTGTGGGTGGTGAGCACCGAGGTGCTGACGTTAGGGTGCGTAGCATTGCTACCGACTCGCGTAGTGTGGTATCTACCGAGGAGGTCGCTTTTGCCGCTATTGATGGCAAGAATCACGATGGACACCAGTTTATCGAGCGTATGGTGGCTCGTGGTGTTGAGGCCTTTATCGTGGAGCGCGATGTGGAGCTTCCGAATAAGCGTTGCGGTGTTGTTGTAGTGGAGTCTACGTTGGGCGCATTGCAGTGCCTTGCGACCTACCATCGTGAGCAGTTTAAGGGGAGGGTTGTTGCCATTACGGGTTCAAACGGTAAGACAATAGTTAAGGAGTGGGCATCGCGCTCGATGCCCGATAGTGTGCATTCGTTCGCCTCGCCTAAGAGCTATAACTCGCAGCTTGGCGTGGCGCTCTCGTTGCTTATGCTTGATGGTAGCGAGGAGGTTGCCTTTATCGAGGCTGGCATATCGCACCCTAACGAGATGGAGCGCTTGGAGCGAATGATTCAGCCAGAGATTGTTGTGGTAACCTCGATTGGTGATGCTCATTCGGCAAATTTCATTAGCGAGGCTGAGAAAATAGATGAAAAGTTGCTCCTTGCAAAGGGGGCGTCGACAATAATATATAGTAGTGAGTATCCAACCCTTACAAAGCGTATCAAGGAGCTATACTCGGATAGAGAGTTGATTGATAGCAGTGCAGAGTCTGAGGATTATGAGTTGGAACTTAGTGATGCTCTGTCGGTGGATGCTATGCACGTCTCGGCACTTATGCGCAAGTTGGGCTATGGTGTCGATGAGGCAATATTCTCGGCTAAGGTGTCGATGCGTTTGGAACTTAAGGAGGGTATCGATAACTCGATGATTATCGACGATAGCTACAACTCGGATATTAACTCTGTGGTTGTGGCGTTGGATGCTCTCCATTTGCAGTCTATGGGGCGTAGGCGTGTGGCTGTGGTGTCGGATATACGTCAGAGCGGTATGACCAACGAGGTTTTGTACTCGCGTATTGCTGATGCTGTGCGCAGAGCGGGTGTCGACTACTTTATTGGTGTTGGCGAGAATATCTCATCGTGTGCCTCGCTCTTCCCACGCAACTCGGCATTCTACCACTCTACCGATGAGCTTATCGAGAACTTCTCGCGTGAGCGTTGGGCAGACTCAGTAATACTACTTAAGGGTAGCCGTGATAGCCGTTTCGAGCGTGTTACGCGCCTCTTGGAGCGCAGAACGCACACAACGACTTTGGAGGTCGACCTCTCGGCAATGAAGAAGAATTTGAACTACTTCCGCTCGCATCTACCACAGCACCATCCAATTGTAGCGATGGTCAAGGCTGGAAGCTATGGCACGGGCGATGTTGAGGTGGCGCGTATGCTTCAGCACGAGGGCGTCAAATATTTGGCTGTTGCCTTTGCCGATGAGGGTGTGTTGCTAAGGTCCAAGGGTATCACCATGCCTATTGTGGTGCTAAATGCTGATCAGGATAGCTTCGATGTGATGATTGCGCACGACCTTGAGCCAGAGATATATAGCTTCCACTCGTTGGATGCCTTTCGTCGTGCTGCGCACCATGTGCAGAGGGAGAACTATCCGATACATATTAAACTCGATACAGGTATGCATCGTTTGGGCTTTGTGGAGGATGATATCGACCTCTTGGGACGAGCACTACACCACGATCCAACCTTGCGTATAGCAACCATATTCTCGCATCTAAGCAGTGCCGATATGCCTGAGGAGGATAAGTTTACAGAGGAGCAGATTGAGCGTTTCGACTATATGAGTGCGCAGCTTATCGAGTGGCTCGATTATACTCCGTTGCGCCATATTGCCAACTCGGCAGCTATCATCCGTTTCCCATTTGCAGCATTTGAGATGTGTCGCTTGGGCTTAGGTCTATATGGTTATGGTTTCGAACATAATGATGCCCTTATTCCAGTGGCTACGCTCTCTACGCGTATCGTGCAGATTAAGACTCTTGCAAAGGGTGAGTCTGTAGGCTATGGTCGTAGTGCAAAGCTCGATGATGAGAGGGTTATAGCGACTATCCCTGTGGGCTATGCTGATGGTTTGGACCGCCATTTGGGTAATGGTCGTTGGAGTGTTAAGGTTGCGGGTAAGAGCGCCCCTATTATTGGTCGCGTATGTATGGATAGCGCGATGATAGACATTACGGGTATCGAGGGTGTTGAGGTAGGAGCAAAGGTGACGATATTTAGTGCTGAAAAGGGTAATACCTTGGAGGATATGGCTAAGGTGTTGGATACCATTACCTACGAGATTATGACCTCCATATCGTCGCGAGTAAAGCGTATATATACTGAAAGATAGAGATGAGTAGCGGAACTATATATATGATACCGTGCCCCATTAGCGATGAGCGTGCTGTATGGGATGTATTGCCACAGGCAAACCTTGCTGTGATGAACTCGTTGGATTACTTCATCGTGGAGAATGTGCGCTCGGCGCGTAGATTTCTCTCGAAGGCGGGTGTGGAGCGCAGAATCGAGGAGTTGGAGTTTGTGGAACTCAACGAGCATACACGCTCGGTGCAGGATGTGGAGCGTATGCTTAAACCTGTGTTGGAGGGCCGTTCGGCGGGAGTGATTTCGGAGGCTGGAGTGCCTGGTGTTGCCGATCCAGGAGCCGATGTTGTAGCATTGGCGCATCGCAAGGGTGTTAGGGTAGTACCACTGGTAGGACCATCCTCAATCCTAATGGCTATTATGGCATCGGGACTTAATGGTCAGTCCTTTGCCTTTGTTGGCTACCTTCCGGTCAAGGAGCCAGAGCGTATTAAGCGCCTTAAGGAGTTGGAGCGCAGAGCAGTGGGAGAGAATCAAGCACAGCTTTTTATCGAGGCTCCCTACCGCAATATCAAACTCTTTGAGACTATTTTGAAGACTCTGTCGCCAAAGCTAAAGCTTACCGTAGCGGTAGATATAACCTCGCCTGAGGAGTTTATCCAAACTCGCACTATTGAGGAGTGGCGACGAGGTGGTGTGCCAGATATGGCAAAGCGACCAACGATATTTTTGTTAGGCATATAATTTGCGCAATATAATATAGAAGAATTAAAAAAATAGATATATATGAAAAAGCAAACATCTGATAAAGAGAGAGATGTGAAATTTGAGGAGGGCGCAGAGCAGACCGCCTCAAATTCATCTGCGGAGGCGGGTACTGACAATGTGGCAGAGGATGTGGCACAGGGTGCTGACAATGTGTCAGTTGAGCCAACATTAGAGGAGCAGTTGGCCGTATGGCGAGATAAGTATCTTCGCCTGCAGGCTGAGTTCGACAACTTCCGCAAGCGTACCATCAAGGAGAAGATGGATTTGGTGGAGCGTGGTTGTGAGGGCGCGTGGAAGGCTATCCTCCCAATTATGGATGATATGGAGCGCGCTATTGTGGCTTCGCACAAGAGTGATGATATCGAGGCGTTGCGCCAAGGCGAGGAGCTTGTGATGAAGAAGTTTGAGAGTGTCTTGCAGGCTGCTGGTATTACGGCTATAGATTGTGTAGATAAGCCCTTCAATGAGGAGGAGCAGGAGGCTGTAGCGCGTTTTGCTGCTGGCGAGGATAAGCGTGGTTTGGTTATCGACTGCGTGCAGCGTGGTTATAAGTTGGGTGAGCACGTATTGCGCTACGCCAAGGTTGTTGTTGGCGAGTAATTTAGAAGTATAGTATGGCTGAAAAGAGAGATTATTATGAGGTGCTGGGTGTCGAGCGTAATGCCGATGCTGAGACTATAAAGAAGGCGTACCGTAAGGCGGCAATTAAGTATCACCCAGACAAGAATCCTGGAGATAAGGAGGCTGAGGATAAGTTTAAGGAGGCAGCTGAGGCCTACGATGTGCTCTCGAATGATGATAAGCGTGCTCGTTACGACCGCTTTGGTCACGCGGGTATGAATGGTGCTGGCGGTGCTGGTGGCTTCGGAGGCTTCAGCGGTGGTGGCTTCTCGATGGAGGATATATTTGAGCAGTTTGGAGATATCTTTGGAGGAGCTTTCGGTGGTGGCTTCGGCGGTTTTGGCGGAGGTCGCTCACGTCAGCGTCGTCAGAATAGAGGTACAGATATTAGAGTTACGGTAAAGCTCACACTAAAGGAGATTGCGGAGGGTGTAACCAAGAAGCTCAAGATTAGTAAGAACATCGCTTGTTCGGAGTGTAGTGGTACAGGAGCAAAAAGTGGCTCAGGATACTCAACCTGTTCTAAGTGTGGTGGCTCGGGTTATGTGATTACCGTTCAGAACTCATTCTTCGGACGTATGCAGACTCAGAGCGTATGTCCTGATTGTCAGGGTGAGGGCCGTATCCTCAAGGAGCGATGCTCGAAGTGTGGCGGTGAGGGTACTGAGCGCGGTCAGGAGATTGTTGATGTAGTTATACCTGCGGGTGTTGCTGAGGGTATGGCTTTGAAGGTTGAGGGTAAGGGTAATGCTGCTCGCCGAGGCGGTGTGAATGGCGATCTTATCGTAGTTATTGAGGAGATTGACGATCCACAGCTTATGCGTGATGGTAACGACCTTGTGCATACTCTTAATATTACCGCAACAACAGCGATACTTGGTGGTGAAGTAGAGGTGCCTACAATTGATGGCCGTGTGCGTATTAAGATTGCGCAGGGTACTCACGCAGGCAAGGTGTTGCGCCTACGCGGTAAGGGTTTGCCATCGGTGAATGGTATGGGACGTGGCGATATCAAGGTAATTGTTGATATTACTATTCCTACGGAGCTTACTAAGCAGGAGCGTGAACTTGTTGAGAAACTCGATAAGATGCCACATTTCAAGCAGCCAGAGAAGCTTGAGAACCAGAATATTCTGGAGCGTATGAAGAGTTTCTTTAGAGGTTGAAGAGATTGGTTTCAAAATATTATTAACCGAATACTAAGATAGAATGTCGTTCTTCAGACCGCATAAGACCAAGCCGCGTCAGTTCAACTATATACCTCGTCACTACGATCCAGTGAAGGAGGAGCGTGACCGTCGTCGCCGAGAGCTACACGGTACCTCTACTGAGGATGATGAGGCCTATACGCCTGGCAAGTATATTCGCACTCAGCGTGAGGCGCGTGATGCTTCGCGTGGTGAGCGCACAGGTTACGAGGGTTTGGGCCGTATAGCATTAATAGGTATAGTTATGGTGTTGGCGATGCTTGTCTTTATACCGCGCTTTATGCGCTTTGCCGAGCGTGCCAATGAGGAGAAGATAACCCAGCAGAGCACACCTGCAGCGCGTGCAGCAGAGAAGAGTGATGATGGCACGGTGTCAATACTTCTTGATGAGCGCCATGGCGATATAGATTTCCGCGAGTTCGAGAGTCTTACGCCTGAGGTGCTCAACGAGATTGAGGAGTGGCAGAACTCTGTGGGTACGATTACAATTTACGACGACGATGTTGAGATTGTAGATGGCAAGCGTGTGGAGTAGTAGAGACCTTTGCAATGGTTGAATGTTATGAGTAGTAACACGATAATGCTTTTGCCCGAGATTGTGGCAAACCAGATTGCTGCCGGTGAGGTGGTTAACGGGCCTGCGAATGTGGTCAAGGAGATGATGGAGAACTCCTTGGACGCAGGAGCTACCTCGGTGTCGGTGAACTACCGTAATGGCGGTAAGGATCTCATTCAGATTATAGATAATGGCAAGGGTATGTCTAATGTCGATGCTCGTATGGCATTCGATAGACACGCTACCTCTAAGATTCGCTCAATAGAGGATGTCTACGCATTGCATACCTTCGGTTTTAGAGGTGAGGCATTGGCATCTATTGCTGCGGTGGCAGAGGTAGAGCTACGTACGCGTCGCGAGGAGGATGAACTCGGTACGTTGACCGAGATTTCGGGAGGTACGTTTCGTTCGCAGAAGCCTGTTAGTTGCTCTAAGGGTTCGCAGTTTATGGTGCGCAACCTCTTCTATAATGTCCCTTCGCGTAGGAAGTTTATCGATGGTGATAATTCTCGCCTTAGCTCGCAGATAAAGAGCGAGTTTATGCGTGTGGCGTTGTGCTACCCAGAGGTGGAGTTTGAACTTCGCCAGAATGATGCCCCTGTCTACTCGTTGCAGCCTACCAACCGTAAGGGACGTATCATAGATGTCGTAGGTAAGCATATTAAGCAGAATCTTCTTGATGTAGAGGTAGATACATCTGTGGCTCGTATTGAGGGCTTTGTTGGTCGTCCGCAGGCATCCAAGAAGCGTAACAACGAGCAGTATCTCTTTGTCAATGGCAGATACTTCAACTCGGTAGCTATGCAGCGTGCGATTGTGCGTGCATACGAAAAGCTTATCCCTGAGGGTTGTATGCCCTCATACTTCATATACATAACCGTCAACCCAGATATGGTTGATGTTAATGTGCATCCGCAGAAGACCACAGTTAAGTTTGCCGACCACGACCTTATCCTTGAGATATTGCAGGCGGCAGTGCGCGAGACTCTTGCTAAGACTGGAGCTGTGCCTATGATGGATTTCTCGGATGAGCAGCGCATTGATATCCCAGTTTTGGGGCAAGAGGAGCGTAGATATATAGAGCCTCGCACGGCAACAAATAGTGCATATAATCCCTTCAATGTGGAGTATATAGATCCTACAGCGCCAATGCCAGATACACCATTTACGGGTTTCGATGTGCCTTACGATGGCTCTATGCCACAGTCAAAGCCACACAACATAGCTCCTATTGCTCGAGATTCCGAATTCTACGATTACCCCTCTACACCAGGCATTGAGTCTGTAGTGGAGTATATCGACGAGGATGGTGTAGAGGCTGAGGAGCAGGAGTTTGATTTTATACAGTCGGCAGGTCTAAGTGCTGAGCGTAGGGAGTTTGGAGAGGTGATGTATGTCGGCAATGGCTATGCTGTTGCTATATATGGAGGCTCGGTAGTGCTGGTGTCGTTGCGCAGAGCTAAGGAGCGTCTCTTGTACGAGGATATTATCCGCTCCCTCGGTGCTGGTGTAGTGCCAGTGCAGCGAATGTTCTTTGCCGAGGAGTTGATACTTTCGTTGGAGGAGTACGAACTTCTTGAAAACTATGCTACAGAGTTTGCTGCTTTGGGCTTTGAGATAGAGTATCGTGGCGAGGGTGCGATATCGGTGTCGGGTCGTCCTGCTGTGATAGATATGACAACACCTATCGATGAGCTACTCTATGAGTTGCTACATAGTCTCGATATGGGTGAGACGTTGGGCGATAGGGAGCGTCGTCGTATGGCGGAGCTTATGGCGCAGCGTGGTAGCCACAACTATGGCGGCGGATTAAACTCAGCCTCTGCAGCGGAGCTGCTTCGTAGACTCTCGGAGTGCGACAACACAAACTTCACCCCTTCGGGATGTCCTATAATGGCGGAATTGACCCTCGATGAGATAAAGGCTAAACTAACCAGATAAAACAATATGGCTACATATCAAAACACAATGGGGCGTACCCCCGCAGTAACTAATCTGTTGATTGCTAATATTGTAGCTTATCTTGCAACGATGTTGCTTGATAAGTTGCAGATATATGGGCTCTTTGCACTATTCCCAACCGGTAGTCCATTCTTTGAGTGGTGGCAGCCTGTAACATATATGTTCCTACATGGTGATTTCACGCATCTGTTCTTCAATATGTTTGCGTTGTATATGTTCGGTAGGCAGATAGAGGTTGACCTTGGCACAAAGCGCTTTCTTATCTACTATTTTGTCTGTGGCGTGGGTGCTGCACTTGTGCAACTTGGTATAGCTCAGATAGATATCGCTAATTTGTCGGATACGCCAATAGCTCTTGACTATTATTTGATTACTCCAACTCTCGGTGCTTCGGGTGCTATCTTTGGTCTATTGCTTGCCTTTGGTCTGTTGCATCCTAATGTGATGATTATGCTCCTAATACCACCTATTCCATTAAAGGCTAAGTGGTTTGTGATTCTCTATGGTCTGTTGGAGCTAATACTTATTATTATCGCGCCTAACGACGGTGTTGCACACTTTGCCCATTTGGGAGGTATGTTCTTCGGTTGGTTGTTGTTAGTATTCTGGACCCGTCGCGATAGAAGACGAATGTACTACAACTAAACTCTACAACTACTATGGCAAGATATCGAGAAACCTACAATAGTGAGCCATTTGGCTCTCCACGAAGAAGACAACAATCGAGAGGCTCTTTCATAGGCACGCTGCTGAGTATAGTGCTACTCGCAGTTACTATCTCCTTCTCGGTAGCGCTTATAATCGCCTATCTAACGCCTCACGTTGCCCCCTCTACCTTTGGTTCTCTTACCATTGTTGGCATATTTGCACCTATATTATATATATGTGTTGCGATATGCTTGCTTTGCTGGATTATTATGGCTCGTTGGAAGATTGTAGCTGTTGTGGCGTTGCTTCTTGTACCTGGTCTCTTCCATCTATCCGACTTCTACAATATCGTCTTTATGCGACAGGTGGAGCAGAAGCCAAGCCGTGGCTCATTCACGCTTATGAGCTATAATGTTCGTGGTTTTAGAGATGATAATTCGATGGTTGCAGTGGATGACCACGTTGAGTACTTCGAGAATCAGGATCTTGCCGATATTGTGTGTTTCCAGGAGTATGCACTCGATGTAATGGATGTGGAGCGTATTGATTCGCTCTTTAATGCGCGCCATAAAAACCTATATACCAAAGATGTTGTGGAGTCTGGTAGCGTTGTGTTGCGCACCTATAGTCGTTTCCCTATTATAGGCTCAGGCTCGTTTTCGGGTGAGGGGCGTGGAACTTCGCAGTGGGTAGATGTCGTAGTGAGCAGGAACGACACCTTGCGTATCTTTAACAACCACCTGCACACGATGAATATCTCCTCTGCCGATAGTGCCGATATCGAAGAGGGTACAATTCTTCACGATGGCGACCGTATGCAGAGCATTGTTGACCGTATTGCTAAGAATTCGTCGATACGTGCCGAGTATGTTGATTCGCTTCGTACACTCGTCAAGAGTAGCCCATACCGCAATGTTATCTGTGGTGACTTCAACGATACCCCTATGTCATATGTCTATAATGAGTTGATTGAGGACTATAATGATGCTTTTGAGCAGTGCGGAAGTGGCTACGGCTATACCTTTAGACCTATGCGAGGTACTTTGCGTATAGACTATATCCTGCTTTCATCGGGACTTGAGACCGAGAACTATATCGCTGATGAGGCCAACGAACTATCAGACCATCTGCCTATTATGGCACGAGTTAAGATGCAGTCTAAGGGTAGTAAGAAGTAGGTAGTGAGTGATAAATAGATGAAATATTTTGCAAGTTAGAATAATTATTCTTACCTTTGCACGCTATTATTAACTAATTTAACTTTTGTAACAATGCCAAAAATGAAAACAAATGCCGCTGCAAAGAAGCGTTTTTCTTTCACCGGCACAGGTAAGATTAAGCGTAAGCACGCTTATCACAGTCACATCCTGACCAAAAAGACTAATAAGCGTAAGCGTAACCTTTGCTACTCAGGTGTAGTATCTTCAGCTGATGAGGCTAAGATCAAGCAGTTGCTCGTTAAGTAATTGACGACCACAGCTTTTAGCAGTAGCACAAAGAAATTTAATTATTAACAAACGGAGCGCAATAGCCCTAAAGAGTGTGAGAGAATCACACCGCTATCAGCTCTATCAAAAACTCTTAAACTATGCCACGTTCAGTCAACGCTGTTGCGTCACGCGCAAGAAGAAAGAAGGTTTTGAAGCTTGCCAAAGGTAACTTTGGTTCAAGGGGAAACG
>JAZOQR010000039.1:0-89119 GCA_045656185.1 Alistipes sp. | reverse complement strand
TCTTTATCGAGGCCACATCTAACCCCTTCTGACAAGAAATTAGGTCGTGGGGCTAATTAATGTTAGATGCGCCCTTCTGACAAGAAATTAGGTCGTGGGGCTAATTAATGTTAGATGCGCCCTTCTGACAAGAAATTAGGTCGTGGGGCCCTGTGTGTTCTTGTTGATTTCGCTTGTGACAAGCGACAGCTACGCTGAAAGGGCCAAAAGGGCAAAAGGGGCAGAAGCGGCAGAAAGGGATTTACTAATTACTAATTCCCCCTTTGGCCCCTCAGGCCTCTTAGGCCCCTTTATAAATCTCGCGCGAAGCGCACCACACTTTTAAGTTGTCAGTCTTCACTTTTCACTTTCTAATAAGGCGTAGCCTTTTGTTTGGCAGTCTCCTTGTAAAGAATTATCTTTGTACATAAAATAGTAGAACTATGATTACAAATACTCCTATAGAGAAGATTGAGTCCCTTGTGGCTCAGCAGCGCACCTACTTCCGTAGCAATGAGACTCTCGATATCGCGTATCGTCTAAAGATGCTCAAGAGACTGCGCGATGCGATACAGATGTACGAAGCAGAGCTTGTGGAGGCACTATATAAAGATCTACACAAGTCCTACGAGGAGGCCTTTATGACCGAGATAAGTATCGTGCTTGGCGAGATTGATAACTTCCTTAAGAATCTCGCTCGCTGGGCTGCGCCTTCGAAGAAGTCGACACCGTTAAAGCTCTTCCCATCGCGTAGTGTGGTTATTACTGAGCCGTTGGGTGTAGCGCTTATCATTGCCCCTTGGAACTACCCAGTGCAGTTGATGCTCAACCCTCTTGTGGGAGCTATTGCAGCGGGCTGTACAGCGGTGTTGAAGCCTTCGCCCTATACGCCTAATGTGGCTAAGGCTTTGGAGAGAGTTGTTACAAGTGCCTTCGAAGAGAAGTATGTAGCTGTGGTGCAGGGCGATAGAACGGTAAATACTGCGCTTCTTGCGCAGCGCTACGATATAATCTTTTTTACTGGCTCGCCCGACTTGGGTCGTGTGGTTATGCGCTCGGCTGCGGAGCATCTTACGCCCGTGGTGTTGGAGCTGGGAGGTAAGAGCCCTGTTGTGATAGATAAGAGTGCCGATATTCGTGTTGCTGCTAAGCGTATCGCGTGGGGTAAAACCCTAAATGCTGGTCAGACTTGTATTGCCCCAGACTATCTGCTTATACATTGCGATGTTAAGGAGCAATTTGTTAGGGAGTACCATAAGGCAATAAAAGACCTTCACGGTAGCGATGTCTCAAAGAGTAGGTACTATGTGCGTATGGTGTCAGACAAGGCTTTTGCGCGTGTGGTGGGCTATCTTAATGATGGTGTTGTGAGGGTAGGTGGTAGGGTAGATGCCTCAAGCCGTTATATCGAGCCTACGCTGCTTGATAATGTGGCGGTGGATAGTGCCGTTATGCGAGAGGAGATATTTGGTCCAATCCTTCCGATGATTACCATTAACGGTATTGACGAGGCTGTAGCATTTATTCGTGATAGGGAGAAACCTTTAGCGCTCTATGTCTTTGCAGATAAGAGTATTGCTGAATCTGTATTTAGGCAAACTTCATCTGGTGGAGGCTGTGTAAACGATGTTATTATGCATATTGCTAACGAGAATATGCCGTTTGGTGGTGTTGGTAATTCGGGTATGGGACGTTATCACGGTAGAGATTCGCTCTATGCATTTTCGCACCGTAGGGCAGTGCTTACGACAACAACACGCGTAGACCTGCCATTTCGCTATATGCCCTATAGGTGGTTTAAGCTTGTAAAGCGACTGCTTAGCAAGTAGTGTAATTTTGATTTTTGAGTAAGATTTACTAAATTTGTCGCTTATAAATAACCTAAACAATAGATGGGAACAAAAAAGAGTGATATGCCAACCGAAAGTGGTGGGCAGACCAAAGAGAAGAAGTATGTGGAGACACCACTGATGAAGCAGTATTATCAGATTAAGGCGGTGCATCCAGATGCTATCCTTCTTTTTCGCGTAGGCGACTTCTACGAGACCTTTGGTGAGGATGCCATCAAAACAAGCGGCATACTCAACATTACTCTTACACGTCGTGCCAATGGTGCTGCGTCGTATGTGGAGCTCGCAGGCTTCCCATACCACGCCTTGGATAACTATATGCCTAAGCTTGTACGCGCGGGCGAGCGCGTGGCTATATGCGAGCAGCTCGAAGATCCAAAGATGGTCAAGGGCTTGGTTAAGCGTGGCGTTGTGGAGATGGTGACGCCAGGTATTGTTATGGGTGAGAACTTGGTGGCGGGTAAGGAGAATACCTTTCTTGCTTCGGTCTATTTTGGTAAGCAGACTATTGGTATCGCCTTTCTCGACCTCTCTACGGGCGAGTTCTATGTTTCGGAGGGTGATGGCGCATATATTGATAAACTTATTAGTAACCTTCAGCCTAAGGAGATTCTCTATCAGCGTGGCTATGAGGAGCGTTTCAACGAGCTCTTCGGTACTAAGCACTACACCTATCGTCTCGATGAGTGGGTATTTGCCGAGAGCGTAAACCGCGATAAGCTCACTAAGCAGCTTGGTGTTCAGTCGCTCAAGGGCTTTGGTGTCGACCGTATGACTGCGGGTATCTCGGCAGCGGGCTCTATCCTCTATTATCTGGAGTTTACCGAGCATAAGCACACAGCGCATATCGCATCTATTCAGCGCATTGAGCGTGGTGATTCGGTGTGGATTGACCGCTTCACAATTCGCAACTTGGAGCTCTTTAGCTCGAATAACTCATCGGCAAAGTGTAGCTTTACAGATACCATTGACCGCACGTTGACACCTATGGGAGGTCGACAGTTGCGTCGTTGGGTGGCTATGCCGCTGATGGATACAAAGAAGATTGCATCACGTCAGGATATTGTCGAGAAGTTTGTTTTGGATAGCGAGTTTGCCGATGCTATGCGTGAGCAAATAGCCCTTATTGGTGACTTGGAGCGTATCGCCTCGCGCGTTGCTACAGAGCGTGTTACACCTCGCGAGATGGTGCAGTTGCGTAACTCGTTGTCGGCTATCGAGATGCTTCGTGCGCTTATGGAGTCTACCGATAACGAGGCTATGCACGCTATAGCCTCTAAGATTGACCCATTGGTTGCGGTGCGTGAGCGCCTTACAAGCGATATCTACCCTGATCCAGAGAGTAACCAGATACAGAAGGGTGGTGTTATCGCCTCTGGTGTATCGGCGGAGTTGGATGATTTGCGTCGTATTGCTCTGCACGGCAAGGACTATTTGCAGGCTTTGCAGCAGCGCGAGAGTGAGGCTACGGGCATCCCATCGCTTAAGGTGGCATATAACAATGTCTTTGGTTACTATATCGAGGTGCGCAACACCCATAAGGATAAGGTGCCTGAGAGCTGGATTCGTAAGCAGACCCTCACGGGTGCCGAGCGTTATATCACGGCAGAATTGAAGGAGTACGAGGAGAAGATTATGGGCGCCGAGGAGCGCATACTTCAAATCGAGGCCCGTATATATGCAGATATCATCGCCTTCGTGGCGCAGTATATATCTAAGTTGCAGCGCAATGCAAGTGCTATTGCGGGCTTGGACTGCTTGCAGTCGTTTGCTCGTATTGCTCGCGAGAGAAAGTATGTTCGACCAACGGTTGATAACTCTACAATACTTGATATCAAGCAGGGACGCCACCCTGTGATTGAGACCTTGATGGCTGTAGGTGAGGAGTATATCCCTAACGATGTGCGACTTGATAACGATAACCAGCAGATTATCATTATCACAGGTCCTAATATGTCGGGTAAGTCGGCATTGTTGCGCCAGACAGCGCTTATTGTGTTGTTGGCGCAGATGGGAGCCTTTGTTCCAGCTAAGAGTGCGCATATCGGTGTTGTGGATAAGATATTTACCCGTGTGGGAGCTTCGGATAATATCTCGGAGGGTGAGTCTACCTTTATGGTCGAGATGTTGGAGTCGGCAAGCATCCTAAACAATATCTCGGAGCGTAGCCTTGTGCTCTTGGATGAGATTGGTCGCGGTACAAGCACCTACGACGGTATCTCTATTGCGTGGGCGATGGTGGAGTATCTGCACAACAACACGCAGGGCAAGGCAAAGACTCTCTTTGCAACGCACTACCACGAGCTTAACGAGTTGGAGAATATGCTCGAAAGGGTTAAGAATTACCACGTTACGGTTAAGGAGGTGGATAAGAGTATCGTCTTTCTACGCAAACTTGTGCGTGGCGGTACTGAGCACTCGTTTGGTATTCACGTGGCGCGTATGGCGGGTATGCCACGCTCGGTGGTATCGCGTGCCGAGGCTATCCTTTCCAACCTCGAAAAGGTCTATGGTTCGGGCGAGATTGTGCCTACAGGAACTGTTACACAGCGCGGTAAGAAGCGTAGTGTTGCAGAGTCGGCCATGGAGACTAAGCAGGATATTCAGCTATCGATGTTCCAGCTTGATGATCCTGTCCTTGTTGCTATTCGTGACCAGATAAAGGGGCTCGATATCAACTCGCTTACACCACTTGAGGCTCTTAACAAACTTAATGAGATAAAGCGAATAACTGGCTTATAATGACTACCCAGCAACAGTATATTGAGCGTCTAAAGGATATGGTGGCGCTTGAGTTTGGTCGTAGTATAGCTACGATGGAGGATTGCATTGCTCTAAGCAAGGCGGTCGAGGAGGCTACAGATATTATCCTCGATGCTAACGATTATGCAACACTCTTTATTCCAAAGTCAAATATTGCACCACGTCCAGCGATTCTATCTGCACTAACACGCTACGTGGGTTACGATAGTTGGAGTAGTTTTTGCTCCTCGTCGGATGTGCTTCCTGCCGAGGATCGCGACATTATTCCAACACCACGTCGTTGGGGTGTCTTTATTCTAACGTTGGTAGCTATTGTTGTGGTTATTGTCACGGCGCTTGTTCTGCTAAATGACGGTTCTGATGAGAGTAGAGAGGTTGCTAAGCATAACCTCGATACTGTTGTGGAGAGTGTTGAAGATAGGTGGCTTGCTCGTACGTTGGAGGAGTGTAATGCTCTGCGTGCCTATGCCGATGAGGCAGACTATTCGGAGCGTATCGATAGCTTGTTGGAGGAGTATAGTGTAACGCTCTACAGCGAAATAGTCTCAGAGCTAACATCTATGCTTCAGAAACACAATATCTCGATTTCAGAGGAGGAGATTGCCTCTTATTCCGAGGTTATCTTAGCGCAGTGCTATACAATGTGTGAAACTCTCCATTACGAGGATGAGTTGAAGTAGTAGTCTACTTCTTATTTGCTATGCGCTGTTCGTAGCGATATATCTGGAAGCTATTTACAAAGTTCTGCCAAATGATATACGCTGTAGGTGCTATTGATGCGATAGGGTTGAGGAAGTTTAGTGACATCCATACAGCCAATATAGTGTTCTTCTGTCCTACCGACTGACCTCCTGCCACCGTATCACCCAGCATCTTTCCAAGCATACGGCCCACCGTAAATTGTATGATGCATAGCACTAACGATATTGCTGCCAACTCGATCTGAATGATTAGTTCGGCATCGGTGTCGATGATGAATGCTGTTGTGCGACCAAGGACCAAGATTAACGATATCAGCCATAGGTAGAATGATATTGACGAGCGTGATGCAAACCACTCTGCTGCCTTAGGCTTTAAGAATCGAAGTATCTGTGCCACAGCAAATGGCGCAACAAGAGTTGGCGCAACGCGGCTTATAATCTCTGCGAACGTGCAAGTGCCATTACCGTAGCTATGCAGAATCATTGGCGCAATAATGGCAGTTGCGATGTTGCATATTAAGCTGTAGGTCACCATTGTGGTCACATTAGCGCCAAGCATACCACCAATCACTACTGCAGCCATAGCTATTGGTGCAAGCACACATATCATAGCACCCTCGGCAATTATCTCTCCAAGTAGTGGTTCAACAATGTGATATACGGCAATAGAGCCTACGAATTGTACTGTAAGCATCCATATATGTATGGTGCTTAGACGCATCGCACGAATATCTACTTTGCAGAATGTTACAAAGAGCATCGCTGCGATAAGTATCGGTGTTAGGGTATAGCCAGTCGCTTGCTCCACAACTGCCAATGGTCGACAAAGTAGTGCACCCACGACCATCGCCACAGGCATAAGTATACTCTTAAGTTGCTGGTTTGACATATTATAGTCTATCTTTTATTGTTATTTTGTAAACCAATTCAATATTGCAGATAGTAGCGCTCTGCGCTCAGCCTCGTCAACTATGGTCTCGTATGGGAAACCCATCACAAAGGTAGCATATTCACCCTTGTATGCCACCGCTGCCGAGTCGTTGGCGCCAGCATATTTTAGGGCTGTAATCGTCTTTGTATCGCTTGGCGTTACTACTTCTGGATACTCCACTGAGTATATATCTTCAGATGGTAATTGGTTGAATGATAGTGTTATGCGTTTTGGTGCAAACTTCGTCGGCTTAGAGTCTATTTTACCCTTTTGTGTTGTGGCGTTACCGCCAAATTTGGCGTGTAATACTTGCTCGGCAAAGGCTTTGTTGCTATCTGTTGACTCTGCTCCGTGCCATAGGTCGCTTAGTAGATAGTTGCCACTTACGAAGATATTTCCACCATTTGCCGTGTAGTCACTTATCGCTTTTTGCATCTTATTATTAATAGACTTGTAGCGGTAGCCCATCGCACCACGACCAATAGTTGTCGTGCGCTGCTTGCCGAGAATAAGGTCGACAATAGGGTACTTCGTAAGGTCGACATCTCCACTTTCAACCGCCTTTGCTGATGCAGAGCAGAAGGAGTAACCCAACGAGCTAAGGTCGCCACCATGAAGGGCGGGGTAGTCGAAACTATTGCCTGCAATAACTCTATCTTCGTAGTCGGTGTATGATGTGCCAAGTGCGTAATTGTCATTCTCTGAGCGGGATAGCTTTCTGTCGAAGATAAATTGCTCGCCTATAAATGAGATATCCTCGATATACCCTGCGCCACTATCATATCGATTGTAGAAGCCTGCTATAGAGTCACCCTGAATACTCATAGGCGCAGACACGCGGTCGAAGCCATTAATAATCATCACATTACCTTTGGCATTTGTAGTGGAGCAAGCAGATAGAGTCTCAGAGTCGAAGCTCTCGCCACCAGCATTTACGGCTGTAATACGATAGCTATATACCTTGTCTGCCTCCTGCTTTACTAATGCTGAGGTTGTGTCGATGCGCTGCCCGCAGTCGAACCCCTTGCCATCTATGCGCGTATATAGAATATAGTAGTCTGGTTCTGCTGTAGGCTCTAATGGATCGGTTGTAGGCTCCCAGCTAAGGTGTGCAATATCACCCGAAAGTTCCACAGCAAAGCTATTTACAGGTAGTGGTTGAACGATATATTCGGTGTTGTATTGGCTTGATAGATAGCGTAGTACGCCCTTGTATATTGCGCGACTTACATCGAAACGGAATGATGGGTCGATACCGTAGCGCATATCGGCAAAGTTCTGATGCGATAGTAGCTCTAAAAGCATTGTAGGACAGCCAGGCATACGCGCCTCATAGTAGGCTCTATCCCACATACCTCGACGTGTCCAGTTAGGCTCGTGAAGGTATCGAATATCTGATACTATCTGACTCATTACCATATCGGTAAGGTCGCGTGAGTAGAGTCGTGATATCTTCTTATCCTCGAACTTGCCCTTGTTCTCCTTTGTGCAGTAGATGCCGAGTGTTCCGATGATGTCGTCGTTGAGGCGCACGCCTGCATCTGAGTGAACAGCTAATGCTAAGTCGATAGGTATATTTTTACCCTCCACATCTGTAAGTTGCTCAGAACCACCCATTAAAGCATTCACCCAGTGTGCACGTGACATATAGTCCTCTTTGTAGTCATCCAAACCCTCTTTTGGTGAGTAGACATCTGTAGAGAATCCTGACCACTGTAACCAGTATCTTGCGCCCTCGGTAAATCGTGGGTAGCCACTCACGCGCTCCTCGTATATCTCCTCCTCGTTGCGAAGTGTATGGTCGACGCTACGATGAATATTTCCCATACCGCCGCCAATCTTTACAGCATCGGCGGTGATAACACCCTCGTGCTTAGATAGGTTGCTAAGCGATACTAACGCTTCGTGTGTGCCAGCCTCGAAGTAGAAATCGCCTAAGCATACCCACATACCACCACCCATCTGCTGGTTTACTTTGAACTCTCTTTTGCCACCTGTGGCGTGTACCGTGTAGTGAGCATCGTTTACCGATTCGGGAACTGTGCTATAGGATACATATACGCTATATATGCCGCTTGTTGGTATCTCTCCGCCCCACGATGCTGTTGCAATATTTGAGCTTGTTGTGGTGGACTCTATTTTGCGTGATGTGCCATCGGTAAATGGATTGTGTCCAGAAGGATAGCTCTCATAAAGATGTGCAAAACCAACACCTCCATCGCTCCACTTTTTGCTGCCATTTCGCTCTGTGTAGGTGGTGTTGTCGATACCTTTGTTGTTGTCTATGATTAGCTCTTCGGTGCGTGTGCTTCGTTCGCGAGGAAGTAGCACTGTAGCACCTGCGCGCTCAAGCATCGGCACGATGTATGGTAATACGTAACTCTGTGTAAATAGATCCTCTACGGTCTCCCATAGCTGAGGGCGTTGCCACTTCCACTCGTCGCTCGTTTGCTCAAAGTAGTAACCGTGGCTCTGCCATAGTGCAATATGGCGTTTTGCGAGTCCCTTTGTGGGCTGTGATATGGCGCTTGTGCGTGTAATAAGCGGTGCATCCGAGAGATTTGTAAATCGGTGTTCGGTGGATTTATTGCTATAGTATAGGGGTATTAAATCCTCGATTAGTTTACCATCAGCATAGATTCGCACCTTGCCATTGCGATTGTTTTCTGGGAGCACCTTGCGAACACTTTGATATATGGCCTCCACGCTCTCTGGTCGCATTGGGTAGTAGGCGAGTTCTACCGAGGCATAGATATCTACTGTGCAGCGCTTGCCTTTGCCCTTAACTGTGCTACTCTTAACCTTTACATAGCTTCCTGCAACCTCCTGAAGTGTAATGCGTTGCAATGTTGTTGCAATGGAGTCTGTTACAGCTTTAGTGAGCTTGCTCTTTGCCTCTGTAGGCGATATGCCTATAGCTAATATAGCGATTATTATAGTGCAGTATTTTATGAGTCTCTTCATAGCTTACAAATTAGGTGGCAAAGATAGGTATAAATTGGCGTAGTAAAAGGCTTTGGTTGCAAAATTTTTTGTATCTTTACCGCGTTATTTTATTTAAGTATATGAGATATATGAAGTGTGCTATTATAGGTCACGGTAAGATGGGACGCGAGATAGAGCGTATCTTGATTGAGAGAGGACATAAGGTGGTACTAATTATCGACGAGGATAATGTTAAGGATCTTACGGCTGAGAGTATCAAAGAGGTGGATGTAGCCTTTGAGTTTACGACGCCAGATACTGCTCACGATAATGTTCGCAAGGTTTTGGAGGCTGGAGGCAGAGTGGTGTGTGGCACTACAGGTTGGTTGTCGCACCTGCCTAAGATGGAGGCGCTTGCCGAGGAGCGTGGAGGAGCGTTGTTCTACGCATCTAACTTTTCGATAGGTGTTAATATGATGTTTCGTCTAAATCGTCGTATGGCTGAGTTGATGAATCCTCACTCGCAGTACGATGTGCGCATCGAGGAGACTCACCATATGTGGAAAAAGGATGCTCCAAGTGGTACTGCTATAACTTTGGCGGAGGGTATTATTGAAAATCTCGGACGCAAGAGTTGTTGGATTAATGGCACACCTACATCGGCGGAGGCTATTGAGATAGAGTCCTTCCGTGAGGGTATGATTCCAGGTATTCACACAGTGAGATATACCTCGCAGGATGATTTTATCGAGTTGAAGCACTCTATTACCAATCGTCGTGCTTTGGCTATGGGTGCGGTTATTGCTGGTGAGTATCTTGCAGATAAGCAGGGTGTGCACACAATGGATAATCTTTTGTAGGGGAGAGTATGAAGGAGATGTTTAAGCGAGCAAAGAGTATTGTGAGCTCGCCTTGGTTGATGGCAGTAGTTGTCGCTGTTGTTATTTCGGGTTTTGCAGTATGGTATGGTGCGTGGTGGTCGCTATTTGTGGTGCTACCGTTGGTTTACGACTACTATATTGGTCACAACATCCGTAATTGGCACGAGCGAATGTATAAGCAGTACGCTTGGTGGCGTATAGTGTGGGCTGTATGGTGTGCTTTGGTATTTGCTGTTGTGGTTGGTGTCATCGTGCATATGTTGCTCTTTAAGTGGACACAACCATTCCTGCTCACCTTTGCTGTGGTTATGGTTTATGCTCTTTGGGAGGAGATGCGCACGCAGTCTAAGGTCTACAAATGGCTCTATAGCTGGGTTCACTCGATAATCTTTGCTACTGTGGTAGCGTCGTTGATTCAGATGTACTGGTTCCAGATGTATGTTATCCCTACAGGCTCTATGGAGAGTACGCTTATGGCGGGTGACTATATCTTGGTTAACAAGGTGGAGTATGGTCCACGTGTTCCTCTTACACCGTTGTCGTTCCCATTTGTGCATAACACGATGCCACTCAACCCTGCGAAGGACTCATTTTCAACAACGTGGGAGAGGTCATACCGCCGTCTTGCAAGTAAAGGTGAGGTTCAGCGCGGTGATGTAGTGGTGTTTAACTTCCCTGAGGGCGATACTGTAGTTATGGAGATGGCTGCGATGAGTTACTACGAGTTGCTTCGTGATAATAGCTTTGGTGCTACAGAAGCGGAGCGTCGCAAGACTCTTCAGGATAACTTTACTGTTGCTGTGCGCCCAATGGATAAAAAGGAGAACTATATCAAGCGTTGTGTTGCTGTTGCGGGCGATACGCTCACCGTTGTGGATGGTGTAGCTTATGCCAATGGTGTTGAGGAGAAGTTCGTGCCAAAGCGCCAATATATCTACTACAATGAGATTACGGGCAAGCCTCTCAAAACGGGTATCGACAAGGCTACAAATAGCTATGTCGAGCTTCCAGTTACGGATGATGCTCTTGGAGAGTATGCAAATGAGATGCGATATAAGCTAAAGAAGATTGGTGGTGCAGTCTCTGGAACAACGCTATTCCCACACACTCCAGACTTAGAGCAGAGGGTATGGGATATCGATAATTACGGCCCAATATGGGTGCCAAAGGCTGGTGCTACCATTGAGCTTACGCCAGAGAATATGGCTATGTATGGTCGTTGTATTGCTGTCTATGAGCAGCGTCTTGTTGAGCAGCGTGATGGTGTGATTTATATCGATGGCGAGCCAGCTACGCACTACACTTTCCTTATGGACTACTACTTTATGATGGGTGATAACCGTCACGGCTCACTTGATTCGCGTTTCTGGGGCTTTGTACCAGAGGATCATATTGTGGGTAAGGCGTCGTTTATATGGTTGTCGATAGATCCTGTTGCAGGTGGTATTCGCTGGGATCGTATGTTTACATCGATAGAGTAGTTTATGGCGCAAGATAGTTATAAGACCATAGCCCGCCCTGCTGAGACCACATATCGTCAGCTAAGTAGTAAGTTTTTGGTGTATGCCTACCCTGTGGAGACGGAGGCGGAGATTAAGGAGCATCTGGATGCATTGCGTAAGCGATGGTTCGATGCTACACACCACTGCTATGCTTGGAGACTTGGCCCACGTGGCGAGCAGTTTCGTGCTAACGATGATGGCGAGCCATCCTCTACCGCAGGTAAGCCGATTTTGGGGCAGCTCCTATCGCAGGAGGTGACCAATTGCTTGGTTGTGGTGGTGCGATACTTTGGTGGTACGAAGTTGGGCGTTCCAGGACTTATTGCGGCATATAAGGAGTCTACGGCGCTGGTGTTGTCTGAGTGCGAGATTGTGGAGCGCACGGTGGATGTGGTGCTAAGTGTCTCGTTCTCGTATGTCGCTATGAACGATATAATGCGCATCGTTAAGGATATGCAACCTAAGGTCTTAGGTCAGGAGTTTGATAACCTGTGCACTATGACACTCTCCATTCGCGAGGGTGACTCGGAGCAACTTATAGGTCGCTTGGAGAAGGTCGAGGGTGCTACGGTTGAGGTCATAGAATAGAGAGTTTACGTTGGATAATAGTATAAAAATAAAGGGCGCGAGGGTGCATAACCTAAAGAGTGTGGATGTCGAAATTCCGCACTCTAAGCTCGTTGTGGTCACAGGTTTGTCGGGATCGGGCAAGTCGACATTGGCATTCGATACCATCTTTGCTGAGGGGCAGCGACGCTACGTTGAGAGCCTCTCGGCCTATGCGCGCCAGTTCTTAGGGCGTGTTGAGAAGCCCGATGTCGACCTTATCGAGGGTATTGCTCCAGCCATCGCTATCGAGCAGAAGGTTATCTCGCGCAACCCACGCTCTACGGTGGGTACAACAACAGAGATATACGACTATCTAAAGTTGTTATTCGCTCGTATTGGTCGTACCTACTCGCCTAAGACGGGTGAGGAGATTCGTTGCTACGAGGTCGATGATGTGGTAGCACACATTATGGAGATGAGCGATGGTGTGCGTGTTGTTGTTGCAGCGCCCTTGTTGCTTAAGCAGTCAGAGGGTATTGTTGAGCGCATCTTGACTCTTATGGAGGATGGTGTTAGCCGTGTTAGATATAACGGTGAGGTGATGCTTATCGAGGAGTTTATGCCTCGCGTAAGTGCGGATATGCCGCTTGATAATATCGAAATTATAGTTGACCGTCTGGTGCTTAACCACGAGCAGGATACCGTGTCGCGTCTGTCAGATTCTGTGGCGCGAGCTATGGGTTATGGTGCGGGTGAGGTCCATATTATAACTGATAGGGTTGAGGTCTTCACCTCTCGCTATGAGGAGGATGGTGTTACCTACGAGCGACCTACCGAGCATCTCTTCTCGTTTAATAACCCTATGGGTGCTTGCCCTGTGTGTGAGGGTTATGGTAAGGTTACGGGCATAGATGAAAATTTGGTTATTCCAGATAAGTCGAAGAGTCTATATAATGGGGCTGTAGCTTGCTGGAATGGTGCTTCGATGAGTCGTTGGAAGAGCGATTTTGTGCTTAATTCCTCGAAGTGTAACTTCCCGATACATACACCGTATCATGCGCTTAGCGAGGAGGATAAAGCGACTTTGTGGCAGGGTAATGAGTATCTTTATGGTATCAACGACTTCTTCGATTATGTAGACACTCAGCGCCATAAGGTTCAATATAGGGTACTTAAGGCGAGGTATATGGGTAAGACGCTCTGCCCTGAGTGCCATGGTGCTCGTTTAAGAAAGGAGGCTCTGAATGTAAGAGTTGGAGGTAAGAATATCTCCGAGATTGTAGCAATGACTATTGGTGAGCTATCGAAATTTTTTGATAGCTTGAGCCTCGATGAGCACGATACTAAGACTGCTGAGCGTGTCTTGTTGGAGATACGCAACCGCTTGAAATATCTTATGGATGTTGGATTGCATTACCTCACGCTCGACCGTATGTCGGTCACGCTGTCGGGTGGTGAGTCGCAGCGAATAAATCTCTCTACCTCGTTGGGTAGTAACCTTGTAGGTTCGATGTATATCCTCGATGAGCCAAGTATCGGTCTGCATCCGAGGGATACCGATAGACTTATTGGTGTGTTGAAGCAACTTCGCGACCTGGATAATACGGTTATTGTTGTGGAGCACGAGGAGGAGATTATGCGTGCTGCTGACTGGATTGTAGATATGGGTCCTGAGGCGGGTATTTGTGGCGGTGAGGTGGTCTATAGTGGTCCAGCAAAGGATATCACCGATGCTAAGAACTCGCTTACTGCGGAGTATCTGTCGGGACGTATGCATATTGCAATACCTGCGCGTAGACGAGCCTCGGCAGGTGTGGTGCGTATTAAGGGTGCACGACACAACAACCTTAAAAATATAGATGTGGAGATTCCACTTGGCGTGTTTACTTGTATTACTGGCGTTTCGGGTTCGGGTAAGTCCTCGTTAGCGGATGATATCCTCTATCCGGCACTTATGCGTAGGCTTAAGGAGACGACTCTCACGCCTGGTGATCACGATAGCATTTATGTAGATAGTTCTCAGTTGCAGGGCGTTGAAATGGTGTCGCAGTCGCCTATAGGTAAGTCTACACGCTCTAATCCAGTGACCTATATCAAGGCGTACGATGAAATTCGCAAGCTCTTTGCCGATCAGCCATACGCTAAGCATACGGGTATACAGCCTGGAGCCTTCTCGTTTAATATGCCTGGTGGTCGTTGCGAGGAGTGTGAGGGCGAGGGAGTTATCAAGGTGAGTATGCAGTTTATGGCGGATGTCGAGTTGCAGTGCGAGGCGTGTGGTGGTATGCGCTTTAAGTCTGAGATACTGGATGTTAAGTACAACGGTAAAAATATCTATGATATACTCAATATGTCGGTTGACGAGGCTATTGAGTTCTTCTCTGCCGATACTGGTAATGCTACTTGCAAGCGTATTGTTGAGCGTATTCGCCCATTGCAGATGGTGGGTCTTGGCTATGTGAAGTTGGGACAATCCTCGTCGACGCTTTCGGGAGGAGAGTCGCAGCGCGTGAAGCTTGCCTCGTTCCTTACTAAGGAGCGTAGTACAGAGAAGATTATGTTTATCTTCGACGAGCCTACTACGGGTCTCCATTTCCACGATATTGGTCGACTGTTAAAGGCCTTTGATGCTCTTATCGAGCGCGGTCATACGGTTGTCGTTGTGGAGCATAATATGGATGTTATTAAGTGTGCTGATTGGGTTGTAGATCTTGGTCCAGAGGCTGGTAGTGAGGGTGGTAATGTTGTTGTTGCTGGCACCCCAGAGCAGGTTATGGAGTGTAAGGAGAGTTACACAGGAGAATTTCTTAGAAGACACAATGAGAGAGTTTGAAATATATACGCTATCTAATGGTATAAGGGGCATACATCGTAGGGTAAGCAGTGGGGTAGCTCACTGTGCCTTAGTTGTTAATGCTGGCTGTCGTGACGAGTTGCGCGGTGAGTATGGTATTGCCCATTTTACGGAGCACGCCCTTTTTAAGGGTACGGAGCGCCGCAAGGCATATCAAGTAAACTGTCGTTTGGAGAACCTTGGTGGCGAGCTTAATGCCTACACTACCAAGGAGGATACCACGCTTCACGCTACGGTGTTGCGTAGGGATTTTAGACGTGCTGTGGAGCTTATTGCCGATGTGATATTTCGTTCTACATACCCCGAAAAGGAGTTAAAGAAGGAGCGCGAGGTTATTGCTGATGAGATAAATTCATATAAGGATTCGCCTTCGGAGCGTATATATGACGACTTTGAGGATTTGATGTTCAAGGGTTCGGAGTTGGGGCATAATATCCTCGGTTCTAAGACCTCTATTGCTCGCTTCGATACCGAGGCTATCCGACGCTATGTTGATAGATGCTACACTACAGACCAGATGGTCTTCTCCTCGATTGGAAACTTCTCGGTGGCAACGGCACAGGCTGTTGCAGAGCAATATTTAGGGGGCTTTGCGCCAACTACGCGTAGTTATAAGCGCGCGGAGCCACTGCCATACGAGCCATTCGATGTTGCTCTCTCGCGCCATACACACCAGCGTCACGGCCTTATTGGAACGCGTGGTTATAGTATCGCCGACGAGCGCCGCTTGCCATTGGCTCTGTTGGTTAATGTTCTCGGTGGTCCTTCGGCTAACTCGTTGCTAAATATAGAGTTGAGGGAGAAACGTGGTCTGTCGTATAATGTTGAGGCTACATATACGCCATACTCCGATTGTGGTATCGTGGGTATCTATTTTTCTTCGGATCACGACAATGGTGAGCAGTGTGTGGAGCTTATAGAGGAGTCTATTCAGCGAATGTTGCGAGAGCCTATTTCGCCCCGAAGGTTGGCTGTCGCAAAACGTCAATTTGTGGCTCAGATGGCTATCTCTATGGAGTCCAATGAGGGTTATATGTTGGGTGCAGGTAAGAGTCTGCTTTTGTATAAGGATATAGATACTTTAGAGGAGGCGTATGCTAAGGTTATGGCCATTACCGCAGAGCAAATCTGCGATGTTGCTAACGACCGTTTTGCCCACCTCTCACGATTGATATATAAGTAGTTATGGATAAGTTAGAACAGTACATATTAGACAATACAAAGCCTGAGGAGGCGTTAATGCGAGAGTTGGAGCGCGAGACCTATCTGCGCGTTATTAACCCACGAATGATATCGGGACACCTGCAGGGTAAGCTTCTTGAGATGCTTGTGCGTATGATGCGTCCAAAGAGGGTTCTCGAAATTGGTACATTTACAGGCTATTCGGGTTTAAGTATTGCCCGCGGTTTGGAGGATGATGCCGTGCTTGATACTATCGAGGTAGATGACGAGTTGGAGGATATTGCAGCAAAGTATTTCGAGAAGTCGGAGTATGGTCACCGTATTCGTCAACATATAGGTTCAGCACTCGATGTAGTACCGCAGTTGGGCGAGGTCTACGATATGGTCTTTATCGATGGCGATAAGCGCGAGTATCCTGCCTACTATAATATGTTGATGGATGGCGGCTATGTGCGCAGTGGCTCGGTAATGTTGGCCGATAATATCCTATGGTATGGCAAGGTTGCAGAGCCTATTGCTCACAACGATCGCCACACCGAGGCTATTGTTGAGTTCAACCGTATGGTGGTTGAAGATAGCAGGGTAGATAATGTAATAGTCCCTATTCGTGATGGTATAAATATGATATATGTTAAATAGAAAAAGGTGGCAATCGCCACCTTTTCTATTTGATACACATTTCGTTGCTACTTCTTCTTAGGTAGTAGCTCGGTAAGTGAGCCGAGTGCGCCAACAAGGTTGCTTGCCTCGAATGGTAGGAATACGGTCTTTGCCTGCTCGCCTGAGCCTATCTCTTTGAGTGTGTCGACATACTTCATAAGGAGCATATATGTTGCAGGATCGGTCTTTGACTCAGCGATAGCCTCTGCAACCTTGCGTATAGCCTCAGCCTCAGCTGTAGCCTGCAAAATCTTTGCATCTGCCTCACCCTGGGCCTTCAAAATCTGTGTCTGCTTCTCGGCCTCTGCCTGATTAATCTGCGACTCCTTCTCACCCTCCGACTGCAAAATCATAGCCTCCTTTTGTCCTCTTGCCTCAAGTACCTTAGCACGACGCTCACGCTCTGCCTGCATCTGCTGCTCCATAGCACGACGTACAGACTCTGGAGGTGTAATATCCTGCAACTCAACACGATTTACCTTTACGCCCCACTTGTTTGTAGCCTCATCAAGCACGATGCGGAGCTTAGAGTTGATAGTGTCGCGAGATGTTAGTGTCTCGTCGAGCTCCAACTCTCCGATGACATTACGCAATGTAGTCTGTGTAAGCTTCTCGATAGCGTTTGGGAGGTTGTCAATCTCATATACCGACTTCACAGGGTCTACAATCTGGAAGTAGAGTAGTGCGTTGATAGTTGTTGTAACGTTATCCTTGGTGATAACACTCTGCTTATCAAAGTCGTACACCTGCTCACGAAGGTCTATGCGAGATGTAGTACGCATAACTACGCTCTTGGAGCCATCGCCATACTTAATCTCGTCGCGCTGCACAACCTCGCGTGCCTGATCGATGATAGGGAATAGGTAGTTGATACCCGACTGAAGAGTTCTGTCGTAGCGTCCTAAACGCTCTACGACGCGTGTTTCAGACTGTGGTACGATTTTGAAACCCTTGAGTACGTATAGCACTGCAATAAGTGCAATGATCAGGAAAATAATAAATGTAGAGCTCATAATTATAGTTTTTTAACGGTTAGTACTACGCTGTTTATCTCTGTTACAACCACACGTGTGCCTTTTGGAAGATGCTCATCATCAGTGGTAATAGCGCGCCAGTCAACGCCCTCGATCATTACGCGTCCCTGCTCGTCGTCGCCAGTTATATCTGTGCATACAACGCCGTGTTTACCCACCATTGCAGATACGTTTGTAGCCACCTTTTCGCCACCCTTATAGAATATGCGCTTTAGTAGTGGTCGAACAGCGATAAGTGCTATAAACGACACGATGGCAAAGATGCTAAGTTGCCACTCTAATGATGTATCACACCCAGCAGCAATAGCGCCACCCACACATCCAATAGATAGGCAGATAACTGCCAATCCCGCAGTGAACATCTCCACGATAAAGAGGATCAGTGCTGCGATAGTCCAAATAATCCAGGCTTCCATCTCTTCTTTTAGTTATGTTTAATTTACAATCTTATTATTAAGATAATACTCTCCCAAAGTTAAGAAAAAATATTTGGATAACAAATAAGTATGCATAAAAAATCGTTCAGTGCGCAAAAACGTAGGTAAAGAGTGCATCGTTGCGAAAAATTTCGTATATTTGTTCGTTATATGTAAACTAACTAAACCAGGTATTATGATACGTCACATTGTTATGTGGAAATTCCGCCGCGATTTGGAGGAGACACCACAGCAAATAGCAGCAGAGATGAAGAGCCGTCTTGAGGCTTTGAATGGTAAGATTGATGGACTTCTACGCGCTGAGGTGGGCATCAATATCAAAGAGACCGCATCGTCGTTTGATGCAGTTCTCACTGCCGACTTCCCAACATGGGAGGCTATGGAGGCTTATAAGGTAAATCCGCTACATGTCGTTATTAGCGACTACTGCAAGAGTCGTCGTGAATCGCGCGTAGATGTGGATTATGAGCTATAGCAAATATCGAGAATAAAACATAAACTTAAAACTAATATAACTATGCAAAAGAGAATTGTTGAGTGCGTACCTAACTTCTCAGAGGGTCGCAATATGGAGACTATCAAGCAGATTACAGCTGTAATTGAGGCTTCGAAGGGTGTAAAATTGTTGGATGTTGATCCAGGTGAGGCTACAAATCGTACTGTTGTAACCTTCGTAGGTGAGCCTGAGGCTGTGTGCGATGCTGCGGTTAAGGCTATCAAGCGTGCTACAGAGCTTATCGATATGCGTCAGCACAAGGGTGCACACCCACGCATGGGTGCTTGCGATGTTTGCCCTCTTATCCCAGTCTCTGGTATCACTTTGGAGGAGTGTGCTGAGTTGGCACGCGCTCTTGCAAAGCGTATCTCTGAGGAGACAAACGTGCCTACATATTGCTACGAGGCTGCTGCCTTTACTCCTGAGCGTCGTAACTTGGCAGTATGCCGTGCTGGTGAGTATGAGGCATTGCCAGAGAAGATGATGGATGAGCAGCGTAAGCCAGACTTTGGCGCGCGTCCATACGACGAGGGTGTAGCTAAGACTGGTGCTACAGCTGTTGGTGCGCGTGACTTCCTTGTTGCTGTTAACTACAACCTAAATACTACCTCTACACGTCGTGCTAATGCTATTGCGTTTGATGTTCGCGAGAAGGGTCGTCCTATGCGTGAGGGTAATCCTATCACAGGTAAGATTCTTAAGGACGAGAATGGTAATACCATTATGAAGCCAGGTACATTGAAGGCTTGTAAGGCTATTGGTTGGTTTATCGAGGAGTATGGTATCGCTCAGGTCTCTATGAATATGACAAACCTCTCGGTTACACCTTTGCACGTAGCTTTCGATGAGGTATGCCGTGCTGCTGATGCTCGTGGTGTTCGCGTTACAGGTGCTGAGATTGTAGGTCTTGTACCTAAGAGCGCGTTGGTAGACGCTGGTCGTCACTTCTTGCGCAAGCAGAACCGTTCTACAGGTCTTCCAGAGCGTGAGTTGGTGCGTATTGCTATCGAGTCAATGGGTCTTGGCAACTTGAAGCCATTTAACCCAGAGGAGAAGGTTGTAGAGTATATCCTTGAGGCTGAGGAGCAGAAGGGTGTTAAGAAGCTTGTTGATATGACTTGTACAGGCTTTGCAGAGGAGACCGCAAGCGAGTCTCCAGCTCCTGGTGGTGGCTCTATCTCAGCATATATGGGTGCTTTGGCTGCAGCACTTGGTACTATGGTGGCAAACCTTTCGTCACACAAGGCTGGCTGGGATGATCGTTGGGAGTACTTCTCAGATTGGGCTGACAATGGTATGGCAGTGATGAACGAGTTGTTGTATCTTGTAGACGAGGATACTGCTGCGTTCAACAAGATTATGGATGTATTCGGTATGCCTAAGGGTACTGACGAGGAGAAGGCAGCACGCGCTGAGGCTATGGAGGTTGCAACTCTCTACGCTACACAGGTGCCTCTTCGCACTATGAAGGCTGCATATAAGGCGTTCGATGTTGTTCGCGCTATGGCTGAGGAGGGTAATCCTAACTCTGTATCTGATGCTGGTGTAGGTGCTTTGGCTGCACGCTCTGCAGTTATGGGTGCTTGCCTAAATGTTAAGATTAATGCTGCAGGTTTGAAGGACCGCGCTGTTGCTGATGCCTTGGTTAAGGAGGCTGAGGAGATTCAGGCTTTGGCACAGAAGGCTGAGGCTGAGGTTTTGGCAGTCGTAGAGTCAAAGATTAACTAACAACTAAAATATACGACAATGACAGATTTTCAGAAAGATATATTGGCTGGTATTCCAGATCCACTACCAGCAAAGAAGGCATACGATCCTAAGGCAAATCACGCACCTAAGCGTAAGGATATCCTAACTGATGCCGAGAAGAAGCTCGCTTTGGCTAACGCTTTGCGCTACTTCCCAGAGAAGCACCACGCAGAGCTTGCTCCAGAGTTTTTGGAGGAGCTCAAAAAATATGGTCGTATCTATATGTATCGTCTACGCCCAGACTATGAGATGTATGCTCGTTCAATCGATGAGTATCCAGCACGCTCACGTCAGGCTGCGGCTATTATGCTTATGATACAGAACAACCTCGACAAGGCTGTTGCTCAGCACCCACACGAGCTTATTACCTATGGCGGTAATGGTGCGGTGTTCCAGAACTGGGCACAGTATCGCTTGGCTATGAAGTACCTCGCAGAGATGACCGACGAGCAGACTTTGGTTATGTACTCTGGTCACCCACTTGGCTTGTTCCCATCGCACAAGGATGCTCCACGTGTTATCGTAACTAACGGTATGGTTATCCCTAACCACTCGTCGCAGGACGACTGGGAGCGCTTCAATGCTATGGGTGTATCGCAGTATGGTCAGATGACTGCTGGTTCATATATGTATATCGGTCCTCAGGGTATCGTTCACGGTACTACAATTACTGTTATGAATGCTGCTCGCAAGCGTATGAAGGATGGTCAGAAGGACTTGAAGGGTATGTTGTTCGTTACTGCTGGTCTTGGAGGTATGTCGGGCGCACAGCCTAAGGCGGGTAATATCTCAGGTGTTGTGAGCATCACTGCAGAGGTAAATATCGCTGCTGCCGAGAAGCGTCACGCTCAGGGTTGGGTAGATGAGCTATACTCATCACTCGACGAGCTTATCCCACGTGTTAAGCAGGCGGTAGAGAACAAGGAGGTTATCTCGTTTGCGTATGTTGGTAACGTTGTAGACCTTTGGGAGCGTTTGGCAGAGGAGGATATCAACGTAGACCTTGGTTCAGACCAGACATCATTGCACAACCCATGGGCAGGTGGTTACTACCCAGTTGGTTACTCTTACGAGGAGTCTAACCGTATGATGGCCGAGGAGCCAGAGCGTTTCCACGAGTGTGTACGCGAGTCTTTGCGTCGTCACGTGGCAGCTGTTAATAAGCTTGCTGCACGCGGTATGTACTTCTTCGACTATGGTAATGCCTTCCTTTTGGAGTCATCACGCGCAGGCGCAGATATTATGACTGAGGATGGCAAGTTCCGCTATCCATCATATGTTCAGGATATTATGGGTCCTATGTTCTTCGACTATGGCTTTGGTCCATTCCGTTGGGTATGTACTTCGGGCAAGGAGGAGGATCTTGAGATTACTGACCGCCTCGCAGCAGAGGTATTGGAGCAGATGTTGAAGGAGTCTCCAAAGGAGATTCAGGGTCAGATGGAGGATAACCTTCACTGGATTCGTGAGGCTAAGCAGAATAAGCTTGTTGTTGGTTCTCAGGCTCGTATTCTATATGCAGACTCAGAGGGTCGTACACGTATCGCCTTGGCATTCAACGAGGCTATCAAGCGTGGTGAGCTATCAGCACCAGTAGTTCTTGGTCGTGACCACCACGATGTATCTGGTACAGACTCTCCATATCGTGAGACTTCAAATATCTATGATGGCTCGAGCTTCTGTGCTGATATGGCTGTTCATAATGTTATCGGTGACTCATTCCGCGGTGCTACATGGGTATCTATCCACAATGGTGGTGGTGTAGGCTGGGGCGAGGTTATGAATGGTGGCTTCGGTATGGTTATCGATGGCTCTGAGGACTCTGCGCGCCACATCGAGGAGATGTTGTTGTGGGATGTTAACAATGGTATTGCTCGTCGTAGCTGGGCTCGTAACGAGGGTGCTATGTTCGCTATCAAGCGTCAGATGGAGCGTACACCATTGCTCAAGGTTACTTTGCCAAACCTTGCAGATATGAGCCTTATCGAGAAGGTATATAACGAGAATAAGTAAGAAACGTATAAAACATTAGATAGTATGATTCATTATATAAGTGCAGATCGCCTCACTATTGCACGTGTTGAGGAGATTCTAAATAAGGGTTATAAGCTCGCTTTGAGCGAGGATGCTAAGGCTCGTATCAACCATTGTCGCGAGTACCTCGACCAGAAGACTAAGACTGTAGGTCGTCCTATTTATGGTGTAACTACAGGTTTCGGCTCGTTGTGTAATATATCTGTTGAGGAGGAGGGTTTGTCGCAGTTGCAGAAGAACTTGATGATGTCTCACGCTTGCGGTACAGGTCAGCGTGTACCATCGGAGATTGCTCGCCTTATGATTTTGCTTAAGGTTCAGTCGTTGTCGTATGGTCACTCAGGTGTGCAGCTTATCACCGTTGAGCGCCTTATCGAGATGTTCAACAACAACATCATCCCTGTAGTCTATGAGCAGGGCTCACTTGGTGCTTCTGGTGACCTTTCACCTTTGGCACATATGTGTTTGCCACTCTTGGGCTTAGGTCACGTAGAAATTGACGGTGAGGTTGTTGAGGGTAGCGTTATGATGGAGAAGATGGGTTGGGAGCCTATCACACTATGCTCTAAGGAGGGTCTTGCGCTATTGAACGGTACACAGTTTATGTCGGCATACGGTGTCTACTCACTTATCAACGCACAGCGTTTGAGCAAGTGGGCTGACTGCATCGGTGCTATGTCTTTGGACGCATTTGATGGTCGTATGGAGCCATTTGAGCATAACGTACACGCTATTCGTCCTCACAATGGTCAGATTGAGACTGCACGCAACTTCCGTGAGTTGTTGGCTGGTAGCGAGATTGGTAAGCAGCCTAAGAAGCACGTTCAGGATCCATACTCATTCCGTTGTATTCCACAGGTTCACGGTGCATCGAAGGATACTATTGCATACGTAGCAAGCGTTCTTGAGACTGAGATTAACTCTGCTACCGATAACCCAACTATCTTCCCAGATACCGATGAGGTAATCTCTGCAGGTAACTTCCACGATCAGCCTATCGCTGTAGCTATGGACTTCCTTGCCATTGCTGTTGCAGAGCTTGGTAATATCTCTGAGCGTCGTACCTACAAGCTTATCTCAGGTGCTCGTGAGTTGCCAAACTTCCTTGTTGCTAACCCAGGTCTTAACTCAGGCTTTATGATTCCTCAGTACACTGCTGCATCTATCGTTAGCCAGTCTAAGGGCTTGTGCTGGCCAGCATCATGCGACTCTATCCCATCGTCACAGGGTCAGGAGGATCACGTAAGTATGGGTTCAAATGCTGCTACAAAGCTTTGGAAGGTTGTTCAGAACACCGAGCGCGTATTGGCTATCGAGCTTATGAACTCTGCACAGGCTTTGGAGTTCCGCCATGCTTTGACAAATCTTCGTTCATCGCAGGCTGTGGAGGCTTTGTTCGAGGCATATCGTAAGTTCGTACCATTTGTAGATAACGATACTGTGATGTATCCACATATTGCTACATCTGTAACCTTCATAAACAATTATGAGCTTACTCGTTAAAAATATCGGTACGCTTGTTGGTCTCGACGAGAGTGGCCGCTTGAAGGTTGAGGGTAAGGCTATGGCCGATATCGCAACTTTGGAGAATGCTTGGTTGCTTACCGATGGCGAGCGTATTAAGGACTACGGCACTATGGAGTCGCTACCCTCTGTGGAGGGTTGCGACATCCTTGATGCCGAGGGTGGTTGGCTCTTTCCATCCTTCTGCGACTCTCACACGCATATAGTATATGCTGGTAGCCGTGAACAGGAGTTCTTGGATAAGATAAATGGCCTTTCGTATGAGGAGATAGCGAAGCGCGGTGGTGGAATTTTGAACTCTGCTGACCGTTTGCACGATACCTCGGAGGATGAACTTTATCGTCAGGCTATGGAGCGCATCGACGAGATTGTAGCTATGGGTACAGGTCTTGTTGAGATTAAGTCGGGCTATGGTCTAACGTTGGAGGATGAACTTAAAATTTTGCGCGTTATCAAGCGTATCCGCGAGACAGCGCCTTTGGCTGTGCGTGCCACATTCCTCGGTGCTCACGCTGTAGGTCGCGCCTATAAGGGACGCCAGAGCGACTACGTGGACCACGTTTGCAACGATATGATTCCAGCTGTTGCTAAGGAGAGCCTTGCTGACTTTGTTGATGTATTCTGCGATAAGGGCTTCTTTACTGTTGAGGAGACGGCCAAAATTATGGAGGTAGGTGCAAAGTATGGTCTACGCGCTAAGATTCACGCCAACGAGCTTGCTGTATCGGGTGGTGTGGAGATTGGTGTTGAGCATAATGCACTTTCGGTTGACCACTTGGAGTCTATGGGTGACGAGCAGGTTGAGGCGTTGCGTGGTAGCAACACTATGCCTACTATGTTGCCTGGTTGTGCCTTCTTCCTTGGTATTACCTATCCACCAGCTCGTAAGATGATTGATGCGGGTTTGGCAGTGGCTCTTGCTTCGGATTTCAATCCAGGTACTGCGCCATCTGGTAATATGCGCTTTGTGGTGTCGTTGGCATCTATCAAGATGAAGATGACACCTGCGGAGGCTCTAAATGCTGCGACGATGAATAGTGCTGCTGCTATGGGTGAGAGTAAGGATTATGGCTCTATTACACGTGGTAAGGTTGCTAACTTCTTTATTACTAAGCCACTTCCATCGCTTGCATACCTACCATATGCGCATCAGACGCCAGTAATCAAGCGCGTTGTACTTAAGGGTAAAACTATTAAATAGTACTATTATGAAGAGAATCTTGAAATATGCTGCTGCGGTGGTTGTGGCGCTTGCTACAGTTAGCTGCTGCTCAGAGGAGAATAAATGTTCTAAGGAGGAGGTTGTTATGGAGACTATTATGACTCGCCGTTCTATCCGCGACTATAAGGAGGAGCCAGTATGTCGTGAGGCTATGGCTGAGATTTTGAAGTGCGGTATCTATGCACCAAGTGCATTGAACATGCAGCCATGGGCTGTACGTGTTGTCGATAACAAGGAGTTCCTCGACGGTGTTACAGCTATTGCTGTAGCTCAGAATCCTAAGATTGCCGAGCAACCAAACTTCCGCAACTTCTTCCGTAATGCTCCTACCGTGGCATTTATAGCATGCCCTATCGAGAGTTATAGTGGCGAATTCGACTGCGGTCTACTCTCTGAGAATATGATGCTTGCCGCGTGGAGTAAGGGTATTGGTTCTTGCTGTCTTGGTAGTGTAGTTCCTGTTATGAACTCACCTGAGGCTCAGCCATATCTTGAGCGTCTTCAGTTCCCTGCGGATTACAAACTGCAGGTAGCTATAGCGTTTGGCTATCCTGCTACAGAGGAGATTCCTGTGGCACCTGAGAGAGACGAGACAAAGGCTTTCTATGTAGAATAGGGTAATGATGCCCAAAGTGGTGCTTTGGGGATTTAGATAATTAGTGGCGAGAGATTGATTTTCTCGCCACTAATTTATTTCGCTCTTCTCACCTTCTCATACATATCTCCCAGCTTCTCTTGTTCGCGGAGTTTTTGGAGTTCATACATACGGTCGCGGTGTTTTGCGGCAGTTATAAAGTCAAGGCTCTTTGCTGCCTTTTCCATCTCCGTGCGTGCCTCCTCAATAAGTTGCTCGATGCTTCGTTCTATCGTTGTTGTGCCCGTTGTTGAGTATGCTATAAAGTCCTCAGCAACAATGTTGTTGCTGTTACCTCCTACGGTATCGTATCTCGTCTCCTCCTCCGTTGTAGAGGCTATAAGATGGCTCTGGTTTGTGCCACTTCTACGAGCATTACGTGGGAAATAGTTATTTTCGAAGTTAAACATCACCTGCTTGCTACGACGACGGTTGCTCTCGATGAGAGCCATACGCATCGTGTCGGTCACGGTCGTGCCATACAAAATTGCTAATCCCTTCTCGTTACGCGCAGCACGACCAGAAATCTGCGTTATAGAGCGCACATCGCGTAGGAAGCCCTGCTTATCTGCATCGAGGATAATGGCGAGGCTCACATCAGGAAGGTCAATACCCTCACGCAGAAGGTTTACTCCCACGATAACATCAATACGGTCCTCTCGCAAATCGTCAAGGATTTTTACTCGGTCGAGTGTGTCTATATCTGAGTGTAGGTAGGCGTTCTGAATACCCACATTGCTCAGATAGCGCGACATCTCCTCCGACATAGCCTTTGTGATTGTCGTTACCAGTGCCTTGTTGCCGCCTCTAATAACACCATTTAGTGTGTCGATGATATCATCAATTTGGTGCTTTGTATCGCGTACATTTAGTGCTGGGTCGACCACGAATGTAGGGCGTATCAGCTGTTCAACAATCTCGCCATTGCTCACACCAAGCTCATAGTCTGCGGGTGTAGCGCTCACATAGATAACCTTGTCGGTGATATTCGTGAACTCGTGAAATTTAAGTGGTCTGTTGTCGAGTGCTGCAGGTAGGCGGAAGCCATACTCCACAAGATTCTCCTTGCGGGCTCGGTCACCGCCATACATACCTCGCACTTGAGGCACAGTCACGTGGCTCTCATCTATGACCGTAAGGAACTCCTTTGGGAAGAAGTCCATCAGACAGAATGGGCGCGAGCCTGGCTCACGACCATCCAAGTAGCGCGAGTAGTTCTCGATTCCGGAGCAATATCCGAGCTCATTTATCATCTCAAGGTCGTACTCCACGCGCTGCTTTATTCGCTGTGCCTCCACTTCGCGACCTTCGCGCTCGAAGAAGGCGATTTGCTTTGCAAGGTCCTCCTTTATATCGTGCATGGCGCGCACGATATGTTCGCGCGATGATACAAAGAGGTTGCATGGGTATATAGTCACCGAATCGAGACTATTTAGTCGCTGTCCCGTTGCGGGGTCGACGCTATATATAGCCTCAATTTCTGTGTCGAAGAATACTATTCTAAAACACTGATTACCAAACTCTCCCAGTGATGACATAATATCTATTGTGTCGCCCGTTACGCGGAACGTAGCAGGTAGTAGGGTGTTGTCGCTACGGGTGTATAGTGCGTCTACAAGCTGCATAAGTAGGTCCTTGCGCATCATCCTATCGCCCACTTTTAGGTTTATAGATGTGGCGTGAAAGTCCTCAGGGTTTCCGCAACCATATATGCACGATACACTCGACACCACAATCACATCCTTACGCCCCGATAGTAGTGTGGCTACGGTGCGTAGTCGCATCTTCTCAATCTCGTCGTTTATCGATAGATCCTTCTCGATATATGTATCTGTGGTTGGTAGATATGCCTCTGGCTGATAGTAGTCGTAGTATGATACGAAGTACTCCACGGCATTCTCTGGGAAGAAGTTTTTGAACTCGTTGTATAGCTGCGCTGCGAGGGTCTTGTTGTGACTTATTACGAGCGTAGGACGATTAATGCGCTCTATGGCATTTGCTATGGTAAAGGTCTTTCCCGAACCTGTCACACCGAGCAGGGTAGTGCCCTCGGTATCGTTGTCCAACACCGACTCCACAATCTTCTCTATTGCTTGTGGCTGGTCGCCCGTAGGCTTATACTCTGCAACTAACTTGAAGTCCATAACAAGACAAAGGTAGCGAAATTTCTCGTATCCCAAATAGAATGCCTGAAAATTTTAAGGAAGATGCCGAAATAATCATCGAAATCACTCAATCTAAAACCTGCAGAACGGCTATATTATTGAGTGGATAAATATGTTTCATCGCTATGTTTTTATTTTCTTCCCGAACAATGTCCCTTGTGGGTGTTGTTTGTTTAGAAAAATTTTCTTAAATTTGTAGTGCTATTGGATAAATAGCAGACATATTTGAAAGTGTTTTCGCAGTCCTTGTTGAAAATGTGGAAGTTTTCTTGACCAAAGGATAAACGAACAACACTCATTTCTTGTATAGCTATGTGGCTATGCACAATTTGTGCGTGTACCCATACTATCCAAGTGTGGGGCATTGTAGCGTTTATTTTGGTCAGGTCTTTCCACAACCTTCAACAGATAAACGAAAGTCAACTCCACACTTTCCTTTTATATACATTCCCATTTTGGAGTTGGGTGGTTTTAAGCGCAAATATTAACTTGAAACATAGATGCTTATGACACTAACTGAACAACAACACTATCTCGCGCCCGAATTTGAGGTGCTGGATATTGAAATTGAGCAGGGTTTCGCGCTATCTAACTTAGAGGACCCTGAAGAGAATCCCGAACAAGATTGGTAACAATAATAAAACTTTATACACTATGAGAAAACTTTTACTTTTCGCGTGTGCGCTATTTGGCTTTATGGCGTGTACACAAAACACTATCGAGGAGCAGTCGGCTATTCGCACCGATGCCCCTGAGACTATTCGAGTGGGGTTCGAGGATGACGAAACCCGTATTCAGCTTAACGAGGCACAGAAGACCGTGTGGACTAAGGGTGACCTTGTGTCGGTATTTTATCGTTCAAATGCCAATCAGCAGTGGAAGTATGATGGCGAGACTGGCGCACGCACTGCTAACTTGAAGCGAGTTGATGCAGGCACAGCAACACGCGATATGGACCGCGTGGTTGTTGTTTATCCCTATAATGAGGATTACTATATCAACCCATCAACCTTTAATGTTCAGGCATCGTTGCCCGCAACACAGCACTATCTCGCTAATAGCTACGGCTTAGATGGTAATATTATGATTTCATCTGCCGAGTACAACGATGTTACTCTAAAGAATGTCTGCGGCTGGTTGAAGTTGCAGCTAACAGGCGATGGCGACACCATCAAGAGCATCAAGTTCCGCGGTAATGATGGCGAGCAGGTTGCTGGCGAGTTGTATATCAACTCTGCGGATGCCACAGCTATCCTTGCATCTGATATGGGTAATGTTACAGAGGATGATGGCGACAATGCCACTGGTGGCGCAGGTGCGAATCTATCATTCGATGATGTTGTGCTTACCGAGGTAACCCTCGACTGTGGTGAGGGTGTAACACTTGGCAAGAGTGCTACTGCATTCTATATCGCTCTACCTCCTCAGACCTTTGCTAATGGTTTCACTGTTGAGATTGAGGACACCGATGGCTATATTATGGAGCAGTCAACAGCAAATACCTTTGTTGTTGAGCGTAACACTATTAGCCCTATGGCGGCTCTTGAGTTTGTCACCCCCAACCGTCCCACCCAGCCCACCCCTGCAAACAACGAGATTTGGTATACCAATGGTAGCACGACTGAAGCTACAACACCTTACAATACTGATGCCTTTGGTGCAAATATCGTATCTAATACCTACGATGCTGCAAAAGAGTGTTGGGTAATAAAATTTGATGGCAAGGTAACTACGATTGGATATGCTGCATTCGGTGAGTGCTACAGCCTTACAAGTGCAACTATTCCCGATAGCGTAACTGAGATTGGATACGCTGCATTCGCATATTGCAGCAGCCTTACAAGTGTAACTATTCCTGATAGCGTAACTACGATTGGAACGGAGGCATTCCAATATTGCAGCAGCCTACAAGAGTTTAAGGGAAAGTTTGCATCTGATAATGGACGATGCCTAATTGTTGATGGCACACTAAATTCATTTGCCCCAGCAGGACTATCTGAATATACTATTCCAAATAGCGTAACTACGATTGGAAATTATGCATTCTATTATTGCGACAGCCTTACAAGTGTAACTATTCCTGATAGCGTAACTTCGATTGGAATTTATGCATTCGAAGGTTGCAGCAGCCTTACAAGTGTAACTATTCCTGATAGCGTAACGGAGATTGGACGTGGTGCATTCTTTAGTTGCACCAGCCTTAAAGAGTTTAAGGGCAAATATGCAACAGAGGATGGTCGTAGTTTGATTGTCGATAATACAATTATTGCCTATGCAAATGACTCTGGAACTACATATACTATCCCTGATAGCGTAACTACGATTGGAAGTTCTGCATTCTCTAATTGCAGCAATCTTACAAGTGTAACTATTGGCGATAGCGTAACTACAATTGGCGATTATGCATTCCAAGCTTGCAGCAACCTTACAAGTGTAACTATTCCTAATAGCGTAACTACGATTGGAGAGGGTGCATTCTCTTGGTGCGAGAGCCTTTCAAGTGTAACTATTCCTGATAGCGTTACTTCGATTGGAAATGGTGCATTCTATATTTGCAGCAGCCTTACAAGTGTATATTGCAAGGCTACAACACCGCCAGTGGGAGGTTCTGATATGTTCTACAACAATGCCTCTGGTCGCAAGATTTATGTGCCTATGGGGTCGGTGAATAAGTATAAGAGTGCAAGTGGTTGGAGTGAGTATGCGTCTGATATTGTAGGCTACAACTTTGAGAATGGCGTGGCAGGAACACCAAAGCCTGCAAACAACGAGATTTGGTACACCAATGGTAGCACGACTGAAGCTACAACACCTTACAAAACTGATGTCTTTGGTGCAAATATCGTATCTAATACCTACGATGCTGCAAAAGAGTGTTGGGTAATAAAATTTGATGGCAAGGTAACTACGATTGGATATGCTGCATTCGGTGGGTGCTACAGCCTTACAAGTGCAACTATTCCTGATAGCGTAACTACGATTGGAGAGAAAGCATTCAATAGTTGCAGCAGCCTTACAAGTGTAACTATTCCCGATAGCGTAACTGAGATTGGATACGCTGCATTCGCATATTGCAGCAGCCTTACAAGTGTAATTATTCCTGATAGCGTAACTACGATTGGATGGTCTGCATTCGCTGAGTGCGACAGCCTTACAAGTGTAACTATTCCTGATAGCGTAACTGCGATTGGAAATGGTGCATTCGTTTGTTGCAGCAGCCTACAAGAGTTTAAGGGAAAGTTTGCATCTGATAATGGACGATGCCTAATTGTTGATGGCACACTAAATTCATTTGCCCCAGCAGGACTATCTGAATATATTATTCCCGATAGCGTAACTGAGATTGGATACGCTGCATTCCAATATTGCAGCAGCCTTACCAGTGTAACTATTCCTGGTAGCGTAACTACGATTGGAGATGATGCATTCTATGATTGTCGCAGCCTACAAGAGTTTAAAGGTAAATTTGCATCCGAGGATGGTAGATGCTTGATTATTGATGGTACACTTAATTCTTTTGCTCCTGCGGGACTAACTGAATATACTATTCCTGATAGCGTAACTACGATTGGAAATGATGCATTCGCTGCTTGCACAAGTCTAACGAGTATAACTATTCCTGATAGCGTAACTTCGATTGGAATTTATGCATTCTATTATTGCGAAAGCCTTACAAGTGTAACTATTCCTGATAGCGTAACGGAGATTGGACATGGGGCATTCGCTTGGTGCAGCAGCCTTACAAGTGTAACTATCCCTGATAGCGTAACTTCGATTGGAATTTATGCATTCCATGGTTGCGGCGGCCTTACAAGTATAACTATTCCTGATAGCGTAACTACAATTGGAGAGATGGCATTCTATTCTTGCAGCAGCCTTACAAGTGTATACTGCAAGGCTATAACACCGCCAGCAGGAGGTTCTTATATGTTCGATGACAACGCCTCAGGTCGTACGATTTATGTACCTACTGAGTCGGTAGAGGCGTATAAGAGTGCAGAATGGTGGAGTGATTATAAGTCATCTATTGAGGGTTACAACTTTTAATTTTCGATTTATATAGGGCATCTTCGTCCTATCCTATACAAGATATCGCGGGCTGTACGCTTTGGTACTATCCCGCGATATTTTATTTATACGATAGAACAAATCTGCTCCTCTAAAATCAAAAATTCAGTTTTCACTTTTGAGGCATTACTTTAGTTTTGCCTCAAAGGTATTGTATGCTCCGCATAAGTTTTATAAACACGCGTCGCAGACACCACACCTTTCAGTTCTCACCTTTCACTTTTCAGTTAAACAAAAGACCGACCCAAAACAGGTCGGTCTTGCATATCATAGCGCAACAAAATGGACTACTCCTCGTCGTTGTTGTCGTTGTTGTACTCTGGGAGCTTGAACTCAGTGAAGCCTGCCTGAACAAGGATGTTGTACCAAGCGAAGCACTTCTTCATATCTGATACGTGTACGCGGTCGCGGTCGTACTCTGGGAGTACCTTTGCGAACTCTGCCTGAATCTTCTCGGCAGACTCCTTGTGTGAGATAGCCTCCTTACCGCCGGTGTAGTTCCAGATGTTTGTGAATACATCAGCAAGTGCGATATCCTCACCCTCTGTAAACATAGAGATCTCAGTAAGTGCGCTTACGCGAGCTGTAGATGCAGCGTTCATACGCTTGCCATCGAGCAATGACTCAACGATAACACCACGCATAGACTGCGCAACATACTTATATAGTCCTGGCTGACCAGAAATTGCCAATATATCTCTTAGCTCCATAGTTTTATAAATTGTTTTTGTTTGTTTAATTTTCGTTTAACCACGCAAATATAAGCAATCTTTTGTAAATTAATACCCTTTTCTAAGTAAATTCGTTATCTTTGTAAAAATATTTGGTTGATATGGTTATTCAGGCAAATTGTAAAATAAACCTCGGACTCGATGTTGTGCGTAAGCGCGAGGATGGCTACCACGAGCTGGAAACGGTGATGTTGCCAGTAGCGGGACTCTACGATATCGTGGAGGTTGAGTCTATTGCGAGTGGTGTGGAGTTTCGTGGTGTGGGTATAGAGGTTGACTGCCCGATGGATAAGAATCTCTGCGTACGCGCTGCAAAGCTTATGCAGGAGCGATACAATATCGGTGGTGTTCGTATCGCGCTCGATAAGCGTGTGCCTTTTGGTGCTGGCTTAGGTGGCGGCTCGTCGGATGCTACGGCTGTGATTATTGCTATAAATGAGATATATAACCTCGGCCTTGATAGGGTTACACTATCAACATTGGCGGCAGAGTTGGGTAGCGACACACCATTCTTTGTCTACAACCGCCCAATGCTCTGCACGGGTAGGGGTGAGATAATGACTCCAGTAGAGGTCGATTTGAAGGGATTGTGGCTGGTGGTTGCAAAGCCTACAGAGGGTGTCTCTACGGCTGAGGCATATCGTGGTGTTAAGCCTTGCGCTCCAGCAATACCATTGACAGCGTTGCTCAGTCGTCCAATCCAGGAGTGGCAGGGTAGCGTGAAGAATGACTTTGAGCCACATATCCTTGCTGCGCACCCCGATATCTTAGCTATTAAGAATCAGATGTTGGATGCAGGTGCGGTGTATGCCTCGATGTCGGGCTCTGGCTCTGCGGTGTTTGGACTCTTTAGGGCGCAGCCTAAGATAGAGTTTGCCGATGATATCTTTGTTCACATCGAGCAATGCTAATCCTTAATAATTGGAATTATATAGGCTTTCAACTCGCGGTTGAAGGCCTTTTCTTTGCCCTGCACAAGGCTATCCAAGAGCGCGTGAAATGCCTCGGAGTGGTTGTGATGGCGTGTATGGCAGAGTTCGTGAAGAATGATAAACTCGCGTAGATGCTCAGGCAGAAGCATTATAAATATAGATAGCGAGATGCCATTCTTGCCACTGCACGAGCCCCAGCGTGTGCGCGCTGATGTTAGGCGTAGTGAGGTGTAGTGAAAACCGTGCTCCTTAGCCAGACGCGCTATAGTTACTGGTAGGTAGCAGCGTGCGCTATTAAGAAGCTCTTTCGCCTTTGCTCGGTTGATTGTGGGTATTGCTGCTCTACGCTCCTCAAGGCGCTCGCGGGTTTTTAATATCCACTCCTCCTTGCTCTCGGCAAAGGCGATAGCATCATTTTGGCGTACGAAGAATGGATAGGTTAGGCGTATAGTCCCATTGGGGCGTACCGATAGACGAATAGAGCGTGAGCGCAAGGAACGCACACACTCTATTTGTCCTAATGTTGGATGTTTTACTATTGCCATAATATGTACAACTGAAAACTGAAAACTGAGAACTGAAAGGTAGGGTGTCTGCGACACGTGTTTATAAAGTGAAAAGTATGGTATCTGCGATACTTATTTATAATCTCGCGCGAAGCGCACCACACTTTTCACTTTTCAGTTTTCACTTTTTAGTTTATCCTATGCGCTGGCGTACAACCTCAAATAGCATAATTGCCGCCGCAGCCGATACATTTAACGACTCGGTCTTACCGATAAGTGGGATGGCAAGTTGCTCGTCGCATAGTTTGAGTACCTCCTTCGAGATACCCTTATCCTCGGCACCCATAACAATAACTGTAGGCTTGCGGAAGTCAGCATCGTAGAGTAGCTTGCGGCTCTTCTCTGTTGCTGCAACAATCTGGAAACCATATGTTTGAAGAGCCTTGAGTGTGTTGCGAATAGAGCCTACACGGCATACTGGGATATTCTGCAATGCACCAGCCGATGAGCGAATAGCATCGCCATTTACAGGTGCAGAGTTCTTCAAAGGTGTGATAAGACCGTGAGCACCAGCGCACTCTGCTGAGCGAGCAATACCGCCGAAGTTGCGGACATCGGTTACGCCGTCGAAAACAACGATAAGTGGTGTCTCATCCTCAGGTACACGATCCAAGATATCTTGCACCTCGACATAGTCGATAGCGGCAATCTGTGCTACAACACCCTGGTGGTTGCCCTTCGTTAGGCGGTTAAGCTTCTCGATAGGTACCTCCTGCCAACGTAGGTGGTGGCGCGCCATAAGGTCTTTAAGGTCGTTCATCAATGCGCCCTCAGCACCCTTCTTAATGTATATACGCTCAATCTGTCGGCGTGCCTCAATAGCCTCAGCAACAGGGCGAATACCAAAAATAATGTTTTCCATATATTACTAATTACTAATTACTCACTACTAATTTGTTGCCAATTACTCACTACTAATTTCCAATTCGTAGACAGCCTTCTCCCACTCGTGCATAAGGTGGTCGTATTGCTCCTTTAGGGCGTTATACTTTGTGTAGTCGTCGGCATTATACTCCGTAGCCACCGCAAAACGGGCATCGTACTCGGCAATCTCCTTTTCAACCTTTGCCGTCTCCTCCTCGATTGTCTCTACTGCCTTGCGTAGCTTGCGTATAAGCTTCTCCTGCTCCTTCTTCTGCTCATAAGAGAGCTTTCCAGCAGTTGTACCCTCTGTGCTCTTAGCGGTTGTAGCAGGTTTGTCGCGGCGCTCAATATCTTGAAGCGACTCCACCTTGCGCTTCTCCAAGAAGTACCAGATATCACCGAGGTACTCCCTAACGCCACCATCCCTAAACTCATATATGCGGTCCACAAGGCCATCGAGGAACTCTCTATCGTGCGATACTACGACTACCGTGCCGTCGAACTTCTGAAGAGCATCCTTCAAGATATCCTTCGAGCGCATATCCATATGGTTTGTAGGCTCATCGAGAACAAGTAGGTTGTATGGCTCAAGCATCAGACGTGCCATAGCGAGGCGTGAACGCTCGCCACCAGATAGCACCTTAACCTTCTTCTCTATATCCTCACCACGGAATAGGAATGCACCGAGAATGTCGCGTAGACGTGTGCGAATATCGCCCACAGCCACACGGTCTAAAGTGTCGAATACGGTAAACTCGCCATCCATCAAGTCATCTTGATTCTGGGCATAGTAGCCGATATTTACATTTGCTCCGAGCTTGATATCGCCTTCGCTCTGCTCCAACTCGCCCACAAGCATACGGGCAAATGTTGTCTTACCCTCGCCATTGCGACCTACGAGGGCTATCTTCTGCCCGCGCTCGATGGTGAACTCTGCGCCCGAGAAGATGCGTTTCTGGCCAAAGGCCTTGCCGATACCCTTTACCTCCGCCACAATTTGTCCTGTGCGTGGCGCTGGTGGGAACTTTATGTTTAGGCGTGATAAATCCTCCTCATCAACCTCTATGCGCTCCAACTTATCGAGCTGCTTGATGCGCGACTGCACCTGGTTACTCTTTGTTGGCTTATAGCGGAACTTCTCGATAAACTCCTCGGTCTTTTCAATGAGGCGCTGCTGATTTTCGTATGCCGCCATCTGCTGTGCGCGACGCTCAGCACGCAACACCACATACTTCGAGTATGGCACTTTATAGTCGTAGGCCTTGCCTAATGATATCTCCACGGTGCGTGTGGTGACATTATCCAAGAAGGCGCGGTCGTGCGAGATTAGTAATACCGCACCACTGTAATTTTTGAGGTACTCTTCGAGCCACTGAATACTCTCGATATCAAGGTGGTTTGTAGGCTCATCGAGTAGGAAAATCGATGGACGCTTTAGTAGCAACTTTGCCAACTCGATACGCATACGCCAACCTCCCGAAAACTCGCGTGTTGGGCGCTCAAAGTCGGTGCGCTTGAAGCCAAGACCGAGCAACGTGCGTTCAATATCGGCATCGCGCGTGTCGCCACCAAGGATATGGTAGCGGTCGTTAGCATCGTTCAAACGATGTATTAGGTTGGCATACTCCTCCGATTCATAGTCTGTGCGCGATCCTATCTCTGTGGTAAGACGCTCAATATCGGCTTCGATGCGCAACACCTCGTCGAAGGCCTTAGCCGTCTCAGCGATAAGGGTTGTGGTATCTGCCACGCGCATCTGCTGTGGTAGGTAGCCAATCGTGCACTCGCCATTGATGGTAACAGCACCCTCTGTAGGCTGCTGCTCACCAGTTATAACACGTAGTAGGGTGGTTTTGCCGGCGCCGTTCTTACCCACAAGACCAATGCGGTCCTTGGGGTTAATCATAAACGATATGCCGTCAAAGAGTGTCCAGCCTCCGTAACTTATTGTTAGGTTGTCTAATGAAATCATACTATGAGTTAAGCATATCTACGATTGCCTGCTCTGGGTCTGGCGCACCAAATACAGAGCTTCCTGCCACCAATGCCTCAGCACCTGCATCGAAGAGTAGACGTGAGTTTGATGCCGAGATACCGCCATCAACCTCTATAATTAGGTCGTTGAGGCCGAGTTCCTCCTTCTTCTTTGTGAGATACTCGCACTTAGCGATTGATGATGGCATAAACTTCTGACCGCCAAAGCCTGGCTCCACGCTCATTACAAGCACCATATCAATCTTATCGAGCCACTTGTCCAAGACCTCAGGCTCTGTGCCTGGCTTAATAGAGATACCAACCTTTGCTCCCGCCTTGCGGATAAGGTTGATGCACTCCTCGATATTATCTGTAGCCTCGTAGTGGAATGTTACATAGTCGGCACCAGCCTCCACGAAACGCTCAACATACTTCTCTGGGGCAGTAATCATAAGATGCACATCGAGTACCTTTGATGTACCCTTGCGAAGAGGTTTCATAAGTGGAAAACCGAATGAGATGTTTGGTACAAATACGCCATCCATAACATCTACGTGTACCCACTCAGCCTGTGAGCGCTCAAGCATCTCCATATCACGATTTAGGTTTCCAAAGTCGGCAGATAATACTGACGGAGCAATAATTCTTTTCATAGTATTTTATGTTGTTTTATCGATGTTTCGACAGAATGCACAAAGATAACAAAAAAATATGAATATACAACCTAATGCACGCGCATATTGCACGCGAGCCAATTATCCCAATATTTTTTTTGCGGATTAAATTATTTCCACTATCTTTGTGGCAACTAAGGGGTGCTAAACATCTCCTTGCAGGTTGTACCGGCGCGCAGTACGATGGTAGCAGGGTAGAGACGTTTGGCTGAGATTACACCCGTTGTACCGGATACAGGTAATGCTGAGACCGGGATAAAGGAAATATCTTGAGAAGCCCCTTTTCAACTTAAATTTAGAAGTATGAAAAGGTTTTTTTATTTTGTAGCCACTATGCTACTTCTATGTGCCGAGAGTAGGGCACAAGATCTCTATCAAAGGGTTGATACAACCAAAATCTATGAATTGGATGCTGTGGAGGTAGTTACTACCTACGCCACACGAACTACGCCCGTAGCGCAGAATAACCTTTCGAAGCAGGATATTATCCGCTCAAGTTATGGCGCAGATATGCCCTCTGCGCTTGCTCTAACCCCATCGCTTATTGCCACAAATGAGACGGGTGTGGGTATTGGTGCTACGGCTATTCGCCTTCGTGGTACCGATGCTACACGTATTAATGTGACTATCAACGGTGTTGCAATGAACAACCCAGACTCTCACTCGATGTATTGGTACGATACTCCCGATTTGATATCATCGGTAGGCTCGGTGCAGGTGCAACGTGGTGCAGGCGTATCAACCAATGGCTCAGGTGCTTTTGGTGGTGCGGTGTCGATGACAACAGATGCCTTGTCGCCAGAGTTTAGAGGCTCTGCTTCGCTATCTTATGGCTCGTACAATACGAATAAGCAGGGTGTGAATATCTCCTCTGGTCTTTTGCGCGACCATTGGGTTATTGATGCGAGATTGACACATATCGGCTCGGATGGTTATATCGAGCGTGGCTCGACAGACCTCAAAAGCTATATGGCGCAGGTGGGTTACTATGCCGATAACACCAAGATAAAGTTGTTGTCGTTTGGTGGCGTGGCCAAGACCTATCTTACCTATAACGGTGTGTCGCGAGAGGATATGGCGAAGTATGGTCGTAGGTATCACGACTCTGGTCAGTATGTAGATGCGAATGGCAATATCGCCTACTATGATGACCAGACGGATAACTATCTTCAGTTTAATAATCAGCTTGTTGTAAACCATAGCTTCAATCAGCGCTGGATGTTAAACGCGACACTGTTTTATACCTATGGCTACGGCTATTACAACCAGTATCGCGATGATGAAAAGTTGGCGAAGTACACTAACTTGGAGGGTAGTGGTAGGGCAGATATGATACGCCATAAGTATATGTATAACCATAATGGTGGAGCTAACATTGCAACCAACTATCGTACACGCACACTCGACCTTGTGGCTGGTGGTTCGTGGAGTCGCTACACCTCGCCTCACTGGGGAACAATATCGTGGGTTGAGGGTGTTGAAGATGTATCTGGACACTGGTACGATAACGATGTTGTGAAGGGTGATGCCAATATCTTTGTCCGCGCTAATTGGATTGCGCTGGAGGGCTCTAATGATGATGAGCTACACCTTTTTGGCGATTTGCAATACCGTTATGTAAGCCACAGAACGTGGGGTACAAATGATAATGCTATCGAGGGCGAGGATGGCAGCTATACAATGCAGCCAATCAACGTCGATAAGGAGTATAACTTCTTCAATCCACGCTTGGGTGTTAGTTATTTAGTGCAAAATCACAATCTCTTTGCTTCTGTAGCTATAGCGCATCGTGAGCCTACACGCTCGGACTTTACCGATAGGTATATGTTTGCAGCCGACGATAGCTATCCAGAGCCTGAGCGACTCACTGATTTCGAGGTCGGATATACCTATTCAGTACCTCGACTATCGCTTGGGGTAAACCTGTATTATATGTTGTATCACAATCAGTTGGTGGCAACGGGTATGGTTAATGATGGCGATGATGCTTTGAATGTGAACGTGGATAAGAGTTATCGTCGTGGTGTGGAGCTTATGGCTTCGTATAAGACTACAAAATGGCTGACTCTATCGGCTAATACGACGCTCTCTCAGAATAAGATTGAGAACTATGTAGACCAGATGAAAGATAGTCCAACATTTGGGCAAAATCTCGGTACGAAGACTATCTCCTATTCGCCATCTGTTGTAGGCTCGTTTATTGCCGATATTCACCACCGTGGTTGGGCTGCGATGTGGCATACGCAGTATGTTGGTAAACAGTATTTTACAAATAATGAGACAGAGGCTCTTTCGTTGGATGCTTACTGTGTTACCAATCTCGACTTGTCTTATACGATGAAGTTGCGCGATGGAGGCTCTATTCGTATGGGTGTAGCTGTGAATAATTTGTTCTCTACTCTTTATGAATCAAATGGTTACGGTTACTCGTATATGTGGGATGGCGAGCGTTACGACGAGGCATTCTACTTCCCACAAGCACCAATCAATGTATTGGCTAATGTGACGGTTAATTTTTAGAGTTAAAAGCAAAAAATGGAACTTAAACTAATCTTGCAAATAGTGGGTGCGGTGCTCGGCTTATTGTACTTGTGGCTGGAGTATCGAGCGAATATTTGGTTGTGGGTTGTAAATGCAATTATGCCCATAGTGCACGGTTATTTATATTTGAGGTCGGGTATATATGCTGATGCGGCAATGCAACTCTACTATATTTTAGCGGGTATCTATGGCTTTTGTGTTTGGAAGTTTGGTGCTGGTCGTGCGAAAAAGGAGGTTAATATACAACATACACCTACGAGTTGGATTGCTCCGCTTGTAGCTGTTTATGCGGTGTTGCACGTTGCAATGTATTTTGTGCTAAGCGAATTTACCGATAGTCGTGTTCCATTTTTTGACTCTATGTCTACCGCGTTATGCATTGTGGCAATGTGGATGCTCTCGCGTAAGTTGGTAGAGCAGTGGCTTGTGTGGCTGGTAGTTGATATGATCAGCGTAGGGTTGTATCTATACAAAGGAATTCCCATTACGGCGATGCTATATACGCTCTATTGTGTGCTCGCAATAGCAGGTTATATGCGTTGGCGAAGACAGGTGTTAATAAAAAGTTGAAAAAAGTAGATTTTACTATTTTTTTATCGGGATATATTTCGTATCTTTGTTGCATAAATTTAATAGTAATATCTGCGTATGTCAAAACTATCGCCTGGTGTGATAACGGCAACATATCTGAGACTCGATGCCTCGAGCCCAAAGTTGGTTTCTTGCTTCCAGCAAGTGACGCAGCCTTCAGACGCTATCACTATGGAGATTATGTGCGACGCAAAAAGTGTAATATAATGTTTAGACCGCTGATACTTAGGGTGTTGGCGGTCTTTGTTTTTGAAAAGATTAGAAATAATATAAACTAAACAACTTAAAGATTATGAAAGTAGCAGTTATTATGGGTTCTACCAGCGACTGGGATGTGATGAAGGCAGCAGTCGAGACTTTGGAGGAGTTGGGTATTGAGTATGAGAAGCGTGTTATCTCAGCACATCGTACTCCACACCTTATGGTTGAGTATGCTGAGTCGGCTCGTGAGCGTGGTATTGGTGCTATTATTGCCGGTGCTGGTGGTGCAGCGCACGTTGCCGGTGTTACAGCTGCGTTGACAACCGTTCCTGTGATTGGAGTGCCTATCAAGACATCGGCTTTGGGTGGTCTTGATTCATTGCTTTCGATTGTGCAGATGCCTGGTGGTATTCCAGTGTCAACAACTGCTATCAATGGTGCTAAGAATGCGGCTCTTATTGCAGCCTCAATCTTTGCTCTTACAGATAAGGCTTTGGAGGAGCGTTTGCTTGCCTTCCGTAAGGCGCAGACAGAGAAGGTTCTTGCAGCAGAGTTGTAATTTTAACTACTAACGACAAACAGACAATTATGAAGAATCGTCGCATATTTGTTGAAAAATATTCACGCTTTGAGGTTGAGGCTGATACTCTACGCAAGGAGTTGAACTCGAACCTCGGTCTTAACATCGAGAAACTCCGCTTTGTAAATGTTTACGACCTATTTGGTTTTAGCGATGAGTTGTTGGAGAAGAGTCGCTACTCGGTATTTGGCGAGGTTGTAACCGATGCCGTAACCGATGAGTGCGATATGTGTGGTATGCCACACTTAGCAGTGGAGTTCTTGCCTGGTCAGTTCGACCAGCGAGCAGCCTCTGCGGTAGATTGTGTTCACCTTATCGATCCTAATGCTGAGGTTAAGATTAAGTCATCTCGTCTCTATATCTTCGATGAGAGTGTAGATGCTGAGGCTTTGGCGCGCATCGAGAAGTATTTGGTTAACGCTGTAGAGTCGCGCAAGAAGAACCTTGAGGTGTTGAGCGATAACGAGAGCGCTGAGGTTAAGCCAGTAGCGGTGTTGGAGGGCTTCCGTCAGATGAAGGAGGAGGATTTGGCTCCATATTGCAAGGAGAATGGTCTTGCGATGAATGCTGATGACCTTCGCGAGGTTGTAAACTATTTCACAAAGGAGGGTCGTGACCCTGTGGAGACAGAGTTGCGTATTCTCGATACATATTGGAGCGACCACTGTCGTCACACAACCTTTACTACCGAGATCGAGGAGATTACTCTCGATGACTCGTTTATGCGTGCAGAGTTCGAGGAGTCGCTCGACTTGATGCGTAAGATTCGCTCGGAGTTGGGTCGCGAGCAGAAGAGCCTCTGCCTTATGGAGCTTGCTACTATTGGTGCTCGTTACCTTAAGAAGATGGGTAAGCTCGATGATATGGAGCAGAGCGAGGAGAATAACGCTTGTTCAATCTTCGTGAACGTAGATGTTGATGGCGTTATGGAGAAGTGGTTGTTGCAGTTCAAGAATGAGACTCACAACCACCCAACCGAGATTGAGCCATTCGGTGGTGCTTCAACTTGTCTTGGTGGCGCTATCCGTGATCCATTGTCAGGTCGTAGCTATGTCTACCAGGCTATGCGTGTAACAGGTGCTGGCGATATCTACAAGCCAGTGAGCGAGACTATGGCGGGTAAGCTTCCACAGCGTATTATCTCTACTAAGGCTGCGGCAGGTTATTCGAGCTATGGTAACCAGATTGGTCTTGCTACAACTCACGTTCGTGAGGTTTATCACCCAGACTATGTTGCTAAGCGTTTGGAGGTAGGTGCTGTTGTAGGTGCTGTTAAGGCTGAGAATGTGCGCCGTGAGTCTCCAGCTGCGGGCGATGTAGTATTGTTGCTTGGTGGTCGCACTGGCCGTGATGGTGTAGGTGGCGCAACAGGCTCATCAAAGGAGCATACACTATCATCATTAGAGGAGTGTAGCCCAGAGGTGCAGAAGGGTAATGCTCCTGAGGAGCGTAAGTTGGCTCGTCTGTTCCGTCGTGGCGATGTTACTCGCTTGATTAAGAAGTCTAACGATTTTGGTGCTGGTGGTGTTAGTGTTGCTATCGGTGAGCTTACAGATGGCCTTGATATCTACCTCGACCGCGTACCAACCAAATATAAGGGTCTAAACTACTCGGAGCTTGCTATCTCGGAGTCGCAGGAGCGTATGTCTGTAGTTATCGAGCGCAAGGATATGGAGCAGTTTATGGCGCTATGTCACGAGGAGAATGTTGAGGTAACATACGTTGCAGATGTTACTGACACACGCCGTATGCGTATGTTCTGGGGCAAGGATGTGGTAGTTGACCTTTCACGCGACTTTATCGACTCGGCAGGTGCTAAGCACTATACAAAGATTAGAATTGGCGAGGTGGAGAATGTTAACCCATTCGAGCGCAAGATTGAGGGCGCTACAACCACTAAGCGTATGAAGAACAACCTTTCGGATGATAATGTAGTGTCACAGAAGGGCCTTATTGAGATGTTCGACTCTACCATTGGTGCCTCTACTGTATTGATGCCATTTGGTGGTAAGACTCAGTGTACAGAGACTCAGGTATCGGTGCAGAAGTTGCCTGTAGGTGGCGGCTTTACAAATACGGCAAGTATTATGGCGTATGGTTACAACCCATACATTGCTAAGTGGAGTCCATACCACGGTGCAGCCTACGCTGTAGTGGATGCTTGTGCTAAGGTCGTAGCTGCAGGTGCTAAGTACGACAATATGCGCTTCTCATACCAGGAGTACTTTGAGCGTATGACAGATGCTAAGTCTTGGGGTAAGCCATTGGCAGCATTGCTTGGAGCCTTGAAGATGCAGGTTGAGCTTGGCTTACCATCTATCGGTGGTAAGGACTCTATGAGTGGTACTTTCCGTGATATCAATGTGCCACCTATGCTTATGGCATTTGGTATCACTACTGTTGATGCTCGCAATGTTATCAGCCCAGAGTTCAAGGAGGGTGGTCATAAGATCTATATCATCCGCCACACTCCAAAGGATAACTATATGCCAGATACCGATCAGCTAAAGGCTAACTTCGACTTCGTATCGAAGAAGATTGCCGAGGGCGATATCCTATCGGCTTATGCAGTAGGCTTTGGTGGTGTTGCTGAGGCTGTGGCTAAGATGTCGTTTGGTAACAATATCGGTGCGGAGCTTGAGTGCGACGAGCAGATGTTGTACAACCTATCATACGGTTCTATCATTGTTGAGAGCCGTCGTACACTCAACCACCCATCGGCAGAGTATATTGGTAATACGCTTGCCAAGGAGGCTATCTTCGTTAACGGCACACGCCTTCCATTGGAGGAGTTGTTGGAGGCAAATACCGAGAAGTACACTTCAGTATATACAGATAAGGGTAAGAAGGGTGAGCCTACACGTGTAAGCGATGGTAAGATTCATATGAAGGAGTACAATGGTGAGAAGGTGGATAAGGTTAAGGTCTTTATCCCAGTCTTCCCAGGTACTAACTGCGACTACGATACTGCTCGCGCGTTTGAGCGTGCCGGTGCGGAGGTTACAATGGCGGTATTTAAGAACCTCACTGGTGAGGATGTATTTGCCTCAATCCGTGAGATGAAGGAGAATATCGAGCGTTGCCACATTATGGCTCTTGCAGGAGGTTTCTCTGCTGGTGATGAGCCAGATGGTAGTGGTAAGTTTATTGCCAACGTGCTTAACAATAAGGATATCGCAGATGCTATCCACGCATTGTTGGATCGTGGGGGCTTGATGCTTGGTATCTGCAACGGTTTCCAGGCGTTGGTTAAGTCTGGCTTGTTGCCATACGGCCGTTTGGGTATGGTTACAAAGGCATCGCCAACACTGTTCCGCAACGATATCAACCGTCATATCTCGCAGATTGTATCTACACGCGTAGGTACAGTAGCGTCGCCATGGTTGCGTTCGTTCGAGGTGGGTGATATTCACTCTATCGCGGTTAGCCACGGTGAGGGTAAGTTTGTTGTTAGCGACGAGATGGCTGAGGAGTTGTTCCGCAATGGTCAGGTAGCATTCCAGTATGTAGATGCTGAGGGCTGTCCTACAACTGATGCGCCATATAACCCTAATGGTTCGAGCTTCGCTATCGAGGGTATTATCGATCCATCGGGTCAGATTCTCGGTAAGATGGGCCACACTGAGCGTTACGAGCGTGATTTGATGAAGAATATCCATGGTGAAAAGGTTCAGGATATCTTCGCAAATGCAGTTAACTACTTTCTTAACCGATAGTAAGTATGAAGGAGTTAGAACTACTCTACGAAGGTAAGAGTAAGCAGATATATAAGACAGATAACGACAATAATGTTGTTGTACGCTTCAAGGATAATACCTCGGCGTTCTATAACATCAAGCGCGCTATCATCGAGCATAAGGGCCGCCTTACGTGCGATATCTCCTCTATGGTGCTCGACTATCTAAATCGCCATAACATCAACACGCACTTTGTTGAGCGTGTTGGTGATAATGGCCAGTTGTGCCGCGTTGTGGAGCATATCCCTGTTGAGGTTATCGTTCGTAATGTTGTTGCAGGCTCTATGGCTAAGCGACTCGGCTTGGATGAGGGTATTGTACCAGAGAATACAATATTTGACCTCTGTCTTCGCCGTAATGATTTGGGTGATCCACTTATCAACGATCACCACGCTGTTGCGCTTGGTTTGCTAAGTTATGAGGAGCTTGCCCAGATGTACGAGATGTCGGCAAAGATTAATCGTTGCCTTATTGAGTTGTACGATAAGGCTGGTATTACGGTTGTCGACTTTAAGATTGAGTTTGGTCGTGCTGCGGATGGTAGCTTGGTGTTAGCGGATGAGCTCTCGCCAGATACGTGCCGTCTTTGGGATAAGACTACAAATGAGCGTATGGACAAGGATCGTTTTCGTAGGGACTTGGGTCGTGTGCGTGAAACATACGAGGAGGTTGCCCAGCGACTACACAATGCACTTAAATAAATATAGGTATGCTTAAAGATTCATTAGATATATATGGTGATGACTTGCACGAGGAGTGCGGTGTGTTTGGTATCTTTGGCGTAGATGATGCGCCTAACCTTGCATACTATGGTCTGCACGCTTTGCAGCACCGTGGTCAGGAGGCGTGTGGTATCTCGGCATTCGATGGCGACAAACTAAATACTGTTAAGGGTGAGGGTCTTGTAACAGAGGTCTTCAACCAGCAGAAGCTCTCGAAACTAAGTGGTCGTATTGCTATCGGTCATGTGCGATATGCTACAACAGGTGGCGGTGGTGCAAACAACGTACAGCCATTCTCGTTTAACCACCACACTGGCGATTTCGCCCTTGCACATAATGGTAACTTGGTGAACTCTCGCGAGTTGGCTGAGTACCTTGAGGTGCGTGGCAGTCTCTTCCACTCTACATCAGATAGTGAGCTTCTTGCTCACCTTGTTAAGAAGGATAAGAGCGAGAATAAGCGTATCGACAACATTGTCGAGGCATTGAATATGTTGGAGGGAGCCTTTGCCTTCCTTATTATGACCAAGAATCGCATCTACGCTTGTCGTGATAAGCATGGTTTGCGTCCATTGGCTCTTGGTAAGTTGGGCGATGGCTATGTTATTAGCTCGGAGACCTGTGCTTTGGATATTGTAGGTGCAGAGTATATTCGTGATATCGAGCCAGGTGAGGTTATTACTATCGACCACCACGGTATCCGTTCAAACTTCTACTCGCGCTACCAGCGTCACTTGATGTGTGCAATGGAGTATATCTACTTTGCTCGCCCTGATAGTGATATCGAGGGTTGCAACGTACACTCGTTCCGTAAGCTTTCGGGTCGCTACCTCTATGAGCAGTGCCCTACAAAGGCGGATGTAGTTATCGGTGTGCCAGACTCAAGTATTAGTGCAGCTATTGGCTACTCGGAGGCGAGTGGTATCCCATACGAGATGGGCCTTATCAAGAATAAGTATATTGCACGTACCTTTATCCAGCCTTCGCAGGAGATGCGCGAGAAGGGTGTTCGTATGAAGCTTTCGGCAGTACGTTCGTTGGTTAATGGTAAGTCGGTAGTACTTATCGACGACTCTATCGTGCGTGGTACTACGTCGTTGCGTATCGTGAGGTTGCTCAAGGAGGCGGGTGCTAAGGAGGTACACGTTCGTATCGCCAGCCCAGCAATCACAAATCCATGCTTCTACGGTATCGATATGTCTACACGCGATGAGTTGCTCTGCGCGCGTATGTCTAAGGAGGAGGCGTGCAAAGCCATCGAGGCAGATTCATTGGAGTTCTTATCGGAGGAGTCGTTGTTGAAGTCTGGTAATCGTTCGGAGTTGTGTATGGCATGCTTTAATGGCTGCTATCCAACATCGTTGTATCATAATAAGTTGAACAAATAATAAAAAATAGATATAGTTATGGCAAAAAGTTATGAAGCTGCCGGTGTAAATCTTGAGGCAGGTTATGAGGTTGTTCGACGCATCAAGTCGCACGTTGCATCTACAAAGCGTGTAGGTTCGATGGGTAACATCGGTGCTTTTGGTGGTATGTTTGACCTCGGAGCACTCAATGTTAAGGAGCCAGTGTTGGTTAGTGGTACTGATGGTGTTGGTACAAAGCTAAAGCTTGCGTTTGAGATGGACAAGCACGATACTATCGGTATCGATGCTGTTGCAATGTGTGTAAACGACGTTTTGGCGCAGGGCGCTGAGCCATTGGTATTCTTGGATTATGTGGCTGTAGGTCACAACGAGCCAGCTAAGGTTGAGGCTATCGTTGCAGGTGTTGCTGAGGGTTGCCGTCAGGCAGGTTGTGCTCTTGTAGGTGGTGAGACTGCCGAGATGCCAGGTATGTATCAGGATGGTGAGTACGATATCGCTGGTTTCACTGTGGGTGTTGTTGAGCGTTCGAAGCTTATCGATGCCGGTGAGCGTGTTAAGGTTGGCGATGTTTTGGTGGGTATCGCTTCAAGCGGTGTTCACTCTAACGGTTTTAGCCTTGTGCGTAAGGTAGTTAGCGATAATAACCTCAAGCTCGACGAGACCTATCCAGAGCTTAATGGTCGCAAGCTTGGCGAGGCACTTTTGGAGCCTACACGCATCTATGTTAAGCAGGTGTTGAAGGTTATTGCTGAGTGCGACGTTCACGGTATCAGCCACATCACTGGTGGTGGTTTCGATGAGAATATTCCACGTATCTTGAAGGATGGCCAGGGCGTAGAGGTTAAGGAGGGTAGCTGGGAGATTTTGCCAGTATTCCGCCTCTTGGAGAAGTATGGTAAGGTAGGTCATAGAGAGATGTTCAACATCTTCAATATGGGTATCGGTATGGTTATCGCATTGCCTGAGGCTGATGCCCAGAAGGCTATCTCTATCCTCGAGGAGTGTGGTGAGCGTGCCTCTGTGATTGGTCGCGTTGTTGAGGGCGAGGGTGTAACAATCCTATAATATTGCAGTGTATGAAGAAGCCCCGATTGGCAGTATTTGCAAGTGGTAGCGGTAGCAACTATGAGGCTATTGTTGAGGCTTGCCGTGATGGTAGAATAGATGCAGAGGTGGTATTGCTTGTGTGCGATAAGCCAGGCGCTAAGGTCTTGGAGCGTGCAAAGCGTTACGGTACGGAGAGCTATGCCTTTGTGCCTAAGGAGTTTGAGTCACGCGAGGCGTATGAGAGCGTTATTGCCGATATGCTTGACGAGCGTGGTGTGGACTTCGTGTGCTTGGCGGGCTATATGCGTATTGTGGGCAAGGTATTGCTATCGCGATATGAGAATCGTATTGTAAATATCCACCCATCGCTATTGCCATCGTTCAAGGGTGCACACGCAATTCAGGACGCGGTTGATTATGGTGTTAAGATCTTCGGTGTAACTACCCACTTTGTGGATGAGACCTTGGATGGCGGTAGAATTATCGACCAGGGAGCTATTGTCTATGAGGGTAGCGATATCGAGGAACTTACCAACCTTATTCACAACATTGAGCATAAGCTCTATGTAAAGACTATAAATAAACTGATAAATAAGAAATTCTAAATATATGCGAGCATTAGTTAGCGTAAGCGATAAGTGTGGTGTTGTTGAGTTTTGCGAGAACCTCCGCCGTTTGGGTTGGGAGATTATCGCTACTGGTGGCACACAGAAACTTTTAGAGGATAGTGGTGTTAAGACTATCGGTATTAGTGATGTTACAGGCTTCCCTGAGATTTGCGATGGCCGTGTAAAGACTCTCCACCCAAAGGTGCATGGTGGTCTTTTGGCGCGTCGTGACGACGAGAGCCATCTCAAGGCTTTGAAGGACAACAGCATTGAGTTTATCGATATGGTTTGTGTTAACCTATACCCATTCCGTCAGACTATCTCTAAGCCAGATGTGAAGATGGAGGATGCAATCGAGAATATCGATATTGGTGGTCCATCTATGCTCCGTTCTGCAGCTAAGAACTACCGCGATGTAACTGTTGTTTGCGACCCTCAGGACTATGCTCGTATCATTCGTGAGATTGAGGAGGGTGGTAACACAACACTTAAGACACGTCTTGAGCTATCGGCAAAGGCATATACTCACACCGCAGAGTACGATATGTGCATTGCTACATATATGCGTAAGCAGGCAGAGCTTAATGAGAAACTCTTTGCATCGTTCGATCTTGTGCAGTCGTTGCGTTATGGTGAGAACCCACACCAGTCGGCTAAGTTCTATGCCTCTGAGGAGCGTGTGCCATACTCTTTGGCTACTGCTAAGCAGCTTAACGGTAAGGAGATGTCTTATAACAATATTCAGGATGCCAACGCTGCGTTGAATATCGTACGTGAGTTCTCAGAGCCATTTGCAGTAGGCCTAAAGCATATGAACCCTTGTGGTGCTGCTATCGGTAAGGATATCAAGGAGGCTTGGCAGAAGGCATACGAGGCCGATACAGTGAGCATCTTCGGTGGTATCGTGGCTGTAAACCGTGAGATTACTAAGGAGGTAGCGGAGCTTATGAAGCCTATCTTCCTTGAGATTATCATGGCACCAGCATTTAGCGATGAGGCTCTTGAGATTCTTACTACTAAGAAGAATCTTCGCCTCTTGCAGGTGGATATGGGTGAGCTTAACTCTGTTCAAACTCAGTATGTCTCTGTAAATGGTGGTATGCTTGTTCAGCAGCTCGATACTGAGACTAAGGAGGTTGTTGCAGATATGTGCGTTACTGAGCGTAAGCCATCGGCCGAGGAGATTGAGGATATGAACTTCGGCTGGCGCATCGTTAAGCACGTTAAGTCTAACGCTATTGTCGCTGTTAAGGATGGTCACACCGTAGGTGTTGGTGCTGGTCAGATGAACCGTGTAGGCTCTGCGGAGATTGCTCTTAAGCAGGCTCAGGCTGCAGGCTTCACCGAGAATCTCGTTCTTGCCTCTGACGGTTTCTTCCCATTCGACGATACCGTAACCCTCGCTCAGCAGTATGGCGTTACAGCCCTTGTTCAGCCAGGTGGCAGCGTTCGCGATGAGGACTCTGTAAAGAAGGCGAACGAGTTTGGTATGACGATGTTGGTAACTGGTATGCGCCATTTTAAGCATTAATTGATTATGAAAGTATTAGTTATAGGTTCTGGTGGTCGTGAGCACGCTATTGTTGAGGCGTTATCGCGTTCACCACGACAGCCAAAGATATATGCTGCGCCAGGTAATGCAGGTATTGCAGCGCTTGCCGAGTGCGTGGCAATCAAGGACACGGAGGCTGATAAGCTCCTTACGTTTGCTCAGGAGAATGGCATCGAGCTAACTGTTGTAGGCCCAGAGGCGGCACTCGCAGTGGGTGTAGTGGATAAGTTCCGCGCTGCAGGACTCAAGATTTTCGGCCCTACAAAGGCGGCTACCGAGATTGAGTCGAGCAAGGACTTCGCTAAGCGCTTGATGAAGAAGTACGACGTACCTACAGCCGATTATGCTACATTCTCTGATTTCGACGAGGCTTTGGCATATGTTCGCAAGGGTTCTCTTCCAACCGTATTGAAGTACGACGGCTTGGCAGCAGGTAAGGGTGTAGTTATTGCAACCACTATGGAGGAGGCAGAGGCTACGCTTCGCGATATGCTTCTTGATACTAAGTTCGGTGAGGGTAGAGTAGTTATCGAGGAGTTCCTCACTGGTGAGGAGTTCTCGTTGATGTGTTTCGTTGCTGGCAACAAGGTTTGCCCTATGCCTGTAGCGCAGGATCATAAGCGTGCATACGATAACGATGAGGGTCCTAATACAGGTGGTATGGGTGCTTATACCGAGTTGCCATTTGTATCGGCTGAGGATCACGAGTACGCTATGACAAATATTATGCAGCGCGTAGCAGATGCTATGGTTGCTGAGGGTACACCATTTACGGGTGTTCTCTATGGAGGTCTTATGAAGACTCCACAGGGTATTAAGGTTATAGAGTTTAACGCGCGCTTTGGCGACCCAGAGACTGAGGTTGTATTGCCACGCCTAAAGAGCGATGCTATCGATGTCTTTACGGCTGTTGCTAACAACGAGCAGCCTGAGGCAGAGTGGAGTAATGAGGCTACGCTCGGCATCGTTTTGGCATCTAAGGGTTATCCTGGTGACTACGATAAGGGCTTTGTTATCGAGGGCACTGAGCGCGTAGAGTCTAAGATATACCATATGGGTACAGCCTTGAAGGAAGGCAACTTCGTAACGGCTGGTGGTCGTGTGATGATCGTGGTAGCATCGGCACCAACGCTCAAGGAGGCACAGCTAAAGGCACGCGAGGATATTGCAAAGATTGTGTGCGATAATCTGTTCCACCGTACCGATATCGGAGCAAAGGCGTTCAAATAAAAAAGAGGAGAGTATGATTATAAAGGGTAAAGATTTATCAGCATCAATCAAGGAGGCGCTTAAGGTGCGTGTTGGTGTGCTTGGCGAGCAGTTCGGTCGCACACCAAACCTCGCTGTGGTGCTTGTTGGTGATGATCCGGGTAGCGTATCATATGTTACAGGTAAGGCTAAGGCTGCAACTGAGGTGGGTATCCGCAATTCAACCATCCGTCGTGAGGCTACAATCTCGGAGCAGGAGCTTTTGGAGCTTGTTGATCAGTTAAACAACGATCCGGATGTAGATGGTATCCTTGTGCAGTTGCCATTGCCAAAGCATATCAATGAGAGTAAGATTATTATGGCGATCTCGCCTGAGAAGGATGTGGATGCCTTCCACCCAATCAATGTTGCGAAGCTATGGCTTAAGCAGCCTTGTATGCTTCCTTGCACACCTAAGGGTATTATCAAGCTACTTCACTTCGCTGGCGTAGATATCGCTGGTAAGGAGGCTGTGGTTGTTGGTCGTAGCAATATCGTAGGTCAGCCAGTATCGAAATTGTTGCTGGACGAGAATGCTACAGTAACTATCGCACACTCGCGCACAAAGAATCTTGCTGAGGTAACGCGTCGTGCAGATATTCTTGTTGTTGCAGTGGGTCGTGAGCGCTTTGTGACTGCAGATATGATTAAGCCGGGCGCTGTGGTTATCGATGTTGGTGTTAACCGTGACACGCGCAATGGTAAGCTTTGTGGTGATGTTGACTTTGAGGAGGCACAGAATGTTGCTGCAGCCATCACACCAGTGCCAGGAGGTGTAGGTCCTATGACCATTACTTGCCTTATGGAGAATACCGTGGAGGCATATATTAATAGAATGAGTAAGTAAGTTGCTAACCTAAAATATTTAGTTATGATAGAGAGATATAGTAGGGAGATTATGCGTAAGGTGTGGACCGAGCAGAATAAGTTTGATGCCTACCTTCGTGTTGAGATTTTGGCCTCTGAGGCGTGGAGCCAGCTTGGCGTAGTGCCAAAGGAGGATGTCGAGAAGTTGTGGAAGAACGCTAAGTTCGATATAAACCGCATCTACGAGATTGAGCAGCAGACACGTCACGATATCGTAGCCTTCACTCGCGCCGTGAGCGAGACTTTGGGCGAGGAGCGTAAGTGGGTACACTATGGTCTTACAAGTACCGATGTTGTAGATACTGCTAACGGCTACCTTCTTAAGCAGGCTAACACTATCCTTTTGGAGGACCTTGAGCAGATGTTGGAGGTGTTGCGCAAGCGCGCCATCGAGTTCAAGGATACCCCTTGCATTGGTCGTACACACGGTATTCACGCCGATATCACCTGCTTTGGTCTAAAGTGGGCATTGTGGTATGAGGAGATGAAGCGTAACCTTAACCGCTTTATCACCGCTGCACGTGGTGTAGAGGTAGGTAAGATCTCTGGTGCTGTGGGTAACTTCGCAAATATTCCTCCATTTATTCAGGACTACGTATGTGAGAAGCTTGGTACTGAGAGTGCAAATATCTCTACTCAGGTTATCCAGCGTGACCGTCACGCCTACTATATGGCTACTCTTGCAGTTATTGCATCGAGCATCGAGCAGATGGCAATGGAGATTCGCAACCTTCAGCGTACCGAGGTACACGAGGTTGAGGAGTCGTTTGGTAAGGGCCAGAAGGGTTCATCAGCTATGCCTCACAAGCGTAACCCAATCTCATCTGAGAATATGTGTGGTTGTGCGCGTGTTATGCGTGGCTATATGGCTGCATTCTACGAGAACGTTGCTCTATGGCACGAGCGCGATATTTCGCACTCAGCAACTGAGCGTATCATCCTCCCAGATGCAACTATGCTCCTCGACTATATGCTAAACCGTTTCCGTGGTATCCTCGAAAATCTTGTTGTGTTCAAGGATGTTATGATGGAGAATATCTATCGTACTCGCAAGGTTATCTTTGCACAGCGCGTTATGAACGCCCTTATCGAGCGAGGATTTTCTCGTGAGAAGGCGTACGATACCGTTCAGCCTATCGCTATGCGTGCTATGAGTGAGCGTGCTGACTACCAAGAGCTTCTTGCTGAGAGCCCAGAGGTTATGGCAGTGCTTACCCGTGCCGAGCTTGACGAGTGTTTCACACTTGAGTACTATCTCAAGAATGTGGACTTTATCTTTGATCGCGTAGGCATTGAGTAATTTCTTGTGATAAGGGGTCATCTGCGACCTCTCAATCATTGCCCCAAATGGGAAATACGCTAAGTATGTCCCATCTGGGGCAATTTCTTTATCGAGGCCACATCTGACCCCTTCTGACAAGAAATTCGGTTGTGCTGCTAATTAATGTTAGATGCACCCTTCTCAAAAGAAATTGGGTCGTGGGGCTAATTAATGTTTATGTGTCGCTTGTTCCAAGCAAAACTATTACTAATTACTCTCTACTAATTATTTATGCCCCTTCTGACAAGAAATTGAGGTTGTGGGGCTTAAGACGGGTGTGTTGTTAAAAGGCGTTGCCTTTTTGGGGCTTTTGGCTGGGGTTTGTGGGTAGTATGAGTATTATGGGTAGTCTGGGGAAAGCCCCAGTATCCCCAGTTTACCCATTATCCCCAGTCTCCTCACTCAACCTCCGCGCGAAGCACACCACACTTTTAACCTTTCAGTTTTCACCTTTCACTTTTCAGTTTACAATCAGAGGGGCGCACGGTAAACAACCCGTGCATCCCCTCCGCATTCGAGCGCACTCGAACAAACTTTATACTTAACTATGCAATGGGAAAAGGTCGATTAGTCGCTAACAATCACCGTTTCGTCAATCTCGATACCCCAGTCAAAAAGGTCAGCTGCGCACTGCATCTGCATATCTGTAAGCGTTGCCTGCGATGCATCGTTGCCAACTACGGCATTAAAGAATGCAAGAGTAGAGGGGTAGTACTGCTTAACTTTTCGCGAAAAACACTCGTAGAAGGCGCGTTGAGCTTGGTGGTTGAGTCCCGAAGGTAGGATGCCCTCCTCCACAAGTAGTGGGTATGGGTAGATGTTACGCATATTATGAGGGTTTGCTTTTAGCTCCTCTACAATTGTAGATACCACATATACCTCTACTGTATCGCCCTTGCCTGGTAGCTCGACAAATGTTGTGTAGACAGGGTAGTCTATCTCGATAGCCTCCACAACATCGCCACTGAAGGCGTTGAACTCTGCCTCAGCAAGGTTGTCTAAGTAGACCATATCGCGGTAAGCACGCAACTCACGACGTAGCTCCTCGCGCTCTCTATCGTTCCAGCGTCTCTGCTGGCTGCAGCCCACAATTGAGGTTGCTACGGCAACCATAGTCATAAAAAGTAAAATCTTTTTCATCATCTTAATTTTTTGGTTTGTCCTTATCATCTGCAACCATCGTGCCACGCCTCTGCTTATCGTAGAGTGTGGTTATGTAGACGGTAAACACTGGAAACATTGCCATACCTATAATGGGTAGGATAACGCATATAATCTTACCAACTGCCGTAACTGGGAATATCTCAGCACCTACGGTTGTCATATTCATACAGGCCCACCATAATGCATCGCCAAAGCCCTCGACGCTGCTATTTACGGGTGCTTCGTATTCGTAGAAGAAGAGGGCGGAGAAGTATGTGCATATCATCACTGTGGCGATATAAGCCCACAATAGACGTGTGGCACGTCCCTCGATAAGCCAGCGTAGAGTTATGTATAGAGCCATTACGGCGCGTAACATAATAATACCACTAAGTATTACTGCTCCTTTGTGGTCAAGTACAATACCTGCGCGCTCGATGATGAAGTGGTATGGTATTGATAGTATCAACATCATAAAATTTCGGGCAAAGAAGCGTATTGGGTGCTTATTGTTATACATCAGTGTAAAGAAGTCGACGATAAATATTATGCAGACTATTAACATCGACCATGAGTATACCTCGGTGAAGTGCTCCAGTTGGTGTGAGTAGATTATCTCCACCGAGAGTGATGCAAGCAGTATCAGGCTTGCGAGTAGTGATAATATGTTGATAAATCTTAGGAACATAATCTTTTTGTGTTTATAAGCAAATTACGTTCCATAAAGAGTTGTTATATATGGTGTTGATTTTGATAAAAAGTGTTGGATAATTGTCCGAAAATACTTAACTTTGCCATCATATTTTCATAAAATTAAGTATAGTATAGTATAGTATAGTATAGTATAGCGATTTTCGAGGTGAGTTAAGTTGGTAAAACACACATAAAATTATTAATAAAATGAAAGCATTTACAAAACTTTTGTTCGTTGCATTTGTCTCGATGCTTGGATTGGCATCGTGTGACAAGCAAGAAGAGGTGGCTCCTACGATTGAAATTAATAGCGTAGTGGCTACCCATGACACTGTTGTCTTCACTATCAAGACAACTGGTGCGTCTAAGTGTGCCTATCTACTCTATGATGGCGACGTGATTACTGCGCAGGAGGTCTTTGAGAGAGGCGTTGTTGCTAAAGAGGTAAACGGCACAGTGACTGTTGAAAATCTAAAGAGCGATACGACTTACTATATCGTAGCAGCTGCTAAGAACAGTGTAGGCTCTATATTGTCAAACACGCTAACTATTACTACGGAGAAAGGTAGCGATAATGGTGATGACAATGGTGATGACAATGGTGACGATAACGGTGGTAACAATGGCGATGATAACTTCGAGCTACCAGAGATCGACGGTGTTGAGAATGTTGTAATTACAAAGACTACCGGTGGTTGTTGGTACTCTGAGTACAACTACTATGTATACTTTGTACTTGAGAATGGTGACCGCATCCAGTTGGATTTCTACACATTGAGTGATACTTTGAGCCAGTATTTCCCATACGGTACATATACGCTCGGCTCTAACTATGCACCATATACTATCCACCCAGAGAGCTCTTGCTATCTTCCTAATGGTTGGGAGGGCTTTGGATATACCTTTACAGATGCATATGTAACAGTTGATGTGGTTAATGGCTACTATGCTATCTATATGATGCTTACATACCTTGAGGATGGCGTTGAGAAGAAGATTCAGGGTTACTATAACGGTATTATGTCTAATGCCTCTGTTCCTGCAGGTGATGACGCAGGCTCGGATAAGCTTATCGAGGTTCTTGAGGTTGGTTCTACATCGTTCAAGTTTAGAATCAATGCTGAGCCAGATCAGTATTGGCGTTGCTCAGTTGTAGATAAGCGCGTCTACGATCAGTATCAGTCTAACCCAGGTGCATGGGTTGTAACATACGGCTTTATGCTTGGCGGTACACTTACATTTGACTGGGTAAATGGCGAGTTTTGTGAGTATGTACCAGGCCTTGAAATGAAAGTGACATCTTCTACCGATTACCTTATCATCGCAGCCTTGATGGACTACAGCGAGGGTCAGGAGACTACATTGCTTGGTGGTGTCGAGGTTGTTCAGGTTCGCACTAATGCTGAGAGCGTAGGTAGTGGTCGTGTAGATGTTACTATGAAGCAAATCAATACTAACGATGTAGTCTTCGACTGCGTATTTGGAGATAATGTATGGAGTTGCTACGCTGCTATGTTGGAGACTGCAAATGTCGAGGAGGTGAAGGCTGGTGCTTATGTTCAGTTTGGCTATAACTCTTACGAGGAGTGTATGTTGTCCCTCGTTCCAGACCTTAGCCCAGAGTTTAAGCGTCAGTTTATGGCGAGCCAGTACGACTACAAGTGGGAGAACTTGAAGTATGGTACATCTTACACTTTGTGTATCAAGGTGCTTGATAACAACGGTGGCGCAACATACCAGGAGTATGGTCCATTCACTACAAATAGATAATAGTAAACAATTAACTAAATAGACAATGAAACGTATTTTTTCAATTGCGTTGGTAGCTGTTCTTGCATTGTTCACTGCGTGTGATAAGAGTGAGGAGGCTGGCAACAACGGCGCAAATTTCAAGCTAACATCGTCAAATCAGAACGATGTGAGTGCTAATGGCGAGTCAAAGGTTATCACCTACACTATTGCAAACCCAGTGTCAGGTGCATCTGTAGAGACTGAAATCAAGTCTGGTGAGGAGGCTGTTAAGTCGATTACTACTCCTGCAGAGGGTGTTATCCTTGTGGAGTTTGCTGCTAATACATCATCTTCTACTCGTATCATCATCATTCGTGCTACTTATGCTAATGAGTCGTTTGATGTTGTATTCTCACAGAAGTCTGGTGGCTCAATTAGTGGCGAGTTCGACGTGGAGTTCGAGGGTACATACCTAAATGGTTACTACTACGGTGAGGACTATGGCGAGGGTGCAGATCTCTATTTGCTCCATATCTCTGATAAGCCTATGAACAACGCTGGTCAGTTGTATTCTAACGCAACATATTATCGCGTCTATGTGAATGCATCACTTGGCAATGCAGGTGTACTTCCAAATGGTACATATACTTTCTCTGCATCTGAAACATTGCAGACATTTGTTATAGTTGGTCCATTTAGCAAGCTATATCTAACAGGATCAGATGATGACTCTACACAGATACTATCTTACTCAGATGCAAAATTGGTTGTTAGCTCAGAGAAGGTTGTACTTGAGGTAACTGTAGATGGTAAGCGTCATAAGGTGACCTATAACGGTAGCCTTGAGTGTATGGATGTAAGAGAGAATGGTGACGATAATGGTGACGACAACGGCAACACTAACGACCCAACTGGTGGTCAGGATGGTGAGGCTAAGTCAACATATACAAGCGATCATCACGTAACATTCGATGGTGAGCACCGCGCTAAGTGGGGCTACGAGGGTGACTACTGGAAGACCGGCTATTCGAACTACACAATCTACATTATGAACAAGTCTAATGGCTATGTTTTGGGCGATACATTGCAGTTCGACCTTATCACAGATAACACCTCTAAGGATGGCGATTTCGATGGTAAGTACACTATTTCGAATACCCCTGGTAAGATGGTTATGATGGCAGGTTTCACCAACAACTATGCTCAGTCTGTAGGTAGCTGGTTGTATGAGTATGGTGGCTCATCTGCATCTGGTTATGCTAACTACGCAATGCTTAAGAGTGGTACTGCTGAGTTTATTAATAATGGCGATGGTACACACACTGTAAAGCTTAACGCATACGACTGCTTGGGTAACAATATCACTTGTAACTGGACAGGTGTAATCGAGAAGGATTAAGCGATATTATCCTAAAATTGTAGAGTTGGGGCATCCTAAATAGTAGGGATTGCCCCAATTTTGTAAATAATTAAAATAAAATGTAAAAAAGTTGCAAAAAAGTTTGCAGAGATAAAAAATATCCTTATCTTTGCACTCGCTTTTAGAGCAATGGCGAGATAGCTCAGCTGGTTAGAGCGCATGATTCATAATCATGAGGTCCGCGGTTCAATCCCGCGTCTCGCTACTACAAGGGTCGGTTTTTCCGACCCTTTTTTCTTTGTCGTTTAGTCGCGTATAGATGTACAACAGAGGCTGTCCAACAAGTGTTGAACAGCCTCTGTTTAGTTTAGCTCTATGCGAAGGATTAAGCCTTGTTGTCTGAGCCAAGAACCTCCTTAATCTTGTGGATGTAGAGCTTCTTCATATTGTCACGAGCAGGACCCAAGTACTTACGTGGATCGAACTCTGCTGGCTTCTGGGCGAATACCTCGCGTACAGCTGCTGTCATAGCAAGACGAGAGTCTGAGTCGATGTTAATCTTGCAAACAGCGCTCTCAGATGCCTTGCGAAGCTGCTCCTCAGGAATACCTACTGCAGCCTTCAAAGCACCGCCATACTTATTGATAGTATCTACCTCCTCCTGTGGCACTGATGATGAGCCGTGGAGTACGATAGGGAAGCCTGAAAGCTGCTCCTCGATAGCTGCCAATACGTCGAATGCCAATGGTGGTGGAAGAAGACGACCAGTCTCTGGGTCAAGTGTGCACTGCTCTGGAGTGAACTTGAAAGCACCGTGTGAAGTACCGATAGAGATAGCAAGTGAATCGCAACCAGTCTTTGTTACGAAGTCAACAACCTCCTCTGGCTTAGTGTAGTGGCTCTCCTCAGCAGATACCTCATCCTCAACACCTGCCAATACGCCAAGCTCGCCCTCTACAGTTACATCGAACTGGTGAGCGTACTCAACAACCTTCTTTGTAAGAGCTACGTTCTCATCGTATGGAAGGTGTGAACCATCGATCATAACAGATGAGAAGCCCATATCGATACAGCTCTTGCAAGTCTCGAAGCTATCGCCGTGGTCGAGGTGAAGCACAATCTGTGGCTTCTCCCAGCCAAGCTCCTTAGCATACTCTACTGCACCCTCAGCCATATAGCGAAGAAGTGTCTGGTTTGCATACTGACGAGCACCCTTAGATACCTGAAGGATAACAGGAGACTTTGTCTCTGCAGCAGCCATAATGATAGCCTGAAGCTGCTCCATATTGTTGAAGTTGAATGCTGGGATAGCGTAGCCACCATCTACAGCCTTCTTGAACATCTCGCGTGTATTTACGAGACCTAAATCCTTGTAATTAATCATATTACAAACTCTATTTTGTTATTAAAAAATGTCTGATATATGCCTCTAAAGCAATTACAGTGCAAAGATAATAAAATTTTTTATAATTGTCGTGAGTGTGTTGAATAAATATCCACTATTTCCATTTTTACGCTCAAATCTAAATCGGCACAGAGTTTGTGATGTTAGGAGTGCTTATTTATCTACAACTATGTTGAAGGCTCGTAATGCGTATATAGCGCTGATATTTTGTAATATAGTGTGGGCGTGCGACTATCCATTCTACAATCTTGTGTTGGGACGATATATCTCACCAATGGCGATGGTTACGGCCTCGTTACTTATAGCTGCGTTGTTTTCGCTTATCCCAATGCTATGGGAGTCGCGCGAGAGAGTGGCACCGAGTGATAGACTTAAAATCTTTGGTGCAGCTATGCTTATGGGTGTAGGGCGTAAGTTGTGTATGATGTTTGGTCTTTCGCAGACATCACCCATCGACGGCTCAATTATCGGCACTACAACACCGCTGTTGGTACTTATGCTCTCGGTTATTGTGGGTATAGACCGCTTTACGAAGATGAAAATCTTTGGTCTTTTGCTCGGTATGGCGGGTACGCTGGCTATAATAGTATCGAGCAATAGTGGCGTCCATACGCAATCGAGTGTTTGGGGCAATGTGCTTATATTTATATCTTCGTGTGTTTCAGCCTCATATATGGTCTTGTGCAAGAGGCTTGTGGGAAAGTATAGGGTAACGACTGTGCTGCGTTGGATATATTGTGCTTCGGCATTTGTGATGCTGCCAATAGGTGTTGATGATATGCTGGCTATCGACTTCTTGGGAATGGATACGAAGATACTTTGGGCATCGCTTTTTGTGTTGATTGTGCCGACATACTTGCCCAATCTGCTGCTTAACTACTCGCTTCGCAGTGTTGCACCTACGGCATCGAGTATCTATGCCTATATACAGCCTGTTGTGGCCGTTGGCTTGACCGTAGCTATGAAGTTGGATAAGTTGCACCCCGATACGTTGCTCTTTGCGATAGTGATATTTATTGGTGTTGCGTTAGTGGTAGGGGCGTATAAAAAAAGTGGGGCTGTCAAATAGACAACCCCCATTTAGTATGTATTGGTAGAAGAAGATTACTTCTTAGCCTCCTCAACAGAAACCTTGCGGAACTCCTTCAAAAGCTTTGTAAGCTCCAAAGCTGCCTTACGAGCGCGAGTACCTGCTGCCTTATTGTTCTTCTCTACCTGCAAAGCTGCATCCTTTGCAAAAGCCTCATACTGAGCTGCAATGTTTTCAACTAATGTCTTCATATCATTAAAAATTAAGTGTTTGTTCTTTATGCAAAGTTAAGAATTATTATTTCATTTGCAATAGTTTTTGTGATTTTTTTTGTCTAAATGTATGATTTTTCGATGTTTTTAATAAATGGATGTTGCGCATAATAATTATGTAGGCAAAAAATAGCCACTTTTAGGGATTGACCTCTACAATCTAATTTCTTACCTTTGTCGCGAATTATTATAGATATGAGGTTAAGCGATTTGAAAACAGGTGAGACGGCTACCGTGGTCAAGGTTCTTGGCTATGGTGGTTTTCGTCGTCGTATTATGGAGATGGGTTTTGTGCGTGGTCAGGAGGTGACAGTTATTCTTGATGCCCCGCTAAAGGACCCTATCGAGTATCATATTATGGGATACGATATCTCGCTAAGGCGCAAGGAGGCGGAGATGATTGTGGTGATGACACGCGAAGAGGCGGGTAAACTTGTCAATGCAGAGGACCCAACACTCATAGATAGCGAGGATATTGTGTCGCAGGCTATTGACAGCACGCATAACCATATCACCATCGGCTTGGTGGGTAATCCTAACTCTGGCAAAACCTCGCTTTTCAATACACTTTGTGGCCGTAGCGAGCACGTGGGTAACTATAGCGGTGTTACGGTAGATGCTAAGCGCGGAACACTACACTACAAGGGCTATACTCTTGAGGTGACGGATTTGCCTGGTACATATGCTCTCTCGGCATACTCGCCAGAGGAGGTTTATGTGCGTCGTCATCTTATCAATAATCCGCCAGATATCATTATCAACACTGTTGTCGCTTCAAACTTGGAGCGTAATCTATATCTTACCACTGAGCTTATTGATATAAGCCCAAAGATGGTCATTGCGCTGAATATGTACGATGAGTTGGAGCGTAGTGGTGCCAAGTTCGACCATGAGGCATTGGGTAAGATGGTTGGTATCCCTATGATACCTGTCGTATCTCCTACGGGTGTGGGTATAGATAACCTTTTGGAGGCTGTAATCGAGGTCTACGAAAACCGTGACCAGAGTGTGCGCCATATTCATATTGGCTACGGTACGGTAATAGAGGAGAATCTTGCGCAGCTAAATGCCGATATGCGCCAGCACCGCGAGGAGCTTGTTGCATATTTTCCACCGCGCTACTATGCGCTGAAGCTTATCGAGGGTGATAAGGAGATTAAGACTTTGTTGGAATCTACGCCACACTACGATAGATGGGTGAAGATGGCCGATACTGCGCGTGCGGAGATAGAGCAGGCTTTGGATGAAGATATTGAGACTGCGTTGGCAGGGCAGAAGTATGGCTTTATATCGGGTGCGTTGAAGGAGACCTTCCAGGCTTCGGAGCGTAAGCGTAACACCATAGGTGATAAGATTGATGAGATTGTAACCCATCGCATTTGGGGCTTCCCGATATTCTTTGCCTTGATGTGGTTTATGTTCTACTGCGCATTTACGCTTGGTGCATATCCGCAGGATTGGATTGATGCTGGTGTCAACTGGCTCTACGAGGCTGTGCGTGGCGCTATGAGTGAGGGCCCTCTTAGAGATATGCTCACTGATGGCGTTATTAGTGGTGTGGGTAGTGTGTTGGTATTCCTGCCCAATATTATGATATTATTCCTCTTTATCTCCATTCTTGAGGATTCGGGATATCTCGCTCGCGCGGCATTTATTATGGATAAGGTGATGCATCGCATGGGTGTACACGGTAAGTCCTTTATACCTATGGTTATGGGCTTCGGTTGTAATGTGCCAGCTGTTATGGCGTGCCGTACGATTGAGTGTACCACATCGCGCATTATAACCACGATGGTCGTGCCATTTATGTCGTGTAGTGCGCGTCTGCCAATATATATAATGATAGTTGGGCTGTTCTTCCCCGAAAATGCAGGTAGCGTGCTATTTTTGCTCTATATGTTTGGTATTGTTATGGCTGTAATCTCTGCACGCCTAATGCGTAGATTTATGTTTAGCAAGCAGGAGGCACCATTCGTTATGGAGCTTTCGCCATACCGTGTGCCTACGGCTAAGGCTACACTACGCCATATGTGGTCGAAGTGTACGCAGTACCTTAAGAAGATGGGTGGCTTGATTTTGCTTGCCTCAATAGTGGTGTGGCTATTAAGTTACTATCCACGTCCTAAGGCGGATGCTGAGTTAAGTACTCCACAATATGAGCAGTCGTATATGGGACGTATTGGTGAGTTCTGTCAGCCAGTATTCGAGCCTATGGGTATGAACTGGCAGACAACAGTGGCTCTGCTCTCGGGTGTACCTGCAAAGGAGATTGTGGTGAGTACGATGAATGTGCTCTATGCTCAGCCTAATGATGCAGAACCAGAGAGTGATGATGTTCTTTCGGAGGATGTGAGTGACCGTATGGTGAATGGTATGTCTACGGCTACTGCTGTGGCGTTCCTAATCTTCTCGTTGCTCTATATGCCTTGTTTCGCAACGATTATGGCTATCGGCTCGGAGCTTAATTGGAAGTGGGCCGTGGGCTCGGCAATATATAATACAGCTGTAGCTTGGCTTATGGCGTGGGTAGCTTACCATATAGTGCTGATGTTATGATAGGAAATTGGCAGGAGGCAGTGGTAGTAATCGTGGCCATTGTCGTAGGTATAATTGTAGTAAGACGTGTATGGCGCTTCTTTGTATGTGGCGATAGTTGCTCTTGCTCGGAGTGTGGCAAGGATTGCATACATCGAAAGAACAAAATTAAATAAATGAGTGTTAGCTATTTGCAATACATAAAAAAAGTTATACCTTTGCGCCCATAATTTTAACACACACAAACTCTTATAATTATGAAGAAATTTTTTGCGCTACTATTTGCAGTGGCTATCTTTGCTGTTGGCTGTGAGGGAGGTTTCGATATCTCTGACATACTAAAGGATTATCTCCCAGATCCAGTAAAGAGCGAGGCTGTCTTGGATGTAGACCAGGAGGGTAACTACATTGTAAGCCCTACGGGTGGTGAGCTTAAAATCGATCTAAGTACCGTTAAGCAGTATCTCAACATCGACCTGGTATCTCAGTTCCTAATCACAATCTCTGAGGAGGGAAAGGAGTGGATTCACGTTAGCAGTTTCGACGATATGTCTGAGGGCAATCTTGTGATCGTCGTTGATGAGAATACATCGGAGCAGCAGCGTTATGCAGATATCGTTTTGCGCCCTGCAGATAACGACTTCATAAACTATACTGTTAGCCTTGTGCAGATGCCTGCAGGTTATGTTCACGAGGAGACACCAGAGGCTCCAAGCGAGGATGAGACTGTAGAGGAGTAAAACAGAGTCTGAATATAAAAGTAGAGTCCTAAGTTAACGCTTAGGACTCTACTCTTTTTGTGCAATAGGGTTACTCCTTGAGAAGTAGTGCTACTGCAGTTGCCGAGACACCCTCTTCGCGACCCTCGAAACCAAGGCGCTCGGTGGTGGTTGCCTTAACCGATACGCGACCAATATCGATGCCTAAATCCTCTGCCAAGCGCTCGCGCATAAGGTCGATATGTGGGCGTAGCTTAGGTCGCTGCATAGCAATGGTTATATCCACGTTACTGATTTTGTATCCCTCGCCCTCGATGCGCTCTACAACCACACGGAGAAGCTTGCGTGAGTCGATACCCTTGTATTGTGGATCGCTATCTGGGAAGAGCTTGCCTATATCGCCCAATGCCAATGCGCCAAGAAGTGCATCGCAGAGTGCGTGTATAGCAACATCGCCATCAGAGTGTGCTACACAGCCCTTCGTGTGCTCAACCTCCACACCGCATAGCACTAAGCGTAGCCCCTCGGCAAGGGCGTGTACATCGTAGCCTTGTCCAATTCTAATATCCATATCTATCTCCGTTTTTTATCTCTAAAATCTGCTACTCTGCGCAATAGGGCAAGAGCATATCTGCGCATCCATAGCGGTGTGCTTAGCCATACTCTCTCTTTCCTATGCCAGCGACGTGACGTGCAACTTATCTCCTTGCCATTTTCGCGCACCACACTCTCCAAGACGGCAATTATATCCTCTCTCTTGCACTGTTCAACCTGATATAGGTTGCCATCGCCTCGAAGCGATACAATGCCAGAGTTGATACCAATGATGCGGTGAACTACGATGCGACCTCTCTCGTTGCGGAACATCGCGATACGTCCCGATATATCCTCGCTCTTATCCACACGGCGAAGTATGATGGTGTCGTGACCAAAACCGAGCAGAGGTAACATACTGTATCCTCTAACCACGATTTTGAATGTCGCACCCTCCTCCAAGAGCTCGCTAATATCGGTAGTGGCTATATCTCGGCGGTTACTCATTGCGGATAATGGTGTTATAGGATAGCTCTGCTGCCTCCTTGTTTGGGAGACACTCTAAGTGGTAGACCTTAGTGCCACGCACAATACCTCCTACCGTAGCACATATCATATCTTGCAGTGCGCTATCGTGTGCAAAAATTGGTGGACACGATGGTAGCAACGCACCAATAGCCATAAGGTTTGAGAGGCGCGCAATGCGGTTGTGAGGAGCTTGTGATAGACGGCACAAACCTGCCATAGGGTAGACCTCGTTCTTGTAGCAAGGGGTTTTGCCACTCCAGGGTGAGCCATATACGCGAACCTTGCCATCCACGATGCGTACAATAGGGGAGTCGTCGTTGAGGAGTCGTGCCCCCTCGATATTCTCTCTCCAGAGGCGTGTGTGGGTGCTCTTTCCTGTACCCGATTCGCCAAGGAAGAGAACTCCTTTGTTCTCAGCTACGATAACAGATGAGTGTATAGCAACAGCATCGTGCTTGAGTAGTACAGTGCCAAACATAACCCATATACCAAAGCGCAATACAGCAAGCGAGATATTATCCGAAGGCTTGATATCTGTGGTAACGCTATTTGTGGCGCTGTCGATATAGAAGAGTGCTGGCTGCTGATTCTCGCCACGGCTAACAATCGAGTATAGATAGCCATCCTTTGTGGCGTAGAAGGCGCTGTCGGAGTTGCTGTCGGCAATATAGCTCTCGGATAGTGTATGGAGGCTACCTAACTTAGCAACATCTATCGTGTCAACAAATTGTAGAGTACATTCAGCATCACCCTCGGTATTCTCGGTGGCAAATGGCTTAAATCCTCTAAGTCCCATATCTACGAGGTCTCTATCACTGCGTAGGCGTATATCTGCTATTAGGTAGTCGTACATAGTTATTCGAGTGTTATAATTCTGTCGCAATACTCCAACGAGCTTTCGCGATGTGCGATGATGACAATCGTGAGTGAGCTATTCTTTAACGATAGGTTGTGTATTGCGTTGTTGATATTCTCTTCGGTCTTGTTGTCGAGCGAGGATGTTGCCTCGTCGAAGAAGAGAATTTCTGAGTTCTTATATAGTGCGCGGGCGATGCCTATGCGCTGACGCTGACCGCCCGAAATCTTTGAGCCCTGCTCACCGATGCGCGAGTGGATGCCATCGGGTAGTGACGACACAAACTCTGTAAGGTCGGCAAGCTCTATAACTCTATTTATGCGCTCAAGGTCTATATCGTTGCTATTGCATCCCAGTGCGATATTCTCTACAAGAGTGCTATCTGCGATAAATACCGACTGCGAGACATAGCCGATGCTATTCTGCCACTTACGTATATTGTTCTGATTGAGCTCTTCGCCATCGATATATATAGCTCCCGAGGTTGGGCGGTAGAGTCCAAGAATGACATTGAATAGGGTGGTCTTACCTACACCCGAAGCGCCAGTGATGCCGATACGTTCGCCTTTGTTTATCTTAAGCGAGAAGTCCTTAAATAGAGGAGTCTCGCTATCCTCGAAGCAAAAGCCTAATCCATGAAGCTCAATGTTATGCTCGAAGTTGAAGCGGTCGGTAGTTGTAGAGCTACTGCGCTCCTCCTGCTCGCTCTCTGCCTCCAAAAGCGTATCGATAGTGTAGCGGTTGTAGCGTATCGAACTCCAGCTTGCCATAATTGTGCGTAAGGATGGTAGTAGGCGCACTCCCGCAATGGCGAAGATACCAAGCATAATAACAAGGTTGTCGCTGGTGCTATAGAGGCTAACGATGATGATAATCGTAAGGCCTATGGCAAGACCTACCTCGGTAAACATCTGCGGTAGCATACTTATGGTAGCATACTCCTTGCGCAGTTTTACAGCCTCGTCAACGGCTTTGCTAAAGTTGTTGAGTGTGAGAGGAAAAGCATTGTTTATCTCAATATCTGAATAGCCACGGAAGGTCTCCGCAACGATGCGTCCTTTGGCGCGTTGAGCTGCATTCTCCTTGTCGCCGATGGCGTTTAGCCTCTTGCGCATAATAAAGTAGAAGAGGGCAACAATAGGCAAGAAGAGGCCTACGGCAATAAGCGCAATAACAGGTGAGTAAATCACGAGTGCTACGAACATAAGCACAAGAAGCAAACCCTCGCCAATAATCGTTGCTATTGGTTTGAGTATGTTGGTGGCAAAGATTAGGCTCACAACATTTACGTTGCGGGTAAGTATTGCGGTGTTGTTGTGCTTAATGTAGCCCAATCCCCTGCGGTAGTAACCCTCGTATAGTCGCTCTGATAGGTGCTTATATAGCGAGTAGATATAGTCGCGCTCAAAACGATATAGGTACACTACAGTGATGTTCTTGAGTACGATGATAGCTATTACGCCTAAGCATACGACTAATGAGAAGGTCTGATATGAGTCGATATTGAGGGCATTGTATAGCCAGCTAAGATAGCCCGTAGAGGCAATGTTGCTGCTGTCGACAATAAGCATCAGCACTGGGATAAGTGTCGCCACACCCACGAAGTTGAGTATGGCGCGCAAGAAGATTGTCACCACCACACCGAGGGTGCGACGACGAAAACTATGCGGTATTATATCCCAAAAACGACTCATCGCGACAAAGGTACCACTTTTTATCGATATTTCCTATCGTTGAAGCTTCATATCGCCAGCTTTTACCCAACCAAGGCGTACCATTATCGAGTGGAAAAGAAGGCTTAATAGAGCAGGAGCTACAAAGTAGAGTATTACAATCTGAGCGATTAGCACTCCGCTATCTGTTGTTGCGGACATCGAATCCCAGCAACCGATAGGACCTACAAGACCCGCTGTACCCATACCTGCACCTGCAGGGCTGTTGGTCATCTTGAATACCATCGTAGAGATTGGGCCAAGTACCGCACCTGCGAGGGTTGGAGCAAGCCATATTATAGGCTTACGGGCGATATTGCCTATTTGTAGCATCGAGGTTCCAAGACCTTGCGATATAAGACCGCCAACACCATTATCCTTGAAGCTGATAACGGCAAAACCTATCATCTGCGCACAGCAACCTGCGGTGGCAGCACCTGCCGCAAGGCCGCTAAGACCTATCGAGATGCAGAGTGCCGCAGAGCTGATAGGGAGTGTGAGTATACAGCCTACAGAGACCGAGATAACAATGCCCATAACAAATGGACTGAGTGTTGTGGCCTGGTTTATAACCTCGCCTAACGACATCACCCACGCGCCAATAGGCACGCAGCAGTACTTTGCAAAGAGACCACCTACCACCACTCCAACAAGAGGTGTAATGATAATATCTACAGGTGTGCGCTTTGATACCAATGAACCAGCCTTGATGCCTACGATGGTGGCGAGGTATGCACCGATAGGGTTGCCACCTACATCACCCAACTCTCCACCGAGTGAGTAGCCTAAGGCTCCCACAGCAACTGCGGAGATGGTAACCAACGGATCGTGTTTCATACCCAGTGCGATGGCTAAACCAATAGAGCCACCTACAACCAGGTCGAGCTGGAGTAGTTGTGCTATATCTGCAAGAAAATCGCAACCAGGAATTTTGGCTATCTGTCCTATTATAAGTCCTAAAATCAATGAACAGAACAAGCCCATTGCCATATAGCTTAGGGCGTCAACAACATAGACCTTAAAAAAGCCTCCTCGCTTTGTTTTACTCTGTGCCATAGATATCTTTGTTTTGGGTTATTTGTACTCGGTAGGTGGTAGGTTGTTAAACTGCCAAGTTCGCTCACGCTTAAAGGTTACATTGTCGGGCTTTTGGCTGTAGATACGGCTATAGTCGAAATAGAAACCCTTAGTGCCATCGTGGCTCTTAGCCTTGAGTGGAACATACTCTACTGTGCGACTTATGATGCGAGCTTCGTGGTAGTTGTGTCCCTGCGATGCTAAGAGATCGTATGCGTGCGAGAACATCAGGATATGCTTTGGCGACTCCTCCTTGAGTCCTGTGCCTGAACGGTCGATAGCTCCGAGGATGCCGTTTAGGTGGTTGAAGTATAGCTGCTCTCGGTTGCTGTCGCCCAATGCTCCGTAAGCGTAAGCTAAGATGTTTAGCACCTTAGGAGAGAATGGGTCAACCTCCAAGGCTGCTACACCGCGCTCAACGATAAGCTCAAGTTGACCGATGGTGGGCTGGTTGGGGTTGAGTCCCGACATTACGTCCATAAGATCGTCAAACGCCCTGTTCTCAGTAAATGGGCGGTACTCCTCGCTATAGTAGTAGCCGTAGTAGAGGTAGAAATACTCCTCGGCAGTAAGACTCTCTGCACCAGCACGATACTTAAGCATAAGGTTGGTGTAGTAGTATGGCGAAGAGGTGTCGAGCGTGTTACGCAGTATCTCCTCCTCGGTGGGTACTACTATCTCCTGCTGTGCCGATATGGGCACACTAATAAGTAGTATAGCCGCAAGCACAATATACTTAACGAGTCCTCTCATTATCGCAAGTTCTTCTCCTTGATAACACGCTCCATATCAGCTATTAAAGCCTCGCTGCCCTCGACTAAAGGTAGTCGTACCTCGTTGCGAGTTAGTCCCATAGCCTGAGTCATACTCTTGATACCAGTAGGGTTGCCCTCCTTAAAGAGTAGGTTGATAGGCTCTTGTAGCACCTCTATATCCCCCTCTGCCTTGGTAATATCTCCATCCATAGCCTCGTGTATGCAGGCGCAGAAGTCGTGCGCAAAGCCATTTGCTGCAACCGAGATAACACCCTCGCCACCGCGCTTGATAAGCTCTACGGTGATGCCGTCGTCGCCAGAGATAACAAGGAAGTTCTCAGGTCTGCCATCTATGATGTGCTGTATCTGCTCCATATTGCCCGATGCCTCCTTTACAGCAACGATTTTATCGCTTGCATGAGCAAGACGTAGGGTAGTCTCTGCGGTCATATTCACACCCGTACGACCAGGTACGTTGTAGAGAATAACTGGCACTGGAGATGCCTCTGCAACGGCCATATAGTGGCGGTAGATACCCTCCTGTGATGGCTTGTTGTAGTATGGCACAACGCTAAGTATAGCCACAGCATCGTGCATATCGAACTTTCGTAACTGCTCCACAAGTTCCTGTGTGTTGTTGCTACCCATACCCACCACAATAGGCACACGCCCTGCGGTGCGCTCCACGATAAAGTCGTAGACCTGCTGGCGCTCCTTTAGGGATAGTGTCGCAGTTTCGGCTGTAGAGCCGAGAGCCACGATATAATCTACACCTCCGTTGATGACGTGGTCAACCATACGCTGTAGCGCATCGTAATCTACGTTGTAGTTGTCGAATGGGGTGATAAGTGCTACACCAACACCCTTAATTTTCTCTTGTACCATATATCTTACTAAAATAGTGTTCCTTGAATTATTGTAGTCTCTGTTGTAGGTTTCGACTCTTTAGGTTGATCTGCTACGGTTGGCTCGGCAGAGGATATAAGAGCCATAAACTCCTCCTCCGAGAGTATTGTGATACCCAGTTTTTGTGCCTTCTGTAGTTTCGCAGGCCCCATATTCTCACCAGCTACGATAAAGTCTACGTTTGCCGATACAGCAGCGAGATTTCTGCCTCCATGCTCCTCGACAAGAGACTTCATATCGTCGCGCGAACGACCTGCGAACTTGCCTGAGATAACCACACTCTTGCCCTCTAAGGCGTTGGAGGTTTGAACCCTCTCCTTGATCTCGAATTGTAGGCCAGCATTGCATAACGTCTCCACGATACGACGGTTATCCTCTGATGCAAAGTATTCGGTGATGGCAACAGCGATTTTAGAGCCTACCTCCTCGGCTTCAGATAGCTCCTCTATAGTAGCATTTGCAATGGCATCTAAGGTGCGGAAGTGCGATGCCAAATATTTCGCTGTGGTCTCACCTACAAAGCGTATTCCAAGGGCAAAAAGCACACGCTCGAAGGGGACCTCCGTAGACATACGTACCCCCTCCATAATATTTGCTGCCGACTTCTCGCCAAGGCGGGGTAGTGAGGCAAGCTGTATTGGGTCAAGGTGATAGATATCTGCTATATCGCGCAGCATACCACTCTCCCATAGTAGCTCGATGGTCTCGCCACCCAAGCCCTCGATATTCATCGCTTTGCGGCTGACGAAGTGGACGATGCGACCGATGATTTGTGGCTTGCACTCCTTAGCATTGGGGCAGAAGTGCTTAGCCTCGCCCTCGTAGCGGACAAGCTCCGTACCGCACTCTGGACAGTGGGTGATATACTCGAATGGTGTGCTAATAGCCGGACGCATAGAGAGCTCTACGCCAGTAATTTTGGGGATGATTTCGCCTCCCTTCTCCACATAGACCATATCGCCAACGCGGATATCAAGAAGCTCGATTTGGTCGGCATTATGTATCGAGGCACGCTTAACAACCGTGCCCGCCAACTGCACAGGATCGAGGTTGGCAACAGGAGTTACAGCACCCGTGCGACCTACCTGAAAGTCGACGCTTAACAACTTTGTGAGTGCCTTTTCGGCCTGGAACTTATAGGCTACGGCCCAGCGTGGGGCTTTAGCTGTAGAGCCTAAGGTGCGCTGATCGGCGTAGCTGTTAACCTTGATAACGATGCCATCGGTGGCGTATGGTAGGCTCTTACGCTCACTATCCCAGTACGAGATAAAAGCCTCAATCTCCTCGCGTGTACGACATATCTTGATATGCTCCGAGACCTTAAAGCCCCAACGCTTAGCCTCCGATAGCATCTCCCAATGGGTACTCTTGATAGGCTCATCTACGGCAATATGATATAGCGTGCAGTCTAAGCCTCGCTCGGCAACCACCTTTGAGGATTGCTGCTTAAGGGTACCTGCGGCAGCATTACGAGGGTTGGCAAGAAGTGGCTCGCCCAAAGCCTCACGCTCGCTATTAAGACGGTCAAATGATGCGTAAGGCATATATATCTCGCCTCGAATCTCAAAGATAGAGGGGTAACCATCGCCACGGAGCTTGAGTGGTACAGAGCCTATGGTGCGAACGTTATTGGTTACATCGTCACCACGACGGCCATCACCACGTGTAACTGCGCGTAGGAGTGAGCCATTCTCGTAGGTTAGTGAGATAGCTGTGCCGTCGAACTTGAGCTCACAGACAAACTCCACATCGCCAATATCTTTGCGTATGCGCTCAATCCACTCGCCAAGCTCCTCTGGGGAGTAGGTGTTCGATAACGACTGCATAGCGTAGCGATGCTCCACGCTCTGGAACTCTGAGGTGAGGTCACTACCTACACGCTTAGTTGGAGAGTTTGGATCGGCAAACTCTGGGTAGCGTGCCTCCAAGTCCTGAAGCTCGCGTAGGAGTGCGTCGAACTCGAAATCAGAGATTTCAGGAGTATTCTCCACATAGTATTTGTAGCTGTGGTACTCCAACTCGCGCTCCAACTCGCGCATACGCTTTATGTCGATATCGTGGCTCATATATTATTGCTAACCTATATATATAATAAACATCCGTAAAGTTATACAAATTGTTTGGAACAGCGAAGAAATTTCAAAAAAATAAAAAAAATATTCGATAACGCTTGCACATTATCAAATTGTAGCTACATTTGCGGAGAATTTTTTCTCAAGCATCGCCTCGTGTGTGTTTGGGGGTATTTACGAATTGATACAACGTTATTATATGGCTACAACTAAACGACGACTAATTACAAGTATTCACAATCTTACTCCAGAGCAGCTTGTGGAACTTAAGCAACTCTATCCTCTTGGTTTTAACGATGTTATGATGCGTTATGATAAGCCAGATGGCACATTCTTCTACACAGTGCCTTACGAGACCGAGGACACTTACTATATGGTTAAAATTGATGTTAAGGTAGATGATGGCGCTGATGACGATAACGATAACTACTACGATGATGACGATATCAAGGGTGCAGACGAGTTGGTAGATGCTCAGTCGGAGGATATGTCAGACGAGGATTATTAATATCTTGATAGATAGAATAAAGGTGGGGCTACACTGCGGTGTGGTCCTTTTTTTTTGTTTGATTATTAAGGAGTAGCAAACTTCGGAGTATGGTTTAATAATAAAGGGCTATCCCAAAATGGAATAGCCCTCTATTGTTTTAAGTGACTTGATTAGCGATTCTGCATATACAACTCGTGGTACTTGTTGTACTTCTCCATCATACCATCCATATCGCGGAGACGGAAGCACAATGAGTTAAGGTACTCGATAGTTGCAGCGTCAGATGGGTTGATCTCGTGTGCACGCTCCAACCAAGGAATAGCCTCTGCGTAGATAAGGTTAATCTTTGCATTCTCAGCCTCGTACTCGTCGTAGCTAAGACCTGTGTTGCCGTTAAGAGTGTTAACAGCATCGTTAGCCTTCTCGATGATGAAGTAGCCAAGGTAGAAGTTAGCATCGAAAGCCTCTGGACGAAGCTCTGCACACTTCTCGAATGACTTGATGCACTCCTCGTAGTTCTTGATAGCGTTGTAAACGCGACCACGACCGAACCACAAATCGTAGTTTGTAGGATCGTTCTGAAGTGATGTCTCAATCATCTCAGTAAGCTCCGCTGGATCACCTACGCCCTGCTCTGCAGTGTAGAACTGCATAAGACCATCGAGGATAGTGTTGTTCTTAGGGAAGAGCTTGATACCTGTCAACAACGCCTCCTTAGCCTTTGCAAGGTACTCGGCCTCATTCTTGCTCTTCTGACCATAGTAGCAGTGGAAGAGGTAGTAGTAGATGTGACCGTTAGCATCAGCATAACCAGTAGCAAGCACCTCGCTGAACAACTGCTCACCCTTAGCGAATGCCTCCATAGCAGCATCGCCCTCAGCACCTGCAGCATACATAGTTACAAGCATACCTGCGTTGAAGATGTTGTCGCCATTAGGTGTTGTAGATGGCACGATGCTCTGTGCACGGTATGCCAACTCGAAGCACTCTGCTGACTCCAATGTGCGACCTACAGCGTTCAAAGCGTCACCCTGCTGCATCAAAGCATTGGCAAGGTTGAGAGCTACAGATGCTACCTTAGACTCAATCTTTGGATCCATCTCGTATGCCTTAGTCAACGATGCAATAGCTGTAGCTGCAAGGCCCTCCTTGATAGACAACTTCTGATTCCAGCCCTCGATAAGGTAGTTTGCTGGGTTGACATAGATATCCACATACTCGTAGTCGAGTACGATCATTGGTGCGCCCTGAAACTCGCCCTCAACCATATTGCGAGGCTCACCAACATTCATCTGAAGCACTGCTACAGGCACACCACGACCAATCTCCTTAGTAGGGAGGATGTAGGCCTCGGTGTATGCCTTACCGTGAGCCAACCAAGTTGAAGCCTTTGCGCCCTTCTTAGGGTGCTCGATGTTTGCATCAGCCTTCTTAAGCTTTGCAAGCTCGTTTGATGTGTTTACATTCTGAGCATTTACGGCTGGCAATGCGAACATAAACATTGCACTAACCAAAAATAAAAACTTCTTCATAATTAGAATGTTATCATTAAATAAAACTTTTATTCATTGCTACTCTCAACTACTGGAGCGCTATCTGTAGTCTCAGCGCCATCTATGGCTACTGGTGTCTGCTCAAACTCCTCGTCTTCGGTCTTAGGTACTGCGGTTACAGAGGCGATAGCATCACCCTCGCGTAGGTCGATAACCTTAACGCCCTGTGTAGCGCGACCTGCAACGCGAATCTGGTCGGCAGAGGTACGGATTGTAAGACCAGAGCGGTTGATAATCATCAAGTCGTTATCGTCCGTAACCGCCTGGATAGAGATTAGCTTACCTGTCTTCTCGGTGATGTTGATAGTCTTAACACCCTTACCGCCACGGTTAGTGATGCGGTACTCATCAAGGTCAGTACGCTTACCGTAACCTCTCTCCGAGAGAACCAATACATCCTGTGTTGACTCTGGCTCGATAGCAATCATACCGATAACCTCGTTGTCATCATCCACAGAGATAGCTCTAACACCTGAGCTTACACGACCCATAGGACGTACTGTAGACTCGTTGAAGCGGATAGCGCGACCCTCGCGTGCTGCGATCATAATCTCTGCGTTGCCACTTGTGAGCTTAACCTCAAGAAGCTGGTCTCCCTCTCTAATAACGATTGCATTCACACCGTTAGTACGTGGACGTGAATAAGCCTCAAGGGTTGTCTTCTTGATGATACCACGCTTAGTACACATTACGAGGTAGTTGTTATCCACGAACTCCTTGTCGTTGAGGTTCTTAACGTTGATATATGCGCGAACCTTATCGCCTGGATCAATCTGGATAACGTTCTGAATAGCGCGTCCCTTAGATGAGCGTGTGCCCTCTGGAATCTGGTAAACCTTGAGCCAGTAGCAACGACCCATCTCCGTGAAGAACATCATCGTGTTGTGCATCGAAGCTACGTAGATGTGCTCGATGAAGTCCTCGTCGCGTGTTGCGCTACCCTTAGCACCCTTACCACCGCGGTTCTGTGTGCGGTACTCTGCAAGTGGGGTACGCTTGATGTAGCCCATATGCGAGATTGTGATGACCATATCGTCGTCAGCGTAGAAGTCCTCTGGGTTGAACTCCTCCGAAGAGTAGATAATCTCAGAGCGGCGCTCATCGCCATACTTCTCCTTAATCTCCACGAGCTCATCTTTGATAATCTGCATCTGCATATCTACATTCGAGAGCACAGCGTTAAGGTAGTCGATAGTCTTAACAAGCTCGTCGTGCTCGTTCATAAGCTGCTCGCGCTGTAGACCTGTGAGCTGGCGTAGACGCATCTCCAAGATGGCTGCTGTCTGCAACTCCGAGAGCCCGAAGCGCTCCTGAAGGCGCTGGCGTGCCTCCTCACCTGTCTTAGATGAGCGGATGATATTAACAACCTCGTCGATGTTGTCCTGCGCAATGAGCAAGCCGTTAACGATGTGGAGACGCTCCTCAGCCTTCTGCAAATCGTAGCGTGAGCGACGCACGATAACGTCGTGACGGTGGTCTACGAAGTGGTGGATAAGGTCCTTGAGGTTGAGTAGCTGTGGGCGACCATTCACAAGGGCGATGTTGTTCACTGCAAACGACGACTGCAAAGGTGTGTTCTTGTACAAGGTGTTCAACACTACGCTTGCAACGGCATCCTGCTTGAGGATGATGACAATACGCATACCCTGACGATCCGACTCGTCGTTGATATATGAGATACCCTCAATCTTCTTCTCGTTGATAAGGTCGGCGATACGCTTAATCATCTCCGCCTTGTTAACCATATATGGTATCTCGGTGATTACGATGCACTCTCGGCCCGATGCAGTGTGCTCAATCTCGGTCCTTGCACGCATAACCACACGACCACGACCTGTGAGCAATGCCTCCTTAACACCCTCGTAGCCGTAGATGATACCGCCTGTAGGGAAGTCAGGACCCTTGACATACTGCAACAACTCCTCGCACTCACACTCAGGGTTATCGATATATGCGCAGCAGGCATCTACCACCTCTGAAAGGTTGTGTGGAGCCATATTGGTAGCCATACCTACGGCGATACCGCTTGCACCATTCACCAAAAGCAATGGAATACGTGTAGGAAGCACGGTAGGCTCCTTGAGGGTATCGTCGAAGTTGAGGCCCCAGTCGATAGTCTCCTTCTCAATATCTGCCATCACCTCGTCGGAAATCTTCTGCATACGCGCCTCGGTATAACGCATCGCCGCTGGTGAGTCGCCATCCATAGAACCGAAGTTACCCTGGCCCTCTACAAGAGGATAACGCATAGACCAGTCCTGCGCCATACGCACCATAGCCTCGTAAACTGAACTATCGCCGTGTGGGTGGAACTTACCGAGTACATCACCGACAATACGGGCACTCTTACGCGTAGGCTTGTCCGACGATAGGTTAAGCTCTGCCGCCATATCGTACAGAATACGACGATGTACAGGCTTCAAACCATCGCGAACATCAGGCAGTGCACGCGACACGATTACCGACATCGAGTAGTCGATATATGCCGCCTTCATCTGCTCTTCAAGGTTGACCTGAACGATACGTCCTGTCGTACCTGTGTTGTTTAGTTCTTCAGACATAATTTGCTGTTATAGTTTCAAAATATTTCTTACCTATTTATAATTATATATACGCGCAAAAATAGTCATTATTTTCGATTTAAGCAACTTTTGTCCTAAAAACTTAATGCTTGAAGTGGCGCTATTTTGCGATTTTTCGCCATAAAGCCCATTTTTAGCCGATTTAACGGAGTCTGGGGAGGTGGTACGCACTCCCCACGATGAGTGATTGGTAATGGGTAGGGGAGAGGGGGGATTGTTAGGAGGGGGTAATTAGTAATTAGTAATGGTTAAAGGCTTTGCCTTTTTGAGAAAAAGAGACGAGAGAGATGAGAGAGATGAGAGAGATGAGAGAGACGACAACGAAACAGAGTATCAACGATTCTCTCTGTTGTCCCTGCTCTCCCTGCTCTCCCTGCTCTCACCTTAATCGCAAAGTTCACTTTTCAGTTCTCAGTTAAAAAAAAGGCATCCGAAGTTCGGATGCCTCTGTTGTCAGTTGTTGCTGGATGTTACTTTGCGACCACCTCATAGAGCGTTACAGCCCCCTTAAGACGTAGGGTGGTGCAACCCTCCACAATCTCGATGCACTGCTCAGGAGTGAGAATAGTGCCATTTGTGAGGGTATTGTTGTCGCTGTCCAATGTCTCGTAGGCGATACCCTCCTTAGGGAGTGAGCCAAGGAGCAGACGGAGCGATGTTGCGCCCTCCTTAACTGCGATATCAAGGCTCTCGGTAGCACTAAACGATGTGAATGGGTTGGCATCCCAGCCGTAGTCGCACTTCTCCACTGGGTTGATATCGAAGGAGCGAATGGCGAGCCAGTTACGCTTCTTAGATTCAAGCTTGCGGATACCTACATAACGCGCCATAAATGGCTCACCCTTCCAGAGAATGTCGTAAACACCCTCCATAGGCTCGGTGAGGGCAAACCACTCATTGCCGTCTGCTGAGTACTCAACAATCACGTTGTCGAAGTAGTCTACATCGTCTACCGAGTTGCGTCCCTGAATGATACGTATCTCGCGTACCTCGCGCACGATGCCCATATCGGCAGCTACGAAGTCGTCGGTGCGCTGAGCCTGACCAGAGTGGTAGTAGGTCTCAAGGTCGTTGTCGAACATATACTTAGCCTGTGGCGCGCGGAGAGATATGTAGCTACCTGCGGCAGTGAGTGTAGATGACTTCTGACCAGTAAGGTGCTCGTAGTAGCGCGATACAAGACCATCCATAACGCGCTCGTAGAATGGCTTGAGTTTCATTGTACCCACGCGGTGAGCATCGTATGCCAAGATATCCTCCTCGCTCATAAGGTTGTCGACGTATGCCTCCCAAAAGCCCTCGAACTTAGCATCGTCAGAGGCTGTCATATATTTGTCGAGCATCTCCAACGCCTTGCGACAGCGTGTGCCGAGCTTGCCAAGCTCCACCAACCAAGGGCGTAGCTCCTCCAAGAGGGCCTTATTCTGCATAGCCTCCATCTCGGCAGGGATAGCCTCGATGCGCACCAACTCAGCCATTAGCTTAGCTGAAAGCTCTGCTGAGTAGTCCTCGAAACCGAATGTTGTGGTCTCCCACGACTCCAAACGGCGGTAGCCAGTCTCGGTGTCGCACGAGTGGATGGCGAAGAGACGGTATGCCTCCTTAACCTCCGTAGCAAGGCTCTCCAAACCACGCTCCCAGCTATCGATAGGGTTGTAGGCCTCGGTGTTCCAAGTGTAGTCCGCAACGCTATATAGAGCCAACTTAGAGGCCTCACCGTGCTCCATAGGGTTGCTCACAAGACCGCGTGTCTCGTTGGCAGTGAGGGTTGGCGAGAGACCATATACTGGGCCCTGCATCATAATATGACGGGCGTAGTCGGTAACAGGGTAGTTCCACCAGAAGAGTGCAGGACGCTTGATGCGTGATGATATCCACTCCATTGTTGAAGGTGTCATATCGCTACATACAGCATCTCCAGTCCAGAATACGTCGATAGATGGGTGTAGCTCGTTGCCATATATTACAAGGCTACCACGCTCGGTAGGATTTGCCCAGAGACGTGTGTAGTCGGTAGGGCATACGATAAGTGGTGCTACATCGCCCTTCTTAGCCACGAAGTCCTCGTTGAGGATGTTCATTAGCTCGGTCTGGTAGTATGGGTTAGTACCTGCACCAGAGATATCATCGAAGTGTACGGCAAAGGCACGAACACCAAGGTTGTACATAGCCTCGAACTTGCGTAGGAGGTTCTGGATATCCGACTCCTCCCACTTGATATCCTGACCTGGGTGTATTGCCCATACGAAGTTAACACGGTTCTTATTACAAGCCTCCACAAGCTCGCGTATCTGCTCTGCCTCCTCTGTAGGGTATGGCTCGCGCCAGTTTGGAGAGCTATGATATGGGTCATCCTTAGGGCCGTAGATGTAGTAGTTCATCTTGTAGCGACCATAGGTGTCGATAAGCGATAGGCGCACCTCGTGTGACCAAGGAGTGCCGTAGAAGCCCTCCACAACACCACGATACTCCAAATCGGGGTAGTCGCTGATGTAGAGCGCTGGGAGGATGCCCTCAGCCGATGCTGGGCTCTCCACAATCTGACGTAGTGTCTGTATGGCGTAGAATGCGCCAAGCTCCTCGCCTGCGGTGATGGTGATGCCCTTAGCGTTGATACGGAGTGTGTATGCGCCACGCTTCTTAAGCTCCTCCTTGTTGTATGTGATGGTGAGCTTCGTGCCACAGCAAGCCTGCTTGAGGAAGCTAAGTTCGCTCTTATAGTTGACAGCCTCGCCCTTGAGAGCTACGCCCTTGCCTACGTTAGCACCCTTGCCCTCGATAAGCTCAAGATGCTGAGGTGTAGGGTTTATGATGATGCCCTTATGGTCGATTTTCTCGCCAAAGAGACCATCATAATTCTGCGACTCTCCGCGCTGTGAAGAGAGGTCTTGTGCTACAACAGCCATAGATAGTACCACCGTGATAGCTGTCAATGCTAATGTTCTTAGGTTTTTAATCATAGGTTTATAGTTTTAATTACATATTATCCTAAGGTGCAAAGATAGTAAATAATGTGAAAACTGAAAAGTGAAAGGTGAAGTGAACTGAAAACTGAAAACTGAAAGGTGAAAAGTGTGGTGTCTGCGATGCATATTAAAGTGAAAAGTGAAAGGTTTTCCTTTCACTTTTTATATCTCGCGCGAAGCGCACCTTACTTTTCAGTTTTCACTTTTCACTTTTTACTTTAGCAGTTCGTCGGGCGTAAGGTGCATAATCTCACCGTCACGCATAACCACCAGAAAGTCGTCGTTCTTGCGTGTGCGCTCCAGTAGTCGACGTTGTGCAAGAAGTACGCCTGCATCTATTCTATCGATTAACTCTCTAAGCTCAAACTCACTCATAACTCAATATTTTCTGGTATGCTAACGGGTCGACAATCTCTTTTATTTCGCCCTTTGTTCCGTATGCAATCTTTTTTACGCCCTCGGCAGTAGAGTTGTCGTATATCACCCAGTAGTCGCAAATGGGGATATACATCTTAGTAAGGTTGCGCATACTGCTCTCATAGCGACGACGTATGGTGTTGGTAGGGATATTGTGACCACCAAGGCTCACACGCTTAGCCACACGCTCGATAGCCTGCTCTGGCGATGGTAGCCAGAAGTAGAGCAACGATACGAAATATCCACGCTCGTGGGCACGGTCGATAAACTTCTGGTATGTGCGTGTCGAGAGTGTAGTCTCGAAGGCAAAGTCCTCGCCCTCTTCCAGTAGGTCGTTTATGCGCTTAAGCATCAGTCTACCCGCCTCGATAGCCATACTATCGGGGTTGAATGGCGATAGTCCTCGCGCAATCTCGTCGGCATTCACGAACTCGTGGCAGTGTAGCATCTCTGGCAACATCGTGTAGGATGCAGTGGTCTTGCCCGCACCGTTACAGCCTGCTATGATATAGAGTTTCTGCATAATCCTTAACCCTCGTCATTGTGAGGATGCTACAAATATACAAAATCTTAGGCAAATAAGCAAATATTTAGCCCCGAACTAAGAACTCCATCGTATCTACACCATCGGCGTAGTCGCTAAGTTGCGGGTGCTGAGCCTCGCCAAAGGGCACTGCGCCCTCTATGTCGATGTGCGACACTACACACTGAATATGGTTGCGCTGCTCCTTAAGCCACGCCCTTACTTGGCTAATATCATCGTAGCGTTGCACCACGACATTTGCAAGGCTTGTGGCAAATGTAGTACCTTCGGTAGTTAGGAATGCGCCATAATCGCCAAATTCACGACCCTGCATTGTGTATAAGGCTCGCATCGAGGCTATGTTGCGCCTAAGCTTGGGGTTGCGTGCCTCCTCCTTGTGAAGTGCTATATCGAGACCTTGAGGTGCAAATATCATCGACACCGAGCGACAGCCTAAACCTGAGTAGGCGGTGATATCCTTGTATAACCCCTTTAGCTCCTCGCCACTCTCCCTGCCATCGAGTACTGCAACCGAGTGTCGGCTACCACGCAGTAGGCGCTTAGTATCTGCAAAGTGGCTCTCGAAGTAGCGATTTGCCTCATCGCCACCCGTAGCGATAACCATATCGTAGTGCTCCTCTGCGGAGTATTCGTATATCGGTATTGTTGGCTCTATATCGCGCAGAGTGTCAACGATATAGTACATTAGAACTCTATCTTTACTTGAGGGTTTGATATGTGCCTCGTGACCGCTACATAGTACGCACATAAGGTCGAAGAATCCGACCAACGGTATGTTGCCCGCCATAATGATAGCCACGCGCTTAGGGGTGGTGGTAGGGTAGCCACCAAGCCACGCTTCCAACTTTGCCCTGTCGAGCATCTGGCAACGTATAGCCTCCATAGCATCGCCTATATCCTGCTGGGTAAACCAAGGGTTCTGCTCTATGGCAGATAGTATAACGCTCTTGCTATCCTCGCTCTGCCCAAAGCCTCGAAGCCTATGGCCTAAGGTTGTGAATATGTTTGCTATACTACTCATAATCTGCTATATGCGCATTAGTAGGTTTTCGATATCTGCAACCGATGTGCCATCCTTGATAAGCACACGCTTATATCTATCCAGAAGGTAGAGTGCAGGTATTGCCGAGAGGTTGTAGAGATGCTCCTTGGAGAGTATTTGCCCCTTGTCATAGGCTCTAATCCACTCCGAGGGGATATTGTTTAGGTGCTTGCGCCAGCGGGAGATATCCTCGTCTGGATATACGGTTAGCACCTTTAAGACACCGTTCTGCATAAGTGCCGATAGTAGCGGTGATGAGGCTATCTGTCGCATTATCTCGCCACATAGTGGGCACTCAGGGTTGCTAAACATCAATATTGTGAAGTTGGCCTTGATGTCGTAGAGTCTATGCTCCGAGCCATCTTCGAGGGTGTAGACAAAGTCGGTTGCTTGCCTACCGATGCGGTTTTTAAGTGCTACTTCGAGGTCGTAGGCGGGTATTATGCGCTCATACTCGTCGAGTAGTGGCGATGCTACAAGTTCCTCTAATACAGGGATATAGTACTCGTCGTTGCGTAGTGGTGAGTTGGGATTGTGGAGTACAATCTCGCATACGGTGGCAAAGTAATCGAGCATATCGTGCGACGTGGAGGCACGACGTATAAGGGCACGCATAAGCGAATCGGCGCTCTCGGCGGGTATGATGCTCACATACTCGCTTATGGCGTAGACCATCTCCTCTCTGTTAAGCTCCTTGACCTGCTCTCCAGCCTCGAAGTCGAAGTCATCCCAGTAGTGGTCCACCCACTCCTGATGTCTCTGCTCTGGAGTTAGCTCCGTTGTGATGCTCTCTTGTGGCTCTGCGGGTTGTGACTTTTTACCGCCACCGCTACAGCCTAACAGGACAACGAGAGTGAGTGTGAAGATTATTTTACGCATATAGGAGTCTAAGGGGGAAAATTGAAAAGTGAAAAGTGTGGTGCGCTTCGCGCGCGAGGTTGATTATTTGGAGACAACAGAGACAGCAGGGAGAATTTAGGGAGAGCAGGGAGAACAGGGAGAATTTAGGGAGAACAGAGAGAGCAGAGAGAACAGAGAGAACAGAGAGATTTCTGTGATACCCGACCTCGTTGTCGTCTCTCTCGTCTCTTTTTCCCAAAAAGGCACAGCCTTTTAACATTACTAATTAGAAATTACTAATTACTAATTGTTATAAACCAAGAGTCTTAAAGGTCTAAAATTTTAGATCCTTAAGACTCTCTGTATGTTGCTCTCTCTGTTACATTCGCTCTGGAACGTTGATGCCAAGCAACGCCATCGCTCGGCGTATAACACTCGCCACGGTAGAGGCAAGCATTAGGCGCAAGGCGCGTGTTGTGGCGTTCTCCTCCTTGAGGATAGAGTGGTCGTGGTAGTAGCCATTGAACTGCTTTGCAAGGTCGTAGGCGTATGCCGCAATCACAGATGGTGCAAACTGCTCACCTGCAGTGCGTACTACTGCTGGGTACTCCGAGAGGCTCTTGATAAGCTCAATCTCCTCTGGTAGCAATTCGGCATTGGTGTAGCCCTCGGTAGAAATACCTCCCTCCGCAGCCTTACGCAAGATAGAGCAGATGCGGGCGTGGGTGTACTGGATAAATGGGCCAGTGTTACCGTTGAAGTCGATGCTCTCGCGTGGGTCGAAGAGCATAGTCTTCTTAGGGTCTACCTTGAGGATAAAGTACTTCAAAGCGCCAAGACCTACCATCTCCGAGATAGAGGATGCCTCCTCCTCTGATACGCCATCGAGCTTACCGAGCTCCTCCGACATCTCGCGTGCTGTGCCAATCATATCGGCAATGAGGTCGTCGGCATCTACTACCGTACCCTCGCGTGACTTCATCTTACCCTCAGGCAACTCCACCATACCGTATGATAGGTGGAAGATATTGTCGCTCCACTCGTAGCCGAGCTTCTTTAGTACGAGCTTCAACACCTGGAAGTGGTAGTTCTGCTCGTTACCCACAACGTATATCATATCGTCAAGCTTGTTCTCCTCGAAGCGACTTAGGGCAGTGCCGAGGTCCTGAGTCATATATACCGATGTGCCGTCGCCACGAAGGAGCAACTTCTGGTCGAGGCCATCTGCCTCAAGGTCAATCCATACGGAGTTATCCTCCTTGCGGAAGAATACACCCTTCTTTAGACCATCCTCCACAAGGCTCTTGCCAAGAAGATAGGTCTCAGACTCGTAATATACCTTGTCGAAGTCTACGCCCATAGCCTTGTAGGTCACGTCGAAGCCCTCATATACCCATCCATTCATAGTCTGCCAGAGTGAGTAAACCTCCTCATCCTTTGCCTCCCACTTGCGCAACATCTCCTGCGCAGCGAGCATTATAGGGGCTTTTTTCTTAGCCTCATCCTCCGCCATACCCTGGGCAACAAGCTCCTTAACCTCTGCTTTGTAGTGCTTGTCGAACTCGACATAATACTTACCTACAAGGTGGTCGCCCTTCATACCCGACGACTCTGGGGTCTCGCCACCGCCATACAACTGCCACGCAAGCATAGACTTGCAGATGTGAATACCGCGGTCGTTAACGAGGTTTACCTTGATGACGTTGTGACCATTAGCCTTGAGGATTGTAGCCACCGAGTAACCGAGTAGGTTGTTGCGGATGTGACCAAGGTGTAGAGGCTTGTTGGTGTTAGGCGATGAGTACTCAATCATTATTGTGCGACCCGAAGGCTCAGCCATACCATAGTCCTTAGCCTCGGCAATCTCACGGAAGCGTGCCGACCAGAATGATGAGTCGATAACAAGGTTTAGGAAGCCCTTGATAACGTTGAAACTCTTAATCTCTGGTGTTGTAGCCACAATCTTCTCGCCAAGCTCTGTAGCTGTAGCCTCTGGTGACTTCTTAGATGCGCGGAGCAATGGGAATACAACGACTGTGTAGTCACCCTCAAACTCTTTGCGCGTCTTCTGTATCTGAATGTTGTCGCTTGTGCCGTACAACTCCTCGGTGGTACGCTTAACGACACCCGAAATAAACTGCTCGATATTAACCATTGTTCTTACCTATATTTATATTAAGCGGCGCAAAGATATAAAAAAAAAGTTAAAAGTGAAAACTGAAAAGGGAAAAGTGTGGTGCGCTTCGCGCGAGAGGTTGATTATTTGGAGACAACAAAGACAGCAGGGAGAATTTAGGGAGAGCAGGGAGAGCAGGGAGAATTTAGGGAGAGCAGGGAGAACAGGGAGAATTTAGGGAGAACAGGGAGAACAGGGAGAACAGAGAGAATTTTTGATACTATGTTTCGTTGTCGTCTCTGTCGTCTCTTTCTTCTCTTTCTTCTCTCTCATCTCTCTCTTCTCTCTCGTCTCTCGTCTCTCTCGTCTCTCTCGTCTCTCTCGTCTCTCTCGTCTCTCTCTTCTCTCTCATCTCTCTCTCATCTCTCTTTCGTCTCTTTCGTCTCTTTCTTCTCTCTCATCTCTCTCTTCTCTTTTTCTCAAAAAAGGCAAAGCCTTTTAACTATTACTAATTGTAAAATATTTTATCCTAAATGCAAAATATTTTACTTTCCCTCTTGACAAAGGCCTTTTTGTGTATTATATTTGCACCATAAATTCAATTCTTTATTTTATAATCAACTAATTTAACACATTAAAGTTTTATGAGTGAATACACTATTGAGGCGTTGCGCGAGGATACAGCGCGACTAATTGCGGAACTACGAGCAGAGGAGGAGGCTAAGAAGCACGCCTATCGCAAGTATTTGGTTAATGGCTACGAGATGTTGCTAAACCCGTCGGAGAGTGTCGATTGTTTGGTTGAGCCATTGTTGCCCCGTGCGGGCGTGGCGGCATTGGTGGGGTCGTCCGACTCTGGTAAGTCGACGCTCCTTCGTGGCTTGGCTATGGCGGTGGCATCGCAGGCGAAGCACTACCTCGGCTTTGAGATTAAGGCTCGCTACAACAGGGCGATATATGTTGCTACGGAGGATGATGAGAGCGCTATATCGTCGTTGATGCACAGACAGTTGGAGGAGTTGTATGTGCCTAAGGAGGCATTTGAGGGCTTGGATTTTATCTTCGACACCGAAAACCTCATCGATAACCTCGACAAGAATTTGGAGGAGCGCCCTGCCGACCTTGTTGTGGTGGATGCCTTTGCCGACCTCTACACTGGCCCTATGAATGAGAACAACCGCGTGCGTAGTTTCCTAAATCTCTTTTCGCAGTTGGCGCATAAGCACAACACGCTCTTTATCTTCCTGCACCATACGGGCAAGCGTACCGAGGTGCTGACCCCCTCGAAGCATAACGCCATAGGCTCGCAGGGTTTCGAGGCTAAGATGCGAGTAATGATGGAGTTACGCCCCGACCCTGTGCGCCACGACATACGCCACTTGTGTGTCGTCAAGGGCAACTACCTCTCCGAGGAGTATAAGCACGATAGTTTCGAGTTGCGCTTCACCTCGGCGCTTAACTTCGAGGCTACGGGCAATAGAGTACCCTTTGCGATGCTTAAGGAGCGCGACACCGAGAAGGAGAGTGCCGAGGCTGAGCGCATAGCGTTAATGCACGCCCTAAGAGAGGAGGGCAAGAGTTTCCGCGAGATTGCTGAGATGATGGATTGCTCTCCCGCTACGGTTCACAAGCATCTCACTAAAGCGAATTAGTAGTGTTCGCGTTCATTCGTTCATTTTCCCTATGTAAATGAATGAATGAACAGAACACAGAGAGTGTCAAATAATATATAACATATATTATATCAATGAATACATATAGATATACCCTTGAGAGATATAGAGGACTCAGTACAAGATATACTTGTCCTCAGTGTGGTAGAAAACACACTTTTACCAGATATATAGATACTGAGAATAATAATCAATATATCAGTGATAATGTAGGTAAGTGTAACCGCTTAGATAAATGTGGGTATCACTATACACCTAAACAGTACTTCACTGATAATCCTTGGAAGCGAGAGGATAGAAATGGGTGTTCATTCATTCATTTACATAGGGAAAATGAACGAATGAACGCGAACAGAGACTCTTCTCGCCCTGCACCGCCCAAGCCTAAGGTGTCGGTGTTGCCCGATGGCATTGTTAGGGCTACGGAGGGTGCCGACTCGGCACATATGCGATGGATAGAGCACCTCTACGGCACAGAGCCACGCAGACAAATACAGAGCCTCTACCGCACGGGAGGCCTTAAGGATGCCGTAATCTTCTGGCAGCGCGACATCGAGGGGCGTGTGCGCACGGGTAAGATTATGCACTACGACGAGTGGTCGGGCAAACGCCTCAAGGAGGAGGGCTCTATAGGCTGGGTGCACGCCATTGTGCGCCGTGAGGGCGAACTACCCGAAGATTGGGAGCTTACGCAGTGCCTCTATGGCGAGCATCTGCTCAACGCCTACCCCGACAAGATGGTGGCTGTGGTCGAGGCGTATAAGACCGCCCACGTGGGCGCTATCCTTATGCCCGATATGGTGTGGCTCGCCACAGACTCGTTGCAGGGCCTCACGGCAGAGCGCCTCGCACCGCTCAGAGGGCGCACGGTGCTCTTCTTCCCCGACGAGGGCAAGGGTCACCAAGTATGGAGCGAACGCCTCCCCACGATTGCCGCGGAGGTGGGCTTTAGCTATCGCATCAGCACCTTTATGGAGGGCAGGGAGCAGGGTGCCGACATCGCCGATATACCAATCCCAGAGGAGGAACCGCCGTTTTAATTAGTAATTAGTAATGTTAAAAGGCGTTGCCTTTTTGGGGGAAGGGACGAGAGAGAGGAAAGAGAGGAAAGAGAGGAAAGAGAGACGAGAGAGAAGAGAGAGACGAGAGAGAAGAAAGAGACGACAGAGACGACAGAGACGAAAGAGAGGAAAGAGAGGAAAGAGAGGAAAGAGAGGAAAGAGAGGAAAGAGAGGAAAGAGAGGAAAGAGAGGAAAGAGAGGAAAGAGAGACGAGAGAGAAGAGAGAGACGAGAGAGAAGAA
>JAZOQR010000038.1:0-11026 GCA_045656185.1 Alistipes sp. | reverse complement strand
GCCTTGATGCTCTTCCCACCAATGGCTCTTATCATCATCGGCTGTATCATCTGGGTACACCGTACACTTAATAAGGATTTACAGGAAAAATAGGAGGGTAGCGTATGTTAAATTTGTTTATCAATTCGGTATTTATCGAGAACATGGTCTTCGCATACTTCTTCGGTATGTGTTCATACATTGCCGTTTCGAAGAGCGTAAAGACTGCATTGGGCTTGGGTGCTGCTGTAACCTTCGTTCAGCTTATGACCGTGCCTTTGAACTACCTTCTTAACCAGTATGTATTGGCTCCAAACGCATTGGCAGAGGGTGTAGACTTGAGTTTCTTGTCATTTATCCTCTTCATCGCCGTTATCGCTGCGTTTGTGCAGTTGGTGGAGATGGTTGTTGAGAAGTTCTCACCATCGTTGTACAATAGCCTTGGTATCTTCTTGCCTCTTATCGCTGTGAACTGTGCCATCATGGGTGGTTCGTTGTTCATGCAGCAGATGGTAGGCACAGAGATCAACTCATTTGGCGACTCTGTTGTCTATGGTCTTGGCTCTGGTATTGGTTGGTGGTTGGCTATCGTTATGATGGCTGCTATTCGTGAGAAGATTGAGTACTCACACGTTCCTGCAGCGATGAAGGGCCCAGGTATCGCCTTCATCATCACAGGTTTGATGGGTATGGCCTTCATGATCTTCTCGGGTATTCAGTTGTAAACCTTTAATAAGAGTAAGAATATGGAATTCAATGTTATTTTATGGGCAGTTATTGCCTTTTTGGTGGTGACACTCGTGTTGGTGGCGCTACTACTCTTTGCAAAGGCAAAACTCACCTCTTCAGGTGCTGTAAAGATTGATATCAACGGTGGCGATAAGGTGTTGGAGGTAGAGTCAGGTTCGACACTCCTTAACACACTCTCTGAGCAGGGTATCTTCCTTCCATCAGCTTGTGGTGGTAAGGGTGCTTGTGGTCAGTGCAAGTGCCAGGTTGTATCTGGTGGTGGTGAGATTCTTCCTACCGAGCGTGGCTTCTTCAACCGTCGCGAGATCAACGAGGGCTGGAGACTTGGTTGCCAGGTTAAGGTTAAGGAGGATATCGCAATCAAGGTTCCTGCATCTGTTCTTAGCATCAAGAAGTGGGAGTGCGAGGTTGTATCTAACAACAATGTTGCAACATTTATCAAGGAGTTCGTTGTTAAGCTTCCTGAGGGTGAGCATCTAAACTTCCGCTCTGGTGGTTATATCCAGATCGACGTTCCTGCAATCACTGTTGATTACAAGGATATCGACGTTGATCCAGAGTACCGCGAGGATTGGGAGAAGATGGGTGTCTTCAACCTTAAGATGGTTAACCCTGAGCCACAGGTTCGTGCATACTCTTGTGCTACATATCCTGCTGAGGGTGATATCATCAAGCTTAATGTTCGTATCGCAACTCCTCCATTTGACCGCGCTAAGGGTGGCTTTATGGACGTAAATCCTGGTGTATGTTCATCATATATCTACTCACTCAAGCCAGGCGATAAGATCATTATGTCAGGTCCATTTGGTGAGTTCTTCTTGCCAGATAACCTTTCAGATGATCAGGAGCTTGTATTCATCGGTGGTGGTGCAGGTATGGCGCCTATGCGTTCACACATTATGCACCTCTTCAAGACTCTTAAGACAGGTCGTAAGGTTAACTTCTTCTATGGTGCTCGTTCACTTAAGGAGGCCTTCTACCTCGATGACTACTATCAGATTGAGAAGGAGTTCCCTAACTTCAAGTTCCACCTTGCACTCGATCGTCCAGATCCAGTTGCAGATGAGGCAGGTGTACCTTATGTAGCAGGCTTCGTTCACAACGTTCTTTACGAGACATACCTCAAGAACCACGAAGAGCCAGAGGGCATCATCTACCTAATGTGTGGACCTCCAATGATGGCCCAGTCAGTAGTTAACCTACTTGATAGCCTCGGCGTGCCATCAGAGAATATTCTATTCGATAACTTCGGCGCATAATTTAGCGTGATAAGGCAGACATCTACTGCCGCTAACAAAAAGTCCCGACAATGAGCAGTACACCAAGTACAGCCCATCGTCGGGATTTTTGCCGAGCGTTGTATATGCAGCCTTCTGACGCTAAATTTAGCCTTTGTTGTGAAAAGGGGCACATCTGCGGCCTCTCAATCCAAAGCCCGAATGGGAAATACGCTAAGTATGTCCCATCCGGGCTTTCTCTTTATCGAGGCCACATCTGACCCCTTTTGACAACAAATGCGGTCGTGGTGCATAGTTAAGTGGGTTAGTTTTAAGATAATGCTCTTTTCCGACAAAATAATGCCATTCCCCCTCCTATAAAAAGGCATAGCCTTTTAACCAGTGCTAATTACTCACCGCTAATTATTATATGTGTCGCAGATACCTAACTTTTGAGGCACAACTTCGTAGCAAAGTTCACCTTTCACTATAAAAGGGCTACCCCGTAGGATAGCCCTATATATAAATATATGTATATTCGTTACTTTACGCGGATGCGCTGACCTATGCTAATGCGGTCAGGGTTGAGATTTGGGTTAAGCTCCTGTATGCGACGTGTTGTAGTGCCATACTGTGAGGCAATGCGACCTACAAGGTCACCATCAGCAACCGTATGCCATACTTCTCCACTATTGCTCTCCTCCTCGACTGGCGTAGGCTTTGGCTCCTCCTCCTCGATTGCTACCATCTCACCCTTAACCTTAATCCTCTGACCTATAGATATTCTGTCTACATTAAGATTTGGATTTAGGCGCTTGATATCCGAAACCGATATGCCGTGGTCCATAGCGATGCGACCAACTAAGTCGCCATCCTTAACTGTGTACCACTCCTCGTTGTCGTTTGTAGGCCTCTCTACAGTCGTTGGAGTATTTTCGCTCTCCGCCACCTCCCTCTCTGGTGTAGTTGGGTTCTCTGTTGTTACAGCCGTAGTATTTGAGGTGTGCTCCTCTATTACAGGTGTTGCGCTATTGTTGATGATAGGCTGTGCTGTATCGGCAACAATTGTAGGCATCTCTACCTCTGGGGCGTTCTTGCCGTCGCTCTCGCGGTCGAGGTGAGAACTCTCGATGCGCACGGCCATACCTACATCAATCATCATTCTGAGGCTATCAAGGTGGTAGTTATTAAGGCGTATGCTACCCTCAGTGGTACGTTCGCCGATCTGCTCAGGTTCGTGTGTACCATGTATACCAATACTGCTATATTTCGTATTTAGACGGATAAACCAGTTGCCATAGTAGCCCTTGATGCTCTCCTTGCCACTGTTATACATCCAGTGCGATGCTCGCTGTATCTGCACGATTGAGAAGTCGCCCTCAGGAGTCTTGCGGTCGCCCAACTCCTGCTTGTCGCCATAGTTTCTGCCGAGTGAGACAGGGAAGCTACAAATAAGCTGGTCATCTCTATCGTAGAGCTTAAGAGACATACTCTCTTTCGAGATAACGATGCGGTGAGCCTCGGCAGAGTCACCACACGCCACCTCCTCATCCTCCACAATGGCGCTCTTAGGTTCCTGCTCGTGGATATTTGTTATGTGCCTGAAAAGCGGTTTGCCAGATACCGATATTGTAGCTATCAGCAAGCCAACAATGAAAAGCGATTTTCTAAACATAGCTGTTTTACTCCTCCCATTTTAGTACCATCGCTGTGCGCGAGGTGTTATATATATTTATCGTATAGTACTCCGAGCCATCCTCGCGCTTATGTGTTGTTGTGAAGTGTTCACTACCAGCCTCGGCTCGCTGGTGGCCTCCGAAGCGCTCCTCGTCAGAGGATAGCAACATAGTGTATTTGCCCGCCCAAGGTACATTTAGCTCGTAGTCGGGAATAGAGGCTGTAGGGTGCCAGTTAAGCACAAATAGAAGCCCCTTGTGTGAGTAGACCATAGTCTTGTTGTGCTCGTCCATAAGGTGGTTGTATGGGTAGCCGTCACCCAATACACCATACTTCTTAACCATCTCGATCATAGCCTTGTCAAATGCTGCAAGGTAGCCGTAGCGTAAAAAGCCATTCTCGGCAAGCGACCACTGGCGACGTGCATGCTGATAAGACCAGCCATTGCCCTCGCGTGGGAAGTCTATCCACTCTGGGTGGCCGAACTCGTTACCCATAAAGTTAAGATATGCCTCACCGCCTGTTGTTATTGTCATAAGGCGTATCATCTTATGTAAGGCCATACCTCGGTCAATCACAAGGTTTTCAGACTCCTTGTTCATAGCAAAGTACATCTCCTTATCCATAAGGCGAAAAGCAATGGTCTTATCACCTACAAGGGCCTGGTCGTGGCTCTCGGCGTATGCCACAGTGCGCACTGATGGTAGTCGGTTTGTCATCACGGACCACATCTCCCATATATTCCAATCCTCATCAGCCTGCTCCTTAAGGAGTTTGATCCAGTAGTCTGGTATTGCCATACCTAAACGGTAGTCGAAGCCCATACCGCCATCCTCAGGCTTTACGCAAGAGCCAGGCATACCGCTTACATCCTCTGCAATGGTGATGGCATCAGGACGTATGTCGTGGATAAGTTTATTGGCAAGGGTAAGGTAGACGATGGCATCGCGGTCGACACCCTCATCGAAGAAGCGCTCGCGGCAGTCAAACTCAACATATCCGCGGTGGTAGTATAGCATCGAGGTTACGCCATCGAAGCGGTAACCATCGAAGTGGAACTCCTCCATCCAGTACTTAACGTTGGATAATAAGAAGTGCTCAACCTCGCGCTTGCCATAGTCGAAGACCATCGAGTCCCAATACTTCTGGTAGCCAGCATCGCCAGGCTTAGAGTAGTGGTGGTTTGAGCCATCAAGCTGGTTGATGCCCTCTGCGAAGTTCTTAACATAGTGAGCGTGAACGAGATCCATAATTACGGCAATGCCAAGTTCGTGTGCACGATCTATGAGTGAGCGTAGTTCGTCGGCCGTGCCAAAGCGTGATGATGGAGCAAAGAAGTTTGCCACATGGTAGCCAAACGAACCGTAGTATGGGTGCTCGGCAATAGCCATAAGCTGCACAGCGTTATATCCTGCCTCCTTGATACGTGGAAGAATCAGGTCGCGGAACTCGGTATAAGAGCCAACTCCCTCCTTCTCCTGTGCCATACCTACGTGAGCCTCGTATATTACAAGCTCACCAATCTTTGGTGCGGTGAAGTTGTCGTGCTTCCAGTCGTATGGCTTATCGATAACAAACTGTGCTGTAAAGTTCTTTGTCTGGTCATCTTGCACTACGCGCTTTGCATACGCAGGTATGCGGTCGTTCCAGCCATTATCGCCATGAACATGCATCTTGTAGAGTGAGCCATCTGTCAGTCTCTCGGCATACATCGCATCGGGAAGGAAGATGCTCCATACACCCTCGCGATTGCGCTCGAGGCGTAGCTCTGTTCGTTGCCAGTTGTTGAAGTCACCAAAGATATAGACATCTTTAGCCTTGGGGAGCCACTCTCTAAACCACCAACCCTGCATTGCTGAGTCATACTGCCAGCCGTAGTAGCGATGTCCGTTGGCGTAGTTTGAAATTGAGCCAGCGCTCTTCTCAATATCTTCTAAACGCGCCATAAACATATCGTATCGGCGTTTAATCTCCTCTTCCACAGGTTTTAACCACTCATCGTTTTCAACGATTGGAAGTGTATTTTTTAGCTCTTTCATACAATTTTGTGTTATTTTTAGCAAAGATATGAAAAATCTTTGTATCTTTGCCTGATATTATGTGTTAATTGACTAACAAAAAAACAATTTATATTAATATTAACTAAAAACTTTTTACTATGTTCAAAGGACATCCTAAAGGTCTTTATGCCTTAGCCCTTGCAAACACTGGTGAGCGCTTTGGTTACTACACAATGCTCGCAGTTTTCGCACTCTTCCTTCGCGAGAACTTCGGTTTGGAGAGTGGTACTGCAGGTGCTATTTACTCAACTTTCCTTGGCTTGGTTTACTTCATGCCATTGATTGGTGGTATTATGGCCGATAAGTATGGTTTTGGCCGTATGGTAACTACTGGTATCATGGTTATGTTCGGTGGTTACTTGTTGCTCTCTGCACCTCTTGGTGGTGAGACTGTTGCTATGATCGCCATGATGGCGGCTCTTCTTCTTATCAGTGTTGGTACTGGTTTGTTCAAGGGTAACTTGCAGGTTATGGTTGGTAACCTCTACGACGATCCTAAGTATGCTGACAAGCGTGACTCAGGTTTCTCACTCTTCTATATGGCTATCAACGTAGGTTCATTGTTCGCTCCTACTACAGCTGTAGGTATCAAGAAGTGGGCAGAGACCTCTCTTGATATGTCATCTAATGATGCATACCACTTCTCGTTTATGGTAGCTTGTGTTGCGTTGATTCTCTCAATCGCCATCTACTACATCTTCCGTCCTACATTCCGTCACGTTGAGGGTGGTGCTAAGAAGGGCGAGAAGGCTCAGGTTGTAGATAACCTTACACCAGCTGAGACTAAGCAGCGTGTTGTCGCTCTTTGCCTTGTATTTGCGGTTGTAATCTTCTTCTGGATGGCATTCCACCAGAATGGTTTGACTCTTACATACTTCGCTGACGAGTTTACTAATACTGTAGCATCTGGCTTCGATACAATGTTGTTTGATGTATGGAATCTTGCACTTATCATTGTTGCTGTTTACGCTACATTCTCAATTTTCCAGAGCGAAAATGCTAAGGGTAAGCTACTTTCAGGTGTTCTTGCATCTGCTGTTCTTGCTGTTCTCGTATATCGTGCAACAGGTATTACTCCAAGCACAGAGGTTGAGGTTGCAGCTCCTATCTTCCAGCAGTTTAACCCATTCTATGTTGTTGCGTTGACTCCAGTTTCAATGGCTATTTTTGGCGCATTGGCTCGTAAGGGTAAGGAGCCTTCAGCACCACGTAAGATTGCATTCGGTATGTTGGTTGCAGCTATTGGTTTTGCTATTATGGCATTCGGCTCACAGGGCCTTAATACTCCAGACCAGCAGCAGCGTGCTATCGCTATCAACAAGGCTGAGGATTTCGCTGCAAAGTGCTACACTGTAGCAGCAGATGTTGAGGCTTTGAAGGCGATCGACGTTAAGGCTATGGCTGAGACCGAGAAGGCAACAGAGACAACGACTGAGGTTGAGGCTGAGGCTAAGATGAGCGAGAATGTTAAGGCTGCTCAGGACTTTATGTCTAAGCTTAACGATAAGACTCGTCCTGTATTTACAGAGGTATATAACGCTCAGTGTGTAGTTTGCGCAGAGAAGCCTGTTGAGGTTGCTCCAGTTGCTGAGGTAGCTGAGGTAGCAGAGGTAGCAGAGGTAGCTGAGGTAGCAGAGGTAGCTCCAGTTGCAGAGGTAGCAGAGGTTGCAGAGGTTGCTCCTGCAATGACTGTAGAGGAGGCTAAGGCTGTATTGACAAGCTACGAGGGTGATAAGAAGGAGACTCGTACATCACCTTACTGGTTGATCTTCACTTATTTGATTCTTACATTCGCAGAGTTGCTCCTTTCACCAATGGGTATCTCATTTGTATCTAAGGTAGCTCCTCCAAAGTACAAGGGTCTTATGATGGGTGGTTGGTTCGTTGCAACCGCTATCGGTAACCTTCTTGTATCTGTTGGTGGTTTCCTTTGGGCAGGTCTTCCATTGTGGTCGGTATGGACAGTGTTCATCGTACTCTGCTTGATTTCAGCTCTCTTCATGTTTGTTATGATGAAGCGTTTGGAGAGCGCAACAAAGTAATTAGGTTTGACACAACCTTATAATTAGGAATAGAGCTATCCTTCGGGGTGGCTCTATTTTTGTTTCGGAATATAGCCTACTTATAGCTGCTTGCACATAATTCGATAGATTTTGGCGAAAATAGGTGTGATATCCCCAAAAAATTTATATCTTTGAACGATATTTGTTTTGATAGTTAATTAAATGATATATAAAAGATGAACAGTAGGTATCAGCTTCCTAAGCATGGCGGACTTATCAAGGATGGTGCGCCAAAGGATATTATACATCGCTACGAGCGTATGCAGACTCAGGTCTTCGAAAATGAGTTCAACGGTGTACAGTATGTAGCAGATATTATCTGTCGCATGATACAGAATCATAGTGAGAACGCCTCTGCAAGAGATATCTACGAGGAGCTTCCTCCATTTGTACTTGGTCTAACTACGGGTCGTACTCCATTGGGCCTATACCGTGAGCTTGTACGCCGTTATCAGGCAGGCAAGGTGTCGTTTAAGCACGTTGCAGTATATTCGCTCGACGAGTTCTATCCGATACATCGTACCGACCAGCAGAGTCGTAACTTCCGTATCCACGACGACTTCCTTAAGCATGTGGATATCGCGCCAGAGAACGTACATACACTTGATGGCGAGGTTGATGAGAGCCGTATTTCGGAGTATTGTAGCGAGTATGAGAAGTCTATCCGTAAGATCGACTTGATGATTATAGGCTTTGGTGAGCAGGGACAGTTGGGTTTCAATGAGCAGGGTTCGTATGCTAAGTCGCACACTCGTCTTGTGGAGCTGTCTCATAACTCGCGCAAGCTGCAGTCGCAGCAGTTTGCGGGCTTTGAGAACACCCCTAAGTTGGCTATCACAATGGGTATTGGTACTATTATGCGAGCCGATAAGGTTATCTTGATGGCTTGGGGTGAGGATAAGGCCGATGCAGTGCAGCATGTTGTTGAGGGCGAGATTACGGATAAGGTGCCTGCAAGCCATCTTCAGGAGCATCCAAATATCGAGCTTGTTATCGACGAGACTGCTGCTGAGAAGCTTACTCGTGAGCAGACACCGTGGTTGGTAGGCCCTTGTGAGTGGACTTCGAAGTTTGTGCGTAAGGCGGTGGTATGGCTTTGTGGTATTGTAAATAAGCCTATCCTTAAGCTTACATATAAGGATTATATCGAAAATTCGCTCGGTCAGTTGTTGGAGAGTTGTGGTACATACGACAAGGTTAATATCCGTGTGTTCAACGACTTGCAGCATACTATTACGGGTTGGCCAGGTGGTAAGCCGAATGCTGATGACTCCACACGTCCAGCCCCATCTATGCCATATCCTAAGCGTGTCTTGATCTTCTCGCCACACCCCGATGATGATGTTATCTCGATGGGTGGTACCTTCATCCGTCTTGTGGAGCAGGGTCACGACGTGCATGTGGCATACCAGACATCTGGTAATGTTGCTGTTCACGACGATGTTGTATTGCAGAATGTTGATACAGCCTGCTTGCTCGGTATTAGCGATAACTACGACGAGGTAAACGATGTTATCAAGAGCAAGAAGCGTGGCGAGCCAGAGCCTCGCAAGCTACTCGATATTAAGGGCACTATACGTCGTGCTGAGGCGCGTGCTGCGGTGCGTTCGTTTGGTCTAAATCCAAACACTAATGCCCACTTCCTAAACCTTCCATTCTACGAGACTGGAGGTATCAAGAAGGGTGCGCTTACATCTGACGATATCAATATTATTGTGAAGCTTCTACGCGATATTAAGCCTCACCAGATATATGCTGCTGGTGACCTTGCAGATCCACACGGTACACATCGTACCTGTATGGAGGCTATCCTTCAGGCCCTTGAGGTTACTCACGATGACGACTGGCGTTCAGAGTGTCACCTATGGCTCTATCGTGGTGCTTGGATGGAGTGGAACCTTGGTTTGGTAGATATGGCAGTGCCACTATCTCCTGATGAGATGCTTAAGAAGCGCCACGCTATATACCGTCACCTCTCGCAGAAGGATATCGTGCCATTCCCAGGTAGCGACACTCGTGAGTTCTGGCAGCGTGCCGAGGAGCGTACACAGAACACAGCGAAATTATACGATAAGCTCGGTATGGCGGAGTATCAGGCGATTGAGGTGTTTGTAAAGATGTTTTAGCAAAGTCGCCTAGAACGGCTACTTTGTCGTTGTGCTTGCTCCTAAAATGCTCATTTACCTTTAGTAAACTCCGCTTTTATGAGCAGCGCACGCCTAAAATTAGCTCGTTTTATACAACCTTTAATATGTTGGTAATTAGTAAAATAAAACAATAAACAATGAGAGTAATAATCAAGGATACCTCTAATGAGGTAGCGCAGTGGGCTGCACGTTATATCGTGGATCAGATTAAGGCTAAGGCTAAGGCTGCAATAACAGACGCACCATTTGTTCTCGGCTTGCCAACAGGCTCTACACCACTTGAGACATACAAAGAGCTTATCCGTCTGCACAAGGCGGGTGAGGTGTCGTTCCAGAATGTCATCACATTCAATATGGATGAGTATATTGGTCTTGCTAAGGAGCATCCAGAGAGCTATTACTCGTTTATGTGGAGCAACTTCTTCTCGCATATTGATATTAAGCCTGAGAATGCGCATATCCTCAATGGTAATGCCCCAGATCTAATGGCGGAGTGTGAGGCATACGAGGCTGCTATTGTGGCTGCTGGTGGTATCGACCTATTTATGGGTGGCGTAGGCGAAGATGGTCACATTGCCTTCAACGAGCCATTCTCATCACTACATTCGCGCACACGTATCAAGAGTCTTACGCCTGATACTATTGCTGTGAACTCGCGTTTCTTTGGTGGTGATATCTCTCAGGTGCCAACCCAGGCTCTCACCGTAGGTGTTGCAACCATTATGGATGCACGTAAGGTGCTAATCCTTGCTACTGGTCGCAAGAAGGCTCGTGCTCTACGTCATGGTATAGAGGGTAGCTACAACCACCAGTGGACAATCTCGGCACTTCAGCTTCACCCTGCAGGTATCATCGTCTGCGATGACCCAGCAGCAGAGGAGCTACGCGTAGCGACATATCGTTATTTCAAAGACATCGAACGCTAGATTTCTTGTGATAAGGGGCACATCTGCTGCCGCTATCAAAAATAAATGCGAATAGGCAGTACGCTCTGATCTGACCCCAAAAGATTGGACGGATTATTAAATAGATTTATTGGTAAAGAGTTCGGTATTGTACCGGACTCTTTCCGTTTAATTTTAGTTTTATACGGTCGTTATTGTAGTAGTTAATATACTTTCGTAACTCTCGTT
>JAZOQR010000037.1:0-18451 GCA_045656185.1 Alistipes sp. | reverse complement strand
TTAAGACGGATAACTGCATCACCCTTCAACCATGTAGGTGCTGTAACTGTTAGATCTGACTTCAAATCGTAAACACCACCATTAATCAAGGTCTCAAGAAGAATACGCTCCTGTGAGTTACCATCGATATCTGATTCAAAGTTATCGTCGATAGTTACTGTGAACTCAGTGTTAGCTGTCATTAGGTTACCAACGATAGTTGTCAAGTGGTTACGCTGAATTGGAATATTTGTGTTGAAATCTACAGCCTTGATGAGACCACCTGCTGCATCAAATACTGCCATCTCGAAGCTGATTGGACGATGCTCGTCATCTACAGCAAGAATATAGTCTGTGAACAATGTCAAGCTTGAAGCTCGCTCAACACCATTATCTGCAACTGCAGTATCATCATCGTAGCCATAGTTGTAAACGTGTGAAGTACGGTTATCGCGGATATCCTTAACGAATGGGTAACCGAAAATCTTGTTTGCATCCAACTTGCTCTCTGTACCAAGCTCACCTGTTACAGCGTTGAACGATGTTGGAACGGTTGCCTCTGACTTATACATTACCTGAACGCTTGCTGGCTGTACGTTAAGGTTAAGATCTGCAAGGTCGGTAGCTACAACGCGTAACTTAGCGTATGGACGCTTCAACTCTACATCCTGTGTATCGTTTACGTTGTTGCTGTTGCCGGTTGGCTTGTATGTGAAGGTCTTGAAGTAAGCATCAGCAATCTCATCGTTGATATCGTCAGCATCCTGCTTGATAGTAATCTGAGTAAGGTTAGTACCAATAGTGTGACGTAGACCAAGGTCACCCTGTTTTGAGTAATCTACAGTCTTAGCAGCCTCTCCATCTGCTACAAAGTCTGCGAATACAACGAAACGGTAATCACGACCTGGGATAAGACGAAGCTCGAAAGTAACAGGCTCGTACTTGTCCTTAATGATAACCATACGATCCTTGATAGGTGTAGTAAGATCACCCTCATCGTAAACCTCCATAGAGTAACGAAGGTCTACATTGCTCCAATCCCAACGATCGTCACCTACAGGTGCGCCATCAAGATAGTCAATAGCACCATAGGCACTATCCAAATTAGCCTGTGAATCACCATCAGTACGTGTAACACCTACCAACTCTGGAGCTGTAACTGATAGCTGTACGCTAACCTCACCGTTAGGAGTTGACTCCACACCAGCAAAGTCCTGCTGACATGATGCCATTCCAAGCAACAAAGCAGCAATTGCAAAAAACTTAGCTTTCATAGTTGTAAAAATTAAATTATTATTTGTTTAATCTCTGTTTGTCAAAAAACACGCTTAAAACAACACAAAAGTCGACGAAAGAGCTGGAGCCAACAAGCCCCAAACTCCGAAACTTTACACTTGCGCGTGCAGACTCTACGCACGCAACACTCTGTCACACAACTTGTTGAAGTTCTACATCACGCAGAACACCTGCGTTAAATGCGAATTTTCAGCATAAACTCTTGACAAATATATATTTTTTTTCTCCAACCACCAAAGAAATCGTATAATATTTTTAGGCCAATTTTACCCCCCCCCCGCAAATTTTGACCATTTTTAGAGTAATTTTAGCTATAGAAATCTGTGTGCTGGAGACGGAGACAAATAAAACGCACATAAAAATCCCGATAATAGGTAGTGCTTAGCACACAACCCACTATCGGGATTAATAATTGTCGACGGTAGATACCTACTCTATCGCAAGAGACTACTTAACCTCCTCGAACTCAACATCCTCAGGCTGTGCCTGCTGCTCTGCACCCTGTGACTGAGCACCCTGAGCCTGCTGTGCCTGCTGCTGAGCGTAGATATCCTGCGATGCAGCCTGCCATGCAGCATTAAGACCCTCGATAGCAGTGTCGATAGCTGCGATATCCTTAGATGCGTGTGCCTCCTTAAGCTTTGCAAGAGCAGCCTCGATAGCCGACTTCTTCTCAGCAGGAAGCTTATCACCATACTCCTTGAGGTTCTTCTCAGATGCGAAGATATTCGAGTCTGCCATATTAATCTTCTCGATACGCTCCTTCTCAGCCTTATCCTTAGCCTCGTTAGCCTTAGCCTCGTCACGCATACGCTGAATCTCAGCGTCGGTCAAACCGCTTGAAGCCTCGATACGAATCTTCTGCTCCTTGCCTGTACCAAGATCCTTTGCTGATACGTTAAGGATACCATTAGCATCGATATCGAAAGTAACCTCAATCTGTGGCACACCACGTGGAGCAGCTGGGATGCCATCAAGGTTGAACTGACCAATAGACTTGTTATCAGCCGCCATAGCACGCTCACCCTGGCATACATTGATAGTTACAGTTGGCTGATTATCAGCAGCTGTAGAGAACACCTGACTCTTGCGAGTAGGGATGGTAGTGTTAGCCTCGATAAGGCGAGTCATCACACCACCCAAAGTCTCGATACCGAGTGAAAGTGGAGTCACATCCAACAAAAGCACATCCTTAACCTCACCTGTAAGAACACCACCCTGGATAGCAGCACCTACAGCCACAACCTCATCAGGGTTTACTGAACGGTTAGGAGCCTTACCAAAGAACTCCTCTACAACGCGCTGAATAGCTGGAATACGTGTAGAACCACCCACAAGGATAACCTCATCAATCTGGTTTGCCTGCAAGCCAGCATCACGCAATGCTACGCGGCATGGCTCGATAGTCTTCTGCACAAGGTGGTCGCAGAGCTGCTCGAACTTAGCACGAGTAAGTGTCATCACAAGGTGCTGTGGGATACCATTTACTGGCATGATGTATGGGAGGTTGATATCTGTTGTAGTAGCAGACGAAAGCTCAATCTTAGCCTTCTCAGCAGCCTCCTTCAAGCGCTGCAATGCCATAGGATCCTGACGAAGATCAATCTGGTGCTCAGCCTTAAACGCCTCTGCCATATAGTCGATCAAAACGTGGTCGAAGTCGTCACCACCAAGGTGTGTATCACCATTTGTAGACTTAACCTCGAATACGCCATCACCCAACTCAAGGATTGAGATATCGAAGGTACCACCACCAAGATCATAAACAGCGATCTTCATATCGTTCTGCTTCTTATCAAGACCGTATGCCAAAGCTGCAGCAGTAGGCTCGTTGATAATACGACGCACCTTCAAACCAGCAATCTCACCAGCCTCCTTAGTTGCCTGACGCTGTGAGTCTGAGAAGTATGCAGGAACAGTGATAACAGCCTCTGTAACCTCCTGACCAAGGTAATCTTCTGCTGTCTTCTTCATCTTCTGAAGGATGATAGCAGAGATCTCCTGAGGTGTGTACTGACGACCGTCGATATCTACACGAGGAGTGTTGTTGTCGCCCTTAACGATTGAGTATGGAGCACGCGCAATATCTGCAGTAACAGCATCGTAACGCTCACCCATAAAACGCTTAATAGAGAACACTGTACGCTTAGGGTTAGTGATAGCCTGACGCTTTGCAGGATCTCCCACCTTACGCTCACCATCGTTAGTAAACGCCACTACTGAAGGAGTTGTACGATGACCCTCAGCGTTAGGAATAACTACAGGCTCATTACCCTCCATTACAGCTACACACGAGTTGGTTGTACCCAAATCAATACCAATAATCTTGCTCATAATTCTTTAGTTTTATATTTGTTAATAATTTATCTCTTCTGTCTGTGTAACATTTTTCGCTGTTACGATTTCTTGCCAAACAAACGTAGTGCCAAACAAAAAAATGCGCCAAAACTGACGCACTTATTCCTTTTGATATGACAAAATTGTCAATAAAAACCGACACCAACTGACAATTTGTCAGTACAAAACAGACAAGGAAACTAAAAAGTGAAAACTGACAACTGCAAAGTGTGGTGTCTGCGACTTTTTATTAGGAAGATTAAGGAGATTAAGGAAATTAGGGAAGTTAGGGAAGTTAGGGAGATGGTATCACGCAAAACACTAAACTCACTAAATTCTCTAAATTCACTAAATTCTCTAATTTAATCTCGCGCGAAGCGCACCACACTTTTCACCTTTCAGTTTTCAGTTTACTTAGTACTCTCTTGGGCCAAAGATAGCAGTACCGATTCGCACCATTGTTGAGCCATACTCCAAGGCCAAAGGATAGTCGTCGGACATACCTATTGAGAGTGTATCAAAGTCCTCACCAAAGCGCGGTTTTAGAGAGTCGAAAATATCCTTAATACGCTGAAAATCTGCACGCACAACACTCTCATTTTCAGTATTTGACGCAATGGTCATAACACCACGAACACGCACGTGCAACATACTCTTTAACTTATCCGTAGCAAGGTAGTCAAGAAGCTCCTGCTCCGACCATCCCGACTTGGTCTCCTCCTGCGCTACGTGCACCTCCAAGAGTATATCGATAACACGATTGTGCTTTGCCGCCTGTTTCTCAATCTCCTCAATAAGACGCTCGGAGTCCACCGAGGCAATCATCGAAACAAAGGGGGCAATCATCTTCACCTTATTGGTTTGCAGATGCCCAATCATTGTCCAAACAATATCCTTTGGCAGCACCTCCGCCTTTGCCACCATCTCCTGTGGTCGGCTCTCGCCAAAGATGCGCTGACCTGCATCGTAAGCCTCCTGCAAGCGCTCCGCAGGGTGGAATTTAGACACCGCTACAAGCTCGACACCCTCAGGCAGTGTTGCCAATATTCTCTCTAATCGCTCCTTAATAGTCATATCCGATTCGGTTTTAGTGGTACAAATGTACAAAATCTTAGACAACATAGCAACTATTTCAAAATAAATTACTACCTTTGAAAGATTTTAAGAATTATGTATAACAATAATAACCTAAAACAAATTATGAACAGACTACTTAAAGTTGTTGTCCTTGTGGGCGCATTTTTTGCAGGTATCGCAACGGCAGATGCTTGTACTAACTTTATTGTAACACGTGGAGCTTCAACAGATGGCTCAAATATGGTGACATATGCTGCAGACTCTCACGGTCTCTATGGCTCACTATACCAGTATATTCCTGGTAAGTTCACCAAGATGATGGATGTTACTGAGTGGGATACTGGTCGCTACATCGGTCAGATCGAGCAGGCTAAGACAACATTCCGCACTCTTGGTAACTCAAACGAGCACTCACTATTTATCACAGAGACTACATTTGGTGGTCGTCACGAGTTGGAGGATCCTAAGGGTGGCATCGACTACGGCTCACTTATCTACATCACTCTACAGCGCGCTAAGACCGCTCGCGAGGCGATTGATATCATCGTAGACCTTGCTAACACCTATGGTTACTGCTCATCTGGTGAGTCCTTCTCACTTATCGACCAGAAGGAGGCTTGGATTATGGAGCTTATCGGTAAGGGCCCAGAGGATAAGGGTATCGTATGGGTAGCACGTCGTATTCCTGATGGTTATGTATCTGCTCACGCCAACCAGGCTCGTATCACTACATTCCCTTGGGACGATCCTGAGAACTGTATCTACGCTCCAGATGTAGCAGATGTAGCTCGTAAGTTCGGCTGGTTCGAGGGCGAGAACAAGGATTTCAGCTTTGCTGATGCTTACGCACCACTCGATTTCGGTGCTATGCGTGGTTGCGAGGCTCGCGTATGGGCTTTCTTCCGCACCGTAGCTGACGATATGGACCAGTATGAGGACTATGCTATGGGCCACAACCCTAACAATCGTATGCCTTTGTGGGTTATGCCACGCGAGAAGGTATCTCCAAAACTCCTTATGGACTGTATGCGCGACCACTACGAGGGTACTAAGATGGATATGACAACAGACATCGGTGCTGGTGGCGAGGGTTGCCCATACCGCTGGCGTCCAATGTACTTCGAGGTTGACGGCGTTGAGTACTGCAACGAGCGCGCTACAGCAACTCAGCAGACTGGCTTCTGGCTTGTAGGTCAGGCACGTCCTGAGAAGGTAGGTATCCTCTGGTTTGGTACAGATGATGCAGCGACATCTCCATTGACCCCTATCTATGTTAACTCTTTGGAGGTTCCAGAGGCACTTCGCGAGGGTAATGGCTCAATGTTGGAGTATTCAGATACTGCTATGTTCTGGGTTACTAATCGTGTTGCTCAGTTCGCATACTTGCGCTACAACACCGTAGGTAAGACCGTACGTGAGTATGTAGATATGTGGGAGAATAAGATGCTCGAGCTCGTTCCAGCTATGGACCGTCAGATTGGTAGCGCAAAGAACGCAAAGAAGGCTCAGAAGATTGCCACTGAGTTATCTGTAAACAACGCACAGGAGCTCTTCAACATCTGGGAGAAACTCGACAAGTACCTTATGGTTAAGTATATCGACGGTAATGTTAAGGGCGAGGAGAACGGCAAGTTCATCGACAATGGCAATGGCAAGGATATCCCAGGTAAGATCGAGCAGCCAGGCTATACCGAGAACTGGAAGCGCGCTGTAGCAGCAGACAAGGGTGAGATTTTGAAGGTTGTAAAGTAAAAAGTTATCAACTATGGACAATAGATATGATATTATCGTTATCGGCTCAGGCCCTGGAGGTTATGTTGCCGCTATCCGTGCTGCACAGTGTGGCAAGCGCGTAGCTATCGTTGAGAAGGCTGATGCTGGTGGTGTGTGCCTCAACTGGGGTTGCATCCCTACAAAGGCTCTTGTACGCTCGGCACAGGTTTACGCAGACTGCAAGTCTGCAGCTACATTTGGTGTTGCCATCGAGGGTGAGGTTAAGCCCGACTGGACAAAGATGGTAGAGCGCGAGCGTATGGTTGCCTCTACAATGAACAAGGGTGTACAGTTCCTCCTTAAGAAGAACAACATCGATGTTATCGCTGGCTTCGGCCGCCTTAAGGCATCAGATACAGTAGAGGTTGAGGGCGTAGACTACGAGGCAGACCACATCATTCTCGCTACTGGTGCTCGTCCACGCGTGATGCCATTTATGCCTGTCGACGGCAAGCACATCATCTCCTCTAAGGAGGCTTTGGTATTGCCAGAGTTGCCAGAGTCTATGGTTGTTGTGGGCTCAGGTGCTATTGGTTCGGAGTTCGCATATATCTACGCTACATTGGGCGTTAAGGTTACCATTATCGAGTATATGCCACAGATTATGCCTTTGGAGGATGAGGACACAGCTAAGGCTATGGAGCGCGCCTTCCGCAAGCTTCGCGCAACAGTTATGACCTCAACTACCGTTAAGCAGGTTAGCGTTAACGATGAGGGCAAGTGTATTATCGATATTGAGGGTAAGAAGGGCGCACAGACTATCGAGGCAGATATCGTACTCTCGGCAGTAGGTATCAAGTCAAATATCGAGGATATGGGTCTTGAGGATCTTGGCATTGAGATTGAGCGCGACAAGATTAAGGTCGATGAGCACTTCAAAACGTCTGTTGATGGCGTATATGCTATCGGCGATATTATCGCTACGCCAGCTCTTGCACACGTGGCTTCTACCGAGGCTATCCACTGCGTAGAGCATATCTGCGGTCTTAACCCAGAGGCAATCGACTACTCGACTATTCCATCGTGCATATTCACCTCTCCAGAGGTTGCATCGGTGGGTATGACCGAGGCACAGGTTAAGGCTCAGGGCATCGAGTATAAGGTTGGTAAGTTCCCATATACCGCATCTGGTAAGGCTACAGCCGCAGGTGAGCGCGACGGCTTCGTGAAGCTTATCTTTGATAAGGAGGAGAAGTTGCTCGGTGCACACTTCGTCGGTCACAATGTTACCGAGATGATTGGCGAGCCTACATTGGCTAAGGTATTGGGCGTAGATGCTCACCGCATCGCTCGCACAATACACGCACATCCATCTATGCACGAGGCTGTGATGGAGGCTGCGGAGGATGCTTTGGGTTGCGCAATCCATATGTAATTTCTAAATATGAAGGGTGGCGCATATAACGCCACCCTTATTTTATCTATATGGCTCGCTACTTTATTGAACTACAATACGACGGTACAGCATACTTTGGTTGGCAACGCCAGCCCGATGCTATAACGGTGGAGGGTACCATCGAAGATAAGCTCTCTATGCTACTGCGTGTGCCTACCGAGATTGTCGGTGCTGGACGTACCGATACGGGTGTTAACGCCTCGTTCTACACGGCACACTTCGATAGCGACAAAGAGATAGACTGCGCACAGCTATCATATAAATTAAATAAGGTACTGCCTGCAGATATAGCCATTATGCGTATCTATGAGGTGGAGCCTACGCTACACGCACGTTTTGATGCTAAGGAGAGGGAGTACACCTACTTTCTTACGCCCCATAAGTCACCCTTCCGTCGCTACTCGGCTTGGCACTTTACAGCAGATATAGATGTATCGAAGATGAACGAGGCGGCAAAAAAACTCCTTGAATACGAGGACTTCACATCGTTTGCAAAGCTAAACTCGAATAATAAGACCAATATCTGCCATATCGGCCACGCTGAGTGGGTTGTGGAGAGCGACGGCACACTACGCTTCACTATCCGCGCCAACCGCTTTCTTCGCAATATGGTGCGCGCCATTGTAGGCACTTTAGTCGATGTTGGTCGTGGCAAGTATAGTGTAGAGGAGTTCGAGGATATTATACGCTCACGCGACCTCTCACGTTGCAGTGCTGGCGCTCCAGCTTGCGGATTGTTCCTTTCGGATGTAAAATATTAACAAATAGTAAAGCCTGCTCAGTTGAGCAGGCTTTACTATTACATATTCAAATTATAGAATAACCTCACCAAACAACGTTGCTGACGAACATCCTGTAATTCTAACCTTTACATAGTCGCCGACTTTATAATCATGGCGATCGAAGACTACCATCTTATTCTGCGAGGTACGACCTGAGAGTTGTGCATCGCTACGCTTTGAGGTGCACTCGACAAGAATTTCGAACTCCTTGCCAATATCGCGCGTATTGCTCTCCTCAGATAACTTATTTTGAAGGTCGATAATCTCAGTAAGACGGCGTGTCTTAACATCCTCTGGGATATCGTCGCCGAGGTTACGCTGTGCAAAGGTTCCTGGGCGCTCCGAGTACTTAAACATATATGCAAAGTCGTAGCCTACCTCGCGCATAAGAGATAGTGTCTCCTGATGCTCCTCCTCCGTCTCGTGCGCAAAGCCAGCGATAAGGTCGGTAGTAATGGCGCAATCTGGCATATAGCGGCGTATAGCCTCCACACGCTCCAAGTACCACTCGCGAGTGTACTTACGATTCATACGCTTAAGCATCTCCGTAGAGCCCGACTGCGCTGGAAGATGTATCGCCTTACAGATATTTGGCATTGATGCCATAGTCTCAAGAAGCTTGTCGCTGATATCCTTAGGGTGCGATGTTGCAAAGCGCACACGTAGTAGTGGTGATATGTCAGCCACCTGCTTAAGTAGCTCAGGGAAGTCTACATCACCCGTACGGTAAGAGTTTACGTTCTGACCGAGGAGTGTCACCTCGCGGTAACCATTCTCGAAGAGCGTGCGAGCCTCGGCAACGATAGTAGCAGCATCACGACTACGCTCGATGCCTCGTGTATATGGCACCACGCAGTATGAGCAGTAGTTGTTGCAACCACGCATAATGGCGATAAAGGCACTCACACCATTTCTATCGAGGCGTACTGGTGCAATCTCGGCGTATGTCTCCTCCTTAGATAGCTCCACGTTGACACCCTTAGCACCACCATCAACCTCACGCACAAGACGTGGAAGGTCGCGATATGAGTCAGGACCCGCCACGATGTCTACGCCTGTACCACCCTTAGTAAGCTCCTCCTTCAAACGCTCAGCCATACAGCCAATGATACCGATGATAAGCGAAGGCCTCTTCTTACGCATATGGCGCATCTCACTAAGACGTCCCCAGATACGCTGCTCGGCATTATCGCGAATAGAGCAGGTGTTAATCAACACTATATCTGCCTCCTCAAGGCTCTCGGTGTAACGAAAGCCCTCCTGCTGCATAATCGACACCACAATCTCCGAGTCGCCAACATTCATCTGGCAACCATAGGTCTCGATATATAATTTACGACCACTACCTGTTAGCGGACGTAGGTTATTTACGTTTATATTCATACTCTTTACTTAAATAAGGGGCTATCCTATTAACTTTGGACCGCCCCTGATACTTAATATTGTATATCTCTTTTACTCGAAATTGCTTTTATGCATATTCATTAACATCCGCCAAACAATGCAGATGCCACAATGCCACATAAAACAATTCTACTCTGTTGGCATACTATTCTCCTCTGGGAATGGCTTGAAGCCCTTACCAAAGGTATCATAAGCATCGGTTACAACTACAAAAGCACTTGGATCGAAATCCTTGATACGCTGCTGCACAGTGCGCACCTCCTTACGGTTTACAACAAGGAAGATCATCTCCTTATCGTGATCGGTGTACATACCCTTAGCCTTAAGATAAGTACCGCCACGGTTGAGTTCGTGAAGGATATAGTGGCGCATCTGCTCAGAGTGCTGCTCGCAGATAATATATAGGAGCTTATCGCGTGAAGCACCGTCGATAGTATAACCCAGAACCTTAGCATTCACAAAGATACATACTGCAGAGTATAGTGAGAGCATAACGCCTCGTGGCTCTCCAGTACCCACACCAAAGCCGATAACTATCAAACCTGCAAGCACGATAATTGCATCCGATAGTAGCACACCATTCGCAAACTTCATCTTAGCGAACTTATGAAGTAGCATACCTGTAATATCTGTACCACCTGTCGCTGCATTGTTGCGAATAACAATACCTACACCAATACCACTGAATACACCTCCGATAACAGCAGCAAGGATAAGGTCATTGGAAAGGTCAATATGACCACCTAGCAACTGTGTTGGGTCGAGGGCCTCGATAGCCTCTTTACTTGGATATACCAAATAGTCAAGGATATTCATAATACCAGGAGTAATGAATGATGCGAAGATTGTTCGACCACCAAAAGTACCACCAAAGAGAAGAAGTGCAGTACAGATAAGTGGAACATCAAACATATAGCCAAATGTACCTACCTGAATAGATGGAAATAGATTATGAAGCACCAATGCCAAACCGTAGATACCGCCAGGAACAAGGTCGTAAGGGTTGATAAAGACAACGAAAGCAACCGCCACAAGGAAACATCCGAAGATGATTTGGAGGATTGAATACCACCACGACTTGTCTGTAATAGATTCTTCAATAGAAGAGGCCATATTGGCCCAACTCAATTTCAATTTCATAAATATGCGTTTATGTGTTTTCTACAACAAAATTAGATATTTTTTTTGGGACCTACAATATTTCTGACCATTTTTTTAACATCAAAGGGGGTAATTTTGCATATCATCATTTGACAAAATAGAGTCTAAAAATTTTGTTTTTGCCCTTTTTTTAGTATCTTTGTCTAATAAGCACCGTGCTTATTTGAACACAAACGATTGAAGATTAATGACTTAACTACTTATGGAAGCGTGGAGTATAATGACTTGGCTATCTATCATCGCTATTATGATAGCAGCTTATTTGCTTGGTTCAATACCAAGCGCTGTGTGGATTGGTAAGAAATATTATGGCATAGATATTCGCGAACATGGATCAAAGAATGCAGGTACTACGAATATGCTTCGTGTACTCGGCAAAAGAGCCGCACTACCTGTATTTATTATAGACTATTTCAAGGGTTTTGTAGCCGTAATGCTTACATCCTTGATGCGCTATGACGATGCTATCACCCACAATTGGCTTATCAACCTTCGTATTATCGCAACGGTATTTGTGGTGCTTGGCCACATCTTCCCAATCTTTGCGGGTTTCAAGGGCGGTAAGGGAGTAGCAACACTCCTCGGTGCTGGTACAGGCATCTACGCACCAATCCTATTGCTTAGCTTTGCCGTATGGTGCGTAGTATTTGCTATTTGGCACTATGTATCGCTTGCATCTATGGTAGCAGGTTGTAGCTACCCAATCTTTGTATTTATCTTCTCTACGATGACCTACAACGAGCAAGCCCCATTTGGCAGCGTACCATTTATCGTCTTCTCGTGGGTTGTGGCTGTGCTTCTTATCTGGACACATCGCAAGAACATCACCCGCCTAAAGGAGGGCACCGAATCGAAGATATACCTATGGCGCAAACCAGAAGAGGATAAATAGATATAAATAACTAAAACATATTAACTATGAGACGATTACTATTGACCATATTGGCCCTTACCCTAACATCATCGCTATATGCAAGAGGCTTCCACGATCAGTTTAAGGATGGTACGCTTCGTATAGACTACACATTTATGGGTAATGCTTTCGAGCAACACGTAGCACTACGCGAGATGTCGTACACAGATAATTGGTATGGTCGTCGTATCAATCTCAACAACGTTCCTCTAAAGGGTAATGGAGACCTCACACTACGTGATTGCAAGAGTGGCGAAGTTATCTATATGACTTCATTCTCATCACTCTTCCAGGAGTGGATTACAACCCCTGAGGCAATGGAGGTATCTAAGAGTTTTGAGTTTACACTCCTTGTTCCTATGCCGCTAAAACCAGCCACCGCAACACTTGTGCTACGCGACAATACCGGCAAAGAGAGTGTACATACCTACACTATCAACCCTAACGACGTACTTATCCGTAACCGTACTAAACAGCAGCCACTACCTTATAAATATATACACAAGGGGGGCGACTCTAAGGAGTGTATCGATGTTGTTATCCTCGCCGAGGGCTATAAGGCCGATGAGATGGATACATTCTTAACCGATGCTATCCTCACAAAGAAGGAGATTCTTAGCTATGAGCCATTCAGTAGCCATAGCGAGAAGTTCAACTTTATCGCTGTCACAACACCTTCGTTGGATAGCAACGTCAGTGTTCCACAGTCTAACGACTGGCGTGAGACAGCCGTAAGCTCAAACTTTATGACCTTCTATATGGCGCGCTACCTCACATCGGGTAATGTCTACGATATGTACGATTTGGTGACAAACATCCCTTGTGAGCACTTTATAATCCTTGCAAACACAAGCAACTACGGTGGCGGTGGTATCTACAACTCATATACTCTTACAACGGCGCATCACAAAGACTTCCGCCCTGTTGTAGTGCATGAGTTCGGACACTCGTTTGCAGGTCTTGGCGACGAGTATTTCTACGACAATGCCGATGATAACGACAATATGCACTCGCTCAATCACGAGCCTTGGGAGCCAAATATCACTACATTAGTAGACTTTGAGTCTAAGTGGGCAGATATGATTCCTTACGGCATCGAGACCCCAACAGAGGTCACTCCAGAGCGCACCGCAAACTACACCGTAGGTCTCTACGAGGGTGGTGGTTATCTCTCAAAGGGCATCTACCGCCCAGCAGATGTGTGCCGTATGCGTAACAACACTGCCGAGCGCTTCTGCCCTGTATGCGAGCGTGCTATCGAACGAGTAATTCTCCACCAGGCGAAGTAGGATATTGAACATTATAGATAGAGCAAGCGACAGCCCACAGCTGTCGCTTGTTTTTGTTTGGCTCTATTGTTGTAGGAATCGAGCCATATAATTATCCTAAAATTTAACAGATATGACACTAAGAACTATTGCGGCATCATTGCTCACAATTACAGAGCTACCATATGCCTACGATGCGTTAGAGCCCTATGTATCGGCCGAAACAATGCACTTTCATCACGACAAGCACTACTTGAGTTATGTTACAAAACTTGGTGAGCTAACCGAGGGCACGCGATATAGGGGGATGCCTTTAGAGGAGGTTATTACGTGTAGCGATGGTGCGATATTCAACAATGCTGCACAAGCGTGGAACCACGTCTTCTACTTCGAGAGTCTATCGCCACAAGCTAAGCACCACCCCACAGGCGAACTACGTCGTGCTATAGATGAGCAGTTTGGCTCGGTGGATGAACTAAAGAGACGTATGACAGCTATGGCAACAACACTCTTTGGCTCTGGATGGGTCTGGCTCGCTACAGATAGCAACGGAAAGCTATATATCCTCTCTAAGCCCAACGCTGGCACACCTCTAACTGAGGGGCTTATACCATTACTCTGCATAGATGTATGGGAGCATGCCTACTATATCGACTACCGCAACGCCCGTAAGGATGCCGTTGAAAAGCTATGGCACGTCGTAGATTGGTCGGTTATCGAGGCAAGGTATGATAATGTGGTGATTTAGAGAAGTCAGATAAAACGACAGGGACAACAGTGGTAACAAAGTTAGCAGGGTAATTTATTATTATTGAGATACTCTGTGTCTCCGCTGTCTCTGTTGTCTCCGCTGTCTTAAAAAAACCTTCCCAAGCGCAAGACCCAATTTCTTGGGAGAAGGGCACACTCAACCGATATTAGCACCACAACCGAATTTCTTGTCAGAAGGGGTCAGATGCTTTCGCTCGGCAAAAAAGCCACCGATGGGTAGTACTTGGCGTACGTCCCATTGGTGGCTATTTTTGTTAGCGGCAGCAGATGTGCCCCTTATCACAAGAAATTATGACCCCTTATCACAAGAAATTAAAATGGGTAGCCAACACTAAAGTTTAGCGCAGTATTATTCCAATGGAAGTTCTTTATCCAGCGCTCGCCAATAGGTCGGTCGGGGTTATGGAGCTGCAGACCGAGGTCGAAACGGAGGATAACGTACGATATATCGAGACGAATACCAAGACCTGTGTTAAAACCGAGCTGCTTATAGAAGCTATCGAAGTGGAATACCTCATCTGGGTTGCTATCCTCCACATCACGAATATACCAAACATTACCTACATCGAAGAAGATAGCACCATGCAATATCCACCACAGTGGGAAGCGATACTCAAGGTTAGCCTCAAGACGCATATCGCCCACTTGCGAAGGATAGATAACATCCTCTACTTCGGGTTTATTACCTGGGCCTAAGGTACGCGGAACCCAACCACGCATAGAGTTAGCACCACCACAATAGAACATACGGTCGAAAGGTATTGAGCGATCCTTAGAGTTGCCATAGGTGACACCCACACCACTAAAGAGACGACCTGCGAGTGCCATCTTGTTACCCAGGTCAATCTTATGACTTATGCTCGCCTCACCACGGACGTACTGCGCAAAGCGAACACCCAGAATCTTATTGTAACTCTCATTCTGTGAAGAGTTACCAAAGGTTGTGGTAAGCAGTTGTAGAGTATTACCCACCGACTCGAGATTGGCGCGGACAATAGTTACATTCTGGTCGAAATCGGAGCGCTGAGTATTATATATCCACGATAGCGATAGACCTGCATTTAGCTGCGACTCGAACGAGGTCTTCAAATACTTATTATCGATATCATTAAGAAATCTGTCGTCTACACTCTGAACATTAATCCAGTTAATATCCACAGGACGCAATACCCACGAAGCACGACTACCCTGCTGCCAGCTATATGCCCAACGGGCAGTGACAATATTACGACTATAGTATGGACGATTTTGATAGTCAAAGGCAAACTCAAGACGTGTACGTCGCTTAGCAATACTTGGACCTGGGGTTAAACGGAAAGGTACAAGGAAACGTGGGAAGGAGAGTCCCGCCGTAACACCAATCTCCTGTGCTGTACTCTTCGCGACATCGGGTGCACGCATCCACTCGAAACCGAAGCGTGTGGCTACATCGAACGACTCTGCAGCGCGAAACATATTTCTATTCGAGTAACCCAACGTAAAGCTAAGACCATGGAATGTAGAGGTCGACGAAGCCTCAACCTCAACCTTCATACTCTGCTTTAGTGCTGGCGCAGCATAGATACTACAATCTATATATTTCTCACCGCTTTTTACGCTATCCACCACTGGCGAAAAGGCAATCTTAGAGCTACGGAAGAAGCCCATCGACACGAGCTCCTTGTGCGTACTCATCACACGCTGAGCATTATATACCTGATCGGGGTAGAGCATAATATTGCGACGCAAAACTATACCGCGCAACTGCGACGGTGCATTCAAATCACGGATAATGTTTAGACCTCTGAAATGCGTTGTATCTACCTTCGCATTTGGTGCTAAGCCAGATGTCGAACGATACATAGGATCATAGGTAGGATATACATCGATGTTGCGTATGCGGTAGATACTGTGATCCTCCCAAATCTGCTCATTACGATTATTATAACCCATCAACAACGGATGCACAACCATACATACAGAAGCACCCAACTCCTTGCCCAGAGTATCCACCTCGTAGGAGATACTATTTGCCGTGAAGTCGTAGTAACCATTGTCGTTAAGCATCGTTGCAATACGATTGCGCTCCGCCTCCAATACCGACTCCTCGAAGATAGCACCTCGCATGATTAACGACGACGCTGTATCTGCTATTATTATGGAGCGTAGCGAAGTGTCTCTAAATCTGTATGTTACATCTTCGATGCGTGTAGCAGGGCCCTGCTTTATGGTATATGTAATTTTTGCTCTATGCTCTCGGTGTGTCGACGTGTCGATTTTGCAAGTCACACTTGAAGAGAAGTAGCCTCGCTTATGTAGATAGGTCTGCAAGTTCTGCACCGAGCGCTCAGTAAGAGCTGTATCCACCAGTACCGGAGCCTCACCAATCCTACGCATAAAGCTATTTAGACGCTCATTTTTGATATGGTGCGCATTCTGATACACCCAAACGTGGAAGTTAAATCCCAAAATTCGTTTATTGGGCAACTGACGAATATATCTATCCTTCTCGAAGGTGATACGCTCCTTACGAGGCACACTCTTGTCTGCCTCAACATCGACCTTCGTAAGGAGATACTCCCCATCGGATAGCGAGCTCGTGACACTACAGGAGATAGCAAAAACCGCCACTCCTACGACCATTAAATATTTAAGTATCAAGCTCTTCATAAATTATTTTCGCACAAAACTTAGCTCGCCTGCAACAAACAATGCCTCACCACACCACTCAAACGTAGCATTACCCTCCAGACGGGTGGTGATACTATTGCCCAACTCTGTTGTACAGAATACCCTACCACCACGATTTCTAACCTCAATGCGCTCTCCCACATCAACTCTTCCACGCATCGCCACAGCTGTAGCCGAAGCCGTCATCGCCGTGCCACACGACAGCGTTAAACCAGCGCCTCGCTCATAGGTAGATACAAATATCTCACGTGACGAACGACGCTCATAGAACGACACGTTAACACCAAACGGGAACAACTCTTTAAGAGTGAGAACCCTCTCACCCAACATCGTAAGATGCTCCAACGAAATACTATCGACCTCTGCCACAATGTGAGGATTACCCAAATTGAGTGCCGTAAACTCCAATTTTTCGTCCAAAGCCTCAATCTTCTGTGCCACAAAACGCTCCTGCGCACTATAGAAGGTAAAATCCTTCGACCAAGTGTTAATCGGAATATCTACACCGAAGGTCTCCTCACCATCGATAGGCTCGATGCGCTGCACCTTATAGTCTCTACCTCCTGAGCGCAACACACCCTCTGCCGAGATATAGCCTCTCTCATAGGCAAGACGCGCTACACAGCGGATACCATTACCACACATCTCGGCATACGTACCATCGGGATTGAGCATATCCATACCATAGACTCCATCAGCGTGGCGAACAACAAGTAGCACGCCATCGCTACCTATACCCGACTCCCTTGAGCAAGCCTTACGAGCAAAATCGCTCCACTCCTCTCTGCTAAAATCGGTATATTGTGTAGCATCAATAAGTATAAAATCGTTTCCTGAGCCGTGGCACTTTATAAACTCCATTCCCCTATATATTTATATTCCCCCAAAGTTACAAATTATTTCCACTTTCACAAAATCTCTGGTCGCAACTTTTTGATTTTTGAGCATCGCTATTGCATATCTCGCGATTATTTTGTAATATTGTAACATCTAACCGAAATAGGCTTATGACTGAGAAATTTATTATGGCGGGGCATACCCCTATGCATGTAGCTGATACTGAACGCGGTGACAAGTGCGTAGTGTTGCTTCACGGCTACTTAGAGTCGATGCTCGTATGGGACGAGTTTGTTGATTTGCTCAAGGGTAAATTACGCGTAGTTACTATCGACCTTCCTGGTCATGGTGTCTCGATGGTAAATGGCGAGGTTCACACTATGGAGTATCTTGCCGACTGTGTGGGTCTTACAATGAAGGCTCTCGGCATCGAACGCTATAGCGTCGTGGGACACTCTATGGGCGGATATGTAGCCCTTGCGATGATGGATAACTACGCCAACCACATGGAGAACATCGTCCTGCTAAGTTCCACAACTTCAGCCGATAGCCAGGAGAAGTGCGACCGCCGCCGCCGCGAGATTGAACTTATCAAGGCGGGTAAGAAGAACACCCTCGCGCGCCTTGTGCCACATGCAGGCTTCGCGCCACAAAATGTAAAACGCTTCAACGACTATATCGAGGATTTGCGCGAGCTTATACTCATCACTGAGGATGAGGGTGTTATCGCAATTCTTGGAGGTATGATTGAGCGCAAGAGCCGTGGCGAGCAGCTTCGAGATAGTGG
>JAZOQR010000036.1:0-28450 GCA_045656185.1 Alistipes sp. | reverse complement strand
AATTGACGATACAAACTTAATAATAAATAACTAAAATGAAAAAAACAGGTCTTACTTTATTGCTTGTAGCGATTGTTTGCGCTCTACTCTTCTGGATTTGGAGTATGCTTTCAACTCCTATCAACTTCCAGAATCATTTCGATGAGCGTAGCAAGGCGGTAATCGAGAAGGAGGAGTACATTATCAAGTTGGTGCAGGGTTACCGCGACTCTAATCCTAACAAGAAGTTCACTACAAGCTGGGATGAGCTTATTGACTTCGCTCTTAATGGTACTATGGAGTACCGTAGCCAGATTTATGATGAGAATAACCTCAAGAATGCAGAGATCTTGGCAGAGTTGCGTAAGGATAAGAATTGGAAGAATGAGCGTATTACACGCGTCCCTGCTCGTGATACCCTCTTCGATGACGACTTCGGTGTATGCCGTTTGAATGAGGAGCAGATTCGCAATTTGCGCTACATCCCATTTACTAACAACACTGAGGAGTTCCACCTCGATACTGCAACATACGAGGTTGGTAGCTATCGTACACACCTTATCCGTTGCCACGCACCTTATGTGAAGTTTATCGACACTGAGACTTACAACCAGTGGTTCTGGAATGAGCTTAACGATCAGTTCAACTACTTCATCAACCACCAGGAGGCTAACGAGGATTTTAAGAAGATGAAGGCTGATGGTCTTAAGGCTACAGTAACTCGCGAGCCTAAGTTTATGATTGGTGAGGCTCATCCTATCCCAATGGATATCGAGTTCTTTGGTATCTCATTCGGTAGCCTTGAGGAGCCTACCAACGAGGCAGGTAGCTGGGGCGGTTCAGCTGAGTAATTATGACTTGCAATATGCTAAATAAAGTGTCCATCCGCCTTATGTCGGGTGGACACACTTTTTCTAACAGCGATATTGAGACTATCAAGACAGCTGGCGCAGATGCTGTTGTGGAGTTTGTAACCCCTAAGACGGTGCTCTGCCCAGCTAAGGGCTTTGTTCCCGCTTATGCAAAGGAAAACCTCGATGCTACAGGATATGTTGTGGCTGATAACGAGGTGGTGGTGTGTAGCACAGCGCAGAGTGGTAGGGTGGCAGTGATGGCTGTGAGTGCTGCCTGTGTTGAGGCGATAGCTACGCTGGGTGTCAAGGTGCGTTACACCTCGCCATTGCTATGTGAGGATGATATTGCTGACGGCTCCCATATTGCCCTATATGACGATGTACTATATCTCTGCGTTTATAGGGATGGCCTGCGCTTTGCTGAGGCTATAGAGGTGAAAAACGATGCCGATATACTCTTCTATATGGAGAGTGTAAACCGCGTATATGATATATATAATATGTACGCGCGCGCGATAGGTGATGTGGAGCGCCTAAATAAAGTGTGCCGCAAATGTTTTAAGATGAAGTTCTAATATGCGTATAATAAGTGGTAAATATCGTGGTCGTACCATCGTGCCACCTCGTAACCTGCGCGCAAGACCTACCACGGACTTCGCGAAGGAGAATCTCTTTAATGTGCTCGTAAACCTCGTGGACTTCGAGGACCTTGATGTGCTTGACCTCTTCTCTGGTACAGGCTCTATAAGCTATGAGTTCGCATCGCGTGAGGCTCGTAGTGTGACCTCTGTGGAGGTGAATAGCGTGCACCATAACTTTATACGTCAGACCGCAAAGGAACTTAAATTTGAGAATTTCTATGCTGTAAAGGCTAATGCCTTCCTATATTTGAAGAGCTGTACAAAGAAATTTGACCTTATCTTCTCCGATGCCCCATACGATTTGGAGGGTAGCGATGAGGTGATAAAACTCGTTTTTGAGCGAGACCTGCTTGCAGAGGATGGTTTTCTTATATTTGAGCACTCAAAAGATAGAAATTATGAAAATCACCCATTCTTCTGGCAATCAAGAAGTTATGGTAGTGTGCAATTTTCATTCTTTAGAAAAGTGTAATTTTTTTTGAAAAAAGTTGTGAAAAAATTTGCAGGTTAAAAAAAATGTAGTACCTTTGCATCGCAATCAAGAAATAAACCACTTGAGAGCAAGGTTCTAAAAATCTTGGTGCGTTAGTTCAGCTGGTTAGAATACGTGCCTGTCACGCACGGGGTCAGGGGTTCGAGTCCCCTACGCACCGCCAAGAAGGATAATCGAAAGGTTATCCTTTTTTTGTTTTATATCGGTTTGTGGTTGGGGTTTGGAGTTGATTTTCGATTATAAAGCCGAATCTACTTCCGCTAACAAAAAGTGCTACCAATGGGACGTACACCCACGTACTACCCATCGGTGGCACTTTTGCCGAGCGTTGTATCTACAGCCTTCTACTCAAAAATTGGGTCGGCGTTGGTCGGGGAGTTTTAGGGAAGATGGGGAAGATGAGGATCACTATCCCCAGTATCCCTCGTCCGCAGCCATCATAATTGTTCCAGTGCCTTTTGCCGAGCCACACTCCCACTCCTTTTCAATAAAAAGGCCTGCGCAAACGCCTCTAATAGTACCGCACTATGGTATACACATTATTGAATTTAGGAACCACTATTGTTTGTTCCAAATATTTATGTTAAATTTGAAACCTATACAATCTATAACGATAATACCGCTGTTATTATTGCGGTTAAATAATATGAAAAATATGAAGAAATTACAGTTGCTGATGAGTGTACTTGTACTTCTTACAGCGTGTGAACAGTCAAGTGTGGATGATGTCCCGAACGGAGGACGTGTCATTCAAGTTTCAATTGAGAGTGTGGATACCAGAATCCAAATTGTGGAGAAAACTTTAGTATGGACGAAGGGTGATAATGTATCTGTATATTACCAATCTGATAATAATGAGCAGTGGCAGTTCTCGGGCGAAACAGGGGATACTGACGGTTGTATCCATCCCGTAAATGAGAAGAATATATATAGCACTACCAATGAAGATGTTGTTATTTTATACCCATATAGGAGTGATTATGTGTATGATCATGAGTCACTAAGCATAAAGACGACAATCCCATCTACACAACATTATCGTGGTGATGCCCCTGGTGAGGACGGGAGTATTATGGTTTCTACATGCGATTCGAATAAAGCAACGATGAAGAGTGTCAATGGATGGGTAAGACTAAGCGTATTTGGTAAAGGAGAGGTCGTTAAGAGTATTACGATGAGAGGAAATAACGGTGAGTTCCTATCCGGACTTGTTTCGATAAACGCTGAGACAGCTGATGCCTCATGGAGTTTAGAGCATGATATGGTCAATGATACAAATAGTGTTACTACCCTAATTTGTGATGATGGTGTCAAATTGGGGGATGAATGTAAGACTTTCTATATAAGTGTTTTACCCCAAATATTTCATGAGGGTGTTACTGTCGAAATCAAGTCTGCTGATGGAAAATCGTCAGTCATTAAAATCTCTTCGGAAATTGTAGTACAGCGTAATGCAATAACGGCTGTTGCTTGTGGTACATTTAAGTATGATGACCCTGCAACGCATGAGCTAATATATGTGACGAACGACGGCCAGCCACTTGATCCATACGTTACAGCTGGTTTTGGCGCTACATTTATAGAGGAAATATATGATCTTGAGACTGGCAGTGGTGTATTAAAGTTTGATGCTGCTGTTACGCGTATACCTAATGAGGCCTTCTCATCGTGTACAAATCTTACAGCTATTAATCTTCCGACTACTATTAAGTATATTGGAGATGAATCATTCCTGAATTGCAAGAATTTAGAGGAAATAACCATTCATGCAGGTGTTATTACTGTTGGCACAGACGCTTTTAAGGGATGCCGTGCTAAGGCATTGATAGAGTGTAGTAATGCATGTTTTAAGAATGCTGGTTTTACGGAAGTTATTATAGGTGATAATGTCCTCTTTCTTGGCGATTATGCTTTTAACTCATGCCCATACATGGAGAGGGTGACATTAGGCGCTAAAGTTGTGAGGATTGGATGGTCGGCATTTGAAAAATGTGATAAATTGCGTAATGTTTTCATTAAGGATATTGACGCATGGAATAATATTAAATTTGATTCCTATGCTTCACCTCTCATAAATGGCGCAAATCTATATGTCAATGGAAAACTATTTGAGGAGTGGGTTGTACCTAATAGTATGACTGAGGTATATGATGTCTTTAGAAATTGCCAAAGTATCAAGAAGGTAGTTCTTCATGATAAGGTGACATCTATTGCTCATGCAGCTTTTCAAAATTGCGCTAATCTGGAAAGTATAAATATACCTAATAGTGTTACCAGTATGGGTAATGGAACTTTTGAGAATTGTGTGAGCTTAAAGAGTATAGTAATTGGTAATCATGTGGAAAAAGTATGCTTATCAACATTTAGAAATTGCACGAGTTTAACGGATGTTACAATTGGTTCTCGCGTCACCTCAATTGGATTTGAGGCATTCTATGGTTGCGAGAAACTCCAAAACCTTACCATGGGTAAACGCGTGGAGAGCATCGGAGAGTCTGCTTTTTATAATTGCTATGAACTAAAAAAAGTCGTTATCCCAAGTGGCGTGACGACTATTGGTAAATACGCATTCTACAATTGTCGCAGTCTACGTCATATTGATTGTCAGGCGGATACGCCTCCCCAAATTGAAAAGTATTCTTATCCATTCTATGTTAAAGGTATAGTACAACCATATATAAGCGTCCCTCGTGATTCATATTCAAAGTATCTTGAAGAAGCAAATTGGAGACCTTATAGGGGTAATATATTAAAAGACTGTGACCGTTCATCATATAAAGTTGGTGATATAGTGACGTATAATGGAGTTGATGGTGTTGTGGTTCATGCAAGTGATGAGGTGGTTAAATTAATATCCGTAAAGTCGTTTATTCCATACTGGAGCAAAGATCAAAATCGTGTCAATACCGATGATGGATATAATGGAAGAACAAACTATTTCAAAGTTAAGGATGAAAGTTACTTCGAGTCACTTTATGCCATTTCATTATGTAGCTCATTGGCTGCTGAATGGTATCTTCCCGCAATATACGAATTAACAGCTATCAGAGATATTAAGGATACTGTCAATTCGGTGTTAAGTGGGAATGGCCATTCTCCTCTATCAGATGTATATTGGAGCTCTACAGAATATGACCAGTACTCTGCCAAAACATATAATTTTACAGATGGAATGTCTCTTGCAAGAACTAAAAATTTTTCACAAGAGCGTGTTAGAGCTATGGTCGCATTCTAAAAAAGCTCTGCATATAACAAGCGAATAAACAAAAAAACAGACAACCGAAGTTGTCTGTTTTGAGTAGTGGATAGGGGATTCGAATTGCGCAGCAATAGAGCCGATACCATATAATAATAGCGCAGACCGTAGGTCGAGCAATAACTTGTCCTCATATCGGCTCAACCCCCTTTCCGTTCGGAATGCCCTATGCACAACCAGATAACTTTGTGTTGCGAAATATGCAGAGCTAAAACCGGAGGTTTGTGCTTTTTTTTGATTGATATCGTCAAGTTTGCTTGAAATGATATTCAATCAAAAAACAAACGACGATGTAATCGTCGCGCTCTGCATATATATCTGCATATACGAGCGCCATACAACAAAAAAAACAGACAACCGAAGCTGTCTGTTTTGAGTAGTGGATAGGGGGATTCGAATTGCGCACCAATAGAGCCGATACCATATAAGAATAGCGCAGACCGTAGGTCGAGCAATAAATCATCATCATATCGGCTCAACCCCCTTTTCAGTTCGGAATGCCCTATGCACAACCAGATAACTTTGTGTTGCGAAATATGCAGAGCTAAAACCGGAGGTTTGTGCTTTTTGATTGATATCGTCAAGCTTGCTTGAAATGATATTCAATCAAAAAACAAACGACGATATAATCGTCGCGCTCTGCATATTATACATAGCGATACAACAAAAAAAACAGACAACCGAAGCTGTCTGTTTTGAGTAGTGGATAGGGGATTCGAACCCCTATGTCATGCGTGAGAGGCATGTATCCTAGCCCTTAGATGAATCCACCATATTAACTTGTCCCCTTTTGACGCTGCAAATATACGGCAATATTTTTATTCTCCAAAACTTTTTGCCAAAAAAATAACAAATAATTGCATTTTTTTAATAAATCGCTCGATTTTACAATAATGCTACGGGAGTAATATTGTAATTTGTGGCGTGTGGAGACTGTTATATCATTCGCTTGCGCATCCACTCTGTGAGTTCTTTTGCTGCCACGCCACGCTCCTTCATTCCGAGGGTGTTATTTAGGAAGCTGTCGAGCTCAGCGAGGTAGTTCTCGAAGTCGAAGTTTTTTATTAGTTCGACAAGTTCTGTGCCATTCTCGGCAAGTGGGAATGGGAGTTCGTTAAAGTCGTAGTAGTAGCCACGGTCGTACTCCTTTACATCGGTAGCATAGAGTAGGCATGGGCGGCGTAGCATTGCGTAGTCGAACATCGAACTGGAGTAGTCGGTGATGAGCATATCACTAATACACAAAAGTTCCTGCATATCGTGGTAGCGAGTCATATCTATAACCTCAGGGCTATTTTGTAGCGAAGAGGTGTCAACCTTGCCGATAAGGTTGGGGTGAAGGCGTAGGAATGCGGTGATATTAGCCCCGTCAAACTTCTTGCGAAGGTGGGGTATAATATCCTGCCAATTGATACGATATGGTTCTATGGTGCCGCTGCGACGGAATGTTGGGGCATACATCACAATGCGGTGATTTTCAGGGATGTTGTACTCGCGGTTTAGACGCTCTCTGATCTTACGGTGTAGCTCCTTATCAAAGAAGATGTCGTTACGTGGAATACCCGCCTCGAGGACCTCGCCCGAGTACCAGAAGCTACGCTTTATAAGGTTGGTGTTGGCTCTGCACCCCGAAATCATAAGGTCGCAGACCTCAGAGTCGCGCTTTGCTTTGCGCCAGTAGCTATATCCGAGTTTCTCTTCGGCATCTCGTTCCACCTTTTTTAGGGCAGCGCCACCGTGCCAAAGCATAAGATACTTCTGCTCTGGGCGTTTATGCCAGTATATGTGCCAAGGATCGGTGCGTGAGTTGGTTACGAGAAACTCTGCACTGTTGACCATCTTTAGATACTCCCAGGTGCGAAATCTTACGCATTTGATGCGCTTGTCTATGTTTTCGGTGTTGATGCCCTTGCGGAATACCCATACAATCTCCATATCTGGGTAGTTCTCAAGGAGATACTCCGTAAGGTAGCGAGGGTTGCAGCCATACTGTTTATAGTTGTATGCCCAGCATAAAACCCTACCTCGCTTGACCTTTGTAGAGCATCTTATTACTGCGGATATTATGTTGCCGAAAAGCTTTATAAATCTATTAAGTCCCCATCCGATGATGGCTCCAATGCGTTTCATATGCATAAGTTTTACTTTTATTATAGCAAAGGTACTCTTTTTTCTGGTTTATATGAAAAAAAATGTCTATTTTTGCATTTATAATGAAGAGACTCTATGGTTGGTAATAGTAATGAGGTAAATGCCGAGCAACTCAAGCAACGATATAACCCAGAAGGCTCTGCGCTAAGGCGTGACCAAAAGGAGTTGCTACGCATGTTGAAAAAGGTTGATGCAATATGTAAGGAGCACAACCTAAAGTGGTGGCTCAGCTCTGGTACTTTGCTTGGTGCGGCACGTCATAAGGGCTTTATTCCTTGGGATGACGATATTGATATTGTTATGTTGCGCAAGGATGCGAGGCGTCTGGAGAGGATTTTGCTTAAGATGGATGATCCAGAGTTTGTGTTCCATACTATGCGTAGCGATGTGGAGTATGTGAACTGTTTTGGTAAGTACCGCAAACGCGAGGGCAGAATTGCTGTGAACAACCGTCGATATGACTACTACAAGTGGCGTGCCATAGGTTTCGATATCTTCTCGTTGGAGAAGACGAGTTTCTTTGCTGCTAAGGCGGCAAGCACCATCTATGGCAATCTACAGCATCTAACCTCCTATATTCGCTGGGGCGTTATCCGTAAGCCGTTGATTAGATTTATAGAGTTGTTGTGCTTGGGTATAGTATTCCCAATTTTGCGTGTTATAGGCCTTATAAACCCTAAGGGTGAATACCACTACTCGTTGGGTCAGGGTTGGTCGAAGCATACGTTCTTTTTAAGCGACGCCTTCCCTCTTACGACTACTGAGTTCGAGGGCGAGCAGATGCCTGCGCCAAAGAATATGGATGCCTACCTCACACGCGTGTATGGCGACTGGCGTAAGATGCCTAATGAGGAGCAGATACGAAAGAGTATCCATAACCAGGAGTATATCAAGGAGATATACGGTGATAAATAGTTTGCAAGACTCAAACAATTATATACTATATGACTATAGATAAGGAGGCTCTAAAGCGAAGATATAATCCCGAGGGCTCGAAGTTGCGCCAAAATCAGGAGGAGCTACTTGAGATGCTCATCGATATAGCGAAGATATGCGACGAGAATAATATTCAGTGGTGGCTAAGTTCGGGTACGTTGCTCGGTGCTGCGCGCCACGAGGGCTTTATTCCGTGGGATGATGATGTCGATATCGTGATGTTGCGTAAGGATGCCAAGCGCTTGGAGAAGATACTCCTTAAACTCAATAGTGATAAGTATGTCTACCAGACTATGCGTAGCGATATCGAGTACACCAATAACTTTGGTAAGTTCCGCAAGCGCCACGATAGTGTGGCTATCTATGGCGGTCGCTACAAGTATCTAAACTATAAGGGTAAGTTCTTGGATGTATTTTCGATTGAGAAGACAAGCTACTTCGCTGCGCGCGCAGGTAAGGTTATCTATCGAAACCTTGAGCACCTATCTATCTATATCAAGATTAAGTGGTTGCGCCACTTTGTTACTCGTTTTATCCAGTTCCTATGTTTGGGCCTTATCAACCCTGTGTTGCGTCTTATAGGTCTTATTAACCCTAAGGGCGAGTATCACTATTCGCTCGGTATAGGCTGGCCTAAGAGTACATTCTTTAAGAAGGATATCTTCCCTCTTAGCAAGGCTCGTTTCGAGGGTTATGAGTTCCCCGTGCCACACGATATGGATGCCTATCTAACGAATGTCTATGGCGACTGGCGTAAGATGCCTACTGAGGAGCAGATTTTGGCAAATATACACGCGGTGGATTATCGTGAGGAGATAATGGCACGAAAGTAAATAATCGAGGAGTGATGAAGAAGGTTATAACATACGGCACATACGACCTACTACACGAGGGTCATATCAACCTATTGCGTCGAGCTAAGGCCTTGGGCGACTACCTTATCGTGGGCGTTACCAACGATAGCTTTGACCGCGAACGTGGCAAGCTAAATGTTCGCAACAACGTGCTTGAGCGCGTCGAGGCGATTAAGAGTACAGGCCTTGTTGATCAGGTTATTATTGAGGATTATGTTGGTCAGAAGATCGACGATATCCTCCGCTATGAGGTTGATATCTTTGCTATTGGTTCGGATTGGACGGGTAAGTTTGACTATCTTAACGAGTTTTGTGAGGTTGTATATCTGCCACGTACAGAGGGTGTTAGCTCCACAATGTTGCGTGCCGAGAGTGAGATTATAGTGAATATCGGTATCGTGGGTTGTGGTCGCATTGCTAACCGCTTTGCACGTGAGTTTGCTTATGTCGATGCTGCAAATATTTCAGGTGTCTACGATATAGATAGCGCTACGGCAGAGAACTTCGCAGAGCAACACAATATCGCCACTAAGTTCTCAACCTTCGAGGAGCTTGTCGAAGCCTCGGATGCTGTGTATATTGCCACACCTCATTTGTGTCACTACGAGCAGGCTAAGTATGCTCTGGAGCGCGGTCGCCACGTTTTGTGTGAGACGCCGTTGGTACTTCGTGGTAGCGAGGCCGAGGAGTTGTACGCTCTTGCTGAGAAGCAGGGTATAGTGCTTTTAGAGGCAAATAAGACTGCCTACTGCCCAGCCTTCAATCACCTTATAACCTTGGTTAAGAGTGGTCTTATTGGAGAGGTCGTAGGTGTTGATGCCTCGGAGTCGAAGTTGTGGGGTAACGAGAATCTCCACCGTGAGCTCGACCCTAACGAGGCGGGAGGCTCGTTGTACGAGATGGGCTCTTATCCGTTGTTGCCCATATTAAAGCTACTCGGTACGGAGCATCGTAATGTCAATTTCTACAGCCGTGAAAATGAGAATGGTGTTGATATCTACACTCGTGGTATTATGTTATTTAACAGGTCGGTAGCCTCGTTCCAGCTCGGCTTGGGCGTAAAGACTGAGGGTAATCTTGTTATCTCTGGTACTCAGGGTTATGTCTACGTGCCATCGCCTTGGTGGAAGACCGACTACTTCGAGCTACGCTACGAGGACCAGAACAAGAATAAGAAGTATTTTTATAAGTGGGATGAGCCAGGTCTAAGATATGAGCTTCAGGAGTTCGTGTCGTGTATTGTCAATCACCGCAACTACTCGCCACGCCTAACTCCAAAGGAGAGTATTGCAATGGCCTATATTATGGAGCAGTTTATGGAGCGTAAAAACTTCTTTAAGCTATGAGAGAGGCATTGGTTGTAGGTGGCGCTAATGGCATCGGTCTTGCCATCGCCACGCTTCTTGCCGAGGATGCGGAGTATGGCAAAATATATATCGTCGATAGGGTAGATGTAGACCCTAATTATGCAAACGCGAAGTTCGAGTATCGCAATTTCGATTTGCGTAGCGAGGATTTCTCTTTGTTCGATGAGTTTAAGAGCGTTGATACCTTGATGATTACCGCTGGCTTTGGTCGCCTGGCACACTTTGCTGATGTCGAGGAACAGCATATCGTGGATAGCTTCAGTGTTAACACCACGGCAGTGATACGCATCATACACCATTTCTACGATAGATTGCTCGATAATAGAGATTTCTATTGTGGTGTTATGGGAAGTATTGCAGGCTTTATGTCGTCGCCATTGTTTGCTGTCTATGGCGCTACAAAGGCTGCATTGAAGATATTTATCGAGAGCGTGAATGTGGAGCTTGAGGTGGCAGGGTCGAAGAACAGGATACTCAATGTCTCACCAGGCTCTATTAAGGGTACATCATTCTATAGTGGAGGCAATGACCTAAGCCTTACGATGAACCTTGCTGGTGAGATTATCGAGAATATGAAGGCGCACAACGACCTCTTTATCCCTATGTACGACGAGGTCTTTCGTGAAGTGTTGGAGCGCTACCACACCGACTTTAGAGCCGAGGGTAGACACTCCTATGAGTATAAGATGAATAGTGGCAGAGTAAAAAAGTAGAACGATGAGCAATACACCTATACGCATATCAATTATAGCACCTATCTATGGTGTTGAGAAGTATATTACGGAGTTTGCACGCACACTCTTTGTGCAGGACTACCCACATATCGAGTTTGTGTTTGTTAACGACGGCACTAAGGATCGCTCGATAGAACTTTTGGAGGAGCTTATAGATAGGGAGTTTGCCCACCTGCGCCCACAAATAAAGATTATCCACAAAGAGAATGGCGGTCTGCCTGCGGCACGCCGTACAGGTATAGAGAATGCTACAGGCGACTATATCTACAATGTTGACTCTGATGACTGGATTGCAGAGGGCTCGATTAAGAAGATAGCTCAAAAAATCGAGGCTACAGATGCCGATATTGTCTACTTTAACCTTGTTAAGGAGTATCCTACGCGCTCGAAACCAAAGCCCGAAAGAGAGTATAACAATAATCGTGAGCTATATATAAGGAATATGTACAATCACCGCTCCTTTGCATCGGTATGTAATAAGTGTATTCGTCGCACGCTCTATTTCGAGCACGATATTTATACACCGAAGTATGGCTATGCTGAGGATTGCTTCGTTACTACGCAGCTTGTGGGCTATGCTAAGAGTGTGGCGTTCCTTGATGAGTATATCTACCACTACCGTAAGGGTAATCCTACCGCTATGACCTCGCAGCAGATTAAGAAGCGCAAACGCGAGTATGCTCTTAATTTTGTTGACCTCTATAGCAGATATATGAATACGCCTAAGGAGCAAAATCCGATAGCACCAATTATGGACGATATAGCTATGCAGATGGGCTGGTACTCAATCTTCTATTCGCTCGACCTCTTTGCTCAATATCCATGGCTTGCCAAGGCTGTACGCAAGGCAAAGATGCGCTTTGGCACCGATGTCTGGATTGGCGCACAGATAGTTACTAAATTGGTAGCGTTGTTCAAGTAAGAACGCTATTATCAACCATAAACAATAGAGGCTACTCAATAAATCATTGAGTAGCCTCTATTGTTTATATATCCACTTATGGATTAGTACTCCTCCTCGTTAAAGAAGAAGTCATCCTTTGATGGATAGTCTGGCCAGATGTCCTCGATTGACTCGTAGATATCGCCCTCGTCCTCGATCTCCTGGAGGTTCTCCAATACCTCAAGTGGTGCGCCTGAACGAATAGCGTAGTCGATCAACTCCTCCTTGGTTGCTGGCCAAGGTGCACCCTCCAACTTTGATGCAAGCTCCAATGTCCAATACATAGTATATAAGTTTTTTTGTTATTAGTTGCACTTCAAACGTAGTGTCGCAAATTTTTCGTGTGCAAATGTATGAAAATATTTCATATATCAAACAAATTTCTCTAAATTATTTGATACTGAGCCTATTTGCAATAGTCACGCTATGGTATCCACAACTTCTCCTCGACCTTCAAGCGCTCGGTAACAACGCGTCCAAGCGTGTAGAGGTAGTCAGAGAGGCGGTTGAGGTATATTGTGGCGCTTGTATCCACCTCGGCAACATCGGCTACGCGGAGTGCTGCACGCTCGGCACGACGGCAGACAGTGCGGCAGACGTGGCAGAGAGATAGTGCGCGGTGGCCACCAGGGATGGTGAACTTTGTAATTGCAGGTAGCTCTGCCTGCATACGGTCGATAGCCTCCTCAAGCATTGTAATTCGCTCCTCAGCGATAGGCGCAACCTTGCCTTCGCCACCTTTGCCTACAGCAAGTAGTGCAGCTACGCTCATAAGCTGAGACTCGATTGCCGCCAACTCTGCAGGGATATGCTCCGTGCGCTCATCCTCGCCGAGAACATCGCTTAGAAGTGCGATAAATGCGGTAAGCTCGTCCACCGAGCCATAGGCCTCGACGCGAAGGTCGTACTTCTTAACGCGCTCACCACCGATAAGTGATGTGGTGCCATTGTCACCTGTCTTAGTGTATATTTTCATAGTCTAAATCGCTGTTTTGGTAGGTGGTTATTGAAGATAAGCAGGTACGCACGGTTGTCCACCGTGGTTGAGGGATGAGCGTTGATAATCTCGAAGCACTCTGCCCAGCGCTCGCGGTTGTTGTAAGGGTTGATGATGCAGAGTGTAGCACCCTTTTCGTGGGCATACGCGGCATATCTCTCCAACTCCGCAGGGCTGGTATTTAGTGTTGCGATAATCATCTGCTTCTCCTCCATTGCGTCGATACTCCAACTATCGTACCCGCAGTGCTCGGCAAGGTTTGCTAATTGCACTGAGCGACGCTTTGCTACACCCTTAGCCATGAGTGCTGTGTAGAGCGCGTTGTCGGGGGTGTAGAGCTTACTCTGCATAAATACCTTGCGCACGATATCGTAGACAAAGGGCGAGTGTACGCCATGACCACGAAAGTAACGCGCGCGACGTAGGTATGAGGGTAGATAGCTTATATCCTGCAAACGCTGTTTTAGGGTTCGTCCTGATCGCTTCATAACGTTTTGGTTTACTTCTTGAGCTGTCCTGCAAGACGGCCTGTAGAGAAGGCAATCTGCATATTGTAACCGCCTGTGTTAGCATCTATATCGAGTACCTCGCCAGCGAAGTAGAGTCCCTTAACGAGATTTGACTCCATAGTGTACTTATTCACCTCGGAGCAATCCACACCACCAGCCGTTACAATAGCAAATTGGAATGGTGCATAGTCCGAGATAGGGAATGCCATACCCTTCAAAATCTTCACAAGACGTAGCTTCTCGGCATCGGTAAGCTTGCTCACGTAGGTCTTAGAGTGGAAGTCCACCTCTTTAGCCAATGGCACCACCATCTGCTTTGGTACAAGTTTGCGTAGTAGCTCCGAGAAGAACTCCGAAGGCTGCATCTCGGCAATCTCGCGCTCGATGCGAGCAAGAAGTGTCTCCTCGTCGAGGGCGGGCTTCAAATCCACGATTATCTTCACGCGCTTCTCGTCGATGATAGCATCTACGGCATCGCGGCTGAGACGTAGTGCTACAGCACCCTCGATACCGCGCTCCGAGAAGCCAAGCTCACCAAACTCCTCCTGTACAAGCTCGTTATCGACATATAGTTTTGCCCCTACATTCTTCAAAAGTAGTCCATTGAGGTACTCCTTCTGTGGGTGCGAGGTCACGAGTGGTGTTAGCGATGGGCGCACTGGTTCGATATTGTGGCCAAGGTCGGCAGCGAAGTTATAGCCGTCGCCTGTAGAGCCTGTAGATGGGTAACTTACACCTCCTGTGGCGATGATAACGTGCTCGGTCTCCTCTCTGCGCTCGAAGCCTCGCGAGTTACGATAGCGTACACCTGCAACCTTGCCGCCAATGGTCTCAATACCTGTCACCTGAGTCTTATACATAATTTTAACCCCCTTGTCCTCGCAGAAATCAACGAGGGCATTGGCAATATCCCACGCCTTACCGCTCTTAGGGAACACGCGCTCGCCACGCTCAATCTCAAGTTTTACACCCAAGCGCTCGAAGAAGCGTATTGTGGCGCGGTTGTTGAACTCGGCAAATGCCACCGAGAAGAAATCTTGGTTGGTGCGTACCTTCTCGATAAACTCCTCTGCGGGACGGGCGTTGGTAAGGTTACAACGACCCTTACCCGTAATACGTATTTTGCGTCCCGCCTTCTCCATCTTCTCCATCAGGAGCACCGAACGACCGCTCATTGCTGCTGTGCCTGCTGCGATAAGTCCCGCAGCACCTGCGCCTATAACTATAACATCGTATGCCATTATAATTGTCTTAAGTTGGGTTTGTTGTTTCTCCTCAATGGTTAGAATGTGCCAAGTTTGAAGACTATCTTCTGGCAGTATAGTTCGTCAGACTTAAGCTCTATCGATGGGAACTCTGGGTGGTTTACAGCATCGCTATAGCCCTGACACTCGATAGCCACACCAGCATAATCCTGATAGCGCTTGCCCGACTTGGTGATAGGGCAACCGCCAGCCAACCAGTTACCTGTATAGAGCACCGCTGCAGGCTGTGAGGATAGGATTGTAACCTTGCGACCTGTAGCCTCGCAACGAAGCTCACCAACTTCCTTAAGGATGTTCTTTTGGTAGTCGTCTACAGCGAAGCAGTGGTCGTAACCCTTGTAGGTGCGGATATTGTTGAACTCGGCATCTATCTCATCGCCAAACTTGCGCCACGAGGTGAAGTCGAGCGCCGTGCCCTTGACATCGAGCAACTTACCCGTAGGTATCTGTACGGTATCCATCTCCAAGACCTGTGAGCAGTTTAGGCGTAGTTCGTGGTCGAGGATTGTCTTGTCCGAGCCCTCGCCATGAAGGTTCCAATAGAGGTGGTTTGTAAGGTTTAGAACGGTATTCTTGTTGCTCTTGGCCACGAAGGTAATCTCAAGGTTATCCTCGTCGTCGAAGTCGTAGATTGTCTCCACAACAAGCTCGCCAGGGTAGCCTTGCTCCATATCCTCCGATACATACGAGAATACTACGCGGTTGGTCTCTACGCGACCCTCCCAGTAGCGGTTAGCAAAGCCCTTAGCACCACCGTGAAGGTGGTTAGGGCCATTGTTGACCTCAAGGCGGTACTCCTCGCCATCGATAACCATATAACCGCGTGCAATACGACCTGCCACGCGACCTACGGTCTTACCACTTGCTGCGCCATCGCCGAAGTAGCTCATAGGGTCTTTATATCCCAACGCTACATCCTCGATATTGCCATCGCGGTCAGCAAACTTAACGCTCACGATAGATGCACCTACGTTGCATAGCTGCACCTCCGAGCCACGCTCGTTGCGCATAGTATATAGTATGATGCCCTCACCCTCAGGTGTCGAGCCCCATATATGTTGCAAAATCTCCATTACTCCAAAGGTTTAAGAGTTGCGATAATAGTGTCGATACGCTTCAAGCACTCAGCCTTGCCTATGAACTCCGTAACGTCGAACATACCTGGGCCCTTACCAGCGCCCACCAACGCAAGACGCAAGGTGTTCATTACCTGACCAAGTGAGAAGCCCTTCGCCTCAATCCAAGCGCGAACGACGTTCTCGGTATTCTCCTTCGAGAAGTCCTCGATAGACTCCAATACGCCACGAAGCTCTGCAAGCATTGCAGGGTTCTCGCCCTTCCACTGCTTCTTAGCAAGCTTCTCCTCGTACTCTGTAGGAGCTACGAAGAAGAACGATGTCAAGTCCCACATATCTGTTGTGAGGGTCATACGCTCCTTCATAATGCCTGCAGCCTTACCAGCCTCAGCATCCGAAACCTCGATGCCGTGAGCCTTCAACACTGGCTGCATATATACTGCCAACGCCTCGTCTGAGAGGTTGTGCATATACTGCGCGTTGAACCACTTAGCCTTATCTGGCTGGAAGCGTGCACCCGCCTTAGATACGCGCTCCAACGAGAATGCCTCGATAAGCTCCTGCATGGAGAAGATCTCCTGCTCGGTACCTGGGTTCCAGCCGAGCAACGACAACATATTGATAAAGGCCTCAGCAAGGTAGCCATCCTCGCGGTAGCCGCGTGAGGTCTCGCCAGTAGGTGAGGTCCAGAAGAGTGGGAATACTGGGAAGCCCATCTTGTCGCCATCGCGCTTCGAGAGTTTACCGCTACCTGTAGGCTTTAGAAGAAGTGGCAAGTGTGCAAACACTGGCTGTGTATCTGTCCAACCGAAGGCACGATACAAGAGGTAGTGCAAAGGCAACGATGGCAACCACTCCTCGCCACGGATAACGTGCGACACCTCCATAAGGTGGTCGTCAACGATATTGGCAAGGTGGTATGTTGGAAGTGCATCTGCCGACTTGTATAGCACCTTATCGTCGAGAGTTGAGGTGTTCACCTCCACGTGACCACGGATAAGGTCGTCCATCTTCACAACCTCGTTCTCAGGCATCTTGAAGCGTACAACCCACTGGTCGCCACGAGTAATGCGCTCCTCGACCTCCTCCTTCGAGAGTACCAACGATGTTGGGAGCTTCTCGCGAACCTCGTAGTTATATGCGAAGGTCTTGCCAGCAGCCTCAGCCTCGCTACGGAACTTGTCCAACTCCTCTGGGGTGTCGAAAGCGTAGTATGCCCAGCCAGCATCGATAAGCTGCTTAGCATACTTCAAATATATCTCTCGACGCTCGCTCTGACGATATGGAGCGTGAGGGCCGCCTACGCCTACACCCTCGTCGATCTCGATGCCACACCACTTCAACGACTCGATGATATACTCCTCGGCACCAGGTACGAAACGCTGTGAGTCGGTATCCTCGATGCGGAGAATCATCTTACCACCGTGACGGCGTGCAAAAAGGTAGTTGTAAAGTGCGGTACGTACACCGCCAATATGTAGTGGACCCGTTGGGCTGGGTGCAAAACGAACTCTTACTTCTCTGTTCATAGTATATGAATATTCTATAAGTTTGTAAATCTATTTTCCTCTCGTAGCTTTGTCTATTTATGGCTCTTGTTACTTTGCCTGATGCTTAATTCTGTACTCAGCGCGCACTGTAACTCGAGCCTTCTTCTCGCGTGAAGATAGGTTGAACGAACCACCTGCTGAGAACTCCTCGTCGCCAGTGGCTGCGGTAATCTGGAATACGCCAGCACGTGACATTGCAAGCTCACCAAGCTCTGCCTCTGAGTTCTCGGCGATGTTCTTAGCACGCTCACGAGCATCGGCAGCAGCTGCAGCAAGTAGGTCGAGCTTCACATCCTCAAGCTCAGTGAAGTAGTACATAGGGTTGTTTACATCGATGCTGATACCACGCGCAAGCAACGATGGAAGATCGCGCGCTGCAGCCTCTACGGTATCCACATCGTTAGACTCGATGTTAAATACCTGGGTTAGCTTGTAGCCCGCAAAACGTGAGCCAACATAGTCGCCATTCTCATACACCGACTCCGAAAGCTTGTAGGAGCTTGGCATATTGAAGGTGATATCCTCGCGTGCCACGCCCTTAGAGGTGAGGAAGTTAATAACGCTCTCGCGATTCTGCTCCAAAGAGCGGTAACCCTCAGCAGCGTCGTAGTTCTCAACCTCGATATTACCCTCGATGACAATAAGGTCAGAGGTGAACTGTGTCTCGCCAAGACCGGTAACGGTGATAGTACCAGTATTAGTGCGGTAGCGCTGTGTAATAGCCGATGATAGTACGATAGCCGAAAGCACCACAGACGATGCTATGATGATATATTTCCAAAGGTTGTTCATAGTCAATTAGTAATTAGTAATTAGCAATTTGTAATGGGTGGAACTATACATTGAAGAGGAAGTGCATAATATCGCCATCCTCGACAACATACTCCTTACCCTCGATGCCAATCTTACCAACCTCACGGCAGGCACGTTCTGAACCAAGCTCCACATAATCGGCATACTTGATAACCTCGGCACGGATAAAACCACGCTCGAAGTCGGAGTGAATGATACCAGCAGTCTCAGGAGCCTTCATACCGCGACGGAAGGTCCACGCACGACTCTCGTCGGCACCTGTAGTGAAGAAGGTCTGCAAATCGAGTAGACGGTAAGCGGCTTTGATAAGACGGCTCACACCCGACTCCTCAAGACCCATATCCTGCAAGAACATCTGACGCTCCTCCCAGCTCTCCAACTCAGCAATATCGGCCTCGGCACTCGCTGCTACGATAAGCATCTCGGCGTGCTCGTTAGCGATGGCAGCACGTACAGCCTCGGTGTGAGAGTTGCCATTTACGGCTGATGCCTCATCAACATTGCATACGTACAATACTGGCTTGTCGGTAAGAAGATTTAGATCCCATACCGTCTTGCGCTCCTCTGCTGTTAGCTCCACGGTACGAGCCGATAGTCCCTGCTCCAAAGCCTCCTTGTAGCGGCACAAGATATCGTACTGGCGCTTAGCAATCTTATCGCCTGCTGTAGCCTGCTTCTGGCACTTGCCGATACGGTTCTCGATGGTTTCAAGGTCCTTAAGCTGAAGCTCCGTGTCAATGATTCCCTTATCGCGTACTGGGTCTACAGTGCCATCTACGTGGGTGATATTCTCATTCTCGAAGCAACGCAACACGTGGATGATAGCATTAGTGTTACGAATGTTTGCGAGGAACTTATTACCAAGACCCTCGCCCTTAGATGCACCCTTCACAAGACCTGCAATATCGACAATCTCGATAGTGGTTGGCACGACGCGCTTAGGGTTGTCTATCTCTACGAGTTTCGTAAGACGCTCATCGGGTACGGTTATAACGCCCACATTAGGCTCAATAGTACAGAAAGGGAAGTTTGCCGCCTGTGCACGAGCATTCGACAAACAGTTAAATAGGGTAGACTTACCAACATTTGGTAGTCCTACGATTCCACATTGCAATGCCATAATTTTCTATATTTTTATTTCGTTTCTAATTCAATTTTAGTCGGCCTGAGAAACATTCACAAGTGCCTCGCGGTAAGAGTTAAGAATTCGTGATTTTGAGATAAATCCTAAGTAGTGGTTTTGCTTATCCACAACCGGAAGCATCCAGGTATTACTCTGCTCAAAGCGTGGCATAATACTCTGAATCATCTCGTGTTCGAGAATCTTATCTGGTGGCTGTATCATATAGTGCATAATCGGCTTGTTCCACTTCTCGCGGTCGAACATATCGTGGCGCAAATCGTCGAGCTGCACGATGCCGATAAGTTTATCCTGGTTATCCACCACAGGGAAGATATTTCTGCGTGCGCTGGAGATGATATTCACTACGTCGCCAAGCGTAATAGACTCGCGTAGACGGATAAAGTCGGTCTCCATAAGCTGGTCGAGGCGTAGGAATACAAATGCCGATGAGTCCTTGTCGTGGGTGAGAAGCTCGCCACGCATACGCAACTGCTTAGTGTAGATAGAGTCGCGGTCGAGACCATAATTAACGGCAAATGAGATACACGATACAATCATCAGTGGGATAAAGAGTCGGTAGCCATTCGAGAGCTCGGCAATAAGGAATATAGCCGTAAGTGGTGCCTTCATTACTCCCGACATCACACCCGCCATACCTGCAAGAGTGAAGGATGTAATCGAGATTTCCCAGCCAAAGGTCGTACGACATATAACCGCAAGCGTAGCACCCGCAAACGCTCCCACAAAGAGGGATGGCGCGAAGGTACCACCCACACCTCCCGCAGCATTGGTCGTAGCCATAGCCACCACCTTAAAGAGCATAATGGCTATAAGGTAGATGATAAGGAACCAATCTGCATCGCTAAGCGAGTAGAAGAGTGTGTTATCAAACAACGAGTCGGTCTGACCAGCCATAAGCGAGCTAAAGCTGTTGTGACCTTCACCATATAGCGGTGGGAAGATAAAGATGAGGATACCGAGTGTAAGACCTGCGTAGAGCCACTTGCGCCACTGCTCGGTAACAGATTTGTAGAAGCCTCCGACCTTAGAGTTCACCGAGGTGAAGTAGTATGCCATAACACCACAGAAGCATCCAAGTAGGATAAAGAGCGGGAGATGTGCCACCTGGAACATATCGCTCTCGGTGAGTGATACAGCGTAGATAGGCGAGAAGCCGTGTAGCACCAACGATGTGATTGTGGCAGTCATTGATGCCATCAACAATGGGATGATAGACTTCGATGTGATATCAAGCATCAAAATCTCAAGCACGAAGACCACACCCGTAATTGGGGCCTTAAAGACCGCAGCCACAGCGGCACCAGCACCACAGCATAGCAGCAGCGTAATGTTTTTGTAGTTCAGGCGGGCGAGCTTACCGATATTTGAACCGATAGCAGCACCAGTGAGCACGATAGGTGCCTCAGGGCCTACAGAACCACCAAAACCGATAGTGGTAGCACCACCCACAACAGAGGTCCAGCAGTTGTGACCTTTGATGCGGGAGTCGCCACGCGACATAGCGTAGAGCACTCGCGTTACGCCCTCCGAGATGCCATCCTTAACGATGTACTTCACAAAGAGGGTCGCCAAGATAATACCGATAGCAGGGTAGATAAGGTAAAGCCACTGCGCCTGATCCTCAGGTGTCCACGATGTGAGCAGGTGGGTGATGGCGTGGAGAAGATTGTTGAAGATATAGGCTCCAATACCTGCGCATAGACCAACCAAGATGGCGAGTATCGCCATCGTCTGCGTGTTCGATAGACGGTGGGTGAGGGCTAAGTAGACCTGATATATCCTCTCCTTTATGTTCTTTTCTAACTTTATCATTGAAAGCGATGACTATTTTCTATACTCAGCAGCCTGGCGTGCGATAAGCTCGCTATCCTCGAAATAGTTGATGCGCATAGCACGACGTACATCAGCAAGTGTCTCGGCAGCAGTGGCACGTGCCTCCTCAGAACCACGACGCAAAATCTCGTAAACCTCCTCGATGTGCTGCTCGTAGTGCTTGCGACGCTCACGAATAGGCTCCAACAACTCCTCCAATACGGCAATAAGCAACTTCTTGCACTTTACATCGCCCAAACCGCCACGACGGTAGTGCTCCTTCATAGCCTCAAGGTTCTCGTACTCTGGGCAGTACTTAGCAAAGTGCTCGTCGCGAGAGAAGGCATCGAGGTAGGTGAATACGCAGTTGCCCTCGACCTTACCCGGATCGCTAACCTTGAGGTGGTCAGGATCGGTGTACATACTCATAACCTTCTTCTTTACATCCTCGGCACTATCTGATAGGTAGATGCAGTTGCCAAGCGACTTCGACATCTTAGCCTTGCCGTCGATACCTGGCAGACGTAGACAGGCTGAGTTGGTAGGTAGCATAATCTGTGGCTCAACAAGAGTATCTCCATACACCGAGTTGAACTTGTGTACAATCTCGCGTGTCTGCTCAATCATAGGCTCCTGGTCGGCACCTACAGGGACGGTGGTAGCCTTGAAAGCTGTGATATCCGAAGCCTGCGAGATAGGGTAGGTGAAGAAGCCTACAGGGGTGCCCTTGCGTTGCTGATTCTCCTCCTCGTTGTTGTTCTCCGCGAAGCCGCGCATCTGAATCTCCGCCTTTACGGTAGGGTTGCGCTGTAGACGCTGCACGGTGACGAGGTTCATATAGTAGAATGCCAACTCGCAAAGCTCGGCAACGTACGACTGGATGAAGATTGTAGACTTCTCTGGGTTGATACCGCACGATAGGTAGTCGAGGGCTACCTCAATAATGTTCTCGCGCACCTTGTCAGGGTTGTCGGCATTGTCGGTTAGCGCCTGAGCATCGGCAATCATAATGAAAATCTTGTCAAACTCGCCAGAATTTTGCAACTCCACACGACGGCTCAACGAGCCTACAAAATGTCCGAGGTGTAGTTTACCTGTTGGACGGTCACCAGTAAGGATTATCTTTTTCATCTTATATCAGTTTTTCTATCGAAACTCTATTATTATTTTCACGGGCGACAAAATTAGCAAATTTTTAGCGAATATACCATATATTATTGGGAAATATAAATTTTTATTATAATTTTGTGCGTAGCAAACTTGAATAACTTATAATAAAAGATACTGATATATGACAATAATTCAGTTGGAATATCTTATGGCGGTGGCGAATTGCGGTAGCTTTTCTGTTGCTGCGGAGCATTGTTTCGTGACGCAACCCTCTCTCTCTATGCAGATTAAGGCTTTGGAGGAGGAGCTTGGTGTAGTGTTGTTGGATAGAACAAAGAAACCGATTATTCCTACAGCTGTGGGCGAGGTGGTTTTGGAGCAGGCACGACAGACATTGCGCTCGTATAACTATATTCGTGAATCTGTTGCGGAGATGCGTGGTGAGACTGCGGGTAAGATGCGCTTGGGTGTCATCCCAACGATTGCCCCATATCTGCTTCATAAGTTCATCCCGACCTTCATTAAGGAGTATCCAAAGGTGGAGCTTGAGATTCACGAGATGGTGACTGCAGATATTATCGAGGCGTTGAAGCACGACCGTATAGATGCGGCACTTGTAGCATCGGGAACCTGCGGTGAGGGCATCACGGAGCACGACTTGTTTAGCGACCATTTCTACGCCTATATATCACCTTCGCATCCACTCGCAGAGCGTTCAAATATTCGTATTGAAGATATTGATTTTAAGGACCTTATTCTACTTAGTAGGGGTAATTGTATGCGTGACCAGATATTCGAGCTCTGTCAGGCAGCAAACGATATCCCATCGCATTTCTACTTCGAATCTGGTTCGTTGGATACCCTTATGCGAATGGTTGATTGTACCTCGTGTATGACCATTATTCCAGAGATGGCGCTTGAGTTTATTCCGCAGGCTCGTCGTGGTCGAGTCAAGAGTATTGCTAAGGGTGCAACATCGCGTCGCGTGGCGTTGGCAGTGAGCCGAACTTATGTGAAACAGTCGATTGTTGAGGCGCTCAGAAGTACTATTCTTAAATGTGTAAATCAGGAGAAAATTTAGACTATTTTTCCTCTGTTTGAGACCATTGTTGTAGACCCTAAAACGACCTAATTTTATAGGTCTGCATACTTTTTTGTGTGTAGGCTTCGTTTTTACGGAAAAAAATCATATCTTTGCGAGGATATTGCATTATAGTGTACGCTACGCGTGTGCGTGTAGGTTGAGTTCTGAAATCGAGAAATTTAATTGAAAAAGTATATTATGGAGAATTTGGAAAAGTTGATTAACACGATAGTTGAGGCTATAGACGATAAGAAGGGACAGGGTATCGTATCGCTCGACCTATCGGGTTTCGATGGTGCTATCTGTTCTAATTTTGTGGTGTGTAATGCCGACTCTACAACACAGGTAGATGCCATCTCGAACAGTATCGAGGAGAAGGTGTTTGAGGTTATGGGTGAGTGGCCAGTGAGAGTTGAGGGCCGTCAGAATGCCTTTTGGGTGGCTATGGACTATACAGATGTTATCGTGCATATCTTCCAGACCGACCTTCGTGATTTCTACCGTTTGGAGGAGTTGTGGGCTGATGCGCCTATGAAGAGATATGAGTTTGGTGAGTAAATTTTTGGAGGCGTAGAGAAATATGGCTGTAAATAAGGGTAAGCCTGTGATGCAACCACGATTTAATTTTATGTGGTTCTGGGCTTTGGTGGTCATTGTAATTATCGGCTACTCGATGCTTGGCTCTTCGGAGCAGAGACCTATCGATGGCGACTGGAATATGGTCGAGGAGCTCGTTGAGCGTGGTCTTGTGGAGCGTATCGAGGTGCTCGATAAGGAGAAGGCGAGTGTATATCTTGTAAGGGATGCTCGTGAGCAGTTGGCTGGTGATGAGCGTTTTAAGCTCCTCCCAGGTACGGGTGTTCAGATTCGCTATAACACTGGTGGTGATGTTCAGTATTTTGCGGAGCGCATCGAAAAGGCTGAGGCTGTGGCTCAGGAGCAGAATCCTGCGGCTAAGAGCGTGGTGGTGAAGTATGGTCGTTCGGAGAAGGGTTTTATGGGCTACCTGCTCGATGCTCTGCCATTTATTATCCTCATTGTGTTCTTCTTTGTGATTATGCGTCGCAGTGCCGGTGGGGGTGCTGGTGGTGGCATTATGAATGTGGGTAAGGCTCGCGCTCAGATGTCGGATAAGAACAATAAGGAGCGTGTAACATTCAAGGATGTCGCAGGCTTGGAGGAGGCCAAGGTCGAGATTATGGAGATTGTGGACTTCCTCAAGAGGGCTGACAAATATAAGGCATTGGGTGCTAAGATTCCTAAGGGTGCGCTGCTTGCAGGCCCTCCAGGAACGGGTAAGACTCTGCTTGCTAAGGCTGTGGCTGGCGAGGCTAATGTGCCATTCCTCTCGATTTCGGGTTCCGATTTTGTCGAGATGTTCGTAGGTGTGGGTGCTTCGCGTGTGCGCGACCTCTTTGAGCAGGCTAAGAAGGTTGCTCCTTGTATCGTCTTTATCGATGAGATTGATGCTATCGGTCGTGCGCGTGGCAAGAACTCTGGCTTCTCAGGTAACGATGAGCGTGAGAATACGCTCAACCAGTTGCTTACGGAGATGGATGGCTTCCAGACAAATGCAGGTGTTATTGTGCTTGCAGCTACCAACCGTGTAGATATTCTCGATAAGGCGCTTATGCGTGCTGGACGCTTCGATAGACAGATTGAGGTGGGTTTACCAGATGTTAAGGAGCGCAAAGAGATCTTCGATGTACACCTTCGTAAGCTTAAGCTCGATGATAAGCTCGATAGAGAGTTCCTCGCTAAGCAGACTCCAGGCTTTGCGGGTGCCGATATTGCAAACGTATGTAATGAGGCAGCACTTATCGCTGCACGTCACGATAAGAAGGCTATCACGCAGGAGGACTTCCTTGCAGCTATTGATCGTATCGTAGGTGGTTTGGAGCGTAGAAATATGCCTATGACAGCCCAGGAGCGTCGCTCTACAGCTATCCACGAGGCGGGACACGCGACCGTTATGTGGCGTTTGCAGCACTGCGATCCTGTGCTCAAGATTACGATTATACCTCGTGGTCGCTCGTTGGGAGCTACGTGGTATCTGCCTGAGGAGCGTGTGAACCACAATATTGAGCATTTTATGCATAAGTTGGCGGGCTTGGTAGCTGGTCGTGTTGCCGAGCAGGAGCTGTTGGATATTACAAGCACGGGTGCTATAAATGACCTTGAGCGTACATCTAAGACGGCATACGCTATGGTGGCATACTACGGTATGAGTCCAAAGGTTGGCAATGTAAGTTTCTACGATGCTACGGGTAACCGTGATGTCTTTACAAAGCCATTCTCGGAGCGTACTGCCGAACTTATTGACGAGGAGGTGCGTCGTATAGTTGACGAGGCTGTGGCGTTGGCACGCGATATTATCACTACGGAGCGTGAGCGCATCGAGGCTCTTGCTGATGTGTTGCTTAAGAAGGAGACAATCTTTACCGAGGATATTGAGGCTATTATGGGTGAGAGTGCTCAGCAGTTGGCTAAGGTGGAGGTCGAGGCTAAGATCGAGGCTACGACTGAGGCTACGACCGAGGCAGAGGTTGTTCAGGAGGCTGAGACTGCTGTTGAGTATAGTCCCAATATGGAGTAATGTGGAGGAGTGATTATGAGTGATAAATTGAAGAATTTTATTGTTAGAACACTTAGCGGTGCAGTATTGCTACTTGTGATATTGGCGGCTATGTGGATAGGTATCTACGGCTACTTGACCCTATTGCTTTTAGTTACTGTTGTAGGTGCTTGGGAGTTCTACTCGTTGGCTAAGGCTAAGGGTTATGAGCCACAGCGAGGATTGGGTGTTTTGCTCTCGGTAGTGCTATTCTTGTGTGGCGCACTAATAGCGTATTACTCACACCACGCTACCTATTATATGGAGTCGAATAGCTGTTACTGCGATAATTCGACACTCCTCTTAATAGCAATCGCGCTCTTGATGTTGGTTATCTTTGTGATATTGTTGCCAATGGTCTTTTTTGCCGAGGTATTCCGCAATCGCACTACTCCTATTGCCAATGTTGCTACTACCATCGCTGGTGTGGGCTATGTAGCCTTCCCGATGGCTATTATGGCTATCATACCACTCATCCTTAGCAGCATCTGTGACGGTTTGGCTATCTGGAGGGGCATCTACTTCCTCTTCTACCTTCTTCTGGTTTGGGGTAACGATGTCTTTGCATACCTTGTAGGCGTTACTATGGGACGCCATAAGATGTGTGAGCGTCTCTCGCCTAAGAAGTCGTGGGAGGGCTTTGTTGGTGGTGTGCTTGGCTCGTTGGCTGTAGGTGCTTTGGGAGCTTACTTCACAGATAGTAGCTATGGTATGTGGCTTGGCTTGGCTCTTGTGGTGTCGCTATCGAGTGTCTTGGGCGACTTGGTGGAGTCTATGTTTAAGCGCGATGCTGGCGTTAAGGATTCTGGTAAGATTATGCCTGGTCACGGTGGTATTCTCGATAGATTCGATGCTCTTATCCTATCGGCACCAGTGGCATTTATCTACTTGTTGATATACTCAGTCGTTGCGGCTGTTACAGCGATATATTAATTGATTACTAACCTAAAAAAACTATAACTATGAAGATTAACAAAGAGGGTTACATCATAATCGGTACTGCCGGTTTGCTATGCTTGGGAGTATGGGCATTGATCTACTTCCTTATTGACACCCCAAATGCTTTGTTGTGGGTAACGGGTGCGTTGTTGTTTATCCTTTGGGTATTTATTGCAGCCTTTTTCCGTGAGCCACGTCGTGTGCAGATTCACGATGAGTCGTTGGTATTCTCGCCTTGCGACGGTCGTGTTGTTGTTACGGAGGTGGTCTATGAGGATGAGTACATTAAGCAGGATATGCTTCAGATCTCTATCTTTATGTCTGTGACTAATGTCCACGTCAACTGGATGCCAGTGGCAGGTATAGTGGAGTACTTCAAGCACCATCACGGACGCTTCCTTGTAGCTTGGCACCCTAAGTCTTCAAAGGAGAATGAGCGTACTACGACCGTTGTACGCCTTAATGATGGCCGTCAGGTGCTTATCCGCCAGATTGCGGGCTTCGTGGCACGTCGTATCGTGAACTATATGAAGCCGGGCAATGTTGCAGAGCAGAATAAGTCTATGGGCTTTATTAAGTTTGGTTCGCGTGTGGATATCTTCCTTCCTAAGGATTCAGAGTTGTATGTTGAGATTGGTGATCCTGTAATCGGTTCACAGACTCCTATCGCACGTATAAAGTAGAGGTTGACAAGGACGATGATTTATATCGAGGGCGAGGTTATACACGGCAAGAAGATTGGTCGTGCCTTGGGCTTCCCTACGGCAAATATGTCGTTGCAGGGCCACGAGGATATAGACCGTGGTGTCTACCGCTCGGAGGTGGATATCGATGGCGAGAAGTACCGCGCAATGTCAAATGTCGGCATACGTCCCTCGGTGGGAGGTAAGGAGTTGCTTCTTGAGACTCACGTTATCGGTTTCAGTGGCAATCTTTATGGTAAGTACCTTCGAGTTTGCCTTATCGAGAAACTCCGCGACGAGAAACGCTTTGCCTCGATAGGCGACCTTAAGGAGCAGCTTATGAGGGACTACAACTCAATAGTTTATAGATAGAGATATAATAATGAGAGTGAATAAAAAGTGTATTTTGTCGTTACGCTTGCCCTCAAAATGCTCATTTACGCTAAGTAAACTCCGCTTTTTCGGGCTTCGCAAGCCTAAAACTACATCTTTTTATTCACTCTCATAGGTCTGAAGTGACCCCAAAAGTTTGGACAAAAAACTTTTGGGGTTTCTTTATGAGCAAAAAACACGATTATGTAGCATTACTCAAATATATGAGGATGCTCGAAGACGGTTACTCGGTCAAATCAATTGCTAAAAATTA
>JAZOQR010000035.1:0-25356 GCA_045656185.1 Alistipes sp. | reverse complement strand
GTGGAGTACCCCAGAAACGTGAACGTGAGAGGTTCCAGTCGTTGATATTCTCAAGCCACTTACCGAAACGACCAGTACCTGTGCTCTCTGGCTTCCAGTAGATAGTCTTGTTAAGCTCCATCATACGCTCACGCAACGCTGTAGTACGGATAAACCAAGAGTCCAAAGGATAGTACAATACAGGCTTATCGGTACGCCAGCAGTGTGGGTAGTTGTGGGTATGCTTCTCAATCTTGAAGGCCTTACCCTCCTCCTTAAGCTTGATAGAGATATAAACGTCGAGTGTCTCGGCAGCAGCGGCAGCCTTCTCGTCGTAACGGCCATCAACAGTGAACTGTGGATCGTAAGCATTCTTCACGAAGCGGCCCTCGTACTCGCCATAAGCAGTCTCAACACACTCCTTCACGAACTTCTCGTCGAGCTCCTCTGTAAGGAAGAACTTACCCGCGAAGTCAACCATAGGACGTGTCTCACCGCGCTTGTTAATCATAAAGAGCGATGGGATGCCTGCCTGACGCGCTACAAAGGCATCATCAGCACCGAAGGTAGGTGCAATATGTACGATACCTGTACCATCCTCGGTAGTTACATAGTCACCAGGAATAACACGGAATGCCTTTGCTGATGCCTCCTTCCAGTTGCCCTGCTCGTCAGCCTCAACAGGCTTAACCCAAGGTAGCAACTGCTCGTAGTGCATACCGCAAAGGTCTGTACCCTTGTACTTACCTACGATAGCGAATGGGATAACCTTATCGCCAGCCTTGTAGTCCTCAAGAGCAACCTCCTCGCCCTTCTTGTTGAAGATAGAGTATAGAAGTGGCTCGGCTACAACAGCTGTAATCTTCTGGCCATTGTATGGGTTGTATGTACGCACTGCAACGTAGTCAATCTTAGGACCTACGCAGAGTGCAGTATTTGAAGGCAATGTCCAAGGTGTTGTGGTCCAAGCAAGGAACACAGGAGTACCCCAGCCCTCCATCTCGCTCTTAGGATCGAGGATGCGGAACTGTGCAGTACAAGTGGTATCCTTAACATCACGGTAGCAGCCAGGCTGGTTGAGCTCGTGAGTCGAGAGACCAGTACCCGCAGCTGGCGAGTATGGCTGGATGGTATAACCCTTGTAGAGAAGGCCCTTCTCGTAGAGCTGCTTCAAAAGCCACCACAAGGTCTCGATAAACTTATTGTCGTAGGTGATATATGGGTCATCCGTATTTACCCAGTAACCCATCTTATGTGTCAAGTCCTCCCAGATGTCGGTGAACTCCATAACTGCCTCACGGCAAGCCTTGTTGTACTCCTCGATAGAGATAGTCTTACCAATATCCTCCTTGGTGATACCCATCTTCTTCTCCACGCCAAGCTCCACAGGGAGACCGTGTGTATCCCAACCCGCCTTACGGTGTACAAGATAGCCCTGCTGTGTCTTATATCGACAGAATACATCCTTAATAGTACGCGCCATCACGTGGTGGATACCTGGAGTACCATTTGCTGATGGAGGTCCCTCATAGAACACGAAGGTTGGATGCCCCTCGCGTGTAGTGATGCTCTTGTGGAATGTGTCATCCTTAGTCCAACGCGCCAACACCTCATCGGCAACGCCAGCCAAGTCAAGAGCCTTATATTCGTTAAACTTGCTCATTACTCAAATATTTAATGTGAAAACTGAAAGGTGAAAGGTGAAAAGCAAGGAGCGCTCCGCGCGAGTTTTATAAACATGCGTCGCAGATACCACACTTTTCAGTTTTAACCTTTCACTTTTCACTTTTTATGTTACTCCTCCTCGTCCTCGTCAGACTCAGCCATTGTAGTATATACGTTTGTTACATCGTCGTCCTCCTCAAGGTGCTCGATAAGCTTGTTTACAGCCTCGCGCTGCTCCGCAGTAAGCTCCTTAGTGTCGGTTGGGATACGTACAGACTCACCAGATACAAGCTCAAAGCCCTTATCCTCGATCCAAGTCTGAATCTGACCAAATGACTCGTATGCAGCATATACTGTAACCTCACCCTCCTCAGCGTAGAACTCATCTACACCGAAGTCTATCATCTCAAGCTCCATCTCTTCGAAGTCAACACCCTCAGTAGGCTTGAACTTGAAGACACACTTATGCTCAAACATAAAGCCTACAGAACCTGATGTACCAAGTGTACCACCATACTTGTTGAAGTACATACGCACTGATGCTACGGTACGGTTGGTGTTATCTGTCGCTGTCTCCACCAATACAGCAATACCGTGAGGGCCATATCCCTCATAGATCATCTCCTTGTAGTCTGCAGAGTCCTTATCTGTAGCACGCTTGATAGCACGCTCAACATTCTCCTTAGGCATATTCTCAGCCTTAGCATTCTGCAACAAAAGACGAAGACGAAGGTTTGATGATGGATCTGGACCTGAAGCCTTAACTGCCATCTCAATCTCCTTACCGATCTTTGTAAATACACGCGCCATATGTCCCCAGCGCTTCATCTTTCTCGCCTTGCGATACTCAAATGCTCTTCCCATAGTGTAATTAGTTTTTTATATTTTTAGATTTTACTTTTACTATATATATGTACAATCGCGCAAAAATAATATTTTTTTCTGTAAATAAAAATAGGTATCCACAAAAGAGAGCGAGATTTCTACAAAAAATAACCTCACAAAACAACAAAGACCGCCAGACTTTACGTCAGACGGTCTTTGCAATCGGGATACAACCCCGCTACTGCTCATCAATAAGCGATAGCGTCGTTAGTCCGTGGCGTGTGCCTACGGTATAGTAGTGTGGTGTAGATGCAGGATTTGAGGCAGATACAAGGTTGCTCATAGTAAGCTCCTTGCCCAATGTAAACTGCGCACATACAAAGGTGTCGCCAGCCTGCAACTTAGAGTTATGACACACCTCCGCAACAAAGCGATTATCACCCATATAGCGCAACTCACAAAGGCGATCAGGCAACCAACCAATGCGGAGCCTTTCGCCCACCTTCAACTCCGATGATAATATTATCTCCGTATCGAAAATCTCCGACTCGCACTCTTTGTTATGAGCAAGGCATAGACAGAAGTTATGCCAGTCACACCCTACAGCATATTGAGTCAAGACGTTGAGCGTACGCAACGATACGGTGGCGTAACCGCGTGTCGAGTAGCCCCAGACACGCTCCAGCGTAGTTTCGGATATATGTTCGCGCAACTGCTCCTCGATAGCCGCAACAAGAACTACGAAGTCTGCGTGTATGGTAAGACGTCTCCCGAAACGCTCCTCTACACGCTTGCGCAACATTGCTATTTGTGGAATATTACTTTTTATGCTCATTATATTACGGATAGTAGTATTTTATATTGTCTCTTAACTTTTACAAAAATAAGTATTATCTTTGAACTCACAAACTAAGGCTATGAATATGGAGAGCGTTATATTCGACATTGAGATTAAAGAGGAGATAGATAATACAGGTTTTTACGACGTTAAGTTGCTGAAAACCACAGCACACACCTCTCTATACTGTGCACTGAAACGCGGCAAGCGATTTCTAATAAAGACAACAAAAGACAATTCTGAGCGACAGCTTGCGATGCTTCGCAGGGAGTATGAACTATCTATCGAGTGCGACCACCCACATATTGTACACATATATACCTTCGAGGATAATCTGCCCGTTGGCGGAGGTTTGGTAATGGAGTATATCGAGGGACGCACACTGAGCGATTACCTCGCCGAAAATCCATCGAAGGCGGATCGCAAACGTATATCAAATGAGCTCCTATCGGCTGTAGGCTATCTCCACCGAAGAGGTATCATACACAATGATATCAAGCCTGAAAATATCCTTATTACCCAAGCCGACAACTCTCTAAAACTTATAGACTTCGGCTTGGCAGACAGCGATGCCGAGTACGCTCTAAGTCGATTGGGATGCACAGCACACTACGCCTCACCAGAGCTAAAGAGTCGCAGCGCAGAACTCGACGCTCGAAGCGATATATACTCGTTAGGTCTACTCCTTCGCGCTATTCTTGGTCGTGGCTATACCCACATTTTGCGCCGATGCACACATATAAACCCTGAAAAGCGATACTCAAACATCGAGGCACTACAACGCGCTCTCACCTGGCGTAGAAATCGCGGAAAGAGACTTGTTGCCGTACTATGTGTGTTAGCCATACTACTACCAACACTATTGTACACCTCGACTCGCATCGAGACAAATAACCGCATAGCCAAGCGCGAGCAGGCACTAACAAATATCGACAACACCATGGCCGATATTTGTCTACCCTTGCTCGACTCCATAAAGAGTGCGCCATACATGGAGTTCGGAAATATGCACATGATAATTATGTATGAGAAGTGTGAGGCCATCAAGGATCAGATAACATCCTCAGAGGATCCAGACCTCAAATCTGTATATCTTACACACTATAATGAGCTATTTCGTAGATATTTTACAGAGGCTACCGAAACAACCCAGGAATTACCATCGTTCTACAGCACAGTAGATTTCGATATGTGGGAGCACTATAACACTCTTATCGAAGAACGTAAACCATTCCAACCATACGTACCCAAATAGTTAAAAGGCAAAAAAAGACAAATTATTGTAAGCCTTTTTGGATATATCTTTGTATCAACAACAGCTCGCTATAGGAGATTATTAGCTGTAAATAATCTCTTTCATAGATTGCTGTATGTTGGTATGTTTGCTTATATCCGCAGAAATATTATGACACATAACTATTTTATTATCTAACCATTAAAACTTAAAATTATGGATAAGAAAAAGTACATTTGGATTGGTCTTGGTATCGTGGTTTTAATCTCCCTTTTCATACCAGTTGGTGGAGGTGATGATAAACCAGAAAAGGAGCTTATCATTCGCGCTAAACAGACAGAAGTTAAGGGTGACCTAAAGGGCTGTTTCGAAGTAGTAGACAAGGACTATAGAGTTAAGTTTGATCGCTACTATGATATTGTCACTGTAGAGCTTAAGCGTACTAACGAGGAGCTTCCTTACGACCGCGACGATGTTGTTATTTTCCCTGAGGGTAACGAGTCTTCTGCAAGTCAGTGCGCAGGTTTCGGTATCGAAATTCTCGACGAGTACGGCGATGTTATCGAAAAGATTAACGCCAATGCTACACCTCACTCTTGGGATGAGATGACCACCGCTATTCAGCTACGTCCAGAGGATACAACCACTATCGCCTTCCACTTCAGTGATGGCATTTCTGATGCTGCCAGCTTCCGCGTAACATCTCTCGTTATGAAGAATGAGAAGAAGATAGATAAAAAGTCTCGCGATGATGAGCAACTTTTCGATGAACTCGACGAAATCGCTAAGGAGGTCGAGGACATCTACGACGACGAGGATATCGACGAGTTGATGGAGACCTACGACGACGCATTGGAGATGACAAAAAAGAGTATGGAGCTTGCATCTGATATGCTTCAGCTACTCTAATATAGACATCACATAAAGTCTATAATTGGGGGTTACCTTTCGAGGTAATCCCCACTTTTCATTATATCCAAATAACACCAATTTCAAACTATTTTACGCCTACACATCCCATCAATAAACGCGCCCTGTTTAGAACATTTTTATACCATTATGCGCATTACTATTTCTCGCAAATAAGGTCATCGACCACAAGCATAATCTGTTGCAATATTTTCTTCCGACCAAAATTAGCCCCAATAAAAACATCTAACCATTTGATTTTCGGACTATTCATACGCAATATACCCATAAGACAACGAAAGAAAATAATTCCCAAAATATTCGCATATTAGGCAATAAATCCCTATATTTGTCTCCGAATATTTATGAATTCCCACAAGGAGTTCATCAAAGATGAATACATAACACCAGATGGTGAATATGTATTACACGAAAAAGTAAGCCACAGAATTAGATGACGGAAGTTGGTAATGTGCAGTATGGCTTGCTGCAAAGTTTGAACACCCGCACTTGTAACTGCTTGAAAATGCGATATATGCAGACTCTCGCAGGATTAAAGAGTATGTAGTTGCCTGAACTATGGAGGCTCCGAACATCGATACCGCAAAGCACTGGTTTGCAATGCGCGACCTAAAGCGAGCAAATGCTATTTTGCCAGCATACAAGCAATTGGCAGAGGCGGGCATGGAGGTATTCACACCTATGGCCACAGACTTCTGCATAAAGGATGGCAAGCGCACATTAGTTGAGTCTCCAGTAATGCGCGACCTACTCTTCGTGAACGAAAGTCGCCAAAACTTAGATCCTATAGTAGCCAAAACCCCAACCTTGCAGTATCGCTTCAAAAAGGGAGGCAAGCAGGGAGAGCCAATAATCATCCCGAATGATGATATGGCGAGATTTATTGGCGCCGTGCAAGCGAGCAACAATCCGAAATTCTATTCTGCGGAGGAGATTACCCCCCTAATGTGCGGCCGCAAGATTCGCATGGTAGGTGGCACATTAGATGGCTACGAGGGCTTTCTCCAAACCATAAGAGGCTCAAAAACAAAGCATTTAATAATTACACTCCCCTCGCTTGTAGCGATAAGTGTAAAGATAACCGATGAGTTTGTTGAGGTATTGTAAGGAAGAGTGTTAGAAATTGACAATTATGAACATCGGATTAATAACCAACAATGAGGAGCTAAACAATCGTTCTACTATCCATCTCCATTTTAACAACGAGATGCACTCATGGATGGCTTTTGGCCACTCCGCATACTCTTTACGACTAATGGTAAAGAGTATACACATCAGCAGTTTTCATGGTTTCTCCACAATTACTGAGATGCCATACACTGTTGTCAATAAAGAGGCACTAAACAAGTTACGCACGACACATAACGTCGAGTTAGGAGAGAACAACGAACACTACATCATACGCCTCAGTGACGAGTTTGATCCCAATGACTATACTCGCTGGGTAACTAAGCTTAAAGAGGAGTTGGCCGCCAATGGAGGCTTCGACACACAAACTCATGTCAGCCACCTTGTGCCAAAAGACAAATTTATCAAGGATGGAATGAGTAGCATTGCACGCAACTCAAAGAGGTTGTTCGATATGCTCTCCTCGTTTGTTGCGCTTGTAGTCTTCTCGCCCCTCTTCTTGATATGCACTATCCTTGTGCGTAGGGAGGATGGAGGTCCTGCAATCTATAAGCAGGAGCGCATCGGACGCTTTGGTCGCCCATTCTACATCTACAAATTCCGCACAATGAGACTCAATGCCGAGGCCATGGGTCCACAGCTCAGCCACGGCGGTGGCAACAACGACCCTCGCCTAACCAAAATAGGCAAGTTCCTCCGCGCACATCACCTTGACGAGCTACCACAGCTCTGGAATGTCTTTATTGGCGATATGGCATTCGTAGGACCACGCCCTGAGCGCAAGTTCTACATCGACCAAATCATCGAGCACGACAAACGCTACGAATATCTCTACCAGATACGCCCCGGTGTCACCTCATACGCCACATTCTACAATGGATACACCGACACTATGGAGAAGATGCTCCGCCGCTTGGAGTACGACCTCTACTACCTTGGTCATCGCTCATGGCGCTTCGACATAGAGATTTTGTGGAAAACATTTTTTGGTATAATCTTCGGCAAGAAATTCTAACATTATGAAAATCGCAGTAGCAGGAACAGGCTATGTAGGCCTCTCAATCGCCACCCTCCTCGCCCAGCACAACGAAGTTGTGGCTGTAGACATCGTGGCCGAGAAGGTTGAAAAGATTAATAAGCGAATATCACCTATCCAGGACGAATATATTGAGAAGTATTTTGCAGAGAAGGAGCTAAACCTCCGAGCAACACTCGACGCCCGCGAGGCATATCGTGATGCTGAGTTTGTGGTTATTGCAGCACCTACAAACTACGATCCGCATAAAAACTTCTTCGATACTCACCATATCGAGGATGTTATTGACATCGTTTTAGAGGTAAACCCTAATGCTGTGATGATCATCAAGAGTACTATTCCCGTTGGCTACTGTCGTTCGTTATATGTGAAGTACGCACAGCGCTTTAAGGAGCAGGGACTTGATACCACACATAAGTTCCGCCTACTCTTTTCGCCAGAGTTCCTCCGCGAGAGTAAGGCTCTGTACGACAACCTATATCCAAGCCGTATTATCGTAGGTTACCCAAAGATGATTGAGGAGTTTGGCGAGGAGAATAGCGCAATCAAGGCTATCGCTGGTAACCACTTGGACGATGCAGCCCGTACCTTTGCGCAGCTTCTTCAGCAGGGTGCCATAAAGGAGGATATCCCCGTTTTATTTATGGGACTTAAGGAGGCTGAGGCCGTTAAGCTATTCGCAAACACATACTTAGCTCTCCGCGTTAGCTACTTCAACGAGCTCGACACATACGCCGAGATGAAGGGCTTGGATACTCAGGCCATTATCGAAGGTGTAGGTCTTGATCCACGTATCGGCACACACTACAACAATCCATCATTTGGCTATGGTGGCTACTGCTTACCAAAGGATACAAAGCAGCTGCTAGCCAACTACCAGGACGTGCCACAAAATATGATGACGGCAATTGTCGAGAGTAACCGTACTCGCAAGGACTTTATCGCCGACCGCGTACTTGAGCTCGCTGGTGCATACGGTGCGAATAGCAGCTATGATGCAGCAAAGGAGCAGCCAGTAACGATTGGCGTATATCGACTTACAATGAAGTCAAACTCCGACAACTTCCGCCAGAGCTCTATTCAGGGCGTGATGAAGCGTATCAAGGCCAAGGGTGCTACGGTTATCGTCTACGAACCGACACTTGAGGATGGCGAGACTTTCTTCGGCAGCGTTGTAGTCAATGATCTTGCGAAGTTCAAGCAGATGAGCCAGGCTATCATCGCCAACCGTTATGATGCGTGCCTTGATAATGTGAAAGATAAGGTCTATACACGCGATATCTTCCAACGAGACTAACGGCAACTATGGGTACCTATAATATCAAGCTCAACGACAAGACCATACTTGTCACTGGCGCAGCAGGATTTATCGGAGCTAACCTCGTTAAGCGACTTCTTAATGAGTTTGCCACGATCAAAGTTATCGGCATTGACAACATCACCGACTACTACGATGTGCGCCTTAAATATGAACGTTTAGAGGAGTTGGCAAAATACGGAGATAGATTTGTCTTTGTTAAAGAGAATATTGCTAATAAGCCAGCTATCGACAACCTCTTTGCTGAGTATAAGCCAACGGTTGTAGTAAACCTTGCTGCTCAGGCTGGTGTGCGCTACTCTATTACCAACCCAGATGCCTACATTGAGAGCAACCTTATCGGCTTTTACAACATTTTGGAGGCTTGCCGTCATAACGAGGTTGAGCACTTGGTATATGCGTCATCTTCAAGTGTTTATGGCAGCAACACAAAGGTACCATACTCGACAGAGGATAAAGTCGACAACCCCGTAAGCCTATATGCTGCGACGAAGAAGAGCAACGAACTTATGGCACACGCCTATAGCAAGTTGTACAATATTCCAAGTACAGGCTTGCGCTTCTTCACGGTCTATGGTCCTTGCGGTCGCCCCGATATGGCATACTTTGGCTTTACAAATAAACTGCTAAAGGGCGAGAAGATCCAAATCTTCAACTACGGAAACTGCAAACGCGACTTCACCTATGTCGACGATATTGTCGAAGGCGTAGTGCGCATTATGCAACACGCCCCAGAGAGGAAGGCTGGAGCAGATGGTCTGCCTATCCCTCCATATAAGATATACAACATCGGCAATAATAGCCCCGAGAACCTCTTGGACTTCGTACAGATACTGCAGGAGGAGCTGCTAAAGGCAGGCGTTCTCCCCGCTGACTACGACTTCGAAGCCCACAAGGAGCTTGTTGGAATGCAACCAGGCGATGTCCCCATCACCTACGCCGATACCACCGCCTTAGAGGAGGACTTCGGTTTCAAACCCCACACCTCCCTCCGCAACGGCTTACGCCAATTCGCTGAGTGGTATAAGGAGTTTTATGGGTAACGCTTAAATTTATCGGGAGTCTCACACAAACAAGTATCATCAATATTAAATTCCGCAAGGTTATTTAGTTGTGAGTATTAAAATCGAAGCAAACAATCATAAAATAGCAAAAAATACTCTATTCTTGTATCTTCGACTTGTGGTTGTAATGTTAGTCAATCTATATACAACTCGTGTCGTTCTTGAGGTATTGGGGGTTTCTGACTATGGCGTATACAACGTTGTCTGTGGATTTGTTTCTATGTTTGGAGTTCTCAACACATCCCTATCCAATGGTGTACAACGATTTTACAATTATGAGTTAGGTAAAGGCGGAGAAGATGCCGTAGTAAAGGTTTTTAACACCTCCATCACGATACAGGTTGCCCTATCCATCATACTTTTCATAGCTTTAGAAACTATTGGCACTTGGTACTTAAACACGAAAATGGACATCCCGCTCGATAGAGTTGAGGCCGCTAACTACATTTTTCAGTTCTCAATCCTATCTATGATGTTCGTCGTACTACAAGTACCATACAATGCAGCTATCATCGCCTATGAAAGGATGGATTTCTATGCCATTGTCAGCATTTTAGATGTTTTTATAAAACTCATTGTAGTGATATTGCTACCATTTTTCAATGGGGACAAGTTAATCATTTATGGGCTCTTGCTATCATTGGTCGGACTGCTTAACTTCATTCTATATTACGGGTACTGCAAACGAAATTTTGTCCATCTTAAGTTTCGTCGAATCTTTGACTGGGGATTATTCAAAACAATGTTTACATTTTCGGGGTGGAATCTTTTTGGGACATTCGCCTATATGATGAAAGGACAAGGTATAAACGTACTACTTAACGCATTCTTTGGAACAGTAGTAAATGCAGCAAACGGCATCGCAACCCAAGTTTCAACTGCCATACAATCACTCGCACTCAATCTGACATTGGCATTCAAGCCCCAGTTAACGCAATCTTACGCCCAAGGAGAATATACTCGAACCGAGTCTTTGATGTTTAGTCTGTCGAAGATCTCTTACCTGCTCGTTTGCATCATCTCAATTCCTATAATAGTTGATTTACACTTTATTCTTGGATTATGGTTAGGTGAAAATATTCCTGATTATACCATAGCATTCACACGTTTAACGATTTTGACGATGATTATTAGTGTACTAAACACACCTGTTACACAGGTTGTACACGCAACGGGAAAGATGAGGAAATATCAATTAACAACAAGTTTCGTAATATGCAGTATTCTCCCTATATCTTGGTTACTATTAAAGTTTGGTTGCGAGGCGGAATCTGTATTTTATGTCGGACTTGTTATTACAATAATCAATCAAATTGCCTGTGCTTGGGTGCTTAAAAGTGTATTTGTGTATAGCGTTAGCAAATATTTTAAACAAGTAGTACTCTTCTGCATTCTAATTATACCACTTCCAATATTAACATCAAATTATGTATACACCATTATGACAGAAGGCTTTACTCGATTCGCCATGATATTTATCACATGTTCTATTATGATTTGCGCATGTGCACTGGTGCTTTTGAATAAAGACGAAAAGAGGATGTTGTATTCATTGTTAAATAAAATACTTAAAAAATAGCCATGTTGGGAATACTCCGAAAAATTATCAATTCTTTGCAATATCGACGAGCAAAACGAATTATTTCTGAGAATGCGACACTAATAGGTAATCATCATCACATCAGTACAAATTCGCGCATATATTTGAAAGATGGTGCACAAAAGAAGAATGTCATTTTAGAAAATAATTGTTGGCCGGAGGGAGAAATAGTAGTTCAACATAATGGTGTTGTTATCATGCACGAGCACTCTAAAATAGGACGCACAACTCAGATATTATGCGTTAACAGAGTTGAGATTGGGGCTTATACAGCCATCGCTAATGGCACTACTATTTGTGACAATAACAATCATCCTATTAGTCCCACTTATAGAAAACAGATGCGTCTAACGCCGGAAGGAGATGATATGAGAATGTGGAAGCACTCAGCAAATGCTCCCATAATTATTGGTGAAAACTGCTGGATTGGTGCTAATGTTCGCATTTGCAAAGGTGTCACAATTGGCGATAACTCAATCGTTGCAGCATGCTCTGTGGTAACAAAAGATGTTCCTGCAAACTCTATTGTTGCAGGCAATCCTGCCAAGGTAGTAAAGACGGGGATCGACATCGAATAACACATCTTCGTTAACCCAGTTATGCGAAGCATATATCTGCAGACACCCAATATTTACGACCACAATATATCACGGCTCTAATCCATGCTCCAAACCCAACAAGTCAATTTACATTAAGACGTATGCCTTTTAGGAAATTTAGTTTTAAGGACCTGATATTAATAACCTTCTGCATACTATTCACAGCTATATTATACTATCGTGATTTTGCAGTTGTTGATTTAAACAAATTTTATTTAGTTATTGCAACATTTGGTGTTGCAGCTATATTGGATTACAAACGAGTTATCTATCTGCTGTGTTTTCTATTTCCACTATCATGTGGTATTCCAAGTAACTTTATATACCCGCTATTAATCTGTATTCTGTTTATTAAAGATCCACAAAAATCGCTTAACAAAGTTATGCTGTTTATTGTAATCTTTTTAATGGAGATATCGCATTACGGTTTTTATACATTCGACACACAAATAGCAGAAGTTGTAGGATATGCATCATTCCTATTTTTAATGTTTTATATTATTGCCGATAATCAAAAAGATGTAGATTCTGGGAAATGTATAACTATATTTTGCATCGGTGCTGCGGTATTACTTTTAGGAATCATCATTAACAATACTATATTGATCAGTCAGTTAGATCCAATTAACGGTATTATGCGATTAGGCGACAATAAAGAATTAGGTGATTTTGAAGAAGCACGAATGATGTTAACAGCGAATGCTAATACCATAGGATACTATTCTATTGCTGCTATATCTTGTTTACTTGTTCTGCAATATTACAAGAAAATTAACTCAATTTTGTTTCTAATATTATTCGCAGTATCATTCTATGGTGGAGTGCTAAGCGTATCTCGAACATGGGCAATTCTAATGATTATTTCAGTCATTATATATCTGCGATTTATGAAACATAATATAGTCAAAAGTCTTCTTCTAATTGGAGTTTTGAGTATCGGAGTGGTCGTATTTTTATCTCAGGACGAGCTTATATTGGAGTTTTTCACGCAGCGATTTACTGAAGACTCAACAAACTTGTCAACAGCGGGCGGAAGAACAATTATATTCCAAGAATATAATGCCTATCTTGCAGATAATCCCCTTTCGCTAATTTGGGGTGAAGGAGCTGTATACTACAAAGAAGCATCTGGAATAGCATATGCAACTCATAATGCACTACAACAAATTATTGTTTCATATGGTTTGGTAGGATTATGTATTTTTATTTGTGCATTTATAAGGAGTACTAAGAAATATTTTAGCAAGAAAGAGTTGATGGCTATCTTGCCATTATGTATGATGGTTCTATTTGTTCAGACTATTCAGATATTAAATCCATATTTCTTAATGGCCCCAATAATCGTAGCCTTTTACGCTCTTAAAATGGGGAAATCTCAAAGTCAATTACATTAATATGAGAGTATTGATATTCATTTCCTCGTTTTCTCGTGGAGGCGCAGCCAGAGTTACAAGCACATTATGCCAGGAGTTAGTAAATGCAGAATACGAGGTTCACATTGCAACAAATACCTCAACGGAGCCTATATTCTACCCATTGCCAACAATTGCAACAATTCACTCTTTTTACGTCTCCAAAGACAAATTGGGGTTATGGGGCAGTATTAAACTTAATATCAATTATTGCAAACTAGCACGACAAATAATTAGAAAAGTAAAACCCGATGTGATTATCGGTGTTGAGCCTCGAACATTTTTATATACTAAAATTGGCGCTATCGGCTATAATGCACCTGTAATTGCATCTGACCACACATCATTTAGTAGAAAGCAAGACTTTATTACTAACTTCATTCGCTATAAATTTTATGGCGTGGCTGATGCTCTAACGATTCTTACTAAAAAAGATTACAATCTTTTGGGGCATAAATTCCCTAACAAGGTAGTAATATACAACCCTTTATCATTCCCTGTATTAAACACTCCTACCTGCCGAAAAAAAAACATACTATGTGCGGGCCGCTTAGATGTTTGGCATATTAAGGGTTTTGATATAATACTACAATGTTGGCAGAATCTAGCAGATAAATACCCCGATTGGATATTAGAAATTGCTGGTGATGGGTCTAAAGAATCAACCTCTTTCTTAAAACAGGCTATCGAAGATAAGGGGTTAACCGACAGAGTCGTACTATTGGGACAAGTGGAAGATATGCAGTCGAAATTTTCCCAGACATCAATATTTGCGCTCCCATCTAGGGTAGAAGGATTTCCTATGGTGCTAATGGAGGCTATGTCACAAGGATGCGCGTGCATATCGTACGAGGTTGGTGGTGCCATCCAAGAAATGATAACCGACAATAAAGACGGTATCATTGTCAGAGATTTAGATATATCTGGATTTACAGAGAGATTATCTCTATTAATTGCTGACGCAACTTTACGAGATAAATTATCCTCGAATGCGATAAAATCTGTACAGCGATTCTCGACGGAATCTTTTATAGCATCTTGGAATAGGCTGCTAAATCAATTGGTTAATCGACCTAAGGCATAAGTATGAATTTATATATAAAAATTTGACCAACGTGGTTCGCTATATGTCACATAGACACAAACGCGTGATTATTAAAGCGTTACACAACTAGTATGAAAAAGATTCTCTGTTTAATTGACACAATAAGTTTTGGCGGAGGAGCTGAGCGCCAAATGATAGGACTGGGAAAACTTCTTCACGAAAGGGGATATAAGGTTGATATATTTGCATATCACAATCAAGATGCATATGATGAACTGCATCAAAATTCCAATATAACAACTACATCATTAGATGTTAAAAATAATAAATGGTCAAAACTTTTAGCAGTAAAACGACATATTGTAAATATGGGGGGATATGATTGGGTTATCGCCTACAAGGATGGGCCGGCTATAATTAGTTGTCTGCTAAAGTTAATGGGTGGTAAATTTCGTCTGATTGTATCAGAGCGAAACACTAACCAACTAATAACACATCGAGACCACATTAAATTTTATCTATATCGATTTGCAAACTATGTTGTTCCTAACTCCTACTCACAAGCAAATTTCATCAAAAATCACTTTCCTAAGTTAGAAAACAAAATTGCAACCATTACAAACTTCACAGACACTTCACATTTTTCACCTGCAGAGAGTCCACTTAATGATAAATTGACCATACTAACCGTAGCACGCATTGCTTCCCAAAAAAATATATTAAATTATCTTAAAGCCATCTACCTCCTAAAGCAGATTGGGGTTGCTAATAAAATACACTTTAAATGGTTTGGGAACATACAGTCAGGAGAGGAATCATACGCAGAAATATGCTTCAAGAAGATAACAGAACTAGGACTTGAGGATATGATTGACTTCTATCCCGCAGAAAAAGGGATTGTCAAACAGTATCAAAGTTGTGATATATTTTGTTTGCCGAGTAACTACGAAGGATTCCCAAATGTTGTCTGTGAGGCAATGAGTTGCGGCAAACCAATCTTGTGCAGTAGAGTATGCGATAACCCACAAATTGTTCAAGAGAATGTTAATGGGCTTCTATTTGATCCATCTGATGTTAATTCTATATACACAACAATAATGCGAATGATAGAGATGCCTCAATCAAAACTATGTGAATGGGGCAAAAATAGCAGGTCTATCTCTGAGGCACTATTCTCTACCAGTGCATTTGTGCAAAAATATATAGATTTAATTGAACGTAAATAGCATATAAATATCTGACACATTATTTTGTAACAACCCGTTAAAAGGATTCCTAACGATAGACTAATGTATATAACAAAGTATGAAAATATTACATATTATAAATAGTTTAGGATGTGGTGGTGCAGAGAGTCTATTATCTGATTTAAGTTTCATTCAAAAGGAGCGTGGATTAGATATAAGTATTGCGACTTTATCAGATGAGAATTCTATTTTCAAAGAAAAAGTTAAGGGTTTTGGCATTAAATACTTTAGTCTATCCAAAAATAGAAGTATCTATAATCCTATATTCATATTTAAGATAGTTAAAATAATAAAAAAGTACGATTTAGTTCACGTCCATCTATTTCCGGCTCAATACTGGGTTGCATTTGCAAAATTGATTTCTGGTGCCAAAACGCCTATAATAACCACAGAACACTCTACAAGCAATCGAAGAAGGGAACATAGAATTTTCAAATGGATTGACACTTTAGTTTATCGTACATACAACAAAATCATATGCTGCTCCGATAAAGCATATGACACATTTCATATTCATTTTCCGTCAATCGTAAACGTCGTTTCTATACCTAACGGTATTAATTTAGAGCGATTTAAAAATGCAACTGCGCTAAATAAACAAGACATATTTAATTTACCAAATACGTCTTGTGTAATTACAATGGTAGCGAGATTCCATCCACCAAAACGACAAGATACGATTATAACAGCATTAAAATATCTTCCCGAAAATTTTTGTGCCGTGCTTGTTGGAAATAAGTCTAATGATCCGAATATGCAAGACATTACAAATTTGATCGCGTCCTTAAATTTGAGTGATCGAGTTCGCTTATTAGGGGTACGAAATGATATTCCCAATATTTTGAAAACATCAGATATAATTGTTCTGGCATCAGATTATGAAGGTCTTTCTCTCTCATCTATTGAGGGTATGGCTATTGGCAAGCCGTTTATTGCTACAGATGTTAATGGTCTACGAGAGGTAGTATTAGGCGCTGGCCTTCTGTACGAAAAAGACAATGCACAAATGCTCGCTATGGAGATTTATGATTTAATGCAAAATAGCACATCCTACAACATCATATCCGAACAGTGTTATATGCGCGCATCTAAATATGATATAAACAATATGGTACAATCATATTTGGACGTCTATAGAGAATTACTGCAATAAATCACAATGAAGATTCTTCAAGTTATTACCCAATCTGAGTTAGGTGGTGCACAGACCGTTGTTGTCCAGTTAGCCAATAAATTATCTGAATCTCACGATGTTATATTGGTTGCAGGACAGGGTGATGGTAAGATGTGGGAGTTGGTAAACGAAAATGTTATCAAGGAGAGATGCCATCATCTACAACGTTCCATATCGCTAAAAGGTGATTTACTGGCCGCAATAGAACTACGCAGACTTTATAAGAAGTATAAGCCAGATGTTATCCACCTTCACTCATCTAAAGCAGGTACGCTCGGCAGGTTAGTCTTCCCAGCAAAGAAGGTTGTTTACACTGTTCATGGCTTCGACTCTATACGACTCGCTTTTAGGAAATTTTTACCTATCGAGCGTCTACTACAACGAAGATGCAGCGCTATTGTTGGCGTTAGCAACTACGATGAACAAAATATGCGCTCTGAGAAGATAACGCGCAACGTAGCAACTATTCACAACGGCATACAACAACCCGATAGTAACGGCGTTGACAAGTTAGAGATATTTGAGCGATATGCAAAGGTTATTCTTTGTATTGCAAGGTTACAGGCGCCCAAAGATCCACATCTCTTTATCGAGACTGCACGTCTGTTGCCTCAATACGACTTTATATGGATAGGCAATCAGGAGTCGGTAGAGCATCTGGGAGATATACCAGCCAACTGTCACTTCTTGGGGAATATGGTTAATGCTGGAGCATATTGCGCACAGGCAGACCTTCTTATGCTCCCATCTAACTACGAGGGACTACCTATGGTGATTATCGAGGCCATGAGCTTTGGAAGACCTATTGTAGCATCAGATGTAGGTGGCATAAGCGAGATTGTGCGCAATGATATAAATGGCTACACCCTACCAAACCAGCCAGAGCTATTTGCACAAAAGATAGATAGGATACTTACAGATAGCAACCTCTACGCACAGATGTCACAAAACTCTTTGAATATATTCAACAAAGAACTTACCATTGAGCGAATGGTTGATGGCTATCTCGATATTTACAATACTATTAACTCATAACAAAGCATAGCATTAAGGCTCAGAATATAGATGAAGAATGTGTTTCTTTCACTCGTAAAGACTGCAATAACTGGTCAGGCGGCTACACTTAACAGTGTGCCTGAATGGGACAAGATATACACTATGGCAGCCCAGCAGGGCGTGTTGGCGTTGGTGTTTGATGCAGTGTCTACATTGCCTACAGAGCAACAGCCACCAAGATCATTGAAGATGCAATGGATCGCATCGATAGCAAACATCGAAGGCAGATACAACTACCAGAAGAAAACTGCGATGGAGTTAGCTGAGCAGTTCTATCAAAAGGGCATAATAACCTATGTACTAAAGGGTTTTGCTATTTCTGGCTACTATCCAAAGCCTGAGTACAGAGAGTGTGGAGACCTTGACTGCTTTCTTGGTGCAGACTATGAACGAGGCAATTGTGTAGCCGAGGCTATCGGTGCTAAGGTTACGCGCGACTACTATAAACATTCGCATATTACATACCGCAAATTAATGGTCGAAAACCATCAATTCTGCATCGCCATTCGCGGTAGTAGAGACCTCAAAGAGTTCGAGCGACATCTTGAAAGCACGATATCCAAAGGAGCAACAAAGATAGATGACAGCCACCTTATTAAGCCCTCTGCCGATTTCAATGCGCTCTTTATCACCACGCATGCAATGACGCACTTCCTTGTTGAGGGTATCAAGCTACGTCACATCATCGACTGGGCGTTGTTGCTGAAGGCTGAGCAGCATAATATCAATTGGAAGGAGTTCTATCAGTGGGCTGACAGGATGCATCTTACAAGGTTTGCTGATGCAATGACAGCCATCTCTGTGGAGCATTTGGGGTTAGAGATTACAAACGATGCTATCCGCACCTCATCGCCATATGCTGAGCGTATTCTTCGCGACACTATCGACAATAACGAGAGCATTCATAACAAGGGGTATTCCGCTTGGAAAAGCCGCTTTATGCAGATTCGCAATAGGCTATCATTCGCGTGGAAGTATCACAAGATCTACCAAAAGAGCCTGCTTGTTGAGCTTTCAAAGAGCATCTTTGCATTTATCTTCGAGCGACACCCTAAACTATAAACACCTCAATCGCCTAAGGAGATTTCAGGACTGCCCCGTTGGGCGGTCCTTTTGTTTTGCATGGAGTATAGTATGCTGAAAAACCGTGAAGAAACAAAAAACCTGTCCAACATTACATTGGACAGGTTCGACTAAATTATAGTATTAGACTATAGACCCTTTGGGTTTACGCCATACTGATTTGCACCTGGCTTAGAGTCAATGCAGTAAACAAGGATAAACATCCAAATCCAACCGATCACTGGCAACAAGTACATAAAATACCACCAACCGCTTCTATCAGTATCGTGAAGACGACGTACTGTTAAAGCAATACCTGGGATAATAGCCCACAAAGCGAAGACGAAACTAACAAATGGGATGAAGCTCACAATTAAGTTGAAGAGCCAGAACATCCATACCTCCTGACGACGTGCACGACCATCAAAATTAGCAAAGTTCTTTGTTAAACAATTCCACCAGTACTTCATAAAAAATATGGTTTTAAGTTAGTAAAAAGTTTATTAATGTGAGTGTAGTCTTATCCAATAGTAATTAGAAGTCTATCTGCTGTCTCTCGTAAGCTCAACTAACACAAAAGTAAACAAAAATTTCCAATTTTGCAAATAAAATTGGCTATTACATTTCGTGCTATCGTCTACAAGCACCTTTGAGCAAGAGATAAAGAACAATGTGGTCTAGCGGATAGGGAGAAAAAACGCCCGTAGAAGTGCGTAGAAACGGGGTCGGTGCATTTTTGGTGCAACTTTTTGGGCACAAAAAAAGTCTACAAGGTTGAAAATCAACTCCTTGTAGACTATTCAGAGCGGAGAGGGAGAATTGGCTACTACGCTCCCGATGGTCGCTCCGCTTAACGCCTTTCCCTTCTGCTTGCCGCAGGGGCCCTTGCAAGCCCACTGCGCAAAAAGCGGCACGCCGCCATCTTTTGTTTTCACACCTTCGTCTGCAAGTGAACTTGCGCAAAAGGTATAAAAACAAAAGGTATCGATTTCTCGATACCTTTTTGCTTTGTGGTCTAGCGGAGAGGGAGGGATTCGAACCCCCGGAGCCTCGCAGCTCAACGGTTTTCAAGACCGCCGCAATCGACCACTCTGCCACCTCTCCAAAGGACAAAAGTATAGCTTATTTTTGTAACTACCAAATATTTTTGTAAAAATTTTTCAAAAATTTTGCAACCTTTTTATAACAACCTATCCATCAGCGAATTACAAAAATAGCTTTTTATCGTAATTATTTGGTGCAAGTCAGCTTATATGCGTAATTTTGCCAAACAATACAAAAAATAGGCGTGCCCAAACATAGTGAGCACGCCTCTAATTTATGATGTATAGATCCTATTTTGACGGTATAGACGCGGCCTTTACCTTAAAGAAGTTCATTGACGAGTTAGCATCCAAGATACGATAATCGTAGATATTACCCCAACCTGCAGGGCGATCCTTAATCTCGCAATCCTCCTCTGTATCATTATTGACATAAGGGCGAATCATATCGTGCCAGCCATTGATACGTGCGATAGAGTGCGCATAGTAGAATAGGTTGTTCGCAGGATCGCATAGCTCATTCAAAGCATCTACATATATCTTACGGTAATCGTCGAACTGCAACAACTTACCGATAAGAGGATTTTTATCTGTATCACCCCAATTTAGTGGATCCTGGCGACCAGAGTCGTTCTGCACGCCACAATTTGACGATGTACCAAGCGTATTATCGTAGTCGAAAGGTATGAAGAAGAATTTATAGTTATTCTTATCCGACGAGTTAAAGTAGATATAGTAGTTATTTGAATTGTTCCAATAGTCGTCCCACATACCTACAATGACATTTACCGCATAGGTGCGTAGCAACAATTCAACATCGCACACAGAAGATATCCAATTACGGAATTCCATACCCTCTAACATCGTGAGTTTACGCGAGAACTCTATAAGCTGCTCCTTTGCAACGTCGAAGTTCTCGACATTCGACTTTAGCTCATAGGTATATACATTGCCTGAATCGTCGTCGTAATATATCGAAGAGTTGCGGATATTGCTATAGTTTAGATCTGCAGGCTCATACACATGGCTACACTTCCAGAGGTTATGCTTATGGTCGCCAAACATATCCTTACGTCGCTTGATGAACTTATCATCAATAGCCTCAATCATCTCGTAGACGCCATAGTATGCTGGCTTAGAGTCGCCCTCAACATGTATCCACAAACGACAATATGAGCTATATGGCGCTGTCCAAACACCAAAACGGCGGAAGAGATCGTAGCAATACAACTCGCGACAGTAGGCTCTGTCGTCCTTATGCCACTTGAGGTAGATTTTACGCACGTTATGCAACTCGTGAGCGTCATCCTTCTGGAACTTGCGCAAGTTTAGTGTAAAGTGACAATGGTGCCAGTCTGCATTATTACGCTTATGCATCTCACCACCATTACCCTCTGGACGACGACGCGAAGTATTACCGCGTAGGCGCAAACCAGCATCATCGAAAGCATACTTCTCGCCCTTAGACTCAAACTCAGCATCGCAGTGAATATAATGCGTTGTACGGCTATTTGCATCGTAGGCACTTAGGAGCTCGTTCCACTGACTCTCAGTTACACTGATATGAATCTCTGGCAATACATTCATATCAAACACCCTTCCTAACTCTTCTGATACCCATTGATAGCCAGACTCACCTCCTGGATTATCTCCCGGCTCTTCTCCGCCACCAGGCATCTCACCTCCAATAGTCTCCTCTGTCCAGCTACCATTGCTACCTGCACCATCATCTCCCAATCCAGAAAGTTCTCCATCAACACAACCCGCAAATAGCACTACAGCAACGGCATAAAACGCAATATAGATAAACGTACTAAATCTCTTCATAATCGTTAATATTTACATCTAACTATGGCAAACAACTGCACACAGTCGTTACAAAGTTAGCAAACTTTTGGGAGTTAATCCACATTTATAGAACTATTTTTTAGATATGTGACTGTCTGACAAGATTATTTGGTAGCCACGAATTGATAGAATTTGCATGACAAGAGCTATTTTGAAGCTGCTCGCAGTTTGACAAAGCGGAGTTTACTCGGCGTAAATGAGCATTTGACAAACAAGGCAGATGCCAAAAGAGAGTTGTTAGACAACCACTAAGATGCAGAAACTGTATAACAAGAGCTATTTTGAAGCTGCTCGCAGTTTGGCGAAGCGGAGTTTACTCTACGTAAATGAGCATTTGACAAACAAGGCAGATGCCAAAAGGGCCTTGTTAGACAGTTTCTACAAAAAATAGTGGCTACCCCAATAGAGATAGCCACCAAATTATCAAGAGTAGGACTTCTTCTACTTCTCAACTGCGCGTGCAGCGTAAGAGATGTTCAATGCCTCAGCCTTACGCAACTCCTGCTTTACAGCGGTAAGCTTACCTACTGTAGCACCCTCGTCGACGCGAAGGTTAACAACAATCTCGTTAGGGCCAACACCCTTAGTTACTGTTGTCGCTGAGATAAAGTCACGAATATCCTCAACCTCGCGAGTCTGGTCGTTGAGCTGAATTTTCAACGCATCCTCGCCCTTGGCAGCGCCAAGAGGTTTACCCATCCAAATGTTTACAAGATTTTTCTTGTCGAGCTCAGTGATCTCATTAGCCTCAGGCATCTGCACAGATACCAATGGATCTACCTCACGCATCGTTGTTGCCGCCATAAAGAAGAATAGAAGCATGAATACGATGTCAGGAAGTGACGAGGTCGACATTGCGGGCACTTCACGCTTGCCCTTTTTTGCCATTACTGCCATAACTACTTCTTTGTTTGATCGTTAGGTTCTGCCTCAGATATCTTCATAGGTACAGCCTTGCGTACGTGCTGGGCCTCAAGATCGTCCAACTCATCATACTTCTTGCCATACACCTGACGAGCGATATCGTCACGATATAGGTTGAAGGCATGAGTGAGCTCATCCTGCACCTTTAGATATATTTTATACTCTGTTTCGTCATCGGCCTTCAAAGATACAAGACCTTCGCTGACTTTGTAATTAGCACCGTCAATCTCGGTATCCTTCTTGTTTGAACGATCTGGATCAACAAGGAAGAAATACACCTCGCGAGATAGACGAGAGTGCTCGCCGCTACGACGGAGGTCGTTTGAGCGATACTCCTCAGTGCCAACCATGATGGCACCGCTACGCGAAACGTTTACCTTAAGAACGTTACGCTCGTTTACATCAACGTCGTTCTGTTGCTCTGTAGGGTCGATCCAAGGTGGAAGCGTACGCTTCATACCTGTGTCGACATCCATCGTAGTTGTCACCAAGAAGAATATCAACAGCAAGAAAGCGATATCCGCCATTGAACTGGAGTTGATCTCTCCAGCCTTTTTCTTAGTTTTAGCCATAAACTACGATTTAAAAATACCACGAATTGCAGAGAATACAGCTGCAAGAGCCGCACCAGCAAAAGTAATATAAGTTACCAAAATACTTGTATCAGCCATCATATACTCGAATGGACCGAATACGGTACGAGTAGCCATATCAGTACCGATACCGAGGTCGTAACCTGCAGCATCCTTAAGAGTGTGACCCTCAGCCCAACCGTGACCTGATGCAAGAACGTAAGAAACACCAACTACAACTGCAACAATAACAACTGCAACCAATGTCTTCTTCAAACCACCTGCATTAAGCATCATATCAGATACAGCAGCGAAGATGATAAAGCAGATAGCAAATACCATCATAAAATAGAACCAAACGAGATTCCAGTGGATAGCATTAGCCAAAGCAACCATATTCTCACCATCAGCCTTAGCCTGATCGTTAGCCTTGATTGAAGCATCGATGTTCTCCTGCATAATTACTACATTCTCGCGGTGCTGTGCAAGAGTGTCGTTCAAAGCCTTAAAGTTAGCCTCAACACCCTCAGCCTCAGCAAGCTGCTTCTTCTGACGGCTATTAAGACGCTTAACCTCCTTAAGTTCAGCGATAGTAGCCTGTGCGGCCAACGCAGCCTCGCGGCCAGCCTCTACCTTCTGCTCGTACTCAGGGATAGTAACATCGATAGTCTGAGCAAGTTTAGCCTTCTCCTCCTCGATACCATTCAAGGTAAGAGCACCCTCACCTAGCTGGTTAGTAAAGAGAATACCCAACGCTCTAATACCCTCACCTGTTGTTGATACTGGAACAGGCTGGTCATCCTCTGTATTCATAGCATTGCCATCAGCATCAAACTGCTGTACAAGTGGCGTAGTATTTGCAATCTTTGAAGACTCTGGCGCAGCAGAACCTACAACAATTGCCCACGCTACCATTACAACAGATACTGCAGCAAATGCCAAAAATACGTATCTATGTAAATTTCTCATAGTTGATTTACTTATTGAATAATTGGTCTAATTTATCGCTTGTTATATGCAGTAAGCATATCAACCAAAGTAATAGAAGTATCCTCCATCTTTACAACCTCACCCTCAATCTTAGAAAGGATATAGTTGAAGAAGATCTGAAGAATAACTGCAGAGATAAGACCCAACATAGTAGTCAAAAGCGCAACCTTGATACCACCTGCTACAACGGCTGGAGAGATAGTTGCCTGAGCCTGGATATCATCGAACGCCTGGATCATACCAACAACGGTACCCATGAAACCGAGTGATGGAGACAAAGCGATGAACAAAGAGATCCAAGAGAGACCTGACTCAAGGTGACCCTGCTGAACTGAACCGTATGATACAACAGCCTTCTCAACAGCCTCCAAACCCTGATCGTAACGCATAAGACCCTGGTAGTAGATAGATGCGATAGGACCACGAGTGTTACGGCAGTACTCCTTAGCAGCGTCAATACCCTCAGTATTAAGCAACTCCTCAACGCGAGCGATGAACTTCTTAGTATTGATCTGAGCGAATGTCAAGTAAAGGATACGCTCGATAGCGATAGCCAAACCAAGTACCAAACATACAAGTACTGGAAGCATCCACTCCCAACCACCTTCCAAGAACTTCTTCATAAGTGCGAAGTGCATAGGCTCACCTGCAAGCTCCTCAACCTCTGCTACCTCAGCAGCCTCAGCCTCTACAACCTGCTCTACTGCGACATCCTGTGCTGGAGCCTCGTTAGCATCCTGTGCGAAAGCAGCGCCGAAAGAGAGAGT
>JAZOQR010000034.1:0-7231 GCA_045656185.1 Alistipes sp. | reverse complement strand
TTGGAGTCCATAAGCCAGCGATGCAGGCGAAACATGGTCTTGAAAAAACCTAAGCGACCCGGCTCACCAAGCACCTCTCCACTATATTGGTCAACAAAGATTGCCGAGTGTTTCGGAGTGTTGATGTTTATCTTATATGTGCGCTCAGGGTCATCGCTAATGGTGACACCCGTAATGCGTCGTCCCTCATCAAGCATTGGCTCGACCTTTGCCAAAATATCAGCAATTGGCAGAGGCTCAGATGCGACACTATGTGTATAGTAGTAGTCGCGTTGCACAACCTGTGTTATCTCCTTCTCGAAGATGAGCATTGCACCTGAAAAGCAGGTGATGGTGATGACGATACCTAAAGGTAGCGAAAACCATAGATGTGCCTTTTTGAATAGTTTGCGCATAGGGCTTGTGTTAGTTTATAGGGTTAAGGCGACCAATGCCCTTAATTTGTGTTGCCTCCACGGTTAAGCCCTTGGTTGCCACTGCCGTATTGGTGTCGATAGCGTAGATGGCAGGGTAGTCATTTGTAAGGGTTACTGCTATGTAGCACTTGCCATTCTCGGAGTATGGATCATTGCCAAAGCCAGATATAGTATCAGCAGATGGTAGTCCTGTTACAGGTGTGAGAGTTGCGCTCTCGGTGTCAAAGATTGCGAGATGTGATGCTGTCATTGTTGTTGATGGTGCAAGAGGCATATCATACATAAGCATCAAGAACTTATTGCCACCAATATACCAAGTGCGTAGGAATGAGTGACCATTTGCCAAAGCCTCAATGTTTACATAGTAGTCGGGATCGAACTCCTCTGTTCCAGCCTTGATGCGCACAACACCTGCTGGTAGGGTTGTCTGCTGACGTACATCAGCCATACTCTTTGCATACGATGGCGAGAATACGTAGATGTCGCCGCTCTCATCCTTCCAAATCATTTGATAGTATTGTGATTTGTTGCGACCACAAGCGTAGCTAATCTTGTCGGTACGAATAAGACGCTTTGAGGATAGGGTGTGGTCATCGAATATCGCTACCCAGCACTCATCTGGGTATTGCGTCCACTGCAACTCACCCTCCTTATATGCTCCAGAGCCTGAGCCGCCAGCCTCTTTCTTAACTAAATCCTCATTGCCCGACTTTACCCATTTGCCACCTTCGGTGTTGACACCATATTGGCTTAGTCCCATAGGAACGGCAGCAGAAAATATTTTGCCATCAGCCTCTTCGATACCAGCCAAGGTCACAAACTCGCCATTGCCGAGGAAGTTCTCGGATAGATACTGCTCCTCAAGGGTGTCGTTTGTGGTGTAGGTCTCGGCCTCAACATCGAGATACGATATGAGGATAGACTTTGGTAGATACCCCTTGTCGTCAGCCCACTCCGCAGGACCGTCACCTGTGGAAAAGGTCATGATATATTTGTCATAGATGCCGTAAGTGGTAAATCTGCGCACGGCATACTCTGCAGGGCGTGCCGAGAGAGAGTAGTCGCTATTCATTACATACGAGCGTGTAGTACCAGCATTGCCCTGATTATATGTAAGACCGTATAGATATTTATCTCCCCAAAATACCCAGTATGTTGCTCCGTCATTTACCAAACCGTTGGTCATGCTAACTACGCCACTATTAAGGTCTGAGGCTGTAACCAAGGCGTTGGTCGTTGAACCTGTAAATGTGCCTTGTGTGGCAAGAACATAAGGACGCTCCGAGTCATTGTCCTGTAATCCATTATTAGGATTGTGTGTGTGGCTCTCGCAAGCTGCTATTGCTATGAGTGAGAAGATTGAAAATGTCGTTACTGCGAGTTTGGTTAAAATTCGATTTTTCATACTATTATTTGTTATATTATTAATTCAAATCTATCTGCTTCCAAATGTTATGCGAAGTTTTGCATAAAAGGCTCTGCCCGCCTTCTGAAGGCTAAAGTTGTCGTAGAGTCGCTCGTTTGTTAAGTTACGACACTCGGCTGAGATGTTGTATTTGCCACCTTTAAGAGTGTAGCTTAGCGATATGTTGTGCTCAAATTGGTTGGGCACCATATAGTCGTTCTTGTTAGAGCCTATGCGTGACGAGTAATAGTAGAAGTGGTGTGTATATTGGTTGTCGTATGTTAGCGATAGGGTATTACCTTTTGCTATGCAGTCGTTCCACGATAGGGTTAGAAAGGTGTCTGCAAATAGGTATGGAATGTTTGGCATACGATCACCATAACCCAGATTAGGCATCGACGAGCCTATTGCTGTAGGCATATTGTCGCGCACATCCATATAGGTGAAGTTACCACCTACAGATACTATACCAGAGTAACTATATCGAGCCGACGCACTTACTCCTAAGGTGCTTACTCTGCCATAGTTTATGTAACTTGCTGCCGCCTTGCCACCGCTGAGGTCTACAATGTTGCGCTGAATGTAATCGTTTGTATTACGCCACACATAACTACCCTCAAGGTAGATGCTGTGTTCGCCATTTGTGCCGTAGGAGTCGGTGTAGCTAAGACTTAGGTTGAGGTTGTCACTACTCTCTGGGCGTATGCCAATATCACCCATTTCAAGATCTTCGTCGCCAAACATCTCCTCAATAGTAGGAAGACGATAGGCTCTTTCGAATGATAGTTTGGTTTGTAATTTCGGTGTGATTAGGTATGTGCCTGCTGCACCATATCCTATGGCATCCTCGCTGCGTGAGGTAGCAACATACTCGGTCATATTGCTGTCAGTGGCAATTGGACCATTCACATTTAAGATGTAGTATTTGGCAAATAGAGAGGCGTTCCAACGCTCAGTAGGTGCGAGACGATATTGCAGACCGGTGATATTTTTGGTTGTCTGTTTGTCGATATTATCGTTTGCAGCCTCCTTTGCAAGCAGAGAGGTGTTAGAACGACGAAAATGTGTTAACACGTTGTTTATTGTGATAGTGTGTGCATCACTAATCGCGTAGTTGAGCGTGGATGTTGTACTCCAATTATGGTTTGTCGAGCGAGTGTGCTGGTACGATTGCTCTCCTGGAGAATTTAGACGCTTAGTCTCACCCAACCAATTATATTTGTATTGTGCGGTGTCGATATTGTATGTGATGTTGTGATTGTAGTTGGCTGTAAGGGTGAGGTCTAATCCCTCAATGCCTAAATCACGCTTAAGATACTCCATAGAGGGCATCACCGAGTGACCACGACGAATCTTATCGCCATAGACAATCTCCTGACGAACGCCAGTCTGTATCTCCTTGTAGAATTGTGAGTAGTTGAGTGTGAACATCAATCGGTCTGCCCACTCCTTTTTTACTACACCGACCTTAGCAACAAGGCTCTCATTGTGATATGTGTCGTGGAAACGCTCCACTTGTTGAAGTTTTGAACGATCTATGCGACCTGTTTCAAAATCCTCAATAGGTACATCTACTTTGTAGTTGTTGCGCGAGTAATTCTGAAATGCGTACACCTCCCATGTAAAACCATTTTTTAATCTCTCTCCAGCATTTATTGACGTGCGGTGTGTGGAGAACGAGCCAAAAGAGTAGGATGCATCTGCCCACCATTTACGACGTGTTTTTTTTGTTACGATATTGATAACACCACCCAAAGCATCTGCTCCAAAGCCTACTGGAACGACACCTCGATATACCTCGATGCGATCAGCATATCCGGCGGGTATATTATTGAGCGAAAAGGCGTTGCCTACACCCTCCTGAGGAACACCATCGATGAATATTTTTACGTGCTTGCCAGCAAAACCATCTATCATCAGCGACATATCAGAGCCTACGCCTCCCGATTCGCGAAGCTTTAGTCCAGGAGCGTTTGCCAATGCGTCGGCAAGATTCTTAGTGGTATTCTTTAACGGTTTTGTGTCGACAGCAACTGCGTTAAATGCCGAGCGTCGGATGCCTCCTACACCCGATGCTGATACAACAACAGCATCAATCTCAGTTGATGTCTCTGAAAGTTGAAAATCTACATTTTTATTGGTGTGTAGTGCAACGTCGATACTCTTCTCGGTATATCCCATCATCTGGGCTGTGAGCCTAATATTGCCCTCTGGTGTGTATAATGAGTAGCGTCCCTCGCTGTCGGCAATGGTTCCGTAGGTTGTGTTCTCGATATATATAGTAGCGTATGGTAGAGCATCTCCATCGCTATCTTGTACGACACCGCTAATCATTATCAATGATGGTGGCTCAGTGGCAAATAGCGGTATAGATATTAATAGTGATATTATAAATAAAGTATATCTTCGTACTGCACCCATAGTTGTTTTAGTTTACTAATTTCTATGGTGCAAAGATACTTCTATCCAGAAAGGTGGGCAATCACTTAATTTGGGGAAATTAAGTCGCTCGACTCCCTAAAATATGGGGGATGGTGGTGTTAAATAGTGTAGATATGGGGTAGCGTGATGCTATTTGATAACTCCGCTACCTACAACAATGTCATTCATATACCACGCTGCAAACTGACCTGCAGTAATACCTCGTTGTGGCTCGTCGAAGAGGATATATAGAGCATCTTCATCCATTATAAGCTCAGCCTTTTGAAGAGGTTGACGATAGCGTATGCGAACATCATATCTGCGACGCTCACCAATCTTCATCTTGTCGATGGGGTCAATCCAGTGTGCCTCGTTATGAGCTATACGCAATGCCTTGCGATAGAGGCCTGGGTGGTTGTCGCCCTCACCAACATAGATCACATTCTCGGCTACATCTGTGCCGATAACAAACAACGACTCTTTGCGTCCGCCTATGCCTAAGCCCTTGCGCTGACCAATTGTGTAGAAGTGTGCACCTTGGTGCGTACCAATCTTCTTGCCATCACGTACGGTTAGACGATATGGCTCTGCAAGTGCTTTGTAATCATTGTTTTCGCAGTTGCGAATAAATCGTGGTGAGTGGGGTAGTATCTCGTGGATATTACCCTCTTTAGTTTTAAGTTTTTGCTGGAGAAATATAGGTAAGTCCACCTTGCCAACGAAGCATATACCTTGTGAATCTTTGCGCTTTGCGGTAGCAAGTTTCTGCTCCTCGGCAATGCGACGCACCTCTGGTTTTAGCAGGTCGCCAATAGGGAACATAGCATAGGATAATTGCTCTTGTGTGAGCTGACATAGGAAGTAACTTTGATCCTTATTAGGATCGCTACCTGCAAGAAGCTGATAATGTGTATGACCTTCGTTATCAATATATTCTCCTCGTCTGCAATAGTGTCCCGTAGCTACTCGCTCAGCACCAAGTTTTAGAGCCTCCTTAAGGAATACATCGAACTTTATTTCGCGGTTGCAAAGCACATCGGGGTTGGGTGTGCGTCCAGCCTCGTACTCAGCAAACATATACTCTACGACGCGCTTGCGGTACTCCTCCGAGAGGTCTACATAGTGAAACTCTATATCAAGACGCTTGGCTACAAGTTCGGCAAATACTTGGTCGTCGTACCAGGGACAGTCGCCCTCCAGAGTGCCTGTTGTGTCGTGCCAATTGCGCATAAAGAGTCCGATAACCTCGTGACCTTGCTCCTTAAGCAAGTACGCTGCTACCGAAGAGTCTACGCCACCTGAGAGACCTACTACAACACGCATATAATAAACGATTTACAGCAACTATCTAATGAGCTGCATGAACTCATCGCGGGTGCGAGGATCAGATAGGAATACGCCTGTGAACGCAGATGTGGTTGTGATAGAGCGTTGCTTCTCCACACCACGCATCTGCATACATGTATGGCTTGCCTCAATAACAACAGCCACACCCAGTGGGTTTAGTGCCTGCTGGATGCTATCTCTAATCTGTACGGTTAGACGCTCCTGCACCTGAAGTCTGCGGGCGAAACACTCTACAACACGAGCAATCTTCGAAAGACCAGTGATGTGTCCGTTAGGAATGTATGCAACGTGTGCCTTGCCGATAAATGGAAGCATATGGTGCTCACATACGGAGAAGAGTTCGATATCCTTCACAAGTACCATCTGCTGATACTCCTCCTTGAACATTGCAGAGCGTAGAATGGCGATAGGGTCCTGTGCGTAGCCCTTGGTGATAAATGACATCGCCTTTGCTACGCGCTCTGGAGTCTTGATAAGACCTTCGCGCTCTGGATCCTCGCCAAGAAGGCGTAGAATTTCACGGTAGTGCACCATCAACTCCTCAATCTTCTCCTGATTGTATATATCCTCTCGTGTGTAGTTTGTAATTACCTCGCTCATATATTTATATATTATTCAGCAAATGTATGTAATTTAATGGGAATGTGCAAATTTGGGAATAAAAAAAGAAATCGTTTAACAGGTAAGGCATCTAAAAGACCTCTCTTGTTATACAATTTCCAATTTGCAGATACTCTTGAAAAGGTGGGTTGTAAATGCTTACAACTCAAGGAGTCCGTCAGGTAGTACGAACTTAATTTTGCGCTTATCGAAGTCGATGTTCGCGATAAACTCCTCCTGTGTAGGTATTAGATGATTTTTGCCATCGAGGGTAATCTCGAAGAGAGGGTTTGCCTCGCTATCGTAGTAATCGGTAATCTCACCACGACGCTTGCCTACCATTGCGGCAAAGCCAATCAAATCCTCCATATAGAACTCGTCATCCTCGTCGTTACCAATCTCCTCGATAAATAGCTCGCGACCCACAAGGAACTCCTCGGCACGACGCTCCGTATCAATATCATCGAAGTGTACCACAGCACCAGCCTGTCCGCGACGCTCGAATGATGAATAAAAAATAGGAACCGCGAGTTTGTCGATAATGACAAACAGCGGTTCCGTTGGTTGAAGATTGTCAGGGAAGTTTGTGTAGAGTGTAATCATCACTCCACCCTCAGTACCGAAGAGTCGGCCTATGCGTCCCACGGCAATCATAGCACCGAAAAGGATTAAGCCTCAGCAGTCTCCTCAGCAGCAGCCTCCTCTGTAGCCTCCTCAGCTGCAGCAGCAGCGGCCTCAGCAGCAGCCTGTGCCTTCTTCTCAGCGATAGCTGCAGCGCGCTCCTCCTTAACCTTAGTCTCAGCAGCGAGCTGTGCCTTCTTTGCAGAGTTAGCGTCAGCAGCAAGCTTGTTAGACTTAGCGTCGATCTTAGCCTGCTTGTCGCCTACCCACTTGTTGAAGCGAGCCTCAGCCTCAGCCTCAGTGAATGCGCCCTTAGCAACGCCACCCATAAGGTGCTTCATATACATTACACCCTTGTACGAGAGAATTGCTCGACAAGTATCTGTAGGTTGTGCGCCCTTACAAACCCAATCCAAAGCTC
>JAZOQR010000033.1:0-5421 GCA_045656185.1 Alistipes sp. | reverse complement strand
CACGCTCTCTACTGTCTCATTTCGTGGCACATCGGCATCGCACACGCAGGTTACTTGGAATGGTATGAAGATAAACAATCCTATGTTGGGCATGACCGACTTTTCGATGATACCTTCATATTTCATCGACGATGCATCTTTGTTGCATGGCACATCTTCGGTCAATGAGGTTGGTGGTGGACTTGGAGGTGCAGTTAAGTTATCTACCAAGCCGGCGCAAAACGAAGGGTTGGGGTTGCAATATATACAAGGAGTAGGGTCGTTCAGCACTTTCGATGAATTTTTGCGACTTACCTATGGCGACAACCATTGGCAAGTATCTACACGAGCGGTCTTTTCTTCTTCGCCCAACGACTACGAGTACCGCAATCGCGATAAGAAGATAAATGTTTACGACGAAGATATGAATATCATCGACCAATATTATCCGATAGAGCGCAACAAAAGTGGCGCTTTCAAGGATTTGCATATTTTGCAGGAAGTGTACTACAACACAGGAAAGGGCGATTGTATCGGGCTCAACGCATGGTATATCAACTCTAATCGAGAGCTTGCTATGCTTACGGTCGATTATGGCGATGACACGGATTTCGAAAATCGTCAGCGTGAAGAGACTTTTCGTGGTGTTCTCTCGTGGGAACATCTGCGCAATAGCTGGAAACTTAAAGCAAATGCAGTTTATCTATATACATGGCTTGCATATGACTATAAGCGCGATTTGGGTAATGGCGTAATGGCACATATGACACGCTCGCGTAGCCGCATAAACACCATATACGGGCAGGTAGATGGCGAGTACTACATAGGTGAAAAATGGCTGTTTACAGCGAATATTGCCCTGCATCAGCACTTTGTGGAGAGCCGCGATAAAAACATCGTTCTTCAAGACGGTCAAAAGGGCATCGTAGGCTATATCAAAGCTCGCCCAGAGCTCACTGGCTCAGTATCGGCAAAGTGGCGACCAACAGATAGGTTTGGCGCTTCGATAGTCCTTCGCGAGGATATGTATGGCACGGAGTGGACACCCATTATTCCAGCACTTTTCGTTGATGGCGTACTCTCGAAGAGGGGCAATGTTATTGCTAAAGCCTCTATCTCGCGCAACTACCGCTTTCCTACGCTTAACGACCTCTATTTTCTACCTGGCGGTAACCCCAATCTACGAAGTGAGAGCGGCTGGACCTACGATAGCGGAGTATCCTTTGCTATAGGCAAGCAGGGCGTATATTCGTTGAGTGGCTCGGCAACATGGTTCGAGTCCTTTATCAAGGATTGGATTATCTGGTTACCAACACCTAAGGGATTCTTCTCGCCCGAAAATATCAAAGATGTGCACGCCTACGGTGTAGAGCTTAAGGGCGACCTAAATATGGCTCTGGGGAAAGAGGTGACAATGGGTATCAACACTACCTTCTCGTGGACTCCATCTATCAACGAGGGAGAGCCACGAACACCTGCAGATAGATCCGTAGGTAAACAACTCCCATACGTTCCAGAGTACTCCTCAACCATCACTGGACGCATATCGTGGCACAGCTGGAGTTTCCTCTATAAGTGGTGCTACTACTCCGAGCGTTTTACTATGAGTTCGAACGACCTAACACTCACGGGCAAGCTTCCAACATACTTTATGAGCAACATATCGCTTGAGCGCACCGTGTCGCTAAAGTGGGCAGACCTATCACTCAAGGGCGCTGTCAACAACCTCTTCGATGAGGAGTATCTCTCAGTGCTTTCGCGCCCAATGCCGGGTATTAATTTTGAAATATTCATAGGCATCACGCCAAAATGGTAGAATTGTTCTACGAAAATATGTAATATTTTAGCATCAGGCTTGTAAAAATTAGAAATTTTTTCTATTTTTGTGCGCAACATAAAACAAGAATCTCTGCCCAAGCACAAAAATGCCTAAGCAGGGCTACTAATAAACCTGATTGCTATGTCTTTTATCAATGAAAGGGTACTGCCAACAGGTCTCACATTCGATGATGTGTTGCTCGTACCAGCCTATTCTGAGGTTTTGCCTCGCGAGGTATCGACAGTAGGTCGCTTCTCTCGCAATATCACCTTGAACATACCTATTGTGTCAGCAGCTATGGACACAGTTACTGAGGCTACTCTTGCCATTGCTTTGGCACGTGAGGGTGGTATTGGTGTTGTGCACAAGAATATGTCTATCGCTGCGCAGGCTGCTCACGTGCGCCGTGTGAAGCGTGCCGAGAGCGGTATGATCTACGATCCTGTAACAATTCTTAAGGATAACACCGTTGGTGATGCTCTCCAGATTATGCAGGAGAACAAGATTGGTGGTATTCCTGTAGTTGACAACGAAGGTATGCTTATCGGTATCGTTACTAACCGTGACCTCCGCTTCCAGAGCGATATGGAGCGTAAGATTGAGGAGGTAATGACAAAGGAGAATATCGTTACCACACACGAAACCGACCTTAAGAGCGCAGCAAAGGTACTTCTTGAGAATAAGATTGAGAAACTTCCAGTCGTAGATAACAACGGTAAACTTATCGGACTTATCACCTACCGCGATATCACAAAGCTCAAGGACAACCCAATGGCATGTAAGGATGCTAAGGGCCGTCTTCGCGTAGCCGCAGGTATCGGTATCACACCAGATGCTATGGATCGCGTTGCAGCACTTGTTGCTGAGGAGGTAGATGCTGTAGTTTTGGACTCAGCACATGGTCATACTAAGGGCGTTGTTGACCTTCTTCGCAAGATTAAGGCTACATACCCTAACCTCGACGTTGTAGTGGGTAACATCGCGACTGCAGAGGCTGCAAAATACCTCATCGAGAATGGTGCCGACGGTATCAAGGTTGGTATCGGTCCTGGCTCTATCTGTACTACACGTATTATCGCAGGTGTAGGTGTTCCACAGTTATCTGCTATCTACGATGCCTCTACCGAGGCTAAGAAGGCAGGTGTGCCTATCATTGCAGACGGTGGTCTTCGCTACTCTGGCGATATCGTTAAGGCGTTGGCTGCAGGTGGTAACTGCGTAATGGTGGGTTCAATGTTTGCAGGTACTGAGGAGTCTCCAGGTGAGACTATCATCTACAACGGCCGTAAGTTCAAGGCATACCGCGGTATGGGCTCTATCGACGCTATGAAGGCTGGCTCGGCTGACCGCTACTTCCAGAAGGGCTCTGAGGGCAACATCATGAAGCTCGTACCAGAGGGTATCGTAGGTCGCGTACCATTCAAGGGCAAGCTCGCTGAGACTGTATATCAGCTTGTAGGTGGTATTCGTGCTGGTATGGGTTACTGCGGTGCTAAGGATATCGAGACATTGCAGCAGGCTCGTTTCATCCGCATCACATCGAGCGGTGTTACCGAGAACCACCCACACGATATCACTATCACCAGCGAGACACCAAACTACTCTCGAGGCGAATAATATAAACTGAAAGGTGGAAGGTGAAAGGTGAAAAGAGAGGTGCCTGCGGCGCATATTTATAAAAACTGTGCGTTAGCACACCCTACTTTTCACTTTTCAGTTTTCAGTTTTCACTTCTAAGAATATATATGGAGAAGATACTTATTATTGATTTTGGCTCACAGTACACTCAGCTTATCGCGCGTCGTATCCGCGAGATGCAGGTATATTGCGAGATTCACCCTTTTAACAATCCGCCAGCGTTGGACGAGGATGTTCGAGGTGTTATCCTCTCAGGCTCACCACGCTCGGTACGCGAGGAGGGAGCACCACGCTTCAACCTCGATGCGATAAAGGGTAAGCTTCCATTGTTGGGAGTATGCTACGGTGCACAGTATCTTGCTCACTTCTTCGGTGGCAAGGTCGAGGCATCACCAAGCCGCGAGTATGGTCGCGCACGTATGCAGGTAGTAAAGGCTGAGGATGCCCTTATGCAGGGTCTATCAGCAGAGTCTCAGGTGTGGATGTCGCACGGCGATACCATCACCACCATCCCTGAGGGTTACGATATCATCGCCTCTACAGAGGATGTTGCTGTAGCTGCATACCGCATCAACGGCGAGCAGACTTGGGGTATCCAGTTCCACCCAGAGGTATACCACTCTGAGGAGGGATTCAAGATGATTGAGAACTTTGTTAAGGGCATTTGTGGCTGTGCGGGCAGCTGGACACCAGATAGCTTCGTTGAGAGCACCGTTGAGGAGCTTAAGAAGAAGTTGGGCGACGATAAGGTTGTGCTTGGTTTGTCTGGTGGTGTTGACTCATCTGTTGCTGCAATGTTGCTACATAAGGCTATCGGTGCTAATTTGTACTGCATCTTCGTAGACTCTGGTCTCTTGCGTAAGAACGAGTTCGAGGAGGTATTGGAGTCGTACCGTGGTATGGGTCTAAATGTTAAGGGCGTGGATGCTTCAGAGAAGTTCCTTGGCGACCTTGCAGGTGTTACCGACCCTGAGACAAAGCGTAAGATTATCGGCCGTGACTTCGTGGAGGTCTTCGACGAGGAGGCACAGAAGCTCCAGGGCGTGAAGTGGCTCGGTCAGGGTACTATCTACCCAGATGTTGTTGAGTCGGCACAGGTTAATGGCACAGCAGTAGTTATCAAGTCGCACCACAATGTGGGTGGTCTTCCAGAGAAGATGGGCCTTAAGGTTGTAGAGCCTTTGCGCCTACTCTTCAAGGATGAGGTACGCCGCGTAGGCCGTTCGATGGGTATGAGCGATCAGCTTATCAACCGTCACCCATTCCCAGGTCCAGGTCTTGCAATCCGTATCTTGGGCGATATCACTCGCGAGAAGGTAGAGATTCTGCAGAATGTGGATAAGATCTACCTCGACATCTTGCGCGAGACAGGCTGGTACGATAAGATTTGGCAGGCAGGAGCTATCCTTCTTCCAGTACAGAGCGTTGGCGTTATGGGCGATGAGCGCACCTATGAGCGCTGCGTAGCATTGCGTGCGGTACAGTCTACCGACGGTATGACCGCCGACTGGGTACATATCCCATATGAGATCCTCGCTCGCCTATCAAACGAGATTATAAATAAGGTTCGCGGCGTAAACCGCGTAGTCTACGATATTTCGTCGAAGCCACCAGCAACGATTGAGTGGGAGTAAGAATTTCTTGTGATAGTGTCGCGTTAGCGGCACATCCCTAAAAGTAAACCATCCAGGGCTGTATGTCTAATACTATCCCTTGGATGGTTTCTTTTGTGATATACCACTACCACAACACTCTGACAAGAAATTGGGCACCACACTCCCATCCGCATTATTTTTGCCGAGTGTTGTTCGTTTGGGAAATATTTTCTAAATTTGTAGTAGATAATGTATACTCTATATAATAACATCTATTATGAAAAAAATATTTTATTGCTGTTTCATTGCAATCTCATTGGTTGTAACTTCTTCTTGTCAATACGATGATGCCGAGGTATTAGATAGAATATCTGCATTAGAAGAGCGTGT
>JAZOQR010000032.1:0-22932 GCA_045656185.1 Alistipes sp. | reverse complement strand
CATCCTTACGCACGAGATTATGAACTCGCTTGCGCCCGTTACCTCTATCAGCCATACACTGCTTGCACAGTCTGACGATGCCGCAACGGTGCGCCAGGGACTTGAAACAATATATAGCACCTCGGATCGTCTGCTCCGCTTTGTCGATTCGTTCCGTGCCGTAACACGCATCCCTGCGCCGCAGAAAGCACCATTCTACCTCTCGGAGTTGGTGGCAGAGTCGCTGTCACTGATACCGCACGAGGGTATCGAGGTTGAAGTGAGCATCGAGCCCGAAGATACGATGCTCTATGCCGACCGTGCGCTGATGTCGCAGGTATTTGTAAACCTCTTAAAGAATGCTACCGAAGCACTCTTAACGCAGGATTGCCAGCGCAAAATAACCATCCGCTCAACAATTGATGCGGAGGAGCGCATCCAAATCGAGATTACGAACAACGGCTCGGCTATCCCTGTCGAGGTCGCCGAAAATATCTTCACACCATTCTTCACGACCAAAACCGATGGCTCGGGCATTGGCCTTGCCGTCTCTCGTCAAATCATCCGCCTCCACGGTGGCTCCCTCCGCCTAAAACATAACGAAGAAGGCAGGGTGACATTTGCGGTTGTGGTAGAGTGATCCTCGAACTGAAATTTTGATGCTGTTATGGTAATTTTATTTGTGGCAGGTATTATCGCATTGTGTGCCGTTTTGGTGCTATTACGCCCCGATCTAATCAATGTGCTGTCGGAGGCTGACCGCAAAAAGATGAATCCAAAGAAGACGGGGCGTGCCGCCTTTTGGGGACTTATGGTCACAGCTTTTACAATGATAATTCTCTATATAGTCGGCATCCGCAATGAATTAGTGCCAATGTTTGTTGGCATTCCAGGTGCCATCCTAACAGCCACATTAATTCAGTTCTCGATATCCGACTGATTATATCGTTCAATCTCAGCATCCATTTGGCTTTCAATTCTATCCAAATAGCGTTCTACACTATACATATCATCCCTCCAACTGAGATACTCCTCATACTGTTCATCTTCAGTATCCAAAATGTAGTCCAAATGTTGCCAAAATCGGAGTTTGGAGAAAAAGAAAAACTCCTAAATCGCTGTTCTATAACAATTTAGGAGTTCTTTTCTGTGGTGCCACCGGATTCGAACTGCGGAGCAGTAGAGCCGATACCATATAAAAAAGCACAGGGCATAGCCCGAGCAATAAATCACTATCATATCGGCTCAACCAGCATTAAGTGAGCAATGCCGCAGAACACAGCGAGGTTATTGATAGCTCACGATGTAGAACTGAGCCGAAGGCTTTGGGATTGTGAATGATGGTGTGGGCTTGCACACAAACCATCATACACAAGGCCAACAAGACGACAAATGTCGTCGGCTCTACATCGAATATAACGAACTAAAAACAAAAAAAGAGAACCTCAAACGGAAGTTCTCTTTCAAGTGGTGCCACCGGGATTCGAACCAGGGACACAAGGATTTTCAGTCCTTTGCTCTACCAACTGAGCTATGGCACCATCGTTATGTTTGCTTAACTTTGTTTAAGCGAGTGCAAAGATAAGGACTTTTTTTTATTCTGCAAACTTTTTCTTAAAAAAATTGCAAAAAAGTTTCTCAAAGGCTCTATCTCCACGCTACCCTACTCTCTATTCCTTAAATATATCTATGACTACGTTGTTATGGCTACATAGTATCTTATCCAGGCGCATCATCATCTTACGAGATATTACGGGACAACCGAAGCTTCCCACCGTAGGGAGTGGAAATATTGGGAATGAGGTTGTATACTGCCAGCTATGCAGCACCACACATCGTGGGCGGAGGTTGGAGTTACTTGCATCAAGACCATCAAGGCGATAGGCGATACCATAGCGTCCCTCATAGCGTTCGGCAACAAGAGCGCGTCCTACGGATGACAGGTGCGAGCCCTCCTCATTGGAGAGCTCTGCGTATGCAGTGCGCTTATGAGGCTTAGGGCTACCGCTACCGTGACTTACAGGGCATACAAGGAGTGGTTGCTCCTTTTCGAAGTCCCACACTACAAATCTATTGCGTCCTGAGTGCAACGAGAGGTCCACGAATATTGCTATCTGGGTATTATACTCGTGTCTGTAGCACCACGCTCGAAGCATACACACCCTTTCGCGTATATGCTTAAGCAAGCTCATCGCGTAGGCGTTTTACAAGTTCTGGTACACCTACCGCACCGCGCTCCTTGATATGGGTTACGGGGTTACGTATTAGGCTTGTATCGGGGTTTCCTGGATCTACAAGGTATATTGGCACCTGACGATCACGAACATAGTAAACCAACGACGCTGCAGGATAGACCGCCAACGATGTACCCACCACGATAAGGATATCAGCCTCGGAGACTATCTGACACGCTGGCTCGAACATAGGCACCGACTCGCCAAAGAAGACGATATATGGACGCAACAGAGCCCCATCTTCGCCCCTCGCATCGAGCTTCTGCTCCCAGCCCTCGTTGATATCGTAGATAAGGTTGGGGTCGCTCTCCGAGCGTAGTTTCATCAATTCACCGTGGAGGTGCAACACACGCGTAGAACCCGCCTGCTCGTGGAGGTTATCCACATTTTGGGTTATCACCTGCACATCTGCCCACTGCTCCATCTCAGCAATGGCGATATGACCAGCGTTTGGCTTTTTGGTGAGCGACTCACGGCGACGCATATTGTAGAACTCTATGACCTTGCTACGATTATTGCGCAACGCCTCAGGCGTGCATACATCCTCCACACGGTAGTTCGCCCATAGGCCATCAGCATCGCGGAAGGTGGCTATACCACTATCTGCACTTACACCAGCACCAGTAAAGACAACTATTCTCTTTTTCTCCATAGACTTAATATTTTCACAAATATAGCGATTTTTTTATAAAGAATATGTATGTTTTTGTGCGAACTTTGCAGATATGGCACGAAAATACTACCTTTGTGCCAAATAAATTTTATAGGAATGAAAAAGTTACTTAAAAACGTAGGTTTCTGGATTATTATCGCTATGATTCTTGGCGCCGTAATTGGTGTTCAGATGGGCGATAGCGCTTCGATGTTCAAGCCATTGGGCGATCTCTTTATCCAGCTTATCAAGATGCTTGTTGTGCCTTTGGTGTTGGTATCTATTATCAGCGGCGCAGCAGCTTTGGGTGAGACAAAGTCGGCAGGTTTGATTGGCTTTGTGAGTATCGGTTTTATGATGGTTACCACAATCATATCCATCGTGCTTGCTTTAACGCTTGGCGAGATTTTCCAACCAGGAGCATCTATAGACCATAACGCCATCGAGACTCTAATAGAGAGTTCCGAAGAGATAGATAGCGCTACTACCGCTGCCCCTACTATGGGTTTCTGGGACACGGTTATTGGTATGATTCCTGCAAATCCCATACAGGCTCTTACTGAGGGCAACATCCTACAAATCATCATCTTTGGTCTATTCTTTGGCTTCGGCGTATCGGCCCTTGCAAAGGATAAGCGCACGAAGATTTCCAACGGTCTAAACTATGTTCTTGAGGCTCTTATATGGTGTATCGAGAAGGTTATGTATGTAGCTCCGTTTGGTGTCTTTGGTCTTATTGCTGATGCTACGGGTTCATTTGGCTTCGATGTTCTTATCCAGGTTGCAAATGTACTCTGGATAGATATTATCGCTATTGCGATTATTGGTTTAGGACTCTATCCGTTGTGCGTCGCACTCTTCTCGCGTGTAAAGCTTAAGGACTACTTCCGCGCTATGATTAAGCCTCAGGTTGTATCGTTCTCTACCGCGTCATCCCTCGCTACACTTCCTGTAAATATGGAGGCGTGCAACGAGATGGGTATCTCGAAGCAGACCTCTGGCTTCGTGTTGCCACTGGGTGCTACTATCAATATGTCGGGTAATGCGATATATTATGCCCTTCTTGCAACATTCTTTGCCCAGTTCTACGGCATCGACCTCGCTATGGCAGACTATATCTCTATCACCATTGTCTGCGCACTTGGCGCTATCGGTCAGGCGGGTGTTCCAGGCCCTACACTCCTTGCTGCTGCCGTTCTTTTTGCTGCAGGTATCCCACTGGAGGGTCTACCACTCTTCTACGCCCTCGACCGTATCTTTGATATGATGCGTACAACGCTCAATATCACTGGCGATGCCGCTTGCGCCGCTGTGGTGGATAGATTTGTGAAGAGATAATATCGTTACGGTGATTTCACGCCATAGATATAACAAGGGGATGACTAAAAAGCGACTTAGTCATCCCCTATTTTAATTCGAGTATATCGTAATCAGCAGGTAGAATATTATTTGATTACTGGTCTGATTGGCAATCCAATGCTACGAAATCCATTAGCTACATCACGCTGTACACTATGAAAGTATAAATCAATAGCATAGTAGTTCTCATCATAAGCAGGTATAGGCATAGGACTATCATAAGGAGTAGAACTCCAATAGTAACCGCATTTACCAATATCGTTAGTAACAGTAGTTGTGCAATAGCCTGCAGCAGGCAGGAAGATACTATTGCCATTAGGGCCAGTTACAAGCACACCTTTGACATTATACATCGAAGTCCACTCCCAGCTGCAATAGGTTATCAACTCCTCCATTTCTGCCGATGTAGGCATTCGCCAAGTACCACCACAATTAGCTGTTGCAGCATCATAATACAAATTGCCAGCAATATCGAGCATCGGGACATCAAATGTAACACAACCATCATAGCACTCCTTTGTGCTTACCTCTCCCCAAGCAAAATAGTCACCATAATCTACAAGAGTATTGGCGCCTATATTGACGACAGCCCAGTCTACACTCAAGCCCAAGTCCACCCACTGATGACCATTTGCATCTCGCACATATGCTCCTTGAACTATAGATATCTCGACACACGAGCCATCCTGCCCATTTTGAAGTATAATCCTACCCTTGCGAATATCCTTGCTCTCATTACGCGCCACGGCAAACCTCAACTCCTTAGCTACAGTGGCGAGAGGTGTAGAGATAATCTCTATCCAAGTGTTCTTCGATATAGCATTCCACAACTCTGGTGAGGTGTCGGGTATAATATACTCACCATACTCAAAGCCCACATTTATAGTACGCTGTGGGCGAATTATAGACTCTCGTTCACAAGCGACAAAAACAAGGCTACATAGCACAAATAAAGATAGTAGTCTTTTCATAAGCATAGCGGCATTTCTATTAATATGTACAAAGGTAATACTTTTTGCTCGGATAGACAAATAGACGAAGATATCTATATATCCCCATCATTACCCTCCCCCTAATTTCAATTTGGTATAGTGTTTGAGCATCATTACTAACCAAAATCTATGCACTATGAAACGATTTCTATTTTTGATGCTTGCTATGGTGGCGATGCTTATCGTTGGCATCTCTATGAGTTTGGATGCTCAGGATGACGAGAAAACAGCTCGCAAGGCGCAACGCGAGGCAAACCACGAAGCACGACAGCAGAGGCGCGCTGAGCGTCTTGCCGAGTATGAGAAGTTTCTCGACTCGCTAATCCTATCGCACAACTTTCGCTTTGTACCACAGAATATGCAGCAACTACCCGCAGGACAGATACGTCCTATCCTCAACCCCTCGTATGAGGTGGCAGTGTGGAGCGATGCTGTGGATGTATGTATTCCCTTTATCAAGGGCTACACACCGCCATATTATCCCGTGGTCTTTAACTATGTGCTGCCCAGCGTAGCGAACTATACCACGGAGCAGACACCCCATGGCTGGAATGTATCGTTCTCAACCACGATGTACTCAGCTACGGATTACAAATTTTTGTTGGAGATATCCTATCACTATGGTGGCGCACAGCTAACCATCAGCTCACCCTTCTACAATAGCGTGCAGTATAGCGGCAATATCTTTGCACTTTGATGCACAAAGCGAAAAGTGTGGTGCGCTTCGCGCAGAGGCTTGATTTAAGACGACAGGGACAGCAGGGACAGCAGAGAAATTTATTATCATTATGATGATACTCTGTTTCGCTGTGGTCTCTTTCGTCTCTGCTGTCTCTGTGGTCTCAAAAAAAAACCTCCCCAAGCACCACTACCGAATTTCTTGCGAGAAGTCGTGAGATGTGGTGCATCACGAAAGAAACCATCCAGGGATAGTACACCAAAGTACAGCCCTGGATGGTTTACTTTTAGGGATGTGCCGCAGATTGCGGCTTATCACAAGAAATTACTTGAGGTTCATCTGATCAATGAGCGCCTGAGTCTGTGGCTTGTGACCACGGAAGTTTACGTAGAGAGTCATAGGGTGCTCGTGACCGCCCTTCTCAAGAAGCTCGTAGCGGAACTTATCAGACACCTCCTTAGAGAAGATACCCTTCTCCTGGAAATATGAGTAAGCATCAGCAGAAAGCACCTCTGCCCACTTGTAACCATAGTAACCTGTAGCGTAGCCACCGCTGAAGATGTGAGTGAATGATGGGCCCATAGCACAACCCTCAGCAATAGGAAGAACCTTTGTTGGCTCAAGTGCTGCAAGCTCGAAGGCCATTACATCGCCCTCATAAGGGGTTGTAATTGTATGCCAAGCCATATCGAGCATACCGAATGAGAGCTGACGGATATTGAAGTATGCAGCAAGGTAGTTCTTAGAGTTTACAAGCTTCTCGATAAGCTCTGCAGGCATAGACTCACCTGTCTGGTAGTGCTTAGCCCAAAGGTCGAGATACTCCTTCTCAGTAGCCCAATTCTCCATAATCTGCGATGGAAGCTCCACGAAGTCACGCATTACAGATGTACCGTTGATAGACTCGTACTTACCCTTAGCAAGTATACCGTGAAGACCGTGACCGAACTCGTGAAGGAATGTAGTGAACTCGTCGAAAGTAAGGAGTGAAGGAGTGTTGGCTGTAGGCTTAGTGAAGTTCATCACAAGCTGCACCAAAGGACGCTGCTCAACACCATCCTTAACGCTAACACCACGGAACTCAGTCATCCAAGCACCTGCACGCTTAGACTCGCGTGGGAAGAAGTCAAGGTAGAGGATAGCAAGAACCTCGCCAGTAGCATCCTTAACCTCATATACTGTAGCCTCTGGATCGTAAGTCTCGATCTCTGGAGCTGGAGTGAATGTCAAGCCATAAAGCTTAGTTGCAAGCATAAATACTGCATCCTTAGCATTCTCAAGCTGAAGGTAAGGCTTAACCTGCTCGTCGTTGATAGAGTATGCATGCTCCTTGTACTTCTCGTTGTAGTAACCCCAATCCCAAGGCATAAGCTCGCCCTCGAAACCGAGAGAGTGTGCGAACTCTGTCACTGTAGCAACATCCTTGTGTGCGTACTCAAGAGTAGCATCGCAAAGCTCATCGAGGAAGTCGTTAACGGTCTTAGTGTTCTCAGCCATCTTCTCCTCCAAAACATAGTCTGCGTATGTTGCATAGCCAAGCAAGTTAGCAATCTTGAGGCGCAAGTTAGCAATCTTACGGATATTCTCCATATTGTCGAACTCACCACCCACACCACGAGTGTTGTAAGCCTTGTAGAGCTGCTCCTTAAGGTCGCGCTGTGAAGAGTATGTCATAAATGGGCCATAAGATGGAGCCTGCAATGTTACAGTCCAACCCTGCTCACCACGTGCTGCTGCCTCAGCTGCAAGGCCCTCCTTTACGAAGTCTGGCAACTCAGCTACCTTAGCCTCGTCAGTGATGTTAAGAGCGAAAGCGTTAGTTGCAGCCAAAGCGTTCTGACCAAACTCAAGAGTCAACTGCGATAGCTCTGTAGTGTACTGACGATAGAGCTCCTGAACCTCGCCCTCAAGCAAAGCGCCTGAACGAGCGAAGCCCTTGTAGGTATTCTCCAAAAGCATACTATCCTCAGCATCGAGGTTGAGGCTCTCGCGCTGATCGTAGACAGCCTTAACACGAGCAAAGAGCTCAGGGTTAAGAGCTACGTCGTTCGAAAGCTCAGTGAGCTTTGGAGTGATATTGAGAGCAATCTGCTGCATCTCTGGAGATGTAGAGCAGTTGTTCAATACGAAGAATAGGTTTGTAACACGACCAAGAAGAGCGCCTGACTGCTCCATAGCTACGATAGTATTCTCGAAGGTTGGAGCCTCAGGGTTGTTGATGATAGCATCAATCTCTGCACGGTTCTCAGCAATAGCATAGTCGATTGCTGGCTCGTAGTGCTCAAGCTTAATCTGAGAGAATGGTGGGGTCTGGTATGGAGTATTCCACTCCGCAACCAATGGGTTGTTCTTGATGTCGTCGCTACCACATCCAACAAGACCCAAAGTCAATGCTGACATAATAATAAGTGCTTTTTTCATAGATTATTGTTTAATTGGTTTCTTTGCAATATCTGAACGTAGCGCCTTGCCTGGCTCGATCATAGGACGACGCTCATTTGGAGTTAGTACAGACTCTGTTGGCAAGACGGGAGCATTATTCTCCGACTCTACAGCCAATGTATCTACAACCTCTGGCTCCTGATAGATACCACGCGCCTTAAGCATCGCTGTCTTATCTGGATCAGCACCACGGAACTTACGATACATCTCCATACCTGGCTTCTGACCACCCTGTGCCAAGAGGTCGTAACGGAAGCTATGAGCAAGCTCCTTATCACAGATATCACGACTCTGCTTGAAGGCCTCAAAGGCATCCTTATCCAACTCCTCTGCCCATAGATAGAAGTAGTAACCAGACGAGTAACCGCCATTGAATATATGAGCAAAGTATGTGTAACGATAGCGTGGCTCAATCTCTGGGATAAGACCACGACGAGTAGCAAGGTTATACTTCTCGAAGTCGTTGATATCCATATCGGTATATGTCTCCAACGAGTGGATATCCATATCTATCAATGCCGCAGCTGCAAGCTCAGTAGTCACAAAACCCTGATTAAAGAGCGAAGCGTTCTGAATCTTCTCAATCAACGAATCTGGGATAACCTCACCTGTACGGTGGTGTACAGCATACTTCTTCATAATCTCTGGCTGGAACGCCCAGTTCTCCATTATCTGCGATGGAAGCTCTACGAAGTCACCCTCAACCTCGGCAAGACCACGATAACGAACATCAGCAAAGAGGAAGTGTAGTGCGTGACCAAACTCGTGGAACATAGTCTCTGCCTCGTCGAAAGACAACAACGATGGAGTATTACCCACAGGAGGTGTGAAGTTACATACGATACCTACCACTGGAGCCTTGCGCTTACCATCCACATAGCGCTGCTCTGTGAAGTTACCGCACCATGCGCCACCGCTCTTAGACTTACGTGGGTATGGATCGATGTAGAGGATACCTACGTGCGAATGATCGTGGTCAAGAACTTCATATACAGTACACTCCTTATGGTAGCGAGGTGCTGCAATAGGGCGGAATGTGATGCCATATAGACGGTTGGCAAGGTAGAACATACCGTTGCGAACATTATCCAACGATAGATACTGGCGCACAGCCTCCTCGTCGAGCTGATACTTCTTCTTACGCACCTGCTCGGCATAGTACCACCAATCCGACTTCTCGAAGGTCTCACCAGGGTAATCTCTCTCGAAGAGTCTCTTCATCTCCTCCAACTCAAGCTTTGCAGACTCCACAGCTGGCTCGAAAATCTCATCCAACAACTTATATACAGCCTCTGGATTACCCGCCATCTGATCATCTGTTACATAGTGCGAATATGACTTATAACCCAAAAGGTGAGCCTTCTCCACACGCAAACGAGCCATATCCTCAGCAAGTTGCTTATTATCAAACTCGTTATCGTTGTTACAACGCATTATGTAACCGTTGTAAAGCTCACGGCGAAGGTCTCGGTTTTTTGAGTATGTAAGGAATGGAAGCATACTTGGCTTATCGAGCGTAAAGACGTAGCTATCCTGCTTACCCATAGCTACTGCAGCCTCGCGTGCCTGACTACGAACACCCTCTGGAAGCTCTGACACCTGATCCTGAGTAAGTTCAATATAGAAGCTACCATTCTCCTTTAGAAGGTTGTTACCAAATTGGATAGATAGCTCCGAAAGCTCAGCGTTAATCTGCATAAGGCGAGCCTTATCCTCCTCCGATAGCAAAGCGCCTGAACGTACAAAGTCGTTGTAGGTCTTCTCCACAAGACGCATCTGCACCTGGTCGAGCTTGAGGCTCTTGCGCTTGTCGTAGACAGCCTTTACGCGAGCGAAGAGCGCATCGTTAAGCATAATGCTATTGTAGTGCTCCTCAACGCGAGGAATTATGTTATTTTGAACCTCCTGCATCTGGTCGTCAAGATCTGACGACGACAACATACCAAAGATAAGGTTTAGCTCGTAGAGCTTCACACCAGCGTTATCCATTGCAAGGATTACATTCTCGAATGTAGGCTCATCCTCGCACTCCACAATAGCCTGAATCTCTGCGTTGTGCATCTTCATTGCCTCCTCAAATGCTGGGGCATAGTGCTCAGTACGAATCTCGTCGAATGGTGGCACACCAAACTCGGTTGTCCACTCATCAAGAAGAGGGTTTCCTGTCTCAACGACTTCGTCTTTGCCACAAGATAGTGTGATTGTCATAACTAAGAATAGTGACGATAATGTTAAAAGGCGTTTCATCTATAATATTTTTTAATTAACTTTGCAAAGTTAAACAAAATTATTGCAATGCAACTATTTTATGCACCCGAAATTTCACTTCCTTGCTATACTCTTGGCGAGGAGGAGTCAAAACACTGCATTCGCGTTCTAAGAATGAAGTGTGGCGATGAGCTACATATCACCGATGGTAAGGGCAATATGTATCGCTGTAAAGTGGTGAGTGACAACCCAAAACGCTGTACTGTAGAGGTTGTTGAGACTACGCCTAACTATGAGCCCTTAGCCTATAAACTCGCTATGGCTGTCGCTCCAACAAAGAATATAGATCGTTTCGAATGGTTCTTAGAAAAGGCCACCGAGGTAGGCATCACGGAGGTATATCCACTTCTCTCAGAGCATAGCGAGCGTAAGGAGATTAAACAGGAACGTGAGGAGAAGGTTATAACCTCAGCCGTAAAACAGTCGCTCAAAGCCTACCACCCTACTTTGCACCCAATGACTCGCTTTAAGGATATTGTCACTATGCCATTCGAGGGCGATAAATTCATTGCACACTGCAATAGCGAGGTTGGGGAGCGCAAATATTTAGGTTCACTGCTAAATAAAGGTGCCAATACCCTAATTTTAATCGGTCCAGAGGGCGATTTTTCCGAAGAAGAGATTATCTTTGCAATCGATAATGGCTTTAAGCCTATCACCTTGGGCAAAGAGCGACTACGCACCGAGACTGCTGCAGTCGTTGCTACGGTGGTAGTATCAACCATTAACAAGCTATAACTCAATACTTAAATATAATGTTGTTGTATATTCTATTGGCGGCTATTGCCATTATTGCGGCAATATTTCTCACCCCACTACGCCAAAAGGTGTGGGTTACAACGGGCATTGTTGCCACGTTGGCTACTGCCGCTACGACGCTTGCCGTTAAGGCATTGATTGAGGGTAAGGTGGTACTTGCTACCTTCTCTACATCTCTATTTGGAGAGGAGAGTTTTGCTGTAGATAAGCTCTCGGCACTCTTCCTTATTATCATCTCGATAGCCTCTATCACCGTAGTCCTCTACTCGCGTGGCTATCTTAGTGGCTACCTGAAGCGTTACTCCGAAGCGCATATATCTATGCACTACACGGCGCTTACGATTCTGATTGCCTCGATGATGTTTGTGGTGATGTCGAGCGGAGGATTCTCTTTCCTCTTTGCTTGGGAGCTTATGACTATCGCTTCGTTTATCTTGATACCATTCGAGGCGGAGCGTCAGAACACACGCCGTTCAGCTCTTAACTACCTGGTAATGATGCATATTGGCTTTATATTCCTGGTTATAGGCTTTGTGCTCTGCGCCAATGTTACAGGCTCGGCAAACTTCTCGGCTATTGTTGAGTACTTCAAAATTGCCAAGCCGCTGCCACTCTTTGTTATTATGTTTATCGGCTTTGGTATGAAGGCGGGTGTATTCCCTATGCATATCTGGCTCCCTGAGGCGCACCCAGCAGCACCATCGCACGTCTCAGCCATTATGTCGGGTGTGATGATTAAGACAGGTATCTATGGCATTATGCGTCTTATGCAGGCTATTGACCACAACACCGAGTTGCTATATACCGTCGGTCTCATCGTACTCCTATCGGGCATTGTCACTGGCCTCTGGGGCATTATCCTTGCCGCTATGCAGAACGATATCAAGCGCTTGCTGGCATACTCAAGTATCGAGAATATCGGTGTTATCCTTATCGGTCTGGGCATTGCTGCTGTAGGTCACGCTGCGGGCAGTGGTCTAATCGGTATGTGTGGTATGTGTGGTGCTCTTTTGCACACTGTCAACCACTCGCTCTTTAAGACTATTCTCTTCCTCAACGCTGGAAATATCTATTCGAAGCTACATACAACCTCAATGAACGAGATGGGTGGCTTAGCTAAGTATATGCCTATTACAGCCATTATCACCCTCTTCGGTGCTGTGGCTATCTGCGCACTTCCACCGCTCAATGGTTTTATCTCTGAGCTTCTTATATATATCGGAATGTTCAACGGCGTGAGCGATGGTCATGAGGTGCTATACTCTGTAGCTGGTATTATCGCCTTGTCGCTTATTGGAGGTATTGCAGTGTTGGTATTTACCAAACTCTTTGGTGTTGTGTTCCTCGGTTCTCCACGTTCGACCCACGTAGCCGAGAGTAGCGAGGTAGATAGTCTTCGCATCGGAGCAATGGCTATTCCTGCGGCAATGATACTTCTAATCGGTCTCTTCCCACAGTTTGCTATCCGCCCTATCGCCACTATCGCAGAGGCTATTACGGGTGCAGATAAGAGTATCGCTATAGACCATTTCGAGCCTACACTAAAGGCTCTAAGTGCATCTATCTGGATACTTCTTGCTATCGTACTTCTACTATATGCTTTGAAGCATAAGCTACAGAGCAAGCGCAAGATTGAAGAGGGCCCTACTTGGGGCTGCGGTTTCACGGCACCAAATGCCCGTATGCAGTACACAGGCGAATCCTTCTCTGAGGGTTTGGAGAGCATTGGTCGTCCTCTTATGAAGAATACGGTTGATGGTCGTGCTGTAGAGAAGGGTGAGATATTCCCTCTTCCTCACAAGTATCGTATCCGCCACAACGATAAGGTCGACTCATTATTTGGTCAGTGGTGGGTACAGCTTATGCACCGCATCAACGAGTATGTTATGCGTCTACGTACAGGTCGTGTAAACAACTACATCACCTACGCCTTGGCACTCTTTGTACTTGTGCTTATCTTGAGTCTTGTAGGCATTCTATAACTTCTAACCCGAGAGATTATGTTAGTAAAACTACTAAATACACTTGTTATGATTGCCGTTGCGCTCTCAATTACGGGAGTTATCAACCGTACCAGAGCTTTGTGTGCGGGACGCAAGGGCATACGCTTCTTCCAGCATATCTATAACGTTCGACTACAACTAAGAAAGGGCTCGGTCTACTCCACTACCACTACGGTGCTATTCCGCATTGCACCTACGGTATATCTCGGAGCTACACTTCTTGCCTTTCTCTTTATACCTGTAGCCAACCTTGAGCCACTGCTCTCGTTCCACGGCGATATCATCTTCGTAGCCTATCTTTTGGCACTCTCGCGCGTTGCTATCATACTCGCTGCGATGGATACTGGTAGCTCCTTCGAGGGCATGGGCGCTGCTCGTGAGGCGTTGTATGGCGCACTTGTAGAGCCAGCACTTATGATGGGTATGGCAACGCTTGCCCTCTTCTGTGGTTACTCATCGTTTGCCGATATCTTCTCTATGGCACAGGGTATGAATATCAACATTACCGTTGTAATGCTTCTTGTGGCATACGTCTTCGGTGTTATCATGGTTATCGAGAGTGGTCGTGTACCGGTTGATGATCCTAAAACCCACCTTGAGCTTACAATGATACACGAGGTTATGTGCCTCGACTATTCGGGTGTTGATATGGCGTTGATACACATCGCCACATGGCTTAAGAATGCAATATTTGCCGTTATCGCAGCTAACGCTGTAGCGGTAATCTTCTCCTTCAACTGGTGGTTTGCAGCACCTTTAGCAGTCTTGGCTACGGGTATCACCATCGGTGTTGTGGAGTCGTTCCGTGCCCGCAATAAGCTATCGCGCAATACCACCTTCATCCTCACTATTGTAGCGATGTCGGCACTTGTGCTGCTCACAGGCTTCCTACTAATCCAGAATATCGAAATCTAACAGCAGAGCTATGATACTATCTCTAATAATATTATATGTATTGACGCTCATCTATCTCGCGATAGCTGACCGTTTCCGCAACCATACGACAATTCTTGCCTTGCAGGGTTTGTTGCTCTTTGGTATCGCTATGGCGCGTCTCCACGAGTTTCATCCTGTGGAAATGTCGTTTATCATCGCCGAGACCTTGATTTTCAAGGCTATCGTTATACCTGCAATTCTTATGCGAGTGATACGCCAAACGAAGATTAACCGCATCCACTCCAGCTCATCGCAGTTTGGAGCCTTGGTAATGTCTATCGTGGCACTTATCGCAAGTTGCACCATTACATACTATATGGCAGACCAGCGTACCGATATGATATTCTTCGGTGTAGCGCTCTACGCGCTGCTATCGGGCCTTATCCTTATTGTTATGCGTAAGCGTATTTTTGCTCACCTCATCGGCTTCTTGGTTATCGAGAACGGAGTCTTCCTCTTCTCAATGGCTATTGGTGTTGAGCTTCCTATGCTTATCAACCTTGCTATTATGCTCGATATCTTGATTTCGATTCTCATTCTCGGTATGTTCCTACGTCGTATGGACGAGGAGATTCACACCGATGAGACAGATGCTCTAACCTCTATTAAAGATTAACACTATGGGAATGCTTATATTTATCCTCGTATCGCTAATATTTGCCATAGCTCCACTCTTGGTTAAGACCGAGCGTGCCACACGCATTATGGCGGGCTGTTTCTTCCTTACGCAGGTTGCAGGCATAGCGTTAATCCTTGCTTTGAAGCAGACCGATGTGGTTATGCTCTCAATATTCCGCACCGACACCCTCGCTGTACTATTCCATATCCTTATGACTGCAGTGCTCGGTTTCACACTTATTCACTCTTCGTCGTATCTTAAGGCCGAGGAGGTATCCACACGCTCATATAAGGCATACTACACACTCCTTATGTTGCTTGCTGTGGCTATCACCTGCGTCTACTACTCGGATAATGTGGCGATGACCTGGGTATTCTTGGAGCTTACCACAATCTGCTCGGCAGGTATTATCTACCACCGCGAGTTCAAGCAGTCGTTGGAGGCTACTTGGAAGTATATCTTCGTCTGCTCGACAGGTATTGCGATGGCATACCTCGGTATTTTGCTACTCTCTACCGTTGCAGAGCACGGTGCATTGGACTACAACTCTCTAAAGGATGTTATTATCAATGGTAACCCACTCTATTTGAAGGTTGCATTCCTATTTATGATTGTGGGCTATAGCTGTAAGATGGAGATCTTCCCTCTCTATACCGTGGGTGTAGATGCCAACTATGCAGCACCAGCACCAGCATCAGCATTTATCTCTACCGCGTTGGTGAATGCAGGTTTTGTCTCAATCTACCGTATATATGACCTCTACGCCGCAACGGGCGAGGTATTTGAGTGGGCACGCCACACTTTGATACTTATCGGTATCCTTTCGTTGGCTGTTGGAGCTATGTTCCTTCGCCGCACCAACAACTACAAACGCTTCTTGTCCTACTCTACTGTAGAGAATATGGGTATTGTGGTTATCGGTATGGGTATTGGTGGCATCGCACTATGGGCAGCGGTTCTTCATGTCGTATGCCACACCTTCGTTAAGAGTTCAATGTTCTTCCAGGTGGGTATTATGCGCCATATCTACGATAGCTATAGCATCAACCGTATTGGTAACTATATGAGCATCAACCGCGTGGGAGCTATTGGTTTTATCCTCGGCACTTTGGTATTGCTTGCCTTCCCGCCATCACCACTCTTCCTCTCGGAGGTAATGATTTTCAAGGGTATTATCTCTAACGGCAGCTGGTGGTTGCTTGTAGCGATGTTGCTACTTATGTGCGTTGTTATCTACTCTATCTGGAGTCGCACACTACGCCTTGGCTACCACTCCAACCAGGATGAGTTACACCTCTCGGAGGTAAACCGTCGACTCTCATACTCGGCAGCGGTACTCCTTGTTGTGGCTATTGCAATAGGTATCTGGATGCCTGAGCCACTTAAGAGCGCAATTGATCAGATTGTTAATATTGGATAAAAGAAGATAGTTGGTATGAAACTATACTATGTAACAAATAATACCTCGTCGGCTGTTGCCATCAGTGACATACCTATTGTGGAGTATGTAGACTTGTACAATGACCTTAAGGAGCGTATGACAGATGCGCGCTACCACATCGGTCACTACTTTGCGACAGAGATCGAGAATGGTCTTAAGTTCTACCTTATCCTGCTCGACGATATGAGCGGTGAGGTCTATATCACATCGTTTATCCCCGACTACTATGCCGAGGGACTTGCCTCACTTACTGCTGTACATCAGCAGTTCCACCCCTTCGAGCGTGAGATTCACGAGCTTTATGGAGTGCCTTTCGACAACCACCCTTGGCTTAAGCCTTTGCGCTTTTCGTACGACCGTCGCGATAAGGAGTCAACGATGGATAGTTACCCATTCTACACCATCGAGGGCGAGGAGCTACACGAGGTTAATGTAGGTCCTATCCACGCAGGTATCATCGAGCCTGGTGCTTTCCGCTTTATCTGCGATGGCGAGCAGGTTCTCCACCTTGAGATAGCCCTTGGCTACCAGCATCGTGGTGTCGAGAGCGAGATGGTGCGCAACCAAAATCGTTTGCGTCAGACCCTTATTGCAGAGTCTGTAGCTGGCGACACCGCTGTAGGTCACGCCACTGCATACGCAGAACTTTTGGAGAAACTAACATCAGTAGATATAGGTAACGACCTTCGTTTGGAGCGCATGGTAGCTATCGAGCTTGAGCGTATCGCTATGCACCTTGCCGATACTGGTGCTTTGGGCACAGATATCGCCTTCCAGCTCTATCAGGTTGTATGCGAGGCCTTGCGTACCGTTACTATCAACACCTCACAGGCGTGGTGTGGCAACCGCTTTGGCAAGAGCCTTATCCGTCCATTTGGTAGCAACCACCCTCTCACCGAGGAGAAGGTGGCCCTTATTAGAAAAAATATCGCTGATGTACGTCGTCGCTACAATGAGCTACGCACCGACATCCTTGAGTCTCATACCCTCCTTGCCCGCTTCGAGCAGTGCGGTCTTGTAGCTAAGGAGGAGATGGAGCGTATCGGTGGCGTTGGTCAGGCAGCCCGCGCGAGTGGTGTTGCCCGCGATATTCGCACCACACACCCATCGGGTTACTACGCCGTGGGCATCAGCCATATGCCTATTACAAAGAGCGATGGCGATGTTATGTCGCGACTTGCAACACGCCTCGATGAGGTTTTGCAGAGTGCCGACTATATCGAGAAGGTGCTTTCAACCTATAAGCCATCGGGCAATATCGATGCACCTAATTATGAGCCTCAGTTGCAGGGCGAGGCGCTATCGTTCTCACTTATTGAGGGCTGGCGCGGTGAGATTTGCCACGTCGCACTAACCGATAAGGAGGGTAACATCACAAAATATAAGATTAAGGATCCGAGTGTTCACAACTGGCTTGGTCTTGCTATTGCCGTTCGCTCAGAGGGCATTTCAGACTTCCCTATCAACAACAAGAGTTTTAACCTGTCGTACTGCGGTCACGACCTATAATAGAGTGAATTATGTTATTTCAAAAGATTAAGATACTTCGCAGTCACGGCTGGCAGTATATTCCTGATTTGGATGCCGTAACCCTCACCGAGGAGTTTCGTGGCTTTCCACTGCTCACCGACACGGAGGATAAGAGTGATATAGAGCGTGCAGCAAAAATATGTCCTACTTCGGCTATCACCACTGCACCATTTACCCTTGATATGGGCAAGTGTCTCTTTTGTGGCGAGTGCCAGAAGTGCGCACCTAAGAATATCAAGTTCACCAACGAGCACCGTCTTGCAGCCACACGTCGCGAGGATTTGGTTGTGGAGGCTGGACAGAAAGCGCCAAAGTTCGATACCTCTGCTATCCGCCCTGAGATAGCTAAGTATTTCGGCAAGGCATTACAGCTTCGCGAGGTCTCGGCAGGTGGCGACTGCTCTGTGGAGATGGAGCTCAATGCTACGGGTAATGTAAACTTCGACTTTGGTCGCTATGGTGTTGGCTTCACAGCCTCGCCACGCCACGCCGATGGTCTTGTACTTACAGGCCCTATCAGCTCGAATATGGCAGAGCCATTGGATATATGCTACAACTCTATCGCCGAGCCAAAGATCTTGGTTATTGCAGGCTCAGAGGCAGTATCTGGTGGCTTGTATGCCGATAGCCCTGCTGTGGATCGTAAGTTCTTCGATAAGTACCATGTTGACCTCTGGCTTCCAGGCGCACCTACACACCCACTCTGCTTTATCGACGGCATCACACGCCTTCGCGCTAAGCAAAAAAAGTAGATAGTGGCTTAGATTTACAAATTATTTATACATTTGCAACGAGAAAACAACAAAAACAAAAGTATATGAACGCTATCGTAAAAAATGATTTTCAGTTTGAGGGACAGAAGGGCCACTATGTAGGTAAGGTACGCGATGTATATAACATCAACGACGACTACCTTGTAATGGTGGTATCTGACCGTATCTCTGCATTCGATGTAGTACTTCCTAAGGGTATTCCTTTCAAGGGACAGGTACTTAATCAGATTGCAGCTAAGTTCCTCGATGCCACAACCGATATCCTTCCAAACTGGAAGATTGCAGTGCCAGATCCAATGGTGACTGTTGGTCACCGCTGCGAGCCATACAAGGTGGAGATGGTTATCCGTGGCTACCTCTCTGGTCACGCTTGGAGAGAGTATAAGGCTGGCAAGCGCACCATCTGCGGTGTTGCAATGCCTGATGGTATGGTTGAGAACCAGAAGTTCCCAGAGCCAATCATCACCCCTACTACTAAGGCTGACGAGGGCCACGATGAGGATATCTCTAAGGAGGAGATTATCGCACAGGGTCTTGTATCACGCGAGGAGTACGAGCAGTTAGAGGCATACACACGCGCTATCTTCCAGCGCGGTACCGAGATTGCCGAGAAGATGGGACTTATCCTTGTAGATACAAAGTATGAGTTCGGTAAGAAGAATGGTGTTATCTACCTTATGGATGAGATTCACACTCCAGACTCATCGCGCTACTTCTACAAGGAGGGCTACGAGGAGCGTTTGGCTAAGGGCGAGAAGCAGAAGCAGCTCTCTAAGGAGTTCGTACGCGAGTGGTTGATGGAGAATGGCTTCCAGGGCCAGGAGGGTCAGCAGGTCCCAGATATGACTCCAGAGGTTGTTGCAGGCATCACCGAGCGCTATATCGAGCTCTACGAGGCTGTTACTGGCGAGAAGTTCGTTCGTGCCGAGGCTGATGATATCGAGGCCCGCATCGAGAAGAATGTTTCGGAGTATCTTAAGTCTTTGTAGTACTAATAGATAGAGTTTCAAGAGGTGCGACATCGACATTCGGCGTTGCACCTCTTTTTCTTTATTATAATAATGAGACAACGCTATATATTCTTCGATATTGACGGCACGCTGAAGGCGGGAGGCTATGGTGGTGCATATATCCCCGACTCTACAAAGGAGGCACTTACCCGGTTGCGAGCTGCAGGACACAAGCTTGCTATCGCGACTGGTCGCTCCGAAGCTATGGCACGCGGCTACCTCGAAGAGCTTGGCTTTGAGAATATGGTGAGCGACGGCGGTTATGGCATCACCATTGATGGCGAACTTAAGGGCATCGACTCACTTCCTAAGGAGCTTGTTGTACGACTTGTTGAGGAGTGCAACAAGCACGATATACCGTGGGCATTGCAGGTCAAGAACTCCGTTGTGCGCCAAGCTCCCGACAAGAGATTTGAGGAGTTCACGCACGATATATATATGGCAACGGAGATTATTGAGGGCCTTGATCCACGCGACTACGATAAGATATATAAGGTCTATGTTGCGTGCTTGGAATCTGAGGAGCATAAGCTCTCAATGCTCAACGAGCTCGCGTGGTGCCGCTGGATGGATGAGTATATCTTCGTTGAGCCAGCAGATAAGGCCTATGGTGTCCGCAAAATCTTGGAACACTGGGGTGCAGAGGCTAAGGATGCCATAGTCTTTGGCGACGGCATCAACGACCTCTCGATGTTTGTCGACGAGTGGTATAAGGTCGCTATGGGCAACGCCTGCGAGGAGCTTAAGGCGCGTGCCGACTACATCACCACAGATGTCGACAAGGATGGTATTTGGAACGCGTGCAAAGGGTTGGGACTATTCTAAAAGACCTTTTATAAAGCGAAAACTGAAAGGTGAAAACTGAAAAGTAAGGTGTCTGCGACGCTTGTTTATAAAACTTATGCGAAGCATACCATACTTTTCAGTTTTCAGTTAAATTTCTTGCGAGAAGGGCGCATCTAACCCCACGACCCATTTTCTTGTCAGAAGGGCGCCGAGTGCTACACTCGGCGAAAAAGGCGACGATGGGTAGTACTTGAACGTACGTCCCATTATCGCCTTTTTTGTTAGGGGCCGCAATCGACCCCTTATCACAAGAAATTATCGTTTGGTCTTGTAGAAAGCTTTGTATGATCCTCGCGCCATCTTCTGAAGTTTATTCTTAATAAGGTTTTTGCGAAGTGGTACAAGGTGGTCGGTGAATACAAGACCCTCGATATGGTCGTACTCGTGCTGGATAACACGCGCAGGCTTGCCTGTGAACTCCTCATCGTGCTCTACGAAGTTCTCGTCGAGGTAGCGCATACGAATAGAGACTGGGCGACGCACATTCTCGTGGAGACCAGGGAGTGAGAGGCAACCCTCCTCAAAGAGCGATGTCTCCTCCGGGCGCTCGTAGATCTCGGCATTGATAAATACCTTGCGGTAGTCTGCAAGTGTTGGATCATCCTCGCCCCAAGGTGTGCAGTCGACAATAAAGAGACGGATGTTCTTGCCAATCTGTGGCGCAGCAAGACCTACACCCTCAGCCTCGGCAAGTGTAATCCACATATCCTCGATAAGTTTCTTAAGCTCTGGGTAGTCGGCAGTGATATTCTCCGACTTGTTGCGCAACACCTGCGAGCCATATATTACTATTGGATAAATCATCTTAACAATTAGTAATTAGTAATAATAATTAGTAAGCAGGCTTTTCCTACATTCCATTATTTGAGGCCATATAGTCCTGCAGTATAATCGCAGCCGAGACCTTATCGACAAGAGCCTTATCGCGGCGCGCCATCTTACCTATGCCACTCTCGCGTATTGTACGCTGTGCCAAGACCGAAGTGAAACGCTCGTCGTATGCCACAACCCTCTTATCGGGATAGGCGTGTCTTAGGCGACCCATAAGCGGCTGTATATAGCGCATCGTCTCTGATGGTTCACCATTCATCTGGCGCGGATGACCAACAACGATTGTCGACACATCCTCCTTGGCGAAGTACTCCGCAAGGTAACGCTCCAACTGCTTAGTTTCGACAGTCTCTAAAGGCGAGGCGATGATACCCAAAGGGTCAGTCACCGCCAAACCTGTGCGCTTAGTACCGTAGTCTATGGCTATAAGTCGCGCCACGGATTATGCCTCCTTAATCTTCTTGAACAACTCGCGGAACGATACCTCCTTCTCAATCAAAGCGTGCAAATCCTCAATCTTAACACGCTCCTGAGCCATGGTGTCGCGGTGGCGAACAGTGACCATACCATCGTTCAATGTGTCGTGGTCGATAGTCACGCAGAATGGAGTACCAATAGCATCCTGACGGCGATAACGCTTACCGATCGAATCCTTCTCGTCGTATGCTACATTGAAGTCGAACTTCAACGAATCGATAATCTCGCGAGCCTTCTCTGGGAGTCCATCCTTCTTGACGAGCGGCATAACGGCAACCTTGGTTGGAGCCAAGCAAGCAGGAATGCGCAATACTACGCGCTCCTCGCCATTCTCGAGCTTCTCCTCGCAGTATGCAGCCGACATAATCTGCAAGAACATACGGTCAACACCAATCGAGGTCTCAACTACATAAGGAACATAGTTCTCGCCACGCTCCGGATCGAAGTACTGAATCTTCTTACCCGAGTACTCCTGGTGACGACCGAGGTCGAAATCGGTACGCGAGTGGATACCCTCCACCTCCTTGAAACCGAATGGGAAGTTGTACTCGATATCGGTTGCAGCGTTTGCGTAGTGTGCCAACTTATCGTGGTCGTGGAAGCGGTAGTTCTCGTCGCCAAAGCCGAGGGCACGGTGCCAAGCCATACGCGTATTCTTCCACTCGTTCCACCACTGCATCTCGGTGCCTGGCTGCACGAAGAACTGCATCTCCATCTGCTCGAACTCACGCATACGGAAGATAAACTGACGTGCCACGATCTCGTTACGGAACGCCTTACCAATCTGCGCGATACCAAATGGAAGCTTCATACGACCAGTCTTCTGCACATTGAGGTAGTTCACGAAGATACCCTGCGCTGTCTCAGGACGAAGATATACGGTGTTTGCACCATCTGCAGTAGAACCCATCTGTGTAGAGAACATAAGGTTGAACTGGCGAACGTCTGTCCAGTTGCGTGTACCAGAGATGGGGCATACTATCTCGCAATCGAGGATAATCTGCTTCAACTCCTCAAGGTTGTTCTCATTGAGAGCCGTTGCGAAGCGCTCGTGAACGGCATCCATCTTCGCCTTAATCTCCAACACGCGGGGTGAAGTAGC
>JAZOQR010000031.1:0-31906 GCA_045656185.1 Alistipes sp. | reverse complement strand
AATTCATTGAGAAGTTACACTTGCTATGGTATGTCACAAAACGATTATTCATCACCCCGATTACTCTAATTGATGTGCAAAAATAATAAAAATCTAACACAAAATATCGCAAATTGAGATTTTTTGTTGGTTAGATTTGATTTAACTTCCGTTATACTTTATAGTGAGTTACGCATCACCGAGACTGATAGAGCAATTTTGAGGTCATCTATGATGTCATAAATAGGGCGGGAAAGTATATGGCGCAAATTTGGTCAGCTCACCTCTCTTAGGTTATGGGGGCTGGCTAAGTAACTTTTAGCCAGCCCCTTTAGTACCATTATTCGGTTATCTTCAGCGCAAATAAAGGGCATTATTGACCTTAAGAGGGTAACTCCAATTTGTAGCTCTGCCTACGGCTGTTTGTTCGTATTCTGCCTCCTTAGTCTCTTTAGTATCTCTTGAAATAGTCCGCTTATAGCTTCTCGCCGTAGGAGAGATCGCCAGCATCGCCAATACCTGGGACGATATATGACTTCGAGGTCAGCTCAGGGTCAATTGCAGCGCACCATAGCGTGCATCTCTCTGGGTTGGTGTGCTTGGTGACATAGTCCACGCCCTGCTCCGAAGCGAATACTGCGGCAAAGTGGGTGTGGCGTGGCTCACCAGCGCGGCGGATAAGGGCGTCGTAAACCAGCATCAATGATGTGCCTGTAGCGAGCATAGGGTCAACAAGGATAAGCACTTTATCTGTGAGAGCTGAAGTTGAGACATACTCGACATCTACGATAAACGAACCATCGGGGCGGCTCTTACGGAAGGCAGATACGAAGCCATTTTCAGCGTCATCGTAGAAGTTAAGGAAGCCCTGGTGGAAAGGTAGTCCAGCGCGAAGTATTGTTGCAATGACGATGTTATCGTCAATCTCCTCCACAGCGGCGATGCCGAGAGGCGTCTCCACCATGCGGGTCTTATAACTTAGGCTCTTAGATATCTCGTATGCCATAATCTCACCTACGCGCTCCATGTTTCGACGGAAGCGCATAGAGTCACGCTGGATGTTCTTATCGCGCATCTGGGCGAGAAACTTATTAAGTATAGAGTTTTTCTCGTTTAGAATCTTTACCATAGCCTTATTTGTTTTAGTATAGGAAGTTGTTAAATGGATAACGACCCGCGTGTATCTCGCGCACCATGCCGTAGAGGTCAGAGCGTAGCTTATCTACCCCCGTCTTGTCGCGTGCCGAGATGAAGATACATGGTGTGTTAGCCTTAGCTATCCAGCTCTTCTTTAGGTCGTCCAATGATAGGTTCTCCTTGGTTATTGGCGTTAGGTCATCCTCCTCCTTAGGAGTGTATGTGTAAGCATCAATCTTGTTAAATATCAAGAATGTTGGCTTATCGCCTGCACCAATATCGGCAAGTGTCTGCTTAACCACAGCAATCTGATCCTCGAAGCCTGGGTGTGAAATATCCACAACATGTAGTAATAGGTCTGCCTCGCGCACCTCGTCAAGTGTCGATTTGAAGGACTCGATAAGCTCTGTAGGGAGCTTACGAATAAATCCTACAGTGTCGGACATGAGAAATGGGAGGTTATCGAAAACAACCTTACGCACAGTGGTGTCGAGTGTTGCGAAGAGTTTATTCTCGGCAAACACCTCGCTCTTCGAGAGCAGGTTCATAAGTGTTGACTTACCAACATTGGTATATCCCACTAATGCTACGCGCACCATCTGGCCACGGTTAGAGCGCTGCACTGCCATTTGGCGGTCGATTTTTTTGAGGTCCTCCTTGAGCTTAGATATGCGATTACGCACGATACGGCGGTCGGTCTCAATCTCTCGCTCACCTGCACCACCTCGTGTACCTGTACCACCACGCTGACGCTCCAAGTGTGTCCACATACCGGTAAGTCGTGGGTAGAGATACTCATTCTGAGCAAGCTCAACCTGCGTCTTGGCGTAGGCGGTCTGCGCGCGCGACATGAAGATATCGAGGATGAGGCGTGTACGGTCCATAATCTTACATGGCATAGCCTGCTCGATGTTGCGTGTCTGTGCTGGGGATAGCTCGTCATCGAAGATGGCGATATCAATCTCCTGCTCCTTGCACCACTCGGCAATCTCTTGAAGCTTTCCAGGACCGATATATATCTTAGATAGAGGCTGTGGTAGTCGCTGTGTAAAGCGCTTTACGCTCTTTATATTTGCCGTCTCTGCCAAGAACTCCAACTCATCGAGATACTCCTGTGCTGTATCGGGGTTTTGGCTGTCGCGGATAACTGCAACAAGCACAGCGCGTGTTTCGCGCTCCTCGATGGTTGGTATGGGCTCTTTGCTTTTGCCCTTTGGCTTCTCTAACTCTTCTTTCATTAATTATATAACTTGTAAGAAAAATGGGCGAGTCCAAAATATTAGTTGAACGCGCCCATTTATGTAGATTTGGTTTATTAGATCTGGATCTTAAACGCAACAGGAAGTGTAAATGATACCTTTACTGGCTTACCACGCTGCTTACCTGGCTTCCAACCATTCTTCATCTCGTTAGCCTTCTTTAGGACCTCGATAGTTGCATCTGAAAGAGTCTTATCTGGAGACTGAAGCACCTTGAAGTTTGTCATCTTACCATCAGCACCTACAACGAACTGAACAACCACGTTACCCTGGATACCATTCTCAAGGGCAATCTGTGGGAACTTCACGTTCTGCTGTACCCAGTTACGGAACTCTGGAAGACCACCACCGCGGAACTTAGGCATCTCCTCAACTGTGAAGAAGATCTCCTCCTCCACGATATCCTCCTCCTTCTCCTCGATAATCATCTCGAAGTCGTCGAACTCATCAGCATCCTCCACAAAGACGATATTTGTCTCGATCTTCTGGTCGTTAGATACGATGTTAAGGACATCTGTTACAACCTGAGCCTGTGCCTTCTGCTGCTCAGGTGGAGTCTCTGGCTGATCCTGGCGTGTGTTATCAATCTGCTCCATCTCGGTAGTCTCGCGCTTAGGTGGTGTGTACTCACCGGCTGTAGGCTTTGAGTTGATAGAAAAGGCGAATCCTGTAATACCCAATGCAATTACAAGACCAATGAGCAAGAAAAGCATTCTCTTATCCTGAAGATCTGCTTTTGGTGATTTCTTAATCTCCATTTATAGTTAATTTTTTAGTTTTTAATTACTTATGCCGGTTGTAGCGTCCATATATGCGCACTACACTACGCAAAGATATATATAAATTTCTAAAAAAAGTAATATTGGCCCTAAAAATATTTAATTTTTACTAACTTTGTCGTCGATAATATTGTGTGCGGACTATGGTTGATAACCAAAAAATAGAGCTATATGGAGCGTCGTTGGAGCAGTTGAGGGCTATATGTGAGTCACTCGACTTGCCGCGTTTTGCCCCAAAGCAGATAGCCAAATGGCTATATACTCGTTTTGTAACCGATATAGATGCGATGACCGACCTATCGAAGGTGGCACGCGAGAGACTTAAGGAGCATTGCGAGTTGGGACTCTCTCGACCATTGAAGGTCTCGGTGTCGCAGGATGGTACTAAGAAGTATCTTTTCCGCACATCGCAGGGCGAGTATATCGAGTCGGCGCTTATCCCCGATGGTGAGCGTATGACACTGTGTGTCTCGTCGCAGGCTGGATGCAAAATGGGATGTAAATTTTGCGCTACTGGTCGTATGGGCTTCCGTCATCAACTCTCTGCTACAGAGATTATTAATCAGGTGCTGTCTATACCTGAGCGCGACAAGTTGACCAATCTTGTTTTTATGGGTATGGGCGAGCCGTTGGATAATATCGACAACCTACTACGTACGCTTGATATTCTCACTTCGGAGTGGGGTATGGCGTGGTCGCCAACGCGTATTACAGTGTCTACAGCGGGTGTTGCCAAGACCTTACCACGACTTCTCGATGAGTCGAAGGTGCATATTGCCGTTTCGTTGCACAACCCATTTCCAGAGGAGCGCAAGGAGATTATGCCTATCGAGAATAGTTACTCTATTCGTGAGGTGTGCGACATCTTGCGCCGTTATGATTTTACTCACCAGCGCCGTGTCTCGTTTGAGTATATTGTGCTGGAGGGTATGAACTGCTCGATGCGCCATATTAAGGAACTCTCGCGCTTGCTTGATGGCATTAAGTGTCGCATCAACCTTATTCGTTTTCACAAGATTCCAGATTCACCATTCTATTCTCCTGAGCTGGAGCGTATTATCGAGTTTAGAGATACGCTTACAAAGCGCGGTATCCAGACCACGCTACGCGCCTCGCGAGGTGAGGATATAGAGGCAGCTTGTGGACTACTTTCAACCGCCGAAAAACGATAGATGTATGAGACGACTATTTACGATATTTGTGATGATGATGTTCTGCTTTGTTGCTAAGGCAGAGAGCGTTGCTACTATATGCGTCGATAATAGTGTGTCAGTGATATCCCCATCTGGAAACAACCAAATTGGGCTCGATTTAAGTGGCGAGGAGTTGCGTTGGTCGGCATTGCATAATGGTGTTGAGGTTGTTGCGCCCTCGTGCCTATCGATGATTACAGATAGAGGCGTTTGGGGCGCAGAGTATCGTAAGGCGAGAGTAAAGCATACCAATGGCGAGGGTTACAATGGCGCTATTGTAAAGTTTGGCGATTATGCTCTTGAGTTGCGCGCCTATGATGAGGGTGTTGCGTATCGCTTTTTGTCGATGTGTAGAGGAGAGTTTAAGGTTTTAGATGAGGTTGCTGAGTTCTCGTTTGCAGGGGATGATATGGCGTGGATACCATACACCAATTACCGCCCCGATGCTACCTCGGACTACGCTACGCAGTATGAGACCTCGTTTGAGAATACCTACGTCTACACAGCGATTAAGGATATCGACTGGCGTAGGTTGATATTTGCCCCGGTTGTTGTTTATAAAAATGGTGTAAGGCTTTGGATTTCAGAGGCTAACCTTGAGGATTATCCGGGTATGTTCTTCTCGAATAGAGATAGTGATGGTGTTCTCGATACAGAGTTTGCACCACGCCCTAAGGAGGTGGAGCAGGGAGGTCACAATATGTTGCAGGGTATGGTTAAGTCGCGCCATTCTTATATTGCCGAATGTTGTGGTAAGCGAGCCTTTCCTTGGCGTATAGTGGCTATGGGCGATGATGATGAGGCCTTGGTAGAGCAGGATCTTGTTTGGGAACTTGCTGACGAGAGCCGTATTAAGGATACCTCGTGGATTAAACCCGGTAAGGTTGCCTGGGAGTGGTGGAACGATTGGGGTTTGGAGGGTGTCGACTTCGAGGTTGGTATCAATAACCATACCTATAAATACTATATAGATTTCGCCTCGCGCTTTGGTATTGAGTATGTAATCCTCGATGAGGGTTGGTCGGTAAATCTCGCTGCCGACCTAATGCAAGTCGTGCCAGAGATAGATATTAAGGAGTTGGTTGACTATGCCGCAGAGCGCAATGTAGGCATTATCCTCTGGGCGGGCTACTGGGCGTTGAACAGGGATATTGAGGGCATCTGTAAGCACTACTCCGAGATGGGCGTTAAGGGCTTCAAGGTCGACTTCCTTGATAGAGATGATCAGGAGATGGTGGAGTTTGTCTACGACCTTGCCGAAGTAGCAGCGAAATACCATATGCTCGTTGATTATCACGGTGTTTACAAACCCACAGGACTAAACAGAACCTACCCCAACGCCATCAACTTTGAAGGTGTACACGGCCTTGAGACGATGAAGTGGCTCGGTGCGGAGCACGATCAGATAACCTACGATGTGACAATTCCGTTTATCCGTGGCGCTGCAGGTCCTATGGATTATACTCAGGGAGCTATGTGCAATGCCCATAGAGAGGATTATCGCCCCGACTACTCGCACCCTATGAGTCAGGGTACACGATGCCATCAGTTGGCGATGTATGTGGTCTACGATGCGCCACTTACGATGCTCTGCGACTCGCCTACCAGCTATGAGCGTGAGCCAGAATATACTCGCTTTGTGGCGCAGATGCCAACAATTTGGAGTACCAAGGAGGCTCTTGAAGGTCGCATAGGCGAGTATGTGGTGATGAAGCGTGAGTGTGATGATGCAATCTATATCGCTGGCCTTAATGGTAATGTTGCCCGTGAGGTGATGGTATCATTAGATGGTATAGAGGGAGATACTATTGAGATATACTACGATAGTAGTGAGTCGGCATCGAAGTATGAATATGCCACAATGCCTTGTTGTGGCGATTTACTCATAAAAATGTCCGCTGGAGGAGGTTTTGTAATAAAAGTAAAGAGATAATATGAGGAGAATTATATTAACCCTATTTGCCCTTATTATTAGTGTGGGGCTTAGAGCCGAGGAGCCAACGAAGTGGGTAGATCCATTTATAGGCACTGCCGACTACTCGGTTACCCACCCAGGCGCTATTGTACCACACGGTATGATGGCGGCTGTGCCGTTTAATGTGACAGGCTCTACGCTTAATCGCTTTGATAAGGATAATCGTTGGTGGTCAGCACCTTACGATGTGCGAAATAGATATAGTGTGGGCTTTGCGCACGGTGCGCTTAGTGGTGTTGGATGCCCTGAGATGGGTGCTATCATCACGATGCCTACAGTAGGCGAGATTAAGCCAGATAGATACGACCATGGCTCAACCTACTATGATGAGGTTGCCGAGGTGGGATACTACGCTACGACCTATGAGAAGTATGCTGTGCGTGCTGAGGCTACAGCTTCGGAGCGAGCCTCGGTAGAGCGATATACCTTCTTGGAGGGTGGAGAGGCAAACATAATCGTCGACTTGGGTACATCGCTGTCGAATGAGTCGGGGGCTATGCTACGTCGTGTTAGCGACACCGAGGTTGAGGGAATGCGCCTACTTGGTACGTTTTGCTATACCAATCAGGCAGTATTTCCTGTCTATTTTGTTGTTCGCATCAATAAGCAGGCTGCAAAAACGGGTTACTGGAAGTTGCAACCCGAGATGACGGGTATCGAGGCTCAGTGGTCGGGCGATAGTGGCGAGTACAAGCTCTACGAAAATTATAGCCGTGAGATGATGGGTAACGATATCGGTTTCTACTTCTCGTTGGGCGATGTAGAGCCAGGTACGGTTGTCGAGGTGCGCGTAGGTATCTCTTATACCTCGATAGAGAATGCTCGTAAAAATCTAAATGCCGAGGTCGGTAGCCGTGGCTTTGGCAATGTTAGGGAGTTGGCGCGAGAGAAGTGGAACGAGGCGTTGGGTAAGATTCGTGTTACGGGAGGTACGGATGATGATCGTAAAATATTCTACACAGCTCTATATCATTCACTTATCCATCCAAATATCGTTAGTGATGTCAATGGTGAGTATCCGAAGATGGAGAGCGGAGCTATAGGTGTTGCAAAGGATTACGACCGCTATACGGTCTTCTCGTTATGGGATACCTATCGTAACCTACATCAGCTATTGACTCTTGTATATCCCGATGTGCAGACCGATATGGTGCGCTCGATGGTGGATATGTCTAAGGAGTGGGGCTGGTTGCCTCGATGGGAGTTGTATGGTAGGGAGACCTTTACGATGGAGGGAGATCCTGCAATTCCTGTTATTGTGGATAGCTATATCAAGGGGTTGCGAGATTTCGATGTGCGTGGTGCATACGATGCGATGAAGCGCTCGGCAACGACTGAGGGTAAGAGTAACCCAATTCGTCCAGATATCGACCCATATATTGAGAAGGGATACATCCCTGTAGGACTCTTTGCGCAGGATATGTCGGGCGATAACTCAGTGTCGCACGCCTTGGAGTATTATGTTGCGGATAATGCCCTTGCTAAGTTTGCGCGTGCTATGGGTGAGGAGGAGTTCGCTAAGCAGATGGAGCTACGTGCATCGGGTTGGAAGAACTACTACTCTAAAGAGTCTGGTTCGTTACGTCCTATCGATATGAATGGGGATTTTATCACTCCGTTCGATCCAGAGGCAGGTGCTAATTTCTCAAATACCATAGGTTTCCACGAGGGTAGCGCATGGAATTACACCTTCTTTGTGCCACACGATGTTGAGGGACTAATAAAGATTATGGGTGGCAGCAAAGCCTTTACCGAGCGTTTGTGGTATATCTTTGAGAATGGATTGTATGATCCTACAAATGAGCCAGATATCGCCTATCCATATCTCTTTAGTCGCATTAAGGGCGAGGAGTGGCGCACGCAGCAGCTTGTTAAGCGTTTGCTTAATGAGAACTATACCATATCGCCTGAGGGGTTGCCTGGAAATGATGATACGGGCACAATGTCGGCGTGGGCTGTATTCTCGATGATGGGTATCTATCCTGACTGTCCAGGAGAATCATATTATACAATAACAACGCCACGTTTCGATAGGGTTGAAATTGATACAACTAATGGAACAATTGTAATAGAGTGCCAGGGAGATGGCGACTACATCGAGTCGATGAAGCTTGGTAATAAGGGCTTAGATCGTTTTCGTATTTCGCACGACGAGTTAATGAATGGTAAAATATTAAAACTAAAACTTAGATAGAATGAAATTAAGATTTTTTGCGCTTATGGCAGTAGCTGCCATATTTGCAGGATGCTCTGCAACGCCTGATGTGGATTATGTTGCAGCTGTAAATCCAAAGATTGGTTCGGGTGGCCACGGCCACGTATTTGTGGGTGCTAATGCCCCATTCGGTTTGGTGCAGGTAGGCCCTACAAGCATCACTCAGGAGTGGGATTGGTGCTCTGGCTATCACGATTCAGAGAATAGTGTTATCGGCTTCTCGCACACCCATCTCTCTGGTACAGGTTGTGGCGATTTGTTCGATGTTACGCTTATGCCTGTAACGGGCCAGGTGGAGTATGGTCGTGGACGCTTGGGTGACTACACCACAGGTTTCTGGTCTGAGGCAGATCGTTCTAAGGAGGTTGTCGAGCCGGGTTATTACTCAGTACCTCTTACTCGCTACAACATCGTTGCTGAGATGACAGCTACGGAGCGTGGTGCGATACATCGTTATACCTTCCCACAGAGCGATGAGGCAGCTATTATTCTCGACCTTGTGCACGGTGGATGTTTCGACCGTCCTGAAGATTTGTATGCAGAGGCTGTAAGCGATACTCGCATCGTAGGTCGCCGCCACAGCTGGGGTTGGTCAAACAATCAGAAGGTCTACTTCGTAATCGAGTTCTCAAAGCCATTCGAGAGCTTCGAGCCTATCACTGAGTATGGCTACTACTACCGTATTAATTTCAAGACCGAGGAGGGTGAGCAGGTTGGTATTAAGGTGGCTCTCTCTTCAACAAGTCCTGAGGGTGCAGAGCTAAACTTCAATGCAGAGGTTGCAAACAAGGAGTTTGACAAGGTGCGCGAGGAGACACGTGCAAAGTGGCAGAATGAGCTTCGTAAGATTCGTATCTATGGTGCAACGGATGAGCAGATGGAGATTTTCTATACCGGTATGTACCATATGTATGTTGCGCCATCGCTCTTCTCGGATGTTGATGGTACATATCGTGGTGCGGATAACGAGATTCACGCCAACCCTGGTCACGATACCTATACAACCTTCTCATTATGGGATACCTATCGTACTAAGTTGCCATTGATGACTATCACCCATCCAGAGCGTATGGACGATGTGATTAATACGATGATTAACATCTATGAAGAGCAGGGTTTCCTTCCTATCTGGCACCTATGGGGCTGGGATAATGGTTGTATGGTTGGTTCACCAGGTATCATCGCTGTTTCGGATGCTGTAGCTAAGGGTATCAAGGGTATCGACGCTGAGCGTGCTTGGGAGGCTATTTACGACTCTTGTATGCACGATATTCGTGGTGGTCGCTACCGTAAGGTTTATGGCTATATGCCTAATGATTTGCAGGCTGAGTCTATTGCTCACGATATGGAGTTTGCTATTGCTGATGCTGCTGCAGTGGAGGTTGCTCGTAAGCTCGGTAAGAGCGAGGAGGAGGCATACCTTGAGCAACGCAGTCACTCTTGGATGAACTACTTTGATCCAACTACAGGTTTTGTACGTGGTAAGTCCTCTACAGGCGAGTGGCGCGAGGATTTCAATCCATTCAATGCATCGCGTATTGCCAACGAGTATTGCGAGGGCAATGCTTGGCAGTACACCTGGCTTGTTCCTCAGGATCTCGACCTTTTGGTTGAGTGCTTTGGCGGTGTAGAGCAGACTATCGAGCGCCTTGATGGTCTCTTTACTGCAGATTCTAAGATGGAGGGCGAGGATGTGACACCAGATATCTCAGGTCTTATTGGTCAGTATGTTCACGGTAATGAGCCAAGCCACCATATCGTCTATTTCTACACTATGTTGGGCCAGCCTTGGAAGGCTGCAGACCTTATCTATGAGATTTGCGATACGATGTACTCTACGGAGGTTGATGGTCTTTCGGGTAACGAGGATGTAGGTCAGATGTCGGCATGGTATATTATGACAACCCTCGGCTTCTATCCTGTAGAGCCAGCTGCTGGTAAGTATGTTATCGGTGTGCCATTGGTTGATCGTGCTGAGATTGATGTTCAGGGAGGCGAGTTTATTGTTGAGCGTAAGGACTACAGCGAGAAGTCGCGTTATATCCAGAGTGTAGAGCTTAATGGTAAGGTACTAAATCGCAACTATATCACTCACAATGAGGTTATTTCTGGTGGTCGACTAACATTCCAGATGGGATCAAAGAAGACTTGTTGGTACTAATTTCAGAGGCTAATTCTTGAGAATTTATAGGGTAATATTCAAAATAGTTCACAAAAGTTGCACGAATTAGACGAAAGTTTGTACTTTTGCGCGAAATTTTGAAATAGAAATATATAATATTTAGTTTCGCAATAAACGATTTATTTGCTAATTTTTGAATTGATATGGGTGTATCTATCTCTTCTCGTTCGATTCTTGTGGGTATCAAGGAGTATATCTTGATGACCTTCGGTATGTTCTGCTATGCCTTTGGTTGGCTTCTATGTGTGCTTCCAGCAGGAGGTATGGGTGGTGGTGCAGCAGGTTTGGCAACACTTATTAACGCTATCCTTCCTGAGTCGGTAACAGGATTCCTTACAATTGGTACGTTGGTGTTTATCATCAACTGCGTACTTCTTGTACTTGGTGTTATTATCATCGGTTGGAAGTTTGGTATCAAGACACTATACTGCATCCTTATGATGTCTGTGATGTTCAATCTTGTTGAGTCGTGCCTTCCAGCAGACTTGATGGTTAATATGTTGCAGGGTGTTGATGCATGGCGTCTTTTGTTGGTTGTGCTTGGTGCTGCATCTTGCGGTTTGGGTATTGCGGTATCCTTTATGCAGGGTGGTTCAACAGGTGGTACCGATATCGTAGCGATGATTATCAATAAGTTCCGTACCGTGAGCTATGGTAAGGTGTTGCTTATGACCGATTGTGGTATCCTTATCTCATCAGTATTCCTTACAACTACTGTAAATATTGCAGATAGCACAAATGCTATTGCGTTGACTACAATCGAGCCATTGTCATCATTGGCATTTGCTCGTATGATCTACGGTTTCATTATGATTGCAGTTATCGGTTACACTGTAGACTTCGTGCAGTCTGGTAACCAGCAGTCTAACCAGATTATGATCTTCTGTAAGGACTACGAGGCTATGGCAGATATGATTAACACTAAGGCTCACCGCGGTGCTACTCTTATCGATGCTATGGGCTGGTACACTAAGACTCCATCTAAGGCGGTTATGGTGGTATGCCGTAAGCGCGATACATCGATGATTTTGAAACTCGTAAGAGAGCAGGATCCTACTGCATTCCTCACCGTAGGCTCAGTAATGGGTGTTTACGGTCAGGGCTTCGATGCTTTGAACAAGCTCTAATAGAGCAACTTATAAAATAGACTGCTGCGATGTTGTACGCACAGGTAGTTCTCCCGCTGGCACAGCCAATGTACACCTTTTCGGTGGATGAAAAGTTGGGTGTGGGTGTGGGTGACGCTGTGGTGGTGCAATTTGGCAGCAGTCGTTTTTATACGGGTATAGTGTGGAGTATTACAGATGAGTGCCCCGACTATCCGCGTATAAAACCCATCCTAAAGCGACAGTATAGCACTCCACTTGTAAGTGCTGAGACCAAGAGGCTTTGGGAGTGGATTGCCGAGTATTATATGACTACGGTAGGTGAGGTTATGCGTATGGCGTTGCCATCGCTTGCTAAGCCCTCGGCTACAAGTTTTGCCGAAATTGATGAGCAGAGGCTCGATGTGCCTACTGAGAGTTATATTGCCCTTTGCGAGGAGTTGCGTAGCGAGGCAGGTTTGGCGGAGTATGTAAACCGCCATTCGCGTCGTGCACCACGTCGCACCGAGCTTCTTGATATCATCGCAGCAGCGGCTGTGGAACGTGGTTGCGAGGATGGTTTCGTGCCACGCCGACTGCTAAACATCCCAAGTGAGCAGCTTTTATCGTTGCGCAAAAAGGGCCTTATAACCACCGAGGAGCGCAAGATTACTGGTGCTGAGTGTGGGGGTGGCTTCCTGTGCCCTACGCTTTCTAAGGCTCAGAGTATCGCTCTTGATGCTATTCGCACGGCACATGGAGGCTCAAAGGTGGCACTGCTACACGGTGTGACGGGCTCTGGTAAAACGGAGATATACATACACCTTATTGCCGAGCGCCTTATGCGTGGTGAGAGTGTGTTGATGCTCGTGCCAGAGATTGTCATCACCTCGCAACTTGTGGAGCGTCTGGAGCGTATCTTTGAGGGGCGTGTTACAACCTACCATTCGCGCCTTACACCACTTCGTCGTGGTAGAACATTCCTTCGTTTGGCAGCCTCTACGGGTGGTGAACTTATTGTGGGCGTGCGTTCTTCAATCTTTCTACCGTTGCCCAGCCTCGGTCTTATCATTGTAGACGAGGAGCACGATGCAAACTATAAGCAGAGCGATATGGCGCCACGATACAATGCTCGCGATATGGCTGTTGTTATGGGACGTATCTACGGCGCTAAGGTGGTGCTTGGTAGTGCCACACCGTCGTTGGAAAGCTATATAAATGCCCTCTCTGGGAAGTATGCCTATGTTGAGCTTACGGAGCGTTGGGGCGATGGTGTGCTTCCGGAGGTTGTTGTCTCGGATACTATTCGTGCCGTTAAGCGTGGTGAGCGTAAGACACATTTTAATCGTGATTTGATACTCGATGTAGAGCGCGCCTTGAAGGGTGGTGACCAGGCGATATTATTCCAAAATCGTCGTGGTTATGCCCCATATATTCAGTGTCGTACGTGTGGTTATTCGCCTCGTTGCCCACATTGTAATGTAACCCTTACGCAGCATAAGGCTACTTCACGTATGGAGTGCCACTACTGCGGATATAATATCCCTACACCTAATCAATGTCCCAACTGCCAAGTACAAGATTTGTCGCTTATGGGCTTTGGTACTGAGAAGGCCGTAGAGGAGATTTCGCGCCTCTTTCCAGAGGCACGTGTAGACCGTTTAGATGGCGATACTTCGACCTCTGAAAAGGCTTTCAAAACTATTGTCGAGCGCTTTGAGGCGCGCGAAACCGATATATTGGTAGGTACGCAGATTGTGACTAAAGGCTTCGACTTTGAGGGTGTTGCTACGGTGGGTATTCTTAATGCAGATAACCTGTTGTCGGCTCCCGATTTTAGAGCTTCGGAGCGTGCTTTTCAGCTTATGATGCAGGTAGCAGGTCGTGCTGGTAGGCACAATGATAGAGGACGTGTTGTTATCCAGACGGCCCAGCCTAAGCACCCAGTTATTCAGTTTGTTGCATCGGGAGATTATCACGGTATGGCGCGCACGGAGCTTGCCGAGCGCAAGAGCTTTGGCTATCCGCCCTATTCTCACCTTGTGCGCCTACTTTTACGATGTGAGGATTACGAGCGTTTGCGTCACGCTTCGCACTACGTTGCAGATCTTATGCGCCATAAGTTTGGCCGTCGTGTAATGGGTCCTGTATCCTCGGCTTTGGAGCTTTTGCGAGGTGAGCACCGTTCCGAGGTACTTCTAAAAATTGAGGTTGGTGCCTCGATGCAGCGTGCGCGTGGTATGATTGCCGAGGTTGTGAAGGCCTTGTCGGAGAATAAGGAGTATAAGGGTGTAAAGATTGTTGTCGATGTCGATAGTTGGTAACATCCTCGGTGCTTTGCGCACATTGGTCTTGGGCGATAGCTGTATGATATGTGGCGGCTATGCCGAAGATAGAGAGCATCGTATCTGTACAAAGTGTAGAATATCTATCCCTCTCACGGGCTATTACTCGCAGGAGGATAACCCTATCAAGGAGCGTTTCAGTGTCTTTGCTCCTATTCATCGAGCTTCGGCACTCTACTTCTATGATGTTGACCCTATGTGGCGCGAGGTTATCCATCGTTGTAAGTATCGCGGGCAGTGGCTGCTTGCATATAATATGGGACGTTGGTATGGCGCTCTGCTAAGTGAGTCGGGCGAGTATGCCGACGTCGATGTTGTAGTTCCAATTCCGTTGCATCCTATTAAGCGTCTAAAGCGTGGCTACAATCAATCCTACTATGTTGCAAAGGGTATTGCGCGAGAGTTAGGTGTAAAGGTGGATAATCGCTCCATTAAGCGTGTTGTGAATAATCCCTCGCAGACTACTAAGAGTGGTACTCTGCGTTGGCAGAATGTGGAGCGTATCTTCTCTCTTCGTCATCCAGAGCGGTTGCGAGGCAAGCACATCCTTATTGTTGACGACGTGCTTACTACGGGTGCTACTATCTCCTCGTGTGTCACAGCCATATCGGCACTTGTGCCCGACTGCCGTATATCTATCGCCTCTGTTGCTACACCTCGCGAAAAGAGCCTAATTTAACCCTCTCTATTTGGAGAAATAATCCGACTTATACCCACATAAAAATGTTCGGGCTGCCTATTTTTCAATAGACAGCCCTCACGGACACAAACAATTATTAACTTTTTACACTACTAAATTTTTACGCTTACATATTACACTACTTTTATTGTTAACTCAACAACTTTTTATTATCTAATACATTAAAACTGTTTCTCTTTCGTAAACTTTGATGATAGTTTTTTATTGCCTTATCATCTTGTTTCTGGTGCAAATATAAAACGATAAAATCAATATTCCAAACAAAAAATAATTATAGCACTATAAGCAAAAGTTATATGTATAACAATATATGTATTGTGCTAATATAAGTGCAAAACAGAGATATTGTTATATAGATAACTGCCAATATGTTAGAGTTGTGTAGGTTGAGAAAACACAAGATAAATATGGTTAAAAATATTTTTATTATTATTTTTCAATTTTTTCCTCAGCCGCTAAAATTTGGCGCATAGACTCGCTATTTTCAGCTAATTCGCCTATCATAGACTGCTCGTCATCTTCAACATAAATGGTCATAAGACTGCGCTTGCGCTTCTCCTCCTTAACACCGTACGAGATAATATGGCGTGCCGAGGTGATAATGCTTGAGCCTCGATCGGCAGTGAGAATTTTGAGCTCATCGAAGCGCTTAAGGGTATCGCTAAAACTCTTCTCAACGGCTTCAAAGCGCTCCGCAAATAGTTGAACGCGCTCAATCATAGTCTCTGCCTCCTTAACAATCTTCTCTTGATAGTGTAGCTGACGACTTTGTGTCCACATCAACTCCAGTACTCGAAGGTTCATATACATTGTTTGTGGGCCCATAATAAGTACTCCCATATCGTATGCATCGCGCCATAGTGCAGTGTCGTTCAGTAGCGCGAGGTTTAGCGCACCCTCGTTGAACATATACATAAATACGAAGTTGAGCTTCGTGTAGTTCGTGTCGAGATATTTGCTGTAATCCTTAGAGGCCAGACCTCGCACGTGGTCACGCACGCTTGCGATATGCTGTTTGAGTGCCACCTCGCGCTCCATCTCGCTCTCAGCGTTTACATACTGCTCGTATGCTTGTAGGCTTACCTTCGAGTCCACGATGACATCGCGGTTGTTGGGGAAGTGAAGTATGAAATCGGGGATCATCCTTCTATCGTCAGCACTACGCACACTTTTACCTGTTCTGTCTGCTAAGCCCTGCTGTGTGGTATATTGCGAGTTTTCCTCTAAACCCAAGTCGTCGAGTAGTTGCTTTAGCTTTAACTCGCCGAAGTTCCCCTGCACCTTAACGCTACCTAATAGGGCGCGTGTAAGGCGGTCGGCAGTTTCACCCAGCTCCTTGCTATTGCGCATATTTGCCTCAATTGTGGCATCGAGGCGTGTCATTGAGTCGCTATGTTCGCGCTTAGTGCTATCCAAGGCCTCGCGCATAAGCTTAAGGCTAAGGTTTATAGGGTCAACAATCTTTGATACCTGCTCTAAGTTGCGCTCACCAAGCTCCTCTTGGCGCGCTTTAAGAACGCTCTCGGAGGTGGCCTGCATCTGCTCGCGTATCATAGCCATCTGGCTCTCTACCTGTTTGGCATTCATCTCCTTAAGCTCCGCAACAAGTCGCTCGGAGTACTCCTTAGTCTGTGCTATTTGCTGCTCATAGGTCGCCTTGAGGTCCTCTGCCTTGCTGCACAACACATCGCGTTCAACGCTAAGTGCTTGGAGCCTCTGTTGCATTTGCTCGTTTTGGATTTTGCGACCTATAGTATAACCTATGACAAACACTGCCACGATAACTATCGCAGCTACAATATAAGTTCCCATATAATGCTATTTAATTTTGAGGTCCTGTCCCGAAGGTGCTTGATATAGTCGTAAGCCAAAGTGTGGTGCGAGTGCTATAATGCGCGACATAATCTCCGCCTGAAGGTGCTCGTACGGTACCCAATTGACATCTGCTGTAAAGAAGTATAGTTCAACGGGAAGTCCCCACTCTGTTGGCTGAAGTTGGCGCACCATAGCAATCATAGTATGGTTTACGCGTGGATGAAGATCTATATAGCGGTTTATGGCGCGCATATATAGGTCGAGGTTTGTGATAACCTCACTCTCCTCAGTTGTAGTTTTGATGCTTGAGATGAGTTGAGAGATAATCTTATCCTCGCCAAGTTTTGCGATAGCATCATCATCCATAAACTGCACGGAGTTCATATCTATGTTCAGCGAGCGCTTAATGCGGCGACCGCCCGTGTCGCGCATAGCCTGCCAGTTTGAAAATGGCTCACTGATAAGTAGATATGGTGCAATCGTCTGAATTGTATTGTCCCAGCTACGAACTTTAATCGTGGTTAGTGATACCTCTATCACGGTGCCATCTATGCCGCGACTTGGCATCTCAATCCAGTCGCCCACCTTGAGCATATTATTAGCCGATAGCTGTACTCCGGCAACAAGGCCGAGTAGTGTATCTTTGAAGATGAAGGATATTACAGCGGCAGAGGCTCCCAAACCAGTAAGTAGACCTGTTGGAGAGCGCTGAATAAGTATCGATATGATAAGTATGCCTGCGATAAGGGTGATTATAACCTGCACAATCTGTAGTAGACCATCAAGAGGCTTACCCTGCCATGCAGGGCGATGCACCATAATTGCAAATATAGCCTTGAAGAATGTGTGGATAAATAGCGCGAAGGCGACAACAACGTATATATCTACACACTTTTGCAATGTTAGTACTACCCACTCCGAATTGATGTTTAACGCCGATACGGCTACTGGGAGCATAAAGCTGATAACTATAGGGGTTACGATGCCACATAGTCGCTTTAGCACCTTATTGCTAAAGAGGATATTGTCCCACTCGACCTTTGTGTGTTGCACCACCCAATTAGTTATGCGTATCACGCCCCAGCGAAATATGAGATTTATCACAAGGATAAGTAGGAGTAGGAAGACGATGACAACCACGCCATCCAGCGTGTTGGCTGCGTGTGTGCTAAGTCCCCAATCCAATAGGCGCTCGTTAACTTCAGCTTTGATACCTTCGCTAAGCATATACTAATTTGTTAAAATGAGTAACTGATGCCAATAAATACCGACTGATTTGTGCCACGGAACTTAACATCCTTAGCATCAAACGCGTATGGCTCTTTAATTGTTGGTTGTGGCGATGTTTGAAGTAGCTGATAACCAAGTGTTAAGTCGATTTTATTGTAGCTATCTACATTCTGGAATCGGAAACCGATACCGCCTGCATAGATGCCACCAAAGCGCATACCCTGATCAAAGAGTATGTTGGTACCGATGTTCACAAAGTTAAACAAACAGTTCTTGCGCTTGCCATAGAAGTAGTGCGCTGTTGCATATACTGGCATAACAGTGTAGTTGAACTGTGGCTGAATACCAATCTCGGCACCTACGCGCCAGTGGTTGTTTATAAGGTAGCCTCCGCCATACGTAAAACTACCGCCAATATGTGCCTTGCTGCTATATGTGCGTTGTGCTGGCTCGCCTGTGATATGCATGTACTTTGCATCGTAGAATATCAGCGCAAAGCGACCAGATACACTCTGCTCCCAACCCTCATATTTGCGAGTCTTGCGCTCAATCTCCTCTGCTGTCTCACGACGCTTAGCCTCTGCTGTAGGCATTGCCAACAGCGTTAGAAGCATAAATATAACTAATCGTTTCATCTCTAAATACTTTGTCTATTATAACGCCTTGTGGAGGCTGTTATTACTCTATTCCTCTGACATTTTTCTCCCACGCCCACGCTGACTTGAGGGTGTCGCTAAGTTTGCGCTCTGCCTTCCAGCTGAGTTCGTTGTTGGCGAGTGTTGTATCTGCCCATACCGCCATTACATCACCTGCGCGGCGTGGTGCAACTTTATAGTTGAGCTTTAGGTTGTTGGCCTGCTCGAAGCCCTTGACAAGTTCAAATACCGATACTGGAGAGCCTGTTCCCACGTTGAATACCTCGTAACGCTCCTTACACTTCTCCTCTGCCATACGTGCTATCGCTACAACGTGTGCGCGCGCAAGGTCTACAACATCAATGTAGTCGCGTAGGCACGAGCCATCAGGCGTAGGGTAGTCGCTGCCAAAGATGCTTAAGCACTCACGTATGCCTGCTGCTGTCTGTGTGACGAATGGCACAAGGTTGTTTGGCACACCACGAGGTAGCTCGCCGATAAGTGCTGATGGGTGGGCGCCAATAGGGTTGAAGTAGCGGAGCGCTATACCGTTAATATGCTCTGTGGCCGCTACCATATCGCGCAATATATCCTCTGCCATCTGCTTAGTATTGCCGTATGGTGATGTTGCAGGCTTGCGTGGTGTAAGCTCCGTTACTGGAAGCACCTCCGCATCGCCATATACTGTTGCTGAGGATGAGAACAATATGTTGTGGCGACCATACTCTGCCATAAGCTCAAGTATGGTAACAAAAGATACAATGTTGTTTCGGTAATACTTGAGTGGCTCTGCAACAGACTCACCTACAGCCTTATATGCTGCAAAGTGAATTACAGAATCGAAGTCGTAACGCTCAAATACGCTGCGCATAAACTCCTTATCGCAGCAGTCGCCCTCTATAAAAGTTGGTCTAACACCTGTGATTTTCGCTACGCCCTCCAACGATGAGGCATCGCTATTCGAGAAGTTATCTACAACGATAACCTCGTATCCCGCCTCAATAAGTTCTACTGTTGTATGCGAACCAATATATCCTGCACCGCCTGTAACAAGCACACATCTTTTATTCATACTCTTTCGGTTTTATTATCAACTGACAAATATACTATTTTTTATTGGTATCATTGTTCTCTTTTATCCATTTTATGATGATATAGCAAAAATAATATACTTTTTGCCTATAATTTATGGTAGTTCAGCGGATTATTTGTACCTTTGTAGATGTGCCGATGTTGTTGGTACGATTATTTAGTAAGGATTGACTATTATGAACGAATTGTATAATAAGGGTTGTGCCTGCTTGGAGCAGGGCGACTATAAGGGAGCATTGAGTTATCTTAGTGAGGCTGCAGAGGCAGGCTGTGTGGAGGCTAGATATAAATTGGGTTTGCTATACCTTCACGGCGATGGCGTTAAGAAGGATGTTGATAAGGCTGCACTCCTTATCTTTGATGCTGCTGTTCAGGGCTATGGCCCAGCGCAGTATGTTATGGGTAACTGCTATGTCAGTGGAGAGGGTGTTGTTGCCAGTGAGCGTGAAGCCTTTATGTGGTATCGTGCAGGTGCTCGCTCAGGTTGCACTAAGGCGCAGTTTGCTACAGGAGAGTGCTACTTCAACGGTAATGGCGTGGAGCAGAACTACGAGCTTGCAGCTCAATATTTTGCCGCTTCTGCCGAGAAAGATTACACTCCAGCGCAGGTAGCACTCGGTCGTTGCTATGATGCTGGTCTTGGTGTTGAGCGCGATGCTAAAGAGGCCTTCCGCTACTTCCTGCAGGCCGCTACCAAAGAGGAGGACGATTATGCAATGTTTGTAGTGGGTAGCTGCTACGAGCAAGCCAAAGGTGTAGAGCGTGATGTCGAAGCTGCTCGCGTTTGGTATAGCAAGGCTGCCACTGATGGTTATGCAGATGCGATAAATGCATTACACGACCTTGAGGGCCTTATGGTGTAATTTCTTGTGATAAGGGGTCATCTTTGACTCTTCAGTCAAACTGGCGAATGGGAAATACTTCGAGTATGTCCCATCCGCCAGTTTTCGTGTCATAGCCAAATCTAACCCCTTCTGACAAGAAATAGGGTCTTACTCCTAATAAAAGTTAGTTGCGCCCTTCTGACAACAAAATTGGGTCTTACTCCTAATAAAAGTTAGTTGCGTCCTTCTGACAAGAAATTAGGTCGTGCAACCCTGAGTGTTTGTGTTTGTTTCGCTTGTGTCAAGCGACAGCTACGCTGAAAGGGCAAAAGGGGCAAAAGAGGCAAAAAGGGGCAGAAGGGGATTTACTAATTCCTAATTAAACACATAGGGCTACCGAAATTTTCGGTAGCCCTATGTGTTTGTTATATCGTCGATTACTTCTTGAAGTAGCGGTTGTACAAGCCCTCGAAGCCCTTGCCGTGGCGTGCCTCATCCTTAGCCATCTCGTGAACGGTGTCGTGGATAGCGTCGTAGTTGTTCTGCTTAGCCAAAGCTGCGATACGCATCTTATCAGCGCAAGCACCACTCTCAGCATTCATACGCTTCTCAAGGTTGGTCTTTGTATCCCATACGCAGTCGCCCAACAACTCTGCGAACTTAGATGCGTGCTCTGCCTCCTCAAAAGCGTAGCGCTTGAATGCCTCAGCGATCTCTGGGTAGCCCTCGCGGTCTGCCTGACGGCTCATTGCAAGGTACATACCTACCTCGGTGCACTCGCCCATAAAGTGGTTGTTCAAGCCCTCAAGGATCTCTGGGTGGTCAACCTTACCGTCGCCAATCTTATGCTCTGTAACGAACTCAAGAGCCTTACCCTCCTCCTGCATCTCGTTGAACTTCTCCTTACCAACCTTGCACAATGGGCACTGATCTGGAGCCTCGTTACCCTCGTGAATATATCCGCATACTGAACAAATAAACTTCTTTGCCATAATCTTGTAGTTTTTTATTAGGTTAATATTTTTTCTATTTTTATTGGTTTTCTTTTCGTTTCTGGTGCAAATATAAGGGCTTTTTTCTTATCTGCAATAGATTTTCCTTAACGATTTTTTATACCTCTATAAGTATCGTTTATATATGCTGATTATCAGGCTATTTCTTCTTTAGACCGATAGCGAGGATTACGCCAAGAGCAACACCCAACAACGCTGCGAAGAGTACACGAAGTTCGCCAGGTAGCATAAATGTGATTGTGTGGGCTGGGTACCAGAACAATGGAATGGTCTTCTTAAAGATAAAGCCCCACTGCACATCCCAGTTAACGCTCTTGATAAGACGCTGCATAGGGATAGGTGTGATGAGAGCCTTAAGCGAGCCACCGCACTCTGCGATATGAGCATCGGTAATCTTATGGAAGGTCATAAATACAGGGGCAAAAAAGGTGTTCATCATCACCGAGATAGACAATGCCACCACGAACTTTCCCCAGCTGATGTCCCCCTCAACGTTGAACGCCTCAACAAGCTCGCCGCCACCCATCTCCGCAATAAAAGCGGGGATACCAGCTGAGAATACTGTCATCGCCATAGATATAGCCATACCCAAGAGTCCCCACACTACCATACGGGGCATAACGCCAAATGTTGGGTGTGTGTATGAGCCAGTCGAGATTCTGCAACCGAGCATCTCACCGAGTGTAGATAGTATTGCGAACTTTGCAAATGCCATCACCATAGAGTGCTCATCGTTGAAGGTCTTATACCAATCATAGAGCTCTGGCGAAATAAAGAATGGCACAAATATCGCCAACATTACTAGGGCGAAAAAGAGATCTTGTCGTTTCATATCATCTATTTATTTATATAGGTAAGAGCAAAGATACAAAAAAAAGTGAAAAGTGAAAACTGAAAAGTGAACTTTGCGATTAAGGCGAGTGAAGAACAAGTTTATTTGTTGTTCCGAGCCGTAGCAAAGTCGAGGCATTACGTAGTTTTGCCTCAAAAGTGTGGTACGCTTCGCGCGAGATTTATAAAAGGGCCAGAAGGGGAGTTAAGGGGCCTAAGAGGCCTGAGGGGCCAAAGGGAGAATTAGTAATTAGTAAAGCCCTTTCTGCCCCTTTCTGCCGCTTCTGCCCTTTCAGCGTAGCTGTCGCTTGGCACAAGCGAAACAGACACAAACCCTCAGGGCTGCACGACCCAATTTCTTGTCAGAAGGGGTTAGATGTGGCCTCGATAAAGAGATTGCCCCAGATAGGACATACTTGGCGTATTTCCTATTTGGGGCAATGATTGAGAGGTCGCAGATGACCCCTTATCACAAGAAATTATTTAAGGCGGAGAAAACCTATACCAAAGCGCTCCACCGCTGCCTTCTCCAAATCCTCGCGTACTGATGGATCGGCAATAGAGATAAGGAGCTTAGCACGCTCTGCCAACGACTTATTGCGTAGGTAGACAATACCGTGCTCCGTAGCGATATACTGCGCTTGGAAGCGTGTTGTTACAACGCCTGCACCCTTAGTGAGTGTAGGAACGATTTTTGAGATGCCCTTTGTTGTGATAGATGGCAAGGCAATGAAGCACTTGCCGCCCTCAGACAAGGCGCCACCATACATAAAGTCGTGCTGGCCACCTACGCCCGAGAAGATGCGCTCACCGATACTATCAGCACAAATCTGGCCTGTAAGGTCTACCTCGATAGCTGAGTTCACGGCCATAACCTTAGGGTTCTGGCGGATATTCTGTGGGTCGTTAGTCCAAGCTACATCGCGGATAACAACATCGCGGTTGCCATCCAAGTAGTCGTACAAACGCTGGCTACCCAAACACAAACAAGCTACAGACTGACCTGGATATATCTTTTTGAGCGAGTTATCGATGATACCCTTCTGGATAAGAGGTACTACGCCATCTGTCATAGCCTCAGTGTGCAAGCCGAGGTGCTTGTGGTTGTGCAAAGCATCAAGCACAGCGTTAGGAATGCCACCTACACCAATCTGCAAGGTAGCACCATCAGGAATCTCCGATGCGATAAAGTTACCGATACGGCGCTCCACATCGTTAGGGATAACGGTTGGAACCTCAACAAGAGGCTCGTCACCGCGTACCATAGCGTCGATCTTCGATACGTGGATAACAGGGTCACCAAAGGTGCGAGGCATATACTTATTCACCTGCGCGATGATAACCTTTGAGCACTCTACAGCCGAGAATGCCAAATCGGCAGATACACCGTAAGAGCAGTAGCCCTCCTCGTCAGGCTCAGAGACGTTGAGGAGTGTTACATCCAATGGAATCTGGCGTGAACGGAAAAGGAATGGAATCTCGCCCAAGAATGCTGGGATGGTCTGTGCCACACCTGAGTTGATGGCGTTACGCAAGTTGTTTGCTACAAAGAAGCTAAGTGGCTCGAACGAGTCGCGCAACTCCGCCTTAGCGTATGGAGCGTCGAAGCGACCAATAGCAAAGGCTGTGTAGACCTTAACATCGCGCAACTCCTCAGCGCGGTCGGTCATAGCCTGCACTAACACCTCTGGGATAGATGTCGAGCCCTGGATATATACCGAGTCACCCGACTTAATAAGTTTTACGGCTTCAGCCGCACTAACTAAATTCATACTCCTTATATAATTTAGGTAGGGCTGTCCTACGTCTGTGGGGCAGCCCTAAATGTTTATTAGTAATCCTGGCTGAATAGTCTTAAGCGCTTGTCGAGCTCGTCATACTGGTAGTCCGAAATCATCGATACGCAACCACGCAAGCCCTCGCGAGAGCTACCCGTTGGTGCGAGTGTGATAGCCGAGATACCGTAGTAGATAAGCTTGTTGATAAGCTGCTCACCAGTCATATCCTTGTAGCCGAAGGTGAAGAAGAAGCCGTCGCTCACATCCTGGTCGCAATCCTTATCGTAGACGATATGGAAGCCATTCTTAATCATAATCTCCTTAACACGCTGTGCGCGTACCGCATACTCGCGAGTGTGGCCCACGAAGTCGAGGCGACCATCCGATGCTGCGCGGAACATCGCTGCCAAAGCGTACTGAGTTGAGTGTGGCACACCTGACGACAATACATATAGGATATTGAACACAAGGTTGCGACGGAACTGACCATCGTTGCCATACTTCTTAGCCAAAGCATCGTAGCAACGCTCTGCAAGGGCAGGGTTCATAGCAATGATAGCAACACGCTGACCTGCATATGAGAACATCTTTGAGCCTGACAAGAGGTGAAGACAGTTGTTTGTGTAGCGAGCTACAGATGGCTGATATGGAGCCTCGAAAGGCTTAGAGCGATCCTCGCGGAAGTCCATATTTAGGTATGCCAAGTCCTCGATAACAACAACATCGTACTTTGTTGCCATACGACCGATAATCTCCAACTCCTCCTCGTTGAGGCACATCCACGTTGGGTTGTTAGGGTTAGAGTAGATCATACCGCTGATGCGACCCGATGATAGTACCTCCTCAAGCTTTGCCTCAAGGGCTGCACCACGGTAGTCGATAACGTCGAACGACTCGAAGCGGATGCCCTGTACTTTGCACTGCGCCTTCTGCACAGGGAAGCCTGGATCGATAAAGAGGATAGTATCGCGGTCGTCGCGCATCTGGTTCAATGCCATAAACGATGCAAAAGCACCCTGCATAGAGCCTACAGTAGGCACGATGCATACAGGAGGAATGTCAAGGTTGATAAAAGCCTTGATAAAGCGCGATGCCTCCTTTGTAAGTGGCTCGATACCTGTGATAAGAGGGTACTTTGAGCCTACGCCCGCAAGCAAAGCCTCGTGCTCAGCCTCGATACCAATCATCTCAGCTGGAAGACCTGGCTCGCCAATCTCCATACGGATATACTCAACACCAGTCTTGGCCTCGATATCCTTAACTACGCTGACGAACTGGCGTATTGAAGCAGCGCCAAGCTCCTTGGCGTTGCGCAAACCGTTGGCAATACAGATGTTGTCAACGGTCTGCTTATCTAATGGTCTATCCATTGTCTTGTTATTTTTTGATTGAGTTCTCATAACCAGCGCGTACTGCTGCAAGATTCTTCTCAATAACCTCCTCGCCCTTACGAGCAAAGATACGACGAATACCTGCCTCGATCTTCTCGAACTCGATGTCGAGCATAGGGATAGCTGCGCCCAACAACACCATATTTGCTGCCTGCAATGGTGCGCCAGCATCCTTAGCCAACTGCTCAACGTTCAACGATACGCAGTTTGGAAGCGCTGCAAGGTGTGCAGTGATATCCTCCTCGGCAGGGTAGTTAGGGATATTTACGAAAGGTACGGTAGAGGTTACAACCCAACCATCCTTCTTCAAATACTCAAGATAGCGCAAAGCCTCCATAGGCTCCAACGAGATGATAACATCTGCGCCACCCTTAGCGATAAGGTCTGAGGCGATAGGCTCGGTAGATAGACGAAGGTTACTCTGAACATCGCCACCACGCTGACTCATACCGTGTACCTCAGCCTGCTTGATGTTCCAGCCCTCGGCCAAAGCCGCCTCGCCGATAACTGTTGCAATCGACAAAATACCCTGTCCGCCGACGCCAGCCAAAATAATATCTTTCTTCATAATAGTTTCGTTTTTGTTGTTTGCGGACTTAGTTCTTCTTTGCTGCCTCACGAGCCTTAGCGTGACGCTTAGCTGTCTGGATACACTCTCTGCGTGGGATGATTACTGATACACCGTTGTACTCAATCTCCTCACGGATAGTGTTCTTAATCTCCTCCATATTCTTTGGAAGTGGCACCACAACGCGAACATGGTCTGGGTGTACGCCAAGACCGCGGCAGATATCCTCGATCTTGCCTGTACCTGCTGAGTCCTGACCACCGGTCATACCTGTTGTGAGGTTATCAGAGATAACAACCACAACATTTGCCTTAGAGTTCACGCAGTCCAAAAGACCTGTCATACCAGAGTGAGTGAATGTAGAGTCACCGATAACTGCGAACGATGGGAACTGACCAGCATCTGCTGCACCCTTAGCCATAGTGATTGAAGCACCCATCTCGACACAAGCTGACAATGCGTTGAATGGCGATAAAGCACCGAGAGTGTAGCAACCGATATCACCAAAGATACGAGGATTCTCGTACTCAGCAGCAACCTCGTTCAATGCCTTGTACATATCGCGGTGACCGCAACCCTGGCACAATGCGGGTGGACGAGCTACTACCAAGTTGTCTGCCTCGTGGTTCTCCAAAGCGGTCATGCCGAGTGAGAGGCGTACGCTATCGGGAGTAAGCTCACCAACACGTGGAAGATCGCCTGTCAAACGACCCTTAACAGCAACTGTTGAAGGAACGATAGCACGAATCATCTCCTCAACAACGGGCTGACCCTCCTCCATAACGAGGATCTCCTTAGCACCATCCGCTACCATCTGCTCAACAAGAGCAACGGGCAATGGATACTGCGAAACCTTCAATACGCTACGTTCCTCTGCACCAGCTACATTCTCCATGTAGTAGTTGTAGGCGATACCCGTAGTGATGACACCACGCTCGGGGTTAGTACCCTTGCGGTAGAAGTTGAACTTAGACTCAACAGCCTTTGTCTGAAGGTCGTCCTGCTGAGAGAGCAACTCCACATAGCGCTTCTTTGCAAATGCGGGGAGCAAAATCCAGCGACGCACATCCTCTGGACGGTTGATCTCGTTCTGCTTGCGAGGTGAGTCGCTAATCTCAACTACAGCACGAGAGTGGGCCATACGTGTTGTTACGCGCATAAGCACTGGGAGCTTAACAGCCTCTGAAAGCTCGAATGCAGCACGTGTCATCTCGTAAGCCTCCTGCTGTGAAGATGGCTCGAAGACAGGAACCATAGCAAACTTACCGTAGAAACGTGAATCCTGCTCGTTCTGTGACGAGTGCATAGATGGATCGTCGGCAGCAACAACCACCAAACCACCATTTACACCTGTCATTGCCGAGTTTACGAATGGATCGGCAGCAACATTCACACCTACGTGCTTCATACATACCAAAGCACGCTTGCCCATGTACGACATACCGAGAGCACCCTCCATAGCGGTCTTCTCGTTAGTCGCCCAACGGCAACAAATCTTGTCGTCAGCAGCGCCGCGCTTCTCCTCGCGCAACTGAATGAACTCTGTAATTTCGGTCGAAGGTGTACCTGGGTATGCATAGACACCCGACAGACCTGAATCGATAGCGGCCTGAGCGATAGCCTCGTCACCGAGAAGTAGTTTTCTCATATCTTTAATTGTTTTAGGTTTGTTTATTCGTTTAGTTACTACATAATATGTTGTCAAAGATATACATTTTTTTCTATTCTACGAAACATTTTCCCCGTTTTTTAGCCGCACAAAGAGTATTACATCTTATGTTTGAACATTTCGCCACACAATTGTTCTTATTTAGCACCGAATAGCGGATAACCATTTCGAGGTTTCACATTTTTTTTGTATATTTGCCACGATATATGTACGTATGTAAAGCGTAGCTTTGGCGAATATTTTGCGGCACGTACTTTGGATTCAACAACAAAGATTATGGTAGTCGAAATACTTAAGACTCTTTTTGACGGAATATGCGTCGGACTGGCCTCGTCGATGACGGTGGGACCTGTGGCGGTGCTCTGCATACAACGCACCCTAAGCAAGGGTGGCCTCTCAGGAATTATGTCGGGTATGGGCGTAGCGTGTGCCGATACGTTACTCGCTATTCTCGCCTTCTCGGTATATGCCCTTCTGAAGACATACATCGACGAATACAACACCGTGATACAGATTTGCGGAGGAGTATTCGTAGTGATTGTCGGCATCTTCATCTTCTTCAAAAATCCCGTGCCGCAGATCCGCAAAAACCGCGCGGGACACATCGCCCTATGGCAGGATTTTGTCTCGATGTTTGGCTTCACATTGGCCAACTTCGTGGTCATCATCCCCTATATCCTCGCCTTCTTCACGATGTTTAACGTAGGCCTTGCCGACAGCTCGGAGAGTGTAGCAGCGAACGGTTCAGGGATAAGCACCATCGCTACTAATGGACTAATTATCAGCGGATTCTTGCTTGGCGCTTCGCTATGGTGGCTTGCGCTGACCTCGATCATCAACATCTTCCGCCGCAGGTTCCGTCCACGCCACATGCTCACGATAAACCGCGTGGCAGGTGTTGTAATCAGCGCTTTGGGACTCATTGCGCTAATTTCGCAATTTGTGTAACGAAATTCAACTTGATATATGCAGACTAAAAAGATAATTGTCGCCCTCGACGGTCACTCGTCGTGTGGCAAGAGCACCTTTGCCAAGGCTATTGCAGCACGTCTTGGCTACATCTTCATCGACACAGGCGCAATGTATCGTGCCGTTACGCTCTACGCCTTGGAGCATGGAGCTATCCGCTCGGGAATGGTCGATGAGCAGGCCGTGGAGGCTATGCTCGACGATATTAACATCGACTTTCGCTTCAATGCACAGCGTGGTGCCAGCGACATCTACGTCAATGGTGACTTGGTCGAGGGCAAGATTCGCACTATCGAGGTGAGCAACTGCGTGAGTGCTATAAGTTCTATTGCTGCCGTGCGCCAGAAGCTCGTAGCTATGCAGCAGGAGATGGGTGTACGCAAGGGCGTTGTTATGGATGGCCGCGATATAGGCACGGTGGTATTCCCCGAGGCCGAGCTTAAGATATATATGACGGCCGACCCAAAGGTACGTGCTGAGCGTCGCTATGCTGAGCTTCAGGCTAAGGGCGACAGCGTAACCTTCGAGGAGGTATACGCTAATGTTGTATCGCGCGACGAGGCCGATATGACACGTGCCATCTCACCACTACGCCGTGCCGAGGATGCCATCCTTTTGGACAATACGCAGATGAGCGTCGAGGAGCAGATGGCGTGGTTTATGGAGCGTTACAACGATATAATCAGCCGATAATATGCGTGTTACGATAGATGAAAATTCGGGCTTTTGCTTCGGCGTAGTTCGTGCTATTAGCGAGGCCGAGAGAGCTTTAACCGAGGTCGGCAAGGTATACTCCTTGGGCGATATTGTTCACAACCGTATCGAGGTGCAGCGCCTCGAAGAGTTGGGCTTAGGCACCGTGTCGCACGACGACATGCCCTCGTTGGGAGATGCCACACTTCTCATTCGAGCACACGGAGAGCCACCACGCACCTATCGTCGTGCCGAGGAGCTCGGTCTGAAGCTTATTGATGCAACATGTCCCGTTGTTGCTCGCCTACAGCGTCGCATACGCGATGCCTACGATAAGATGCAGGCCGTGGATGGTAGTGTTGTTCTCTTGGGTAAGCGTGGCCATGCCGAGGTTGTCGGACTCACGGGGCAAGTCAATGACGATGTGGTTGTCGTGGAGAGAGAGGATGATCTCAACCTTGTGGATTTTAGCCGTCCGATATACTTCCTTTCGCAGACTACGCAGAGCATCGACCTCTTCAACCGCTTGGGCGAGGAGATTATCCGCCGTGCGGGTAACCAGGAACACGTGACGCTCGACGATACGATATGTCGTCGTGTGGCTGGTCGTGAGGAGTCGCTCACGCAGTTCTCACGCAGTGTCGATGTGGTCATCTTCGTCGCAGGCCGTAAGTCGTCAAATGGCAAGGTACTCTGTGAGGTGTGCCGCAAGGCTAACGAGCGTACGTACAATATCGAGGACGTGGGCGAGTTGGAGGCCGAGTGGTTCGATGGTGTAGATAGCGTCGGAATATGCGGTGCTACATCGACACCTCGCTGGCTTATGGAGCGCGTTGCCGAGGCTATCAACGCAAATTATAAATAACGAAAATTATATTGATTATGAAATACTTAGTACGTTCGCTAAAATATTTTGCATTTCTCTGCGTTCTACTTTTAGCACTTATATGGGTTATGACGATCAGCTATCCCGAGGCTGCGGGTATCGACTATTGGACCATGGTACGCGCACAGCTATTCTCTAAGGAGGGTATATGGCTCTCGGTAGGCGTTGTACTTCTTGCTGCTGCATATCCGCGCTTCGGTTTTATCAGCAGCCGCATCGAGGGTTGCGACATCGAGCGCGATGCACTACGCATCGACAATGCGATGATGAACTCGGGTTTTAAGCTTATCGAAGAGAGCGAAGGTCTGCGCGTATATCGTGCCATGGGCCCCATTCTTCGCCTTACGATGATGTTTGAGGATCGTATCGAGGTGAGTGCCGAGGAGGGTGGCGTGGTTATCACCGGTCTACGTCGTCAGGTGGTGCGCATCGCAATACGCCTTAAGGGCTATATGCACAACAGCCGCTACGAAAACTAAAGAGAACATGTTGAACTTTCGCAATAAAGCACTCGCATTAGCACTGCTACTTGCCATCAGCACACTTGGTGTTACGGCACAGGAGAGGGAGCGTGTAGCTAAGGATTTCGAACTAGGCAAGGCTACCGAGATCCTCGCAAACATCATGCGCGAGTACGAGGTGGGATATGTCGATAAGATTGACGCAGGCCGCATGCTTGAGTATGCTGCCGAGGGCATGGTACGTGCCACAGATCCCTATTCGGAGTACCTTCCCGAGGAGGAGATGGAGCAGTTCGAGATACTCACTACGGGGCGCTACGGTGGTGTAGGCTCGCTCATTCGCAAACGCGGCGATTACGTGCTCTTTGCCCAGCCGTACAAGGGATCTCCGTCGGACGAAGCGGGTATCAAGGTGGGTGATAAGATATTGGCTATCGACGGCCACGATGCCTACAAAATGGAGGTTGGCGAGGTGAGCAAGAGGCTTAAGGGTGAGCCCGAGACCGAGGTTGAAGTTGTCGTTGAGCATTGTTACAGCGGCAAGGTAGATACGCTACGTATGATGCGCCGCCATATCGCCATTCCGAGTGTTCCCTATGCTGGTATCATCCGCGATGGCATAGGCTACATCTGTCACAACGACTTTACGGAGGGTAGCTACAACGAGATGCGTGCCGCCCTGGAGCAGTTGATGAGTGTGGATACGCTACGTGGACTGATTCTGGATTACCGCTCGAATGGCGGAGGCTTGGTGCAGGAGGCTATAGATATCGCCTCGCTCTTCTTGCCACGTGGCGAGCGCGTGGTGTCGATTATGGGTCGCGACTCATCATCGCTCAAGGAGTTTTGCACGGAGCATCTGCCATTGGCTACGGAGCTGCCTATCGTTATGCTTGTGAGTGGTTCATCGGCTTCGGCATCTGAGATCTTGGCGGGAGCATTGCAAGATACAGATCGTGGTGTGATCATGGGCCAACGCACCTTTGGTAAAGGCCTGGTACAGGGCACACGTCACGTAGGCTACAACAACTTCCTGAAGTACACGACAGCCAAATACTACATACCTTCGGGACGTTGTATCCAGGCCGTGAACTACGCTTCGCGCGACGAGGATGGTAGCGTAAGAAGCGTGCCCGACTCACTAATTACGGAGTATCGCACACGCGGTGGCCGCAAGGTCTATGACGGTGGTGGCATCGTGC
>JAZOQR010000030.1:0-30540 GCA_045656185.1 Alistipes sp. | reverse complement strand
GAAGTTTTCAAACGAGAGTTACGAAAGTATATTAACTACTACAATAACGACCGTATAAAACTAAAATTAAACGGAAAGAGTCCGGTACAATACCGAACTCTTTACCAATAAAAATCTTTTTATTAATCCGTCCAACTTTTTGGGGTCAGTACACTTCTGCAGAGGAATAATCTTGATATACAACTTCTAAAAGAAAGAGGCTGCCAACAAAATGTTGGACAGCCTCCTTGTTGTATGTAATTTGTATCTAAGTTGTTAAAAGTCGTAGCCTACGATTTTGCTTGCATAGCTACTCCAATTCGACGCCTTCTTGTATGCATCTACGCTAGCTGTTGGTACATAGATCTTCTGTTTGCCATAAACTCCTCCTAGTGCAGCTACATTCTCTAGAGTCGGAGGGGTTGTGGCTTTGCAGTATATCTCTACAAGAGTAGAGCAATTATTAAAGGCGTTCTCATCGATATATTTGATGCTTTTGCCTATTACAACGCTCTTTAGACCGAGACAACCTGAGAATGATGACATACCAATCTCTGTGACGCTATCAGGGAATACAATGCTCTCAAGCGTATTCTTGCTCTTAAACAAATTCGCAGGAATATACGTAATGTTTTGTGAAAAGAGCAGAACACCTCTACCATCTGTATAGGTGTTAGATTGCAAATAAGAGGTAGATATTGATATTATATTACTATCAGTAGTAGTGTAGAAAATCTCATTGTTTGCAGGCTGTGGCAAAATCTTTGCAAATGCAGGCTCTACACTCGCCATTGGCTGAATAGTGTTGCGCTCGATAACAAGAGCATTAGATGTTGTGAGAGTCAATGGTTTGTTGTTGTCGCTTTCAATCTCAACGGTAAAGCCACTCTCAAATGTCTGTGGAGGCAATGAGATATAGAATGCTGTTGCCTCGGTGCTGAGGCTTACGCCCTCGCCACAATCAAGAGTGAGCTCGGTAAGGATGGTGTCATCGAAAATGAGGTTGCCACCAGCATTGTTGTCATCCGAACTACCCATCTCCGATGCAAGAGTAGCATTCGCGGTTTCGGTGTCTACATAGATAAGACCCGCAACCTGCTCGTTATTATTGCCACGGAACTTGATGCTCTTAATAACCTCGCCGTTGCCGATTAGCTGTAGCTTAAGCCAGCCACAAACACTCTTTAGCGAGAACTGTGTAAACTCGCTCTGCGATACCATAAGATTGCTACCTACACCGTAGCTGCCCTCGGCGTAGTATTGTGTTGCAGGGAGTGATGCCTCGATAGCATAGCTATCTGTGTTAAGCCAGTAATTCTCGCTGTATGGATAAACAACAACTGTTTTTGTTGTCTTTGTTGTACCCATAGCATTCTCTACGCGTTTTAAGTCGCCAATGCGCTCGCCTGTCTCGCCCTGATACTGCCACTTCTGATTTGCATCAGAACGGTAAAATACAGATGCTAAGTCACCCTTGGTCCATACAGTCTTCTGCTTCTCGTTTAGCTGAATGCGTGTCTGGTCACCCTCAAAACCTACTGTAATAGTTTCGGGTACATCAGCGCAGATAGCAGACTGCTCACCGATAGTCTCTTGGTCGCACGCCATAAAGCCTAATAGCGCGCAGAGCGATAGTAAATTTTTTTTCATTGTCTATAAAGTTTTATTATTGTTACCAATTTTGTTCGGGACTCTCTTTCGGATCCTCTAAATTCGATAGTGTAAAGCCCTGCTCTACCTCAATTGCCACAATCTCAAATTCGGGCGCGAGGTACTCCTCTTGTTTGGTATGCTTCATAAATAGCTATCTATTAAGTTTATAATCGCAACTAAAAACCGCAACAACTCCTATATGGTGAGTATATATTATGAAGAGTATGTGCCGATTGTGTCTATCATCAATCCGTAGACGGTGCAAAGATAGTAAAATTTCGGCACAAACTTTCGGGGATGCACTGCAAGGGACTCGAACTGCGTTCAGCAGAGCGAGAGCAGACCAAGGTGAATTGATTGGGCGAAATACCGTAGGTATAGAATGTGGGGTGAGTGTTAGTGGCAAGCTTGCTTGAGCAACTAATACTCGCCCTATATTCTTAGTTGCGGAGCAACTTGCACAATCAATCTCTTCCGATAAGTCTGCCGAGCCGCCACAGTCAGTGCGAGTCCCTTTGGACGCACACAAAAAAAGACGAGCAACTTTCGTTGTTCGTCTTCAAAACCTAGTGCGGACAAAGGGACTCGAACCCCCACGCCTCTCGGCATCAGATCCTAAGTCTGACGTGGCTACCAATTACACCATGTCCGCAGGATCTTGCATCTGATTTACTCGACCTGAGTCTCATTTGCGGTGCAAAGATATATACTTTTTATAATATATGCAACTTTTAATGAAAAAAAATGAAAAAAATATATTCAGGCGTTTTTTTGGAAAAAAAATACTACCTTTGTAGTAATACTAAGGATCAGATATATACAGAGATATAATTATGAAGCACACTGAGTATTATGCACCCGATATCGAGGTGCTCGACATTGTTGTAGAGCGAGGTTTCTCAATCTCTGATTTTGATGGAGACTTGGAGTTTCCAGAAGATGGTGGCGAGATATAACATATCTGCGATTTAATGAGACGTACATATGAAACGCTATATTTACACTTTACTAACCCTTGTCCTTATAGCCGTTGGCTGTCAGCAGGGTAGCAACGAGGAGCTATATGTTGTCGAGCAGCCAAAGGGTCCACAGTTTCACGCATCGTTTGGCGACGACACACGCATATTCATCAACGAGGATCACAAGTTACGCTGGCATTCTGGCGACCAAATATCCCTCTTTGTGGGCTCTACGGTCAACAAACAGTATCAGTTTGATGGAGAGACGGGCGATAGTAGTGGTACCTTCTCCGATATATCCTCTTCGGCATCGGGCTCTGGTAGTGCTGTAGCCTGCAACTATGCTGTCTACCCCTATAATCCTACTGTTATGCTCTACTCAAATGGAATGATCTCCCTTATCCTTCCTAAGGAGCAGATATATAATGAGGGGTCGTTTGGTCGTGGTGCTAACGTGATGGTGGCCACTACGGCAAATACCTCTGATCACGAGCTTATGTTCCGCAACGTGTGTAGTTACCTCCGTGTGCGTCTATGGGGCGAGAACCAGACTGTTAAGTCTATTACAGTTACCTCACGTACGAATCAGGCTATTGCTGGCAATATGTATCTTACTCCCCGATATGGCGAAGAACCTATATGTACAGTGAGGGGAACAGAAAAGTCTGTTACGCTGACTTGTGAGGATGCTGTTGAGGTGAGTTCTTCTAAAGATACACCAACCGAGTTTTGGATTGTTATCCCCCCTGTAACATTGGAGAGTGGCTTTACGGTTGATGTTACCAATGCGGTGGGCTATACTCAGACCTTCGAGGTAGAAAAGTCCGTTACCTTTTCGCGTAATACTTTCTACACGCTCACTCGTGAGTTGGATCTTTCAGACGGTACAACACCTCCGAATAATGAGATTTGGTACACAACTAATGACGGCAAGACTATAAAGATAGTCAAAGAAGATGTCTTTGGAGCAAATATTGTCTCGAACACTTATGCAGATGGTAAGGGTATTATCAAATTCGATGGCGATGTTACACAGATTTTGTATACAAATCCCGAAACAGCAGCAGCTGCTCCACTCGCCTCTATCACTAAGGTTGAAGGTGCATTTACTGGTAACGCTAATTTAGAGACACTTGTACTTCCTAATAGCATCAAGGTAATCGAGAGATGTGCATTTATGAATTGCAAAAATCTCATATCTATAACCTTCCCAGATAACTTGGAGTCTATAGATGCTACTGCGGTAAGATATTGCCCAAAGTTGGCGGAACTTAAGGGTAGATATGCTGCTGATGGAGGTCGCTATCTGATAATGGATAACACCATTGTTCTCTATGCAACGGGTTCTGGTACGGAGCTTATTATACCTTCGGGTGTAACAGCGATTGCACCAGAAGTCTTTGCAGAGATTAAGATGCTGACTAGAGTAGTAATACCAGATGGCGTAACAACCATTGGAAGTAGGGCATTCAATTACTGTACCGCAATTCAAACTATTGTTATACCTAATAGTGTAACATCTATTGGTGCAGGGGCTTTCTACTGCTGCGAATCGTTAATCGCGACAATTCTTCCTTATAACTTGACTAAAATCGAAGATCGAACATTCTATGGGTGTAAAAGTCTTCCGTACTTGACAATCCCAAAGAGTGTAGTGTCGATTGGAACGAGTGCATTCAGTGGCTGTGCTGCACTTGAAGCCATAGATATACCTAATGGAGTAGAGATGATAGAGGACTATACTTTCTATGGTTGCAAAAGCCTACAAAGCGTATCTATTCCTAAAAGTGTTGCATCTGTTGGATTGAGAGCTTTTTATAATTGTACATCTCTTACATCTATACAATTACCTAAGAGCATCACTTCTATTGATAATTATGCTTTTGAAGACTGCTCAAGCTTGGTGGAGCTATATTGTGCCGCCAAAACCGTACCGACGTTGGGGTATCAAGTATTGCAAAACACATCATCTAACCTAAAGATATATGTGCCTACCGCATCTGTATCTCTATATAGGACGGCTGCAAACTGGAGTAGTTATAAAAGTGCCATTACGGGGTACGATTTTGGTGATGATGAGGACGAAGTACCAGACCGAGACACTCCAAATAACAATGAGATATTCTATACCTCATCAGATAACAAAATTGTTACTCCATACGACACATCTGCGTTCAATGGCACGATAGTATCTAACTTGTACTCAACTAAACAGGGCAAGGGTGTTATCACGTTTAATACAGATGTAACAGAAATAGGCCTAAGGGCATTTATGGGTTGTTCGACACTTACCAGCGTGAAGCTGCCTGAGAGTTTGAAATATATCAATATGTACGCCTTTGCCGAGACAGGTCTAACGAGCGTATCGTTACCAACGAATACCTATGGTGTTTCGGATTATGCCTTTTATGGTTGTAGAAACCTTTCAGAGGTAGACCTAAATAGTGTGATTATTATAGGCGCGTATGCCTTCAAAGATTGTAGCCTTACAAGTGTGTATCTGCCAGCTACCGCCGAGAGTATTGGTAATTGTGCGTTCAAGTGTAGTACGCTAATGGAGTTCAAGGGTCCAAACCTCATAGGTAGTAGCAAGGAGTTGGCTATAGGCTATAGTCTTATCCAGCTTGCTGATGGTGCGTGCAAGAATGCGACATCGTACACAGTGCCTACGGGTGTGTGGAGGATTCACGAATCTGTATTCGAGGGTTACACCAAGCTTGAGAATGTTTCAATTCCAGAGGGGGTAACCGAGATTCACAAGAATGCCTTTAGAGGTTGTACCAGCCTTAAGAAGATTATACTGCCAAGTACTCTCGAATGGGTTGGCAACTATCTACTTAAGGATTGTACACAATTGCAGTACATATACTTCAAGGGTACAACACCACCTGTTGGCAATGGTATTACGGGTTGGGAGCCTTGCGATACGTGGGTTACATTGCGCGTGCCATATGGAAGCGAAGAGACCTATCGATGCAACGGCTATTGGTGGGACTACAAAGTTGAGGGCTATACACCTGGCGACTACGGCGATAATGATGATGGAGGCGATGATGGCGGTGGTGATGACAGCGGCGATGATGGTGGTGATAGCGGCAGTGGCGATGGCAAGAGTGATGGCGACGTCGTGGTGCTCAACAAGGCGACTAAGGGTAACGGTATCGATATCGTTATTATGGGTGATGCATATAGCCAGAGTGATATCGACTCAGGTAAGTATAGCCGCGACATTAGCAAAGCTATTGATGCTCTGTTTGCGGAGGAGCCTTACGCCTCATTCCGTGATATGTTTAACGTATATCAAGTAACAGTAGTATCTCCATATTCAGGCTACGATAAGGGTACATCAGCTTTGGGAGGATACTTTGGAAGCGGCACACTCGTAGGTGGCGACCACGAGGAGGTTGAGAACTACTGCTACAACGCTATTGACGCAAGTCGCATTAACGAGGCTCTTATCATCGTAATTATGAACCGCAACTACTACGCGGGAACTTGTTATATGTTCCAACCGGTACGTACGTGCGACTATGGCACAGGAGCATCTATATCATACTTCCCATTGGGTACAAGTGATACTATGTTGGGTCAGATCATTCGTCACGAGGCCGGAGGTCACGGCTTTGCAAAACTTGGCGACGAGTACTTCTATGAGAGTATGGGTACTATACCTGCTTCGGAGGTCGCGTCAGCTAAGCAGATGCGCTCTGATTGGGGTTGGTTCAAGAATGTTGACTTCAGCGGTAACGAGAATCTTGTCTATTGGAGTAAGTTTATCAACGATACGCGATACTACTTCGAGGGTGTCGGCGCGTACGAGGGAGCCTTTACCTACTATAAGGGTGCTTGGCGACCTACCTATAACTCTATTATGAACGACAATACGGGTGGTTATAATGCGCCTTCGCGTGAGGCAATCTACTATCGTATCCATAAGTTGGCATACGGCAGTAGCTGGACATATAGCTACGAGAGCTTCGTAACGTGGGACGCTAAAAATCGCATCAAATCATTCTCTGTTGGTCAGCGGTCTGAACCTGCTAAAGATTTCGTGCCAATGCACCCACCTGTGATCATTAACAAGCCTTTATGCGATGATGACGGCATGGCGATGCGTTAGTAACGCGATAATAGCAATCACGCTTTCCCTCCTTTTTGTGGGGTGTGCCGCTACACAGCGTGCTACGCCCTCCGGGGAGAGGGCTGGGGAGGAGGAGTTTGTGCCTCTGCACCCACCAGTGGTTGTTCCGCGCCCGATTAATATGTCGGAGTAGGGCGGTGTGGATTCTCTCTTGTATGGTTTCTGCATTCGTGAAGGCCGGTGTAGAGTCCCCTTTTTGAGTAGAAAACTTTGGGTAAGTTTGCCGGTTATCCACAATTTTTCCTACTTTTGTGTTCTGAATATGTCATATTGCGCGTTTTAGGGTGCGTAATATCGGCAAAATTAGGAGTATTATGCCAAAGATTATAACCTTACAACTATCGCCAAAGCAGGCGGCGGACCAGAGTTTTTATATAGCGCGTGCGGCGCAGCAGTTGGGTATTCGTCAGAGCGAGATTGCCCTTGCGCGCGTGGTCAAGCGTTCGATAGATGCGCGTCAGCGTATGGCTAAGGTTAATCTTTCGTTGGAGATATATATCGACAAGGAGCCGCAGCCAGCGCCCCTGCACTTCGACTACCCTATGGTGGAGAATGGTACAGAGGTGGTTGTGGTAGGCTCTGGCCCTGCGGGTTTGTTTGCCTCGTTGCGCCTTATAGAGTTGGGCTTCAAGCCTATACTTTTGGAGCGAGGTAAGTCGGTATTGTCGCGTAAGCACGATATCGCGCAGATTAATCGTGGTGGTAGTGTCAACCCCGATTCGAACTACGCCTTTGGCGAGGGTGGTGCGGGTACATTCTCCGATGGTAAGCTCTTTACGCGTAGTAAGAAGCGTGGTGACTACAACAAGGCGCTTCAAACTCTTGTATGGCATGGTGCTAATCCGAATATTCTCTTTGAGGCACATCCCCATATTGGTACCGATAAGTTGCCTCGTATCATCTCGAATATATGCCGTACTATCAACGAGCACGGTGGTAAGGTCTTGTTCGAGAGTCGTGTGTCGGGCTTTGTGATTAAGAACAACCGCATTACGGGAGTAAAGGTGGGGGATAACACCATCGAGGGTGCTGCTGTGGTGCTGGCCACGGGACACTCGGCGCGCGATATATATGAGTTGTTGTATTCGTCGGGTGTGGCTGTCGAGGCTAAGCCTTTTGCTATGGGTGTGCGTATTGAGCATCCGCAGAGGCTCATCGATAGCATTCAGTACCACCGTGAGGAGCGTGGCGAGTGGTTGCCTGCCGCAAGCTATTCGCTTGTAAGTCAGGAGGCTGGTCGTGGTGTTTACTCCTTCTGTATGTGCCCTGGAGGCTTTATCGTGCCTGCGATGACAGATACCACGCAGTCGGTGGTCAATGGTATGTCGCCAAGTGGTCGTAACTCGGCATTTGCAAACTCGGGTCTTGTAACAGAGGTGCGTCTCGAGGACTTTGCCCACCTTCGTGAGCAGTGGGGTGAGCTTGCCGGCTTGCGCTATCAGCAGCTATTTGAGGAGCTTGCAAGGGAGCATAGTGGCGATAAGCAGGTTGCCCCTGCGCAGCGTGTATCAGACTTTGTAACGGGCAGAGCATCGAGCTCGTTGCCTCGCACATCATATATCCCAGGTCTTACCCCTTCGCGCCTTGATAAGTGGATGCCAGAGGTTATTGGTGAGCGCCTGCGTAGTGGTATTGCAACCTTTGGTCGTAAGATGAAGGGCTTTGTCTCGGACGAGGCTATCGTGGTTGGTGTGGAGTCGCGTACATCTACGCCTGTGCGTATTCCTCGCGATCCTATCACGTTGATGCATACGCAGATTGAGGGTCTCTTTCCTGCGGGCGAGGGTGCTGGTTATGCCGGAGGTATTGTCTCTGCTGCGTTGGATGGCGAGCGTATCGCCGATGCTGTAGCGCGTTATTGCAAGGCGTATAATCTATAGTTTATGGGCGTAGGTGCTATTGTTCTGACTCTTGTGGGTTACATTGCGCTGCTCTTTGTGGTGGCGTGGCGCGCCTCGCGTAACACCGATAATAGTACATTCTTTACGGGTGGTCGCACCACGCATCGTGCCGTTGCCTCTATCGCTATGGTGGGTGCTGCGATGTCGGGTGTAACCTATATCTCTGTGCCGGGCACGGTCGCTGCCGACGGCTTCTCCTATCTGCAAACGTGCGCAGGCTTCTTTGTAGGCTATGTAGTTATTGCTACGGTGCTTGTTCCGCTCTACTATCGTATGGGTGTGGTGTCGCTGTATGAGTACCTCGATAAGCGCTTTGGTGCGGTCGCTTGTAGCACGGGAGCTTGGTTTTTCTTTGTAGCAAAGATACTGTCGGCTTCGTTGCGCGCCTTTGTGATATGCGTGGTGTTGCAGGGGTTGCTATATGATAAATTAGGTGTTCCGTTCAGTGTTAATGCGCTGATAATGATGTTCTTCGTGTGGCTCTATACGCGCCGTGGAGGTGTTAAGTCGGTGGTGTGGGTAGAGATGCTTAAGACCATTATTATGGTGTGTAGCATTGTGATATCTATCGTGCTTGTTATTAAAGCATTAGGTCTCGATTTGGGTGGTGCTGTTAATGCGATTAGCGATAGTAGCTATTCTAAAATATTCTTTGGCGATAACCCTCTGGATAGAAGGTATTTCTGGAAGCAATTCGTATCGGGCGCATTTCTTGTTATTGCGATGACGGGACTCGATCAAGATATGATGCAGACGGTGCTTTCGTGTCGTAATAAGAGGGATGCCCAGCGCGGTCTGATGAGTTCTATCGTGGTGCAGATTGTGGTTATAACACTCTTCCTATCACTCGGCGCATTGCTCTATTTGTATGTTGGTAGTCAGGGTGTTAGCGTAGAGCATGGCGATGATTTGTTTGGTTATGTTGCTATCGAGTGCGGACTTCCTGCTGTTGCCGGAGTGCTCTTTTTGCTCGGTCTTGTGGCCTCTACCTACTCCTCTGCGGGATCGGCTCTTACAGCGCTCACAACATCTTTTACAATCGACATCTTGAAGTTGCGTAAGCGCTATGATGTTGATACTCAGGATGGTGGTAATGCTATTGCTCGCTATCGCAGATGGGTGCATCTGCTTGTAGCTCTCGTTATGGCAGTTATCATTATTGGCTTTGAACGCTGGAGCGAGGGAGGTGCGATAACCCTAATTTTCACGATGGCAAGTTATACCTATGGACCGCTGTTGGCACTCTTTAGCTTTGGTTTGCTCACCAAGCGCTCGTTGCGTAGCTGGGCGATACCAGTAATCTCTATTTTTGCCCCTATATTAAGTTATGTCATAGCCTCACACTCGAAGGTGTGGTTCGGAGGTTATGAGTTTAGCTATGAGATACTTATCCTAAATGCTGCAATCGCATTTGTAGGGCTCTATGTGACTTCATATAATACAAAAAAGGAAGCTGTCTAACAAGACATTTTTCTGCTTGTTAGATGCCCTTTTTGTCGGTGTTGGTTGCGAGTTTTTTACTTCACTGAAGTTGTGAACTGACGGCCGAAGCGGTCTGTGGCGATAATTGTAATTTCGCTATTTTCTGATGTTCGCTTGCAACGGAAATAGTGCTTGTGGAGGTGCGCTGACTTGCGGAGGCGCTCCATATATTTCTTTTTGTAATTTGCCTCATTATCAACAAATTTCATATAGTCAGGATCGAGAATAGATATCTGCTCCATAGTACCCATATCGACACCGTTCTCCCTCCACTCCATCTTCCATTTATCGTCCCAGCCAACGATCTTTACAACCACATAATCTTCGTGCTCCTTAACCTCGCCCTCGCTCCACACGATAAGTGGCTCGTCGAAGCTCTTGCCGAGGATACGGTGGTGCCACTGCCACTCGCCGTTGCGCTCCTCGATGCAGAATACGCCACGTGGTGTGCCGTCTGAACATATAGGTGCGTACCAGAGGTTGCCATTCACTTGCGCCACACTGTGCTCGATAATATTATCCGATACATCTGCTGTGTGGTGGTGGTGGAGATGGCCTGTGATAAAGTGTACCTCTCTATCGCCTAAGAGGCTAATAAGGGGTTTGATATAGGATTTTAGGACGCCCTTATTAAAGTCTGTCGCAGGGGCGTGCATACATATTGCAACACGCTGAGTCTCAGGCATGTCCTCGATGAGCTCTGCCAGCCATACAAGTTGTTTACTGTCGATATCCTCTTTGTAGTGACGCTCGAAGCTGATATTGTCGAATGTGAAAAATATGGTCTGGCCAAGTTCAAAGCTAAGGTTGCGCGAGCCGAATGTCTTTACATATTTGCGCTCGGCACGCTCCTCGTTGTAGCGGTGGTATTTGTTATGGTCGTGGTTTCCGATAACGGCATATACCGGTACACCGAGGCTCTCAAAGGCGCTCTTTACGCGAGGAAGAAATCGTGTTGTGTCCCAAACAACATCGCCTGTGATAAGGATGGCGGTAGGGTAACCAGTAGCGCGATACTCCTCGACGATAGCTCCTATTTGTGGTATTATAACCTCTTCTAACTCTTTGAGTTGCTTCTTTGTTTGAGGCTGTGAGTCGCCCACAACAACAAGGTTGAATCCGCTTGGCTCGTTTTGCTGTGCGTAGGTGAAATTGCCAAATATAAATATAGCGATAATGGCGAGTAATAGGTTGTTTTTTCTCATAGTTCAATATGTTGGTTAACAGTGCAAAGATAGTGTTTTCTTGTGATAAACGTGCTGGCCGAGAAAAAAATTACGCGTACGTGCGTATCGCGTGCGAAAAAATCATTATCTTTGTCGAGTTATGGAGAATTTTATTGTTTCAGCACGTAAGTATCGCCCCGCAACATTCGCTTCGGTTGTGGGCCAGCGACATATTACTTCGACCTTGAAAAATGCTATAGAGCGCGGACAGCTTGCTCATGCTTACCTCTTCTGTGGACCTCGCGGTGTAGGTAAGACCACTTGTGCTCGTATCTTTGCAAAGGCTATCAACTGCCTTAATCCGCAGGGTGGTGAGGCTTGCAATGAGTGTGAGTCTTGTCGTTCGTTCAACGAGGGACGCTCCTTAAATGTTCACGAGTTGGATGCTGCGTCAAATAACTCAGTAGATGATATTCGCAACCTTATCGAGCAGGTGCGTATCATTCCACAGCAGGGTAGCTACTCGGTCTTTGTTATCGACGAGGTTCATATGCTCTCGGCAGCGGCGTTCAATGCCTTCCTTAAGACTTTGGAGGAGCCTCCACGTCACGCTATTTTCATCCTTGCAACCACCGAGAAGCATAAGATTATCCCAACCATTTTGTCGCGATGCCAGATTTACGACTTCAACCGTATCAAGGTTGAGGATGGTGTGGAGTATCTTCGCTATATCGCCGATAAGGAGGGTGTGGCTGCCGATGATGAGGCGCTCAACCTTATCGCTCACAAGGCTGATGGTGGTATGCGTGATGCTTTGTCGATGTTTGATAAGGCGGTATCGTTCTGTGGTACAAATCTCAACTATAAGGATGTTGCAGCTACGCTCAATGTCTTGGACTACGATACCTACTTCTCGGCTACGGATTTGCTTCTTGATGGTAAGTATATTGATGCGTTGATGCTGTTCGATAATATTTTGGCTCGTGGTTTCTCGCCTCAGGTCTTTATCTCAGGTTTGAATGCTCATCTTCGCGATTTGCTTATGGCCAAGGGTCCTGCTATCTCGCTTGTTGAGTTTACGGGTACGCTTGTCGAGCGATACAAGCAACAGGCACAGAGGTGTGATGAGCAGTTCCTCTTCAATGCAATATCGTTGCTCACGGAGGCAGATGGAAAGATACGACAGTCGTCAAATCAACGATTGCTTGTGGAGCTGGGACTTATGAAGATTGCGGGTCTCGGTCAAAAAAAAAATGAAGAGATAGCAGATGACCTTGAGGGGCTGACGTTCGATACGAATTTCGCTCTCCCAGAGTTGGTCGCTTCAGTGCCAGTGCAGCCGCAACCACAACCCGTACAACAGCAGCCAGTGCAGCCGCAGCCCGCACCAGTGCAGAGGGTAGCGCCAGCGCCAGCTGTTAAGGAGAGTCCAGCACCAAAGAGCGAGGAGCAGCGTCCAGTGCGTCCCTCAACGCTCAAGCCAAAGGTTGGTAGCCTCTCGTTGAATGATCTCTTGGGTGGTAAGGCAAAGACCGCGACTGAGCTTATTGCCGAGGCGGAGGCGGAGTCTAAAAGTGTGGTGTCGTCGGTAGATCCTGCGTGCAGAGAGAAGATAATGCTTGCCAAGGAGCGCATCATTGATGCCTTAGCACGCACACGCACACGTTATGGAGTCTTCTTCGATGCTATGGAGGTTGATGGCAATGTTGTTAGGGTGAGTGTCCCATCTGAGCCTCTTGCTGCAGATATTATGCGCGACAAGGCCGAGCTTCAGAAGATTTTTGCTCAGCATAGTGGCGCTGTGGGTCTTATTGAGATTGAGGTTACGGTAAACGAGCGCGTGAGAATATCGCGCCCTATAACCCTCGAAGATAGACTTCGTCACCTTGTGGATAAGAACGAACGACTAAAGGAGATGATTGAGACCTTGGAGCTCGATGCCGAGTAGCGAGGTCGAATGACTTAGGATATAAAAAGTGAAATATTAAAGATTATAGAAAATGGTTAAGGATTTTGTTCAGGAACTTGAGTGGCGTGGTATGATTCATACCATTATGCCAGGTGCTAAGGAGCAGTTGCAGAAGGAGATGACAACGGCATACTTGGGTATCGACCCAACGGCTGATTCGCTACATATTGGTCACCTTGTGGGTGTTATGATTTTGAAGCACTTCCAGATGTGTGGTCACCGCCCTATCGCCCTCATTGGTGGCGCTACGGGTATGATTGGCGATCCATCGGGTAAGTCGCAGGAGCGTAACTTGTTGGATGAGGCTACATTGCGTCACAATCAGGAGGCTATCAAGAATCAGTTGGCAAAGCTTATCGACTTCGACTCTACAGCCGATAACCACGCCTTGTTGGTTAACAACTACGACTGGATGAAGGAGTTTTCATTCCTTGACTTTGCGCGCGATATCGGTAAGTGCATCACCGTAAACTATATGATGGCTAAGGACTCTGTTAAGAAGCGCTTCAATGGCGAGGGCGACGGTATGTCGTTTACAGAGTTTACATATCAGCTATTGCAGGGCTACGACTTCTTGCACCTTTACAACGAGTATAATTGTAAAGTTCAGCTTGGTGGTGCAGACCAGTGGGGTAACATCACAACAGGTACTGAGCTTATTCGTCGTAAGCTTGGCTCGGAGGCTGAGGCTTTTGCCATCACCTGCCCACTAATTACTAAGGCTGACGGTACGAAGTTTGGTAAGACAGAGTCTGGTAACGTATGGCTTGATGCTCGTTACACATCGCCATATAAGTTCTATCAGTTCTGGTTGAACGTGAGCGACGATGATGCTAAGCGTTACATCAAGATTTTCACATTGCTTGATCGTGAGACTGTTGAGGCTCTTATCACTGAGCACGAGGCAGCACCACACTTGCGTGTATTGCAGAAGCGTCTTGCTGAGGAGGTTACAACAATGATTCACTCTAAGGAGGAGTTGGAGAAGGCTCAGGCAGCCTCAAACATCCTCTTTGGTAACGCTACCTCTGAGGCTTTGCGCTCGTTGGATGAGGCTACACTTTTGCAGGTATTCGAGGGCGTGCCACATTTTACTATCTCTCGTGCCGACCTTGGCAAGCCATTCGTAGATGTAGTGGCTGATTTGTGCAAGGTCTTCCCATCTAAGGGTGAGTGCCGCAAGATGGTGCAGGGCGGTGGCGTTCAGCTCAACAAGGAGAAGGTTACAGATGCTATGCGTGAGGTTGTAGAGAGCGACCTTATTGCAGGTAAGTACCTCTTGGTGCAGAAGGGTAAGAAGAACTATTTCCTTATCACCGTTGAGTAGTGGAGAAGCTTTATACGATACGCCTTGATGGTATCTATGTTCGTGCCTTTCACGGCTGCTACGACCTTGAGCAGCAGGTAGGTAATCGCTTTCGTGTAGATATGGCGATACGTACACCTCTGGGGGATTTGCCTCAGAGTGATGATGTTACGCAGGCGGTGAACTATCTCACGGTATTTGAGATTGTGGAGCGTACCATGCAGCGCACACAGCGCACAATAGAGGCAGCAGCATCGAATATTATCGAGGCTGTGAAGGAGGCCTTCCCTCAGATTGTGGAGGTGGAGTGCACGGTGGCTAAGATTGCCCCTCCATTGGGCGGAAAGATAGACAAAGTAAGTGTAACACTAATAGGATAGAAACAATGGAACAGATAACAAAACGAGGCGGTTTTGGTGGTAAGTTTGCTGCGATACTTGCTGCGGCAGGTTCGGCCATAGGTCTCGGTAATATTTGGAGATTCCCATATATCACATCCGAAAATGGTGGCGGAGCCTTTATCCTCATCTACTTGGGCTGTATCCTCTTCTTGGGTTTGCCACTCCTTGTTGCGGAGTTTGCTGTTGGTCATAACTCTAAGAGTAACCCTATTGATGCCTATTCGAAGATTCGTAAGGGTTGGGGTTGGCTTGGAGCTTTGGGTATTATCTCGGTATTCCTAATTATGGGATACTACTTCGTGATTGCGGGATGGACGCTCAACTATACCGTTGCCTCGGCTGCAGATAGTATAGGTAGTGATTTTGGAGGCTTCTTCTCGTCATTTACCACAGCTACTTGGAAGCCTCTGATTTTCACATACATCTTTATCTTGCTGAACCACTTTATCATCGTAGGCGGTGTGCAGGGTGGTATTGAGAAGGCATCTAAGGTGATGATGCCACTACTCTTTGCTATCCTTATCGTGTTGGCTGTCTACTCGTTGTGGTTGCCAGATGGTCGTGAGGCATTGGCAGGTGTCTTTACTCCAGATTTCTCGAAGGTTACGGGTAAGACCTTCCTCGATGCTATGGGACAAGCATTCTTCACCTTGTCTGTAGGTATGGGTGCGATGCTTATCTATGGCTCATATTTCAAGGATGGAACTAAGATTGCGGGAACGGCAATTAGCGTTGTCTCCCTCGATACCATCGTAGCTATTATTGCTGCAATTATCATCTTCTCGGCAGGTGTTGAGGATGCTGCTGGTCCACAGTTGGCCTTTGTAGCTATGCCAAAGGTCTTCTCGACAATGCCTATGGGCAATGTTTGGGCAACGCTCTTCTTCCTCTTGCTCGGTCTTGCAGCCCTCTCGTCAACAATCTCTATGCACGAGGCTGTAACATCTTACTTTGTGGAGAAGCGCGGTATGTCACGCAATAAGGGTGCAATTATCGTAACCATTGGAACAATCCTACTTGCCACCGTGGCATCGTTATCGTTGGGCGAATGGAGTGGCTTTAAGGTTGCCGGTATGAATATTTTTGACCTGCTCGACAACTTTACGGCTATCGTTATGTTGCCACTGCTTGGTATTCTAACCGCTATCTTCGTAGGTTGGATTTGGAAGAAGCAGGATATGAAGGCGGAACTTACAGCTCAGGGAGGTATCGACCGCAAGACCTATCCAATAATCCGCTTCTTGTTGCGCTACGTATGCCCTATATTGGTATCTGTTGTCTTTGTATTCGGCATTATAGATTTCGTCAAGGACCCTAATAAGGCTCCTGAGACTGAGACTGTGCAGGTGGAGGCAATCGGAGAGGATAAGCCTGTGCTTCAGGTTGAGGGCGTAGATAATGCCGATGGTGAGTTGGCAATGCCAGAAGAGGGTGCGATATTAACAGTTATAGAAACAGAATAAAAACTAACATAAAAGATTATGGCAGATTTCATCTATCAGGAGCCGTTTCCTATCCAGGAGGATAAGACGGAGTATCGCCTTCTAACGAAGGATTATGTAAAGGTCGTTGAGTGCGACGGTCGTAAGATTTTGAAGGTAGACCCTAAGGGTCTTGAGCTTTTGGCTAAGGAGGCATATGCTGATGTATCGTTCTACTTGCGTGCTTCACACCTCCAGAAGCTCGCTAACATCCTTGAGGATCCAGAGGCTACAGATAACGATAAGTTCGTAGCATACACCATGCTTATGAACCAGTGCGTAGCTGCTGAGGGAGAGCTTCCTACTTGCCAGGATACAGGTACTGCAATCTGTATTGGTCACAAGGGTGAGGATGTATATACAGGTGCTAACGATGCTGAGTGCATCTCTCGCGGTGTTTACGAGACCTACAAGGAGCGTAACTTGCGCTACTCACAGGTTGTACCTTTCACTATGACCGAGGAGAAGAACTCAGCAACAAACCTTCCTGCACAGATTGACATCTACGCTGGTCATGCAGGTATGGAGTATGAGTTCTTGTTCATCACTAAGGGTGGTGGTTCTGCAAACAAGACCTTCCTCTATCAGCAGACTAAGGCACTTCTTAACGAGGAGTCGTTGACAGCCTTCATCAAGAAGCATATCCTTGACCTTGGTACCTCTGCATGTCCTCCATACCACCTTGCTATCTGTATCGGTGGTACATCGGCAGAGATGTGTCTTTCAACTGTTAAGAAGGCATCTGCAGGCTACCTTGACGAACTTCCAACATCTGGTAACGAGGGTGGTCGTTGCTTCCGTGACCTTGAGTGGGAGGCTAAGGTTCAGAAGATCTGCCAGGAGATTGGTCTTGGTGCTCAGTTCGGTGGGAAGTACTACGTTCACGATGTTCGCGTTATCCGCGCACCACGCCACGCTGCATCTTGCCCAGTAGCTATCGGTGTAAGTTGCTCTGCAGATCGTAATATCAAGGCTAAGATTACCCCAGAGGGTATCTTCATCGAGCAGCTTGAGAAGAATCCAGCACGCTTCCTTCCTGCCCAGGCTCCAGCAATGTCTCCAGCCGTAGATATCGACCTTGACGAGGGTATGGATAAGGTACGCGAGATTCTTTCGAAGTATCCTATCAAGACACGTCTTAACCTTAAGGGTACTCTTGTAGTGGCTCGCGATATCGCTCACGCACGCATCAAGCAGATGCTCGACGAGGGTAAGCCTATGCCAGACTACTTCAAGAACCACCCTGTATACTACGCAGGTCCTGCTAAGACTCCACAGGGTATGGCTTCAGGTTCATTTGGTCCTACAACTGCAGGTCGTATGGACTCATACGTAGACCTCTTCCAGAAGGCTGGTGGCTCACTTGTTATGGTTGCTAAGGGTAACCGCTCACAGCAGGTGACCGACGCTTGTAAGGCTAATGGAGGTTTCTACCTTGGCTCTATTGGTGGTCCTGCAGCTATCCTCGCTAAGAACTCTATCAAGAAAGTAGAGGTCGTAGACTTCGAGGAGCTCGGTATGGAGGCTGTACGTAAGATCTACGTTGAGAACTTCCCTGCATTCATCATCGTTGATGATAAGGGTAATGATTTTTTTGCTGACTTCGCACATTAAAATTGTATAGCAGGGTTATTTCGACGCTTGGCTTGGGTGTGAAATGCTCACATACGCATAGTATGCTCCGCTTTCACACCCTTCGACCAATCGCCAAACTAACCCAACTCTCCAATTTTAATTACGGGAATAGCAGGGTTATTTCAGTGCGGGCTATGTGCCAACCGAAATAATGACCAACTCTCCAATTTTAATTGGCGGGAATAGCAGGGCTATTTCGACGCTTGGCTTGGGTGTGAAATGCTCACATACGCATAGTATGCTCCGCTTTCACACCCTTCGACCAATCGCCACAGATAACCACTATCCGAAAGAGATTTTTGGAGGAACTAAATGTGAGATGAAAACTGAAGAGTGTTGTCTTGGCAACGCAGATTTATATATCTTGTGCGAAGCACACCCTACTTTTCACCTCTCAGTTTTCACCTTTCACTTTGCAATATAATCGCTATCCGAGGCGTTATGTAAGAGTCGGAATAAGAGGAAATTTGTAATGACAAGAGTAACACAAAGAGTTTTAATTGTACTTGTGGCGCTGTTTGCTTCGTTTACAGCGTGGGGTCAAGTATCCTTTAAGGTTAATGCTCCAGCACTAACCGCCTTAGGACAACCTTTCCGTGTGGAGTTCTCGGTGGATGCCGAGCCAGAGCGAAATAGCTTTAAGGCTCCTAACTTCGAGGGCTTCGATGTCTTGGCTGGTCCATCGATATCTACGGGACACTCGGTACAATTTATAAATGGTCGCCAATCATCGAGTTATAACTGCTCGTTCACCTATATTCTTATGCCCTCGGAGGCGGGAAAATTCACTATAGGTGCTGCATCGATAACCGTTGATGATAAGAGATATACGACTAAGCCTCAGTTGATTGAGGTTATAGCCGAGAAGGAGAGCTCAACAGGGCTGAGCGATAACGATGCAAGAGAGAAATCCTCGCCAGAGAGTCGTGTCGCTAAGGATGATATAATGCTGCGCCTAAAGCTCTCGAATACAGGTGTTTACAAGGGAGAGGCAATACGTGCCTCATTGGTGATATATACACGAGTAAATATTTCCGATGTCTTAGACGTCAACATCCCATCGTTCGATGGTTTCTGGTCGCAGGATTTAACCTTCGACAATACTCCTTCGCGTGATGAGTATGATGGTCGTATCTATGAGACACACAAGATAACAGAGCTATTACTATCGCCACAGCAGAGTGGTAAGATAACCATTCCAGCAGCCTCGATGACGGTGCGTACACCTGTTGAGGTGCAGGGCAATAGAAACTACGATCCATTCTTTGGAGGTCGTCAAATTCACTATGTTACAAAGCAGATAAAGAGTGAGCCTATAACGATTGATGTTCGTGAGTTCCCACAGGGTGCTCCACGCTCCTTTAAGGGTGCGGTGGGTAACTTCAGCATCTCTTCGCGTATGCCAAGTAGCGAGATTGATAGCAACACGGCAGACCAGTTTGAGCTTACCATTTCGGGTAGTGGTAACCTAAAATTTATTACCGCGCCACGTTTAAGCCTTCCAGATAGCTTTGAGTTATACGATACTAAGATTGTGGATAATATCAAGGCTACAGCATCGGGAACAGCGGGTAGTATAACCTATACATACCCATTTGTTGCACGCTCGGCAGGAGTGTTTACAATTCAACCGATAGAGTTTAGCTACTTTGATCCACAAACTGGTGAGTATAAGACGCTTAGGACAGAGCCATTTACAATAACCATCAAGGATGATGGCTCCTCACCAGCGCAGCACAATGCAGGTAATTATGTAGACTTTGGCTCTACGATGCGTCAGCTGGATAAGGATATACGCTTTATACATGTGGGTGCGCTCCCAACGAAAAATGCTTCAGTGCTGATTTTTAGCCCTATATATTGGTTGGTTGTGGTGCTATTATTGGCGATATTCGTGGTTGTATATGTTGTGATGCGTAAGCGTATCCGCGATAATCGCAATATTATTGCACGACGTATGAAGCGCGCCGACAAGGTTGCTATTCAGCGACTTCGTATGGCAGAGCGCTCTATGAATGAGGGCAACCGTCACGCCTTCTACGAGGAGATGCTTAGGGCGATGTGGGGATATATTAGCGATAAGTTTAATATCCCGGTTGCAAGTCTCACGAAGGAGAAGATCCGCGAGGAGTTGTATCGTAGAGGTGTAGCTATGTCGGTAGCAGAGGAGTTTTGCGAGATTATATCGCGCTCCGAGGAGGCACAGTATGCCCCAACAACCGACGCAGATATGAGTGCTGTATATGCCGATGCCGTAGATGTAATGTCGAAGATAGAGGATGTTGTAAAAAGATAAACCTAAGAGGTATGAGAACCATATATAATATAATAGGTGTAGCGATTTTTGCCCTATTAGCATTTTCCAAGGTCGCGGCTGCCGATGCTAAGACTACTGCCGAGGCTTGTTGGACAGAGGGTATTGCAGCATACGAGGCTAAGGATTACGACGTGGCTGTAGAGAAGTTCGAGCAAATCGCAGAGCTTGGTTATGCCTCAGCAGATCTATACTACAACTTGGCAAATAGCTACTTCAAACTTGGTGAGCAAGCTACCGAGGAGGATGGAGGTAAGTTCTCTCGTGGCGAGCTTGGTCGTGCTGTGCTCAACTACCACCGTGCTCTACGTCTTGATCCCACGTTGGAGGATGCGCGCTATAATCTTGAGTTAGCAGTAGATTTTACTAACGATACCGAGGCTTTGCCTGAGTCGTTCATAGTGACTATATGGCGTAATATGAGTAACTTGGCTCACTCGAATAGTTGGTCTATAGCCTCTCTTGTGATGTTTGGTCTTGCCTTAGCACTTGCTATCTTCTATATGCTATCTAATAGCATTTTGCTAAGAAAGATAAGCTTCTTTTGTGCGATACTTCTTGTTGTATCTGTTATATTCTCCATAGCCTTTGCCTTATATAGTAAGCATCAGTCGGAGAGTGATAATCGCGCAGTGGTTATATGTAACGACACAACCCCAGTGCACGCCTCACCAGAGAGTGGTTCAAAGGTTATTCGTCAGCCTTCGCAGGGTGTCACTGTAATGGTATCACGCAACCATGGCGAATGGAGCGAGATTATCTTTGCCGATGGCGAGAAGGGGTGGATAAGGAGTGCTAAATTAGAGAGTATCTAATAAGGAGGAGTTATGTCGCAGTTGTTGGATAATGTATGTGGTGAACTTCAGCGTCTGCCCGGTGTGGGCAAGCGTACGGCGTTACGTCTTGCTATGCACATCCTCAAAATGGAGGTCGAGAGTGCCAACTCATTGGCATTAAGTATATCGCGTTTCCGCAACGAAATACGCTACTGTGGATGCTGTAATAACCTCTCTGATAATGAGTTGTGTCCGATATGTTCTGATACACGACGAGATCGCAGTACGGTTTGTGTGGTGGAGCAGGTTCAGGACCTTATGTCTATCGAGAATACGGGGCAGTATCGCGGTCTATACCACGTCTTGGGTGGCGTGATATCGCCGATGCAGGGCGTAGGTCCTTCGGATTTGAAGATTGATCTTTTGGCGGACAGACTCCTTACTGGTGAGGTTAAGGAGGTTATCATCGCAATATCTACATCGGTGGAGGGAGAGACCACGTTGTTCTATTTGTTAAATAGGTTGAAGGCCTATCCAGATGTTAAGGTCTCGACTATTGCTCGCGGCATAGGTTTTGGGGATGAGTTGGAGTATGTTGATGAACTTACTATTACCCATGCGCTAAAGAATAGACGTGAGGTGGTTAAGGGGTGATATTGGATGGTTTACCCCCTATTTTAGCCGTTTCGCCCATACAGAGTGTAGCAAATTTAGGCTTTGGGATTAAATTTGTAATAGAAAGTATAACTTCAAAATATTGGGATTATGGATAGATTACTTCGTTTATTATCGCTCTCTGTTGTAGTGATGCTTGGAGGCTGTACAGCGATGATGGAGTCATCGACATATGGTTCTGGCGACCTCTATATAACAAACAATCGTGAGAGGATTACTCAGGAGCTTACTGCGCGTGCCGAGACCGAAAGAGCTGAGGCAGAGATGCGTAGAGCTTTGTTGGAGTCCTACAATAGTGCAGATAATTTGAATTATACCTCTATCGTTGCTGACGATTACGATAGCGCCTATGCACGCCGACTCTATGGCTTTAACTCGCCAACATATCGTCTACCATCAAGTTACTACAACCTTGCAACAAGCGAGGCAATACGTTATGCTTCGGCTTACGATCCTGCCTTTTATAATATTATGGTCTCTGGAGATCAGGTGTGGGTAGAGCCTAAGTATGTGACTTCGATGTTTGGTACATGGGGTGCTACAAATGTAACCTTTGGTATCTACTCATCACCTTGGATTTATGGTTGGGGTGGTTACTATCTCCCAAGTCACTACACAATGTGGGGTTATCCTCACTACTCGTGGTACGATTGGAACTGGAATATGTGCTACAACCCATATCATTGGGGCGTTGGTTACTATGCGGGCTGTTATCCGCACTATTATGGTCACCACCATTCACATCACCACCCATCCTACCCGCCACACTATCGTCCTAACAATAAGCCAGGTGTTACCGATAGGTTCCACACTCCAGAGCGTCGCAACTCGGCGTCACGCTACAGCTCGCCTACATCAAGCGATAGAAGGGGTGGCAAGGTGAGTACAACTGTTCGAAGAGGAGGTGCTACATCGTCGGGTATAAACAATAGTCGTGTCAACAGAGGCTCGTCAAGTAGTGGCTCGCGCTCTACGACTACCTCTGGAAGTAGCAGTAGCAGGAGTGGTAGTAGCAGTAGTCGCACCTTCAGAAGTTCGTCGACATCTGTGGGTAGCTCTGTATCAAGCTCATCGGGAAGCTCATCGAGAAGCTCTTCTACAACTCTCCGTTCATCGGGCTCTTCGTCAAGTTCTCGCTCGTCGGTAAGTTCTTCGTCAAGCTCTCGTTCATCGAGTAGCTCGTCGTCAAGTTCTCGTTCATCGAGAAGTAGCTCATCTCGACGTTAATTAGTGAGGTGTAACAAATAAAATTGTGTGGTATGAGACGCATATATATAATGATCGTTGTGGCTCTCTTTGCAGGCCTAACAACTACCTCTAAGGTTAAAGCACAGGTGCTCGATTTTGGTGGTATGGTGCTAAATAACGATATTGCGACGTGGACAGATTTGTATGATCTATCCTTTACCTCGCATAACTTCGGTACGGCACGTTCTATGGCTATGGGTAACGCCTTTACGGCGCTTGGTGCAGATATGGTGTCGGCATCACTAAACCCTGCCGGTGTGGCTATGTATGTGGGTGGTGATGTGAGCCTTACCCCTATGGTTAGTGTTGCAAAAACAAACTCTACAGGGCAGGCTTACTACGATGTTGCAAACACCGCGGATAACCGTATGACACGTTTTGTAGTGCCTAATTTCGGTATTGTTGTACCTGTGTCTATGAGCACAGGGTGGTTGACAAATGCTAATTTCGCTGTGTCGTATAATCGTATAGCCGACTTTAACCAAAAACGCCTTATGGCATCTATTGACCATAGCTACAATAACTCGCTTGCCAACTATTTTAGAGAGTTTTCGAATGCCTTCTCAAGCGACCTTGACTTCAATAGTAAGGGTGAGTTGGAGTATGGTGATCCATTTAGTTGGGGTGCAGTGCTTGCTGGTAACACGGGCCTAATAGGACGCAATGGCGATGTTTGGGCCAATAGCAGTGTTGGTGCTGATGCTATTGTCGACCAGTATTCAACACTTGAAACCTTAGGTGCAGTTGATGAGTGGTCTTTTGCTGGTGGTTTTAATATTGTGGATAAGGTCTATTTGGGTATTGCAATAGGTCTCCAGAGCATTGACTATACTCGTAATACGTATTATGGCGAGGACTATCTCTACGATAATGGCGGTGATTCGGGCTTGGTAGATCAGCTCTTTAACACCGATTATTGGCAGTCGACCTACTTCTACGGTACGGGTCACAACTTTAAGTTTGGAGTTACGGCGCGTCCGCTACATTGGTTGCGCGTGGGAATAGCCTACCATACTCCTACATACTATAACTTGGAGATAGGGTATGCTGGTGCTATGCAGACTGTGACGTCGCATCTTGAGCCAGGTAAGGATGAAGAGATTATTGAGAACTACGCCGAGTCCCCATATTTTGAGGAGTATGGCATCAACTCTTGGAGGTTCCGTACGCCATCGCGTTTGCTTACGGGTGTTGCCGTAACTCTTGGTAATAGAGCTATTCTCTCGGCCGACTATGAGCGTAGCTGGTATCAGACAACCCGCCTTCAGGAGTCTACAATATATGGTCTGGATGATGTATATAATAGCTTCTTTAAGGATGTATTCAAGGGTAATAGCACCCTTCGCTTGGGTCTTGAATACTATGCCCTCCCTATTATGGCGCTCCGTGCGGGATATATATGGAGCGGTAGTGGAATTAAGGATGATTACAAGTTGGCACTCACCTCGCGTCCGCTACCTACTGAGCAGTCGTACCTTACAGCAGGTCTTGGTCTGCATTTAGGTCAGAGCGCCTACCTCGACTTTGCATACCAGTATGGCACAGCACACTACACCTCTGTTCAGCCATTCTATGTAACTACGACCGAGGATGTAGTAACGTCACCATATATTGATAGTGCGCTCTTCGATACAAAGACTACAAACCACAAATTTGTGTTGACGTTAGGCTTTAGATTTTAGCCGATTTCGATAGATAGATGGATATTGGGACAGAACGAAGGTTGAGGATATTGTGATACTCGGCTTCGTTTTGTCCCATAGTTTTTATGATGAATTACCAAAATAGTCGTCCAAAATAACAGTCTAAGAATAGTGTAAAAATATTCTTCGATGCGAGATTTTTTGCTTGATATTTGCAGAATTGATAATTTTTGCGTATCTTCGCTAAATAATGATGGATAACCGTACTAAAACGATACGATTATGACAGAAGAGAAAACACGTTATAATGATGCAGAACTTGAGGAGTTCCGTCTATTGATAGAGCAGAAACTTCAGTCGGCTCGTGCTGACTATGAGATGCTTCGCACAGCTATAAATAACGAAAACGACACCGAGGACTCATCTCCAACCTTCAAGGTTTTAGAGGAGGGTGCAACAACGCTTTCGCGCGAGGAGTATGGTTCGCTTGCACAGCGTCAGGCAAAGTTTATCCGCAACCTGGAGATGGCTCTTGTGCGTATCAAGAATAAGACCTATGGTATCTGTAAGACCACGGGTAAGTTAATCCCTCGTGAGCGTCTTTTGCGCGTTCCTCACGCTACGGAGTGTATTGAGGCTAAGACCGCTCGTAAGTAGTTTGAATCCTATAATAAAGCTAAAATTAGCTCTTATTATATAACTCAAAGATTAGTAGATGAGGTATCCACTGCGGTGGAAGATTTACGATACAGATAGGTGTCACCAATGAGGCGTACTTTTGTACCTTCAATAGGTGGCACTTTGCTATTAAATGACAACAGATAGAATGCTATGTCAGTAATAAGATTAACTAAGGAGTTTACATTTGAGGCTGCTCATATGCTCGAGGGCTACGACGGTCTATGCCGCGAGATACATGGTCACTCATACCGTCTATTTGTTACCGTTAAGGGTAAGCCAGAGTCGGATAGCGACTCGCCAAAGCTCGGTATGGTGATGGATTTTGGTGTGCTTAAGCGCATTGTGAATGAGCAGATTGTGGAGCGTTTGGACCACTCTTTCACTATGCGTAATACACCTAATGCCATGAACATTATCAATAACTTGGGAATAGGGTGCGACTTCTCAAAGATTGTGCTTGTGGATTATCAGCCTACCTGCGAGAATATGTTGAGCGACTTTGCTGAGCGTTTGTTGGGTGCTCTGCCAGATGATATTGAGCTATACTCATTGCGCCTCCACGAGACGGCTACCTCCTATGCAGAGTGGTATGCCGAGGATAATTTTTAAGAGATAAGACCAGATCCAATGCAGAAGAAGAGCCTCTATCTTATCGATGCTTATGCATTGATATTCAAATACTACTACGCCTTTTATCAGCGACCAATGCGTAACCGCGAGGGTTTTAATACCTCCGTGGTTTTTGGCTTCACAAAGTTCTTGCGCGATATCCTCAAGCGTGAAAATCCCGATCTTATAGGTGTCGCTTTTGATCCTGCAGGGGGCTGTTTCCGTCGCGATATTGCACCCGACTATAAGGCTAATCGTCCACCCACGCCAGAGGATATAAAGCTCTCGGTACCATATGTTAAGCGTCTGCTTGAGGCTATGTGTATTCCTGTTTTGGAGGTTGCAGGCTTTGAGGCGGATGATGTTATTGGTACGCTTGCTAAGCGAGGTGCCGAGGCGGGATATAGTGTCTTTATGGTTACGCCTGATAAGGATTACGGGCAACTCGTGGATGATAATTGCGTTATCTACCGCCAGAAGGGCGATGCTATAGAGATTATAGATAGGGCGGCTATCGAGGCTAAATATGGCTTTAGCAACCCAAGTCTTGTGTGCGATGTTTTGGCGTTGTGGGGCGATGCCTCGGATAATATCGCGGGTGTTCCGGGTATTGGTGAGAAGGGTGCTTCGAAGTTAGTTAGAGAGTGGGGTACGGCGGAGAATATCTTAGCTAATACCGATAAGATTGGTGGTAAAACGGGTAAGAGCATAGCTGAGTGGGGGGATAAACTACTTTTGGCTAAGAGTTTGACAGCCATTAGGTTGGATGTGCCAATTGAATTTTCGGAGCGTGATCTTACACGTTGTGCACCAAATTACGAGGCACTCAGAGCGCTGTATAAGGAGCTAAACTTCACCTCCTTCTTAAAGGAGTTGGATACCGCTATGCCAAAGCCTGCGCCTTGTCAAGAGCCTCAGCATCAGCTTGCCGATGTGGCGCGTAAGAAGAGTCAGGCTAAGCGTGAGGCATCGTTGGCAGGTCAGGGCGATTTGTTTGCATTGTTTGATGCCCCTGCAACTCTGCCACCTACAGAGTTAGAGCCTGCGACTGAGGGGCTTGAAGAGGGGGTTAAGGTCTATCAGGTTGTAAACTCTACCGAGGAGGTACAGAGCCTCTGCGCGAGGTTACTTAAAAGCGATGCAGTAGCGCTATATACTGCTACAAATAGCTACAATCCGATAGATTGCACTATTGTTGGCATTGCCCTTTCGGCAGAGCCATTTAAGGCCTACTATATCCCTCTAAACTATGCAAATAGAGCGGAGTATATCGCGGCTTTGCGTCCACTTTTGGAGGATGCTAATATTGCAAAAATAGGTCAAAATATAAAGTTCGATATTATGGTGCTTCGTCGTGCTGGTGTTGAGCTACGAGGTGCGCGTTATGACACTATGTTGTTGCACTATATCATCGACTCGGAGGCGCGCCATAGCCTCGATTTTATTGCTGAGCAGTACTTGGGTACGACACTCACCGATATAGAGACGCTTATTGGTAAGGGTGCTAAGCAGCTAAGCTTAGATATGGTTGCTACTGAGCGTGTTGCAGAGTATGCTGCGGAGCGTGTGGATGTAACTTTCCGCCTTAAGGATATACTCTATAAGCGCGTTGAGGAGCTTGGTATGAAGGATCTGTACCACCGTATCGAGGAGCCTATGATTGACGTGCTTGCCGATATGGAACTTACGGGTGTATGCGTTGATTGTGAGGCACTTGCGCGCTACGGTGTGGAACTTAACGACCATCTTGCACGCCTTGAAACCGAGATTTGCCAGATGGCTGACGAGCCGACGCTTAACATCAACTCGTCACGCCAGTTGGGCGAGGTCTTATTTGGTAAGTTGCGTATTACCGACAAGCCAAAGATGACCAAGACGAAGCAGTATTCGACGGAGGAGGAGTACCTTACGGGCTTTGCTAAGGAGTTCCCTATAGTAAGCAAGATACTTGAGTATCGCGGTGTTAAGAAGTTGCTTTCGACCTATGTTGAGGCTCTGCCAAAGCTTGTAAATAACGAGACTAATCGCATACATACATCATATAATCAGGCTGTTACAGCTACGGGTCGACTATCCTCTACAAACCCAAACTTGCAGAATATCCCTATTCGTGACGAGCTTGGTAAGCCTATCCGTCAGGCCTTTGTACCGTCGGAGGGTAATGTGCTTGTGGCGGCTGACTACTCGCAGATTGAGCTACGTCTAATGGCGCACTTGAGTGGCGATAAGGCACTTATCGAGGCCTTTATGCTTGGCGAGGATGTGCACTCTGCAACCGCTGCGCGCCTCTATGGTAAGACTCCAAAGGAGGTCACATCTGACGAGCGTCGTAGAGCAAAGACCGCAAATTTCGGTATTATATACGGTATCTCGGCATTTGGTTTGGCGCAACGCTTGGATATCCCAAACCGCGATGCTAAAGAGCTCATTGAGAACTACTTTGCATCATATCCTGATGTGAAACGATATATGGATGAGGCTGTTACGAATGCTACAAATAGCGGCTATGTGGAGACTATGTTTGCGCGCCGTCGCCAGCTCAACGATATTCACTCTGCTAACCGTGTTGTGCGTGGTGTGGCGGAGCGTAATGCTATTAACGCTCCAATTCAGGGCTCGGCAGCCGATATTATGAAGCTCGCGATGGTAGAGATTGCACGCCGTTTCAAGGAGGAGGGTATCCGTTCGAAGATGATTATGCAGGTACACGATGAGGTAGTTATCGACACTATTCCTTCGGAACTTGAAAAAGTCCGCACCCTTGTCGGCGAGGCAATGGAGTCGGTGGCAACGCTTAGAGTACCTCTGGTAGCTGATGTAAATAGTGGTAAAAATTGGTTGGAGGCTCATTAATTATTTTTAATAACATCTTGAAAAATAAACATATACGACTATGAAACGACTGCTATCTTTTGTGGCGCTATGTTGCCTTGTATTTGTTGCTTGTAGCAACGAAGATGGCTTTGATAATGGCAGACCAACGCCAAATGAGTCGATTACATTATCCCAGACCGTTATTGAAGTGGGTTTTGAGCCTGACACCTATTCGGTATCTGTTACCTCGCCATATTCTTGGGATGCAACGGCAAAGAATGATTGGATAGTTCTTAATACAACAAGTGGTACTGCGGGAACTAAAGAGTTGCAATTTATTACAAAGCGTAATTATAAAAAGGAGGTTCGCGAGGGAACAATAGTGATTCAAAACAAGGATGCTGGATTATATGCAGAACTGTCTGTTGTGCAAGAGGCTTTATGTGTCGATATCCCAGTAGTAGGTATTGATTTGGGTCTAAGTGTAAAATGGGCGAGTTGCAATGTAGGCGCGGAGCGTCCAGAGGAATATGGTGATTACTTTGCGTGGGGCGAGATTAGTCCAAAGGATGAGTATACAACCCAGACATATCAATATTGGACCGATTACAATGGCGATGGTTTTGGGGACTTAGGCGAGTATGCTAAACTTGGAGATATATCAGGCAAACAGCAATACGATGCAGCAACAGCGAATTGGGGTGGTGATTGGCGTATGCCAACCAAGTCAGAGCTGCAAGAGTTGCTCGACGATTGCACTTGGGAATGGACAACCCTCAACGGAGTTAATGGACAAAAAGTAACAGGCCCCAACGGCAATAGTATCTTCTTGCCTGCCACTGGAGGTCGCTACGGTACGTCGTTTCTCGAGGTCGGTTCGATCGGTTACTATTGGAGTTCTACGCCTGACGAGGACGGTGTCGACGACGCTTACCGCCTCCGCTTCTTTAGCGGGTACTATAGCAGGGTTTGGGGTGTTCGCTACTACGGTCAATCTGTTCGACCGGTCATAGAATAAGAGCGAAGAGTATTAGATTTATTAAAAAAATATGGCGAGTATTAGAGATAATACCCGCCATATATTGTGTTGATATGTTGTTAGTTGTTAGCAATTTGCAAGTTGCCGAGCTGGATATTTGTCTCACGGATAATGCGCATTGTTGAGGCGTCCTCCACGAAGATAGAGTTTAGACCCTGCTGCTCCTGCGCTGGGTCGCCAGTGTAGTCGTCGCCCTTAGCCCAGTACTCATGGTCCTCAACGTTGGTCTGGGCGTAGCCACCCCAGCTCCAGAAATTGCAACCTGCGAATACATCCTTCTGAGCCTTAGACTTTACGATTAGGTCGAAGACAAAGGTATAGTACAAATCGCGGCAGATAACAGGACTGCCCTTGTGGAAGTCCATATTGTCGCGAGGCATACCGAACTCCTCTACTACGACAGGCTTATTAATCTTGCGACCAAGCTCCAAGTGCATATTGATATACTCCTCGGTGTATGTGCACGACTGCTCCAAATCCTCACGCATATTATCGCCACGCATCCACTTCCAGTTGTATGGCCATACGTGGCAGTTGATATACGAAATTTCGTCGATGGCGTGAATCTTCTCGCATAGCTCCATATCCCACTCGCAGCCGTAGTAGCCCTCTGAGCCGGTGGAGATCATGTGGTTAGGGTCGAGCGAACGGATAAGCTTTGCCGATGT
>JAZOQR010000029.1:0-6016 GCA_045656185.1 Alistipes sp. | reverse complement strand
GCGCGGTAACGCTCGATATCAACCTCCTTCAAGTACATAAGCAACTTACGACGCTTACCTACAAGACGCAACAAAGAACGCTGCGTACCGTAGTCGTGACGGTTGCTCTTCATGTGCTCGGTAAGGTGGTTGATACGGTAGGTGAATAACGCGATCTGGCTCTCAGGTGAACCTGTGTCGGTTGTAGACTTGCCGTACTGGCCAAACAACTCCTGCTTCTTCTCAGGTGTCAAATACATAATTTTTTAGGTTTTATGGCACGTACCACGTTCATTTCCTGATGGTTACGTACCTGGTTCCACTCCACGACAGATCATCCTTACCCGTGATCCTGCCGGAGCGTGGCGCAAAGATAAATCTTTTTTTGCGAACAACAAACCTTTTTCCAAAGAAAAAGACGATATTTTCAAAAATATTTTTGCACAAAACAGACTATCAAACAATATTTTGCTATTTGCAGTCAAAATCACAGATACAATAAACGCCATATATATGTATTTTATATCTTTTTCGATAGATATATTTACACACTATATTAACCATATAACACTTGCATAAATAGTACAACTTTTCTTTTTTCCCACAAAGTGTACGATTTTTCAGGGCAATAATGGTAGAAAAACGGAATTTTTGACTACCTTTGTCGCGATATAAAATAGATAAGTAAAGAGACCTCCGAAATGTTGTCACGTCTACGCACTACAATATTGCTCACTACCGCCATTTTAGTCGCCATACTCTTGTATGGCTGTGGGGAGCGTAGTAGCTATATCGAGATTAATGGCGAGGCTCTCGGCACATTCGTACAGGTCAAGTGCAACACCTCACTTCCAAAAGAGACCATTTCTAATATCATCCAAGAGGTGGACTATGAGTCGAAAAATTCGATGTCTATTTTCTCCAATACATCGCTTCTTAGCCGTGTAAACCGCAACGAGACAGACTCCTTAGATTGCCATATCATACGCAACATCGAGTTGGCACGCCGTTTCTCGGAACTTAGCGATGGTGCATACGATATCACCATTAAGCCCCTCACCGATGCCTATGGCTTTGGCAAGGAGGAGATCCATAAACAAGTCAACGTCGACTCGCTATTGGAGTTCGTGGGGTACGAGTTGATAAGCGTGGAGGATGGTCGTTTGCGCAAGGCTGATAGCCGCATACAGATAGATTTGAACTCTATAGCCAAGGGCTACACCGTGGATTTGGTAGCGGAGCGTATGGAGGCATTAGGCATTGAGGACTATATGATAAACATTGGCGGAGAGCTACGTTGCAAGGGATACAATGCCAAGGGCGAGAGGTGGTCGATAGGTATAGAAACCCCATACGACGGCAATATGTCGATGGACTCCTTCGAGAAGATTATCCACATAGCCAACCGCGCTGTCGCAACATCGGGAAACTATCGTCGCTTCTACCTCACAGAGAGTGGGCAAAAAATAGCGCACACCATAAACCCTAAGACGGGTCGCAGCGTGGTGAGCACCCTGCTATCTGCCACCGTGATAGCACCCACCTGTGCCGAAGCAGATGCCGCAGCTACAATGTTTATGTCGCTCGGAGCAAGCAACAACGTAGAGAGCATTGCCAAGCGTTGCCACGAGGAGTTTGGCTGGGACTATTACCTAATCTTTGCAGGCGAGGAGGGCTACCGAATTGTGGAGGAGGGAACAGATGGAAATTAGTAATTAGCAATTAGTAATCCTTTGATAATTAAGGGGTTGGCGATATACTAACAATAGATGAAGGCACTACTACTATACAATACCAAATCGGGCAAGGGACGCATTCGTAAGCATCTCGACCAAATACGTACAATCTTCGCGGAGGCAGATATCGATATCACTCCACGCGAGATTGATTTTCAAAGCAATATATTGGAGGGCTTTGAAGATGCCGAGTTGGTGGTAGTATGTGGTGGCGACGGCACGGTGAACTACGTGGTTAACACGATAAAGAGTGCAGGGGTAGAGCCTGCGTTGGGTATCATACCTGCTGGTACAGCAAACGACTTTGCAAGTGCCATAGGAATGAAGAAAACTACCCTCGGTGCAGCACGTCAGATAGCTGGCGGTACGATACGATATGTGGATTGTGGCAAGGTGAACGACAAATACTTTGTCAACGTGCTTAGCTTCGGAGTGCTCACAACAACCTCGCAGCACACATCCGATACTGCCAAGCATAGGATTGGCAAGTTGGCATACTTAGGCACAGGTGTTAGCGATTTGCTCAATCTGCACAACATCCCCATCACCCTACGATATGATGGTAAGGAGGAGAAGATAGATGCAGCGATGTTCCTCGCCTTCAACGGCACGAGCGCAGGGCAGTTTAAGTTAGCACCCACATCGAGTGTCGAGGATGGCAAGCTCGACATCCTTATTTTGGATTACAAGAGGTGGATGCGCACCTGCTGGAATATGATGAGCTTCCTCATCAGCCACGAATCGGGGGCGGTACACCACCTACAGTGCCAGAAGTTGGAGCTCGACTGCGAGATTAACGAAGAGACAGATATTGATGGTCAGCCAGGTCCTCGTATGCCACTTAGTATAGAGTGTATGGCTGGCGCACTTAAGATAAAAGCATAAAGTAAGATGAAACAGGACGGTATAAAGAGAGCCTCGATAGATAAGCTTAAATCGCGCTTCGAGACCTCGTACTACTCGGAGGATATGGTCATCACCCCATTGGTGATGTTCCGCGAGTTGGACGACCTAACAGCCCTAATACAGGGCGTGTCGATAGGTGTCACTGTAAGCGGTACTGCCAAGATAAAGATTAACGGCAAGTTCCACGAACTACGCCCTAACACCCTCTTTATCTTTAACGAGAATACTGTTATTGAGCAGGTTAAGGCATCTATCCGCTCGTCTGGATATATGATTACCTACTCGCGCCAGTACCTTAACAGCATCCACGTCGACACACAAGACCTGATTTCGATATATCACGGCTTCTTAGATGATCCTTGCGTGCAGGTAGCACCTGAGGAGGCGGCATACATCCACGACATATCGAAGCTTATGCGCTCGGTGTTGTGCGACTACGCCCCTACACCTAACCGTGAGAAGATTATAAGCTCGCTATTTGCAGCTATGTTCCACTACGTTATGGGCATACTTCAGAAGCATACCCTTCCGGGTGGCAACGAGAGCGTGAGCAACCGCACCGACGAGCTCTTCAACAAGTTCCTCGACCTACTCCGCGAGTATTGTAGCACGGAGCGCAGCGTGGAGTTCTACGCCTCAAAAATGGGCATTACACCAAAGTACCTATCGCTTATTCTTAAGAAGAAGAGCGGCCGCAATGCCTCGAAGCTTATCGACGAGGCGGTCGTATATGAGGCTAAGCGATTGTTGAAGTACTCAGGTATGAGCATCAACGAGATTGCCCTTAAGCTCAACTTCGCATCGCAGAGTTTCTTTGGCAAGTACTTCAAGCAGCGTGTCGGCGTATCGCCCTCGCGCTACAAGATTTGGGACGGCAGAACCGAGGATATCATCGCCGAGGAGGAACAAATAGTAATTAGTAATTAGTAATCAAGGGTTTCGCAATTTAGCAATAATATTTTGGCGATATCGGTTAAGCAGTACGAAATAACCCAAATAGAAGAACAATAAACAAACAACAAACATAATAATTTATCTAAACTAACAATTTATGAAAAATCTTTTCAAGTTTGCAGTGCTTACTTTGGCACTGATGCTTCCATTCGCAGTATCTGCGCAGGAGGCAAGCAAGACTACTGGTAAGGTTGTCAATGAGAATGAGAACGCCCCTGTGGAGTGGGTTGTTAGCGCAGAGGAGAAGGGCGAGGGTGAGTTCGCCGTAACCTTTGAGGCTACTATCGCTGAGGGCTACCACGGCTACTCTATGACAGATATGTTCTCAGCTCCTATCATCGAGTTCGAGAGCGGCGCTGAGATCGTAGGCGATGTTGTTGAGCCTATCGCTGCTGAGGAGCACGCAGATGGCTTCGGTGGTACATCTATGATCTACTACAACAACGCTACCTATGTTTATACCGTTAAGGCAAATGCTGGTAGCGAGGTTAAGGGTTTCATCAACGCAACAATCTGCACTAACGAGACCAACCAGTGTACATCAAACTTCTCAGACTTCGAGATTACAATGCCAGGTGAGGCTGTTGTTGCTGAGGCTTGCGACTGCACTGAGAAGGCTCCTAACGCTGCTGCACCACTCGATTGGGGTTCACTTATCACAGCTATCCTTTGGGGTTTTGCAGCGTTGTTGACACCTTGTGTATTCCCTATGGTGCCTATGACCGTATCATTCTTCGTTAAGGGCTCACAGTCTCCTGCACGTGGTCGTTTCCGCGCCTTGATGTATGGTTTGTTCATCGTAGCTCTCTACGTGTTGCCTATCGCCCTTATTATGGCGTTGACACTCTTCGGCATCGACGTATCGGGTGATATCTTCAACTTCATTGGTACACACTGGATTCCAAACCTTATCTTCTTCCTTATCTTTATGGTATTTGCTGCATCATTCTTCGGTGCATTCGAGATTACAATGCCTTCAAAGCTTGTAAACAAGAGTGACGAGGGTGCAGATAAGGGTGGTTTGCTTGGTATCTTCTTTATGGCACTTACCCTCGTATTGGTATCATTCTCATGTACTGGTCCTATCGTAGGTAACGTTATCATCGAGGCTACAAGCGGTAGCACAAACGTATGGATGCCTATCATCACAATGGCTGCCTTCGCTATCGCCTTTGCATTGCCATTTACACTTTTGGCTTGGTTCCCATCATTGCTTAAGAACCTCCCTAAGAGCGGTGGCTGGTTGAACTCTGTAAAGGTTGTTCTTGGTTTCATCGAGATCGCCCTTGGTTTGAAGTTCTTGATGACTGCAGACCAGACTATGCACTGGGGCTTGCTCGACCGTGAGGTTTACCTTGCTATCTGGATTGTAACCTTCACATTGCTTGGCTTCTACCTTCTCGGTAAGCTACGCTTCGCTCACGACGACGAGGTTAAGCACGTATCTGTATTCCGTCTAACACTCGCTATCGGTGTATTCTCATTCGTAGTATATATGATTCCTGGTATGTTCGGTGCTCCACTTAACGCTATCTCTGGTTACATTCCACCTATGAGTACTCAGGACTTCCGCGTTGACGGTCACCACGAGAATGTAAACTCTGGTCGCAAGTATGCTGACTTCCTACACCTTCCTCACCAGCTTGAGGGTCACTTCGACTTCGAGGAGGCTATCGAGGAGGCTACAAAGCTCAACAAGCCTATCTTCATCGACGTTACAGGTCACGCTTGTAACAACTGCCGTGAGATGGAGACTATGGTATGGAGCCACGACGAGGTATTGCCAATGTTGAAGAACGACTTTGTTATCTGCGCACTATACGTTGACGATATGACAAAGGTAGAGGGCGGCAAGCGTTTGGGTTCTATCAACTCTAAGTTTGCTCAGGAGCGCTGGGGTGTAAACGCACAGCCAGGCTATATCCTACTCTCACCAGACGGTCAGACAGTATTGGCTGGTCCTCGTGGCTACGACACCGATATTGAGGGCTTCGTATCGTTCCTAAAGAGCGCACTATAATATATATTAGTGTTGGCTTTTAGAGGCATCTCCTTCGGGGGATGCCTCTTTTTTGTTTTGGGGAAGGCAATTGGTCAAAGTGAAAGGTGAAAAGTGTTTTAAGGGGCAAAAGGGGCGAAAATGTGTTACTATGGGGTACGATGAAGTATATAGGAACCCATAGAAACTTATCGAAACCCATAGAAACACATCTTTCATAAAAAGTCGCAGACTTTTAACATTACTAATTATCAGTTTATAAAAAGGGGCTGACTAAGAAGTAACTTAGCCAGCCCCAAGACTGTACTGACCCCAAAAAGTTGGACGGATTAATAAAAAGATTTTTATTGGTAAAGAGTTCGGTATTGTACCGGACTCTTTCCGTTTAATTTTAGTTTTATACGGTCGTTATTGTAGTAGTTAATATACTTTCGTAACTCTC
>JAZOQR010000028.1:0-9044 GCA_045656185.1 Alistipes sp. | reverse complement strand
ATGTATACTCTATATAATAACATCTATTATGAAAAAAATATTTTATTGCTGTTTCATTGCAATCTCATTGGTTGTAACTTCTTCTTGTCAATACGATGATGCCGAGGTATTAGATAGAATATCTGCATTAGAAGAGCGTGTCAGTGCAGTTGAGGCATTATTAAAAGCATCTGCCGACGACCTAACAATTATTAGCGTTACAGAAACAGAAAACGGAATAGTTGTGACATTCTCTGATAACTCTACAATAACTATCAACAATTCGTCTAATGGCAACTCTCCAATTACAGATATTCAAGAAGATGGAGATATGGTATACATTACCCTAGATGATGGAACGGTATTAGTATTTAGGAAATATGAATTCGATGAAAATTGTAAGGTTTGCTATACCACAACTGATGATAGAATGCTATTTTGTGATATTGGTTTTGGTGCAATACTCGTTTCAAGCATATTTGAAAATGGTCAAGGCACATTAATTTTTGACAAACCCGTAACAAGTAGCGGTGGATATAGTGGTATGGAAAGACTAAAAAGTATCGTCTTACCTCCTACCATTGAAACAATGGGCAGTTTCTATGAATGTACAGGGCTCAACGAAATCTACTGTAAAGCGACAACACCACCCGCTGCCGATGCCCATTTTTTAAGCAAATATGGTATCCCACAAGGGTATATACCTTTGGGTTGTATAGTATATGTACCAAATGAAAGTGTAGAATTATATAAAAATGCCAAATATTGGTCAGACTATAAAAATTATATTGTGGGATACGATTTTAATGAATAGTCAACTATAAAAATTTGCTAAGGGAGGTGGTATACCTCCCTTGTTTGTTTTAGACATATGAAACGTTCACTTATACACAAAAATGAATATATATAAAAATAGCAATGTTATCTAAATCAGCATTTTACAAAATGCTAAAGTATCCAACATTTAAAGAAATCTCGCGCTAAAAAAACGCACTAAACTATTTGCACAAGCGAATGTTAGTGCCGACAACATATTGCTAATTATCAACAACTTACAGACAATAAATAAAGATATCGGCAAAATAAACTTAACTTTTAAGTTAATTTTACGAAATTTGTATTATATTTGTATCGTAATTAATGTCGCGACTATGTCACAAGCAAAATTAGAAGTCATTGAGCAGTCTGAACTTGTAAGTCTTTACTCTATCAAATTTAACGGTGAGGATGTTACCGAGTTCGAGAAGTTTCTTCAGAAGTTTAAGGATAATGCCGAGTTAAACGAGGACTTTCAGCGTATTGTATATGCCTTGAGCAAGATTCTTGACAGAGGTGCCTTGGAGCGTTACTTCAGACCCGAAGGAAGGATGAACGACAATGTGTGTGCTGTACCTATTGAGTCTGGAAAGCTGAGGTTGTATTGCTTGCGTATGTCTGACCAAATTTTGATTGTTGGTAATGGTGGAGTAAAGTCAACTCGTACCTACAATGAGGACCCAATACTAAGTGGTTATGTTCTCAACCTTCAGAAATTTGAAAAGCTGATTAATGCGGGAATCAAGGATGGCTCGATAAGTGTTCAGGAGAAAGAGTTTATAGGAGTAGAAGACAAATCGTTTGAGTTATGAAACATAATGCCTTATTCCAAAGCTGTCTATCAGATGTAACAAATGATGTAAAGGCTGAAGTTGACCTTTCGTTTGCTATTGTTGATAGAATTGACCTACTTCTCAAGGAGAAGGGAATGACACAACGAGAGTTGGCAGAGGCATTGGGTAAAAAGGAGGCTGAGGTATCTCGTTGGATGCGAGGAACTCACAACTTCACCATCAGGACTCTTGCCAAAATCTCAAATGTTCTTGGGACACAAATCATCAATGTGTCAAACTAATCTAAGCAACCTGTCTAAATTTAGGCAGGTTGCTTTTGTTATTATATTATCAATATATTTTTGATTTTATAGGAGGAGGTTTGTTCTATCGTAATAAAAAAAATATCGTGGTATAGTACACTTCGTACAGCCCACGATATTTTGTTTGGGATGGGACAAAGATGTTGCCCCTTATCACAACAAAGCTTAAGAAAATTTTATCCTAAAATTTTCTTAAGCGACGCAATATTCATCGCATTATCCACAACCTTACCCTCTGCGGTATAGGCGTGCTCGATATTTGCAGCGAAGTGCTTCTCTACCTTATTGCGGACAACCTTCATAGTACTATTTACAAGACCATTCTGCTCGGTGAAGGCCTCGTCAGCAAAGGTAACAACGGCAGGAACCCAGCGGTCTGGGAACTCGTCGCCATAGACGCCACCATTGCGGTACTTAGCAATCTCACCCGCAAGGAGCTTAGCTGCCTCGGTATAGCGAGCATCACCAGTAAGGTTGAGCTCATCGAGCTTGCGGTTAAGGCCCTCCTTAGAGGCAACAACAAGAGCAATTGTATATGGATTCTGGTTGTTGTAAATCATAATCTGGTCGATGAGTGGAGACTTATCTACCATAGCCTCCTCCATACCCTCTGGGCTATACTTCTCACCATCAGATGAGATAAGAAGGCTCTTGAAGCGACCCAAGACGTAGAGGAAGTTATCCTTAGACATATAACCCATATCGCCGGTATAGAGCCAGCCATCACGAACGGTGTCGGCTGTAGAGTCTGGATTCTTCCAGTAGCCAGCCATAACATTCTCGCCCTTGATAACGATCTCACCCTTCTCGCCTACTGGCAACTCCTTACCCTCGCTATCCATAATCTTAATCTCGAGAGGCTGCACAAGGCGACCAGATGAGCCGAAGCGGTGATTACGCTTAGTAGGCACATTAGTAGAGATTACAGGCGTAGCCTCCGAAAGACCGTAACCCTGGAACATAGGCATACCCACAGCGTAGAAGAAGCGCTGAAGCTCGCTATCGAGCAAGGCTCCACCACCGATAAAGAACTTGAGCTCACCACCGAAGCCCTCACGAACCTTAGAGTAGATAATCTTATCGAAGAACCATACTGCAGGCTTCAACAAGCAACGCCAGCCACGTCCCTTAGAGTAGCCGTCAGCCTGATATGCATACGAGGTCTTAAGTGCAAGGTTGAAGAGGCGCTCTGTGGTCTTACCCTTCTTACGTATAGTAGTCTCGATGCTCTTGCGGAAGTTCTTAGCAAGCGCAGGAACAGAGAGCAAGAAGTGTGGACGCACCTCCTTAATGTTGATAGGAATATTCTTAAGTGTCTCCATTGGTGTACGACCAACCTCTGTTGTAGCAACCGAAGCACCACATGCAATCATAATATAGAATCCTACAACGTGTGCAAAGCAGTGATCCAGCGGAAGTATGATAAGTGTACGCCAAGTAGATGGGATATCGATGACAGACAACGACTGCTCTACGTTAGCGGTATAGTTGCGGTGTGTAAGCACAACACCCTTAGGATCAGCAGTAGTACCAGAAGTATAGGTGATGGTAGCGATGTCGTTGTTCTGCACCGCACGACCAATCTCAAGGAACGACTCCTCGTTCTGCTTTAGGTACTCGTCACCCAAAGCTTTAAGAGCCTCAAGGCTCATCTCACCCTCCTGAAGGCCATCTTTAACATCGCCCCAAACAATAACATTCTTAAGGTCGGCAAGGTCACCAACGATAGAACGGATCTTCTTGAGCTGATGGTTAGATACAAAGATAAGCTTCGAGTCTGAGTGCTTAAGACGGAATGTAAGGTCGTTAGCCTCCTCCAACTTAATAGACAATGGCACGCTCACAGCACCAGCATAGAGAAGACCAAGCTCAGAGATAATCCAGTTATTGCAACCCTCAGCAAGGATTGCCACTCTATCACCACGCTCAATACCCAAAGCCACAAGACCAGCACCTGTACGCAACGCCTCAACCTTAGACTCAGCATAGGTTGTAGGCTCGAACTTACCATTGTGTTTCTCGAGCAAAAACTCCTTAGCTCCATATTTAGCAACCGACTCTTCGAACAAGTCGATTATAGTTCGTTTATTAACTGCCATAGTATATAGTATTTATTTGCTCAAAGTTACACTTTTTTTTCGAATATATTGCTAATAGTTCAGTACAAAAAACCAGATAGTGCATATTTTTTTGCACTATCTGGATAATTATGTAGTTTTTCAGGGAATTATGCCCACTTAACCAACGCGAAGTCCATACGATGCTCAAGGTTGTCGTTCGATGGGAAGATACGCAACGCCACATCGAACATACCTGTATGCTTAGGCTCGTAGTCCAATGCAAGAGTTACGGTGTTACCCTCAGCAGCGACACACTCCAAGCGGCAAGTCTCCACAATGTTAGCTGCCTGACCAGCCTCAATCTGTGTAGCCACTACCAACTCGGCACCGATATCCTCCTTATTCAAACCTGCAAGGTCGATAGTAAGCTCGAAGTGGTACTTCTTACCTACGAACATTGCCTCAGAGTCAATCTCTGCACGCTTAACATCGAGGATAGCAAGGTTATCCCATGCTGCAGATACCTTACGCTTCCATGCAGCAATCTGGCGAGCCATGAGATAGTTCTTATCAACGATAAGCTTCTTACGTGCAGCGAGTTTGTTATAGAAACGCTCCTCGTAGTCGATAAGCTGACGGTTCATTGTAAAGTTAGCAGCGATGTCTGCAACACACTTCTTCACAGCGTGAACCCAGTTGTGTGGTACACCATCCTCAGCGCGGTCGTAGTACAATGGCACGATCTGCTCCTCAATAGTGTTGTAGATCATCTCGGCATCCAACTCGTCCTGGAAACGCTGGTCTGCGAATGTACGCTCCATAGGCAACATCCAACCTGCGCCCTCCTTGTAGCCCTCAACCCACCAGCCGTCGAGTACTGAGAACTGCATTACACCGTTCATCACGCACTTCTCGCCAGATGTACCTGATGCCTCCAATGGACGTGTAGGAGTGTTCAACCAAACATCCACACCCTGAACCATACGACGTGCAAGCTCCATATCGTAGTTCTGCAAGAATACAATCTTACCTACGAACTCTGGCATTGCTGATACCTCAACGATACGCTTGATAAGGTCCTGACCTGGCTTATCGTTAGGGTGAGCCTTACCTGCGAAGATGAACTGTACAGGACGCTCCTTGTTGTTTACCAACGCTGACAAACGCTCAAGGTTGGTAAAGAGCAAGTGAGCACGCTTATATGTTGCGAAACGACGTGCGAAACCAATTGTAAGAACCTCTGGCTTGATGCTCTCAACCACCTGTACCATCTGGCGTGGTGACTGTAGACGCACCTGTGTAGGATCGCTAAAGCGCTTACGTATAGTCTTGATAAGACGATTCTTGAGGAACATACGCTCCTGCCATAGCTCATTATCGTCGATCTTATGAACATTCTGCCACTCTGGGATATTGTATGTGTGGCCCTCAAATGCACTACCGAAGTACTTAGCATACAAACGACGAAGGTTCGAAGCTACCCATGTTGGGAAGTGAACACCATTAGTTACATAACCAATGTGAAGCTCATTCTTGAAGTAGCCAGGCCACATATTGCCAAGGATATCCTTCGAAACCTCACCGTGCAACCAAGATACACCGTTAACCTCCTGTGAAAGGTTACATGCAAGTACCGACATCGAGAACTTCTCGTTAGGGTCGTTAGGATTTGTCTTACCCAAGTTAATGAACTGATCCCAAGTGATGCCCAATACATCTGGGTAGTGAGACATATACTGACGAATCATATACTCTGGGAAGGCATCGTGACCTGCAGGTACTGGAGTATGTGTTGTAAAGAGCGATGATGAACGCACAACCTCCAACGCCTCAGAGAATGACAAATGCTTCTTAGTGATGAGGTTACGGATACGCTCAAGACCAATGAAGGCTGCATGACCCTCGTTGCAGTGATATACCTCCTGCTTGATACCCATCTTCACAAGAGCGCGGATACCACCCACGCCAAGCAAAATCTCCTGCTTTAGACGGTTCTCCCAGTCGCCACCATATAGATAATAGGTAATCTGACGATCCTCCTCAAGGTTTGCCTCGTAGTCAGCATCCAACAAATAGAGGTCTGTACGACCTACTGCACACTTCCAAACACGCGCCGAGAGTGTACGACCTGGAAGAGCTACCTGGATAGTCACCCAGTTACCAAACTCATCACGTACAGGTGAGATAGGCAACTTAAAGAAGTTCTGAGCCTCGTATGTAGCCTCCTGAGCACCCTGAGCCGAAAGACGCTGTGTGAAGTAGCCGTAGCGGTACAAAAGACCAACTGCAACCATACCCACGTTGCGATCTGATGCCTCCTTGAGGTAGTCACCAGCCAAGATACCAAGACCACCAGAGTAGATCTTAAGTGATGAATGCAAACCATACTCCATAGAGAAGTAAGAAACCTTTGCATGCTCTGGCGATGGCTTCTCGCTCATATACTCTGTAAACTCCTTATATACAGCATCCATACGCTTTAGGAAGTCTGCATCGGCGCACAACTCCTCGCAACGAGCTGATGAAAGCTTATCGAGCAAAGCAATAGGATTGCGATCTACAGCTACCCAAAGAGCCTCGTCTACAGACTCGAACAAGTCGCGTGCTGCAACTGTCCAGCACCACCACAAGTTACGTGAAAGCTCCTCCAATGGCTTAAGACGCTCTGGAATACGCTTCTCAACCATCAAACGGTGCCATGATGGACGGCTTGATGCCAACTGCTGGCGCACGAAGTTAATCTGCTCACCACGGTTACCACCGTCGATAAGCACACGGTTAGTGCGGTTTACAGAGTTATCCAAAGCCTCCTCGTACGCACGCTTGTACTCGTTGAACAAACGCTTCCAAAGAGCTGTTGTAGATACCTCCTGCGCAGCCTCACGAGCCTCAGCCAATGCCTCAGGACTCATATCGATATACTTGCGAATTACGTCTGTAATCTGGAGTACCACCTCACGCTCGTTGTAATCGTCACGACGAACGATATCTACACCATTGTGGTTAGACTGCTTTGCAACCCACATACCGAAACCAGCAAGAGTTGTTGTAACGGTAGGAACACCGTATGCTACAGACTCAAGAGGAGTGTAACCCCATGGCTCATAGTAAGATGCAAATACTGTAAGATCCATACCAGCCAATAGATCATAGTATGGCATATTGAAGATACCATCGTGACCATTCAAGTATGTAGGAATGAAGAGCACCTTAACACGCGATGCAGAGGTGTAGAGAATGCTACCCTCAACGCTCTGAGATACCTGATCCCACATCTCGTTCTCAAGACCGTGGCTTAGGTAACGCTTCTGTACTGGGTCTACAGCTACCTCCTTATTCTCGAGGTGCTTGATAAGATCCTGACGAGCACCAGTGTTTGCTGCTGGCACAGCGATAACAGCCAAAACGTCACGGTTTAGGTTGCTTGTAGCCAACTGCTTAAGTGACTCAAGGAATACATCGATACCCTTGTTACGATACTCATAACGACCGCTTGTACCTACGATAAGAGTCTCTGGCTGGAACTCGTAGCCCCAAGTAGCTGTTGCCACCTCGATAAGCTTCTTACGAGCCTCCTCGCGCTTAGTCTCAAGCTTCTTACCTGTAGGGATGTTACCATTCTCAAAACCGTTAGGAGTGATACGTGTAACCTCACGTCCCATAAGATACTTACACTCGTTTGCAGTAATGTCGCTAACGGTAAGGAATGCATCAGCATATGTAGCTGCCGCCTTCTCCAACGAGTGCTTAGCCATCACGTTAAACTGACGAGCAAGCTCATCTGCATTGAACTTGTGAAGGTCATTGTATAGAGGTAGACGGTTGCCTGCGATGCAACGACCCATTACAGTTGCGTGTGTAGAGAACACTGTTGCAACGTATGGAGCATTGTCACGAAGATATAGCGAACCTGCTGAAGCCATCCACTCGTGGAAGTGAGCTACCACCTTCTTTGCTGTTGCACCAAAGTGCTCAACGAAAGATGCGATTACCACACCCGCAGCGTGACCAAACAATACAGGCTCAACATAGTCCCACTGACCTGATAGTGAGTCTACGTTGTACGACTCCCAAAGCTGCTTTAGGATGTTATCCTTCTCACGAATAAACGACTTGAAGTCGATAAGAATTGCGATTGGATTGCTGTCGATATTCCAGCGGCCAATTCTTACGCGCACACCCTTACTGTAAAGCTCCTCACGCCATGCAGCCATAAGGGTATTGTCCTCCATAAACTCTGGGCTTGCAGCGTCAAATGAAAAGTCAGGGCCCACAGTGATATAGCTATCGTCCATCATGCGCTTTACGGTAGGCGCCTTCGATGCGATAACAGTGTGGATGCCACCAACCTTGTTACACACCTCCCAACTCACCTCAAATAGGTAGTCAGGGGTCAAATTTACATTACTCATATTCTTTTCTATTATAGATATTTCATCATAAATTGTGATATTATACTCTTATAATCACCAAGTTTCAGATTTGAGAATATTATATCACGTTGCAAAGGTAATACATTTATTTAATAATAAATAATAATCTTAAATATTTTTAATAAGTAGCCAAAATATATTGCTGACCGGTCAATTTTGATAGCCGAATGGAGGAACAATTCAAACTGAAAGGTGAAAAGTGAAAACTGAAAAGTGTGGTGCCTACGGCGCTATATTTATAAAGGGGCCTAAGGGGCCTTAGAGGCCTAAAGGGGAATTAGTAATTAGTAAAACCCTTTCTGCCACTTCTGCCCCTTTTGCCCTTTCAGCGTAGCGGTCGCTTGCAAAAGCGAAACAGACACAAACATACAGGGCAGCACAACCCAAATTTCTTGCGAGAAGGGGTTAGGCTTGGCCTCGATAAAGAAATTGCCCCAGATGGGACATACTGTGCGTATTTCCCATTTGGGGCAATGATTGAGAGGTCGAGAATGGTCCCTTATCGCGAGAAATTATTTCTTGTCAGAAGGGGTTAGATTTGTTCTATCGCAAAAGAAGATCCCCACGGGATAGTACACTTCAGTACAGCCCGTGGGGTCTTACTTTTGGGATGGGACAAAGGTATGCCCCTTATCACAAGAAATTTATTACTTGATTACG
>JAZOQR010000027.1:0-29567 GCA_045656185.1 Alistipes sp. | reverse complement strand
GCTCCAACTTAACTGTTACGGCCAAAGCCGAGCAAATACCCAAGATCTGAACGATAACAGGGTTGTTTGCTGCCAAAGGATTAGTAAAATTCTTGCTTAGTTTCATAGCTTACTCCTCCTTAGTTTTAGATTCAACATTCTTCTCTGCTGAAGTCTCCTCAGCAACAGGCTTCTCCTCAGTTTGAGTCTCTGCCTCAACATCCTTCTCAACCTGAGCCTCAGTTGCACGCAAGAAACCCTCATACTTCTTGATAGACACAGCCAACATATCGTTAACACCATCACAAGTCTTAGTACCACCAGTGATAGCATCTACCTGATACTCATTCTGAGCACCGCCCTTCTGCATACGAACAGCAAACTCGCCCTCAGCATTGTAGAGCTTCTTGCCCTGGAACTTAGACTGAACAGTCTCGGTAGCAATCTCAGCACCAAGACCTGGAGTCTCACCAGCGTGGTCCATAACGATACCTGTGATAACAACGTTACCCTCAGCCTGCTGCAAAGCAACATAACCCCAGATATCGCCCCAAAGACCCTTACCTACGATAGGTAAAACGTACTTTGTAACACCATCCTTCTCCAACTTGAAGATAGGCAAGTTGTCCTCAGCCTCACCCAATGCCTTGCGATCGCCAAGCATCTTAAATACAGCTGCAACCTCAGCCTCCTCAGTAACTGGAGAGAACTCGTTAGCTGACAAACGACCAATAGTAACAACCTCGTCGAACGAAGCATCAGCCTCGCCGAAGGCCTTCATAATAGATGTCTTCTGCTCGTTAAGCACGTTAGCAGCCTGCTTATCCTTAAGCGAAGTTGCCAAGAATGCGAGCAAGGCACCTACGATTACCACCATCACAACTGTGTAGATAATGATATATGCGTTTGAATTTTTATTAATTGCCATAGTTTCTCGCTTATTTTACTTTCTTAATTAGCTTCTTACGACGAGCAATATTGCGCTCAACAACAAAGTAGTCGATAAGTGGAGCCAACGCATTCATAAAGAGGATTGAAAGCATCATACCCTCTGGATATGCTGGGTTGATAACACGGATAAGGATTGCCAAAGCACCAACCATGAAACCATAAATCCACTTACCAGTGTTTGTCTGAGCAGATGTAACAGGGTCTGTAGCCATAAATACAGCACCAAATGCAAAACCGCCAACCAACAAGTGGTAGTATGCTGGGAATGTGGTCATATCCATTGCATCGAACATATATGCGAATGCCAAACCACCTGCAAATACTGACAACATAATACGCCATGATGCAACACCTGTAAAGAGCAAGATAACTGCACCAATCAAGATAGCAGCAGTAGAGGTCTCACCCATAGAACCTGGGATTAGACCGATAAACGCATCGAGTGCGCTCCACTGCATTGTACCTGTAGTTGAGAGTTGCTCCAATGCTGTAGCACCAGTCTGACCATCAGTTGCATACCATACAGTCTCACCAGACATCTGTGGAGTGTAAGCAAAGAATGCAAAGGCACGTGCCAACAACGCTGGGTTGAAGACGTTCATACCAGTACCACCGAATACCTCCTTACCGATGATTACAGCAAATGCTGTTGAAAGAGCAACAATCCACAATGGCACGCTCACAGGCATAACCATAGGGATAAGCAAACCAGTCACAAGGAAACCCTCGTTAATCTCGTGCTTACGCTTCTGTGCAAATGCGAACTCAATTGCAAGACCAGTAACATAAGATACGATGATCATTGGCAACATCTCAAGGAAACCGAACCAGAATGCTGGCCAGATACCCTCGATACCTGCCTGGTAACCAAGATTATACATACCCATCAACAACGCTGGGATAAGAGCCATAACCACAACGATCATAACGCGCTTAATATCGTTACAGTCGCGGATGTGAGCACCCTTAGTAGTTGTTGTGTTTGGAACAAAAAGGAATGTCTCAAAGCCCTCGAATGTTGAGTGCAAGAAACCGAGCTTACCACCCTCAGAGAAGGTAGGCTTAATCTTATCTACAAATTTACGCAATCCCATAGCTTAGCTCTCCTTAATCATTAGGTTAATACCATCACGCAAAATCTGCTGCATCTCAATCTTTGAAGGATCAACAAACTCGCAGAGCGCCAAATCCTCTGGCAACAACTCGTAAATACCGAGGTTCTCCATCTTGTCAAGGTCCTTAACAAGGCAAGCCTTCAACAAGTATGAAACATACACATCCATTGGCAAGTACTTCTCGTAGAGACCTGTAACTACGAATGGACGCTCACCACCATTGAGGTTAGTATCGAGCTTGTACTCCTTCTTAGGACATAGCCAAGAGAAGTATGCACGAGATACTGAGAAGCGGTGGAAACGTGGCATAGCCCAACCAAGCAACTCGTAAACATTACCCTCAGGGATAAGGCTCAACATATTTGCATTAGCCGAGATATAACCGTCTGCAGCAGTTGTAGTACCAGTAAGAACATCTCCAGAGATAACACGAACATTCTCACCTACCTTGCCGATGATAGACTCAACCGCAGCACCAGAGATGATACGCTTGTAGCATGGCTTCTGGGCCTCGCTACCAGCAACAGCGATAACCTTAGTCATATCAAGCTTACCACTCTTCACGAAGCGACCGATAAGAGCAACATCCTGAATGTTTACAGTCCACACAATATCGCCCTTAGCGATGCGATCGATGTGGTGAATCTGAACACCTACGTTACCTACAGGGTGCTTACCTGAGAATGTGTGGTACTCAACACCCTTAACCTCCGACATATAACCCTCGTCGCCCTTACGAGCCGATAGGTGTACCTTGCCATCAGTAAGGCGTGCCAACACTGCCATACCAGCCTCGATAGCAGCCTTGTCAGATGCCAACACGAAGTTGTAATCTGGAGCAAGAGGCGCAGAGTCGAACGCTGAAACAAAGATTGCCTTTGGTGTAGCATCTGGGTTAGCGATTACACCATAAGGACGCTCTACGATACGAGTCCAAAGACCCGACTCAAGAAGCATCTCGACAACAGCAGAACGATCAGCCTTAGCAGCATCAACCACCTTAAGCTCCTTAGACACCTGTGTCTGGTCAGGCTCAATAGCAACATTAAGAAGCTTGCGCTTCTCACCGCGGTTGATTGCAGAAACAACACCGCTTACAGGTGAGGTGAAGAGAATGCGTGGATTGTTCTTATCGAAGAACAACGCAGTACCTGCCTCGACCTTGTCGCCGACCTTAACCAACAGCTTTGGTGTAACGTTCTCATAATCAAGCGGACTAACAGCATAAGACTTAGCCAATGGAGCGTTCTCCACTACTGCCTCAGCCTTACCTACAAGCTTGATGTCGAGACCTTTACATAATTTAATGTTTTTCGACATAAAAACTGTTTGTTAGAAAATTTAATAGTTTATTTTGTGTATCTAAAGTTCTGTGAACCAATTACAATATCCCTATATACATTAAAATGCGCACGAAGATACGACATTTTTTCGAAATGACCAATCATTTTACCTCATATTTGCATTTTGGAAGATAATTTAGTATTTTTGTAGTCGTGACAGAGAAACTGAGAACAAAATATATCGATATTCACACACACAATCCACGCGAAGATGTGCTCTCGCCATCAATGGCGGGAATACATCCTTGGCAAGCGGATAAGGAGAATGAGTTACCCGACCTCGCGCAGTGCGATATCATTGGCGAAACGGGATTGGACTATGCGTGCGAAGTAGACAGAGAGGCGCAAAAGAGGCTCTTTATAGAGCATCTTAAAGGGGCAGCCGACATAGACAAACCCATTGTGTTACACGTTGTTAGAGCTGTGGAGGATGTATTAAATATTCTCAAGGATTACGACACAATTCGAGGGGTTATCTTTCACGGATTTATAGGTTCGTGGCAGCAAGCTGAGAGATGTATCCAACGCGGATACTACCTCTCATTTGGGGCGCGCTCGTTACAGTCACCAAAGACACGCGAGGTGATAGCAAAGATGCCTCAAAACCTACTCTTCTGCGAGACGGACGACAACACAGATATAACCATAGAGGAGATATATAGAAGCGTAGCAGAGATTAGGAATACAACGGCAGAGGAGCTACTTAAAACGATTGAGGAAAACTACAAAAATTTGTTTCCATAGATGACAAATTGGCTTGAGAGAACAGAGTTACTACTGGGAGAGGAGAAATTAGAGCTACTAAAAAATGCTAACGTCTTGGTCGTTGGCGTGGGTGGTGTAGGTGCCTATGCTGCCGAGATGATTGTACGTTCGGGGGTAGGAAGTATGACCATTGCCGATGCCGACAAGGTATCGTCAACAAACATAAACCGCCAACTTGTAGCGCTCCACTCAACCATAGGTCGCGAGAAGTGCGATATTCTCGCCAGCAGATTAAAGGATATCAATCCAGAATTGCAACTCACTGTGGTTAACCGCTTTATAAAGGATGACCAGACCGATGCGCTACTCGATAGCGATAGGTTCGACTATGTTGTTGATGCCATAGATACCCTATCACCTAAGCTCGCCCTTATAAAGGGTGCAATGGATAGAGGCATTCGTATCGTGAGCTCTATGGGTGCTGGAGCAAAGACCGACCCAACGCTAATGGAGATTAAGGATATTGCCAAAACACACCACTGTCCTTTAGCTCATATGCTCCGCAAACGTCTACATAAAATTGGTATCAAACGCGGTTTCTGGGCGGTATTTTCGCCTGAGCCAGTGCGCGAAGGCGCAATGATACTATGCGAGGAGCAGAACAAAAAGTCGAATGTGGGGACTATATCCTATATCCCCGCCCTCTTCGGCATAGGTTGCGCCTCGGTGGTAATAAGAGATTTAATTGGTGAATTTAATAACAATAATAAAACAGAATAGATATGAGTAAAATAGTCTTTTTGGATGAGTATAGCATCGCTGGTCGTAGCCTTGAAAAGATTACATCGCAGGGCGAGTACGTAGCATACGAAAATACAAAAAAGGAGGATGTTGTAGAGCGCCTAAAGGGGGCAACAATAGCCATTACAAACAAGGTCGTAATTGATGGTGAGGCTATGCGCCAACTCCCAGATTTGAAGCTTATTTGCATCGCTGCAACAGGTATGAACAATGTTGACCTTGAGGCCGCAAAGGAGCTTGGTATCGAGGTTAAGAATGCCGTTGGCTACTCGACTATCTCAGTAGCCGAGACAACCCTTACATCGGCTCTCGCCCTTGCACGCAATGTGGTATATTTCAACGAGTACTTCCACGATGGTCGCTACTCGAAGGCTGACCGCGCCTTCTGCTACGACCGCTACACATTCCAGGTTAGCGGCAAGAAGTGGGGTATTGTAGGTATGGGTAACATCGGTCGCGAGGTAGCACGTCTTGCTTCGGCATTTGGTTGCGAGGTGCGATACTACTCTACATCGGGCGTGAAGCGCGAGGAGCAGTACCCAGCAATGGAGCTTGAGGAGCTTTTGAAGTGGAGCGACATCGTATCGGTACACTCACCACTAAACGAGCGCACACGCGGTCTTATTGGTCGCAACGAGCTACAGCTAATGAAGCCTTCGGCAATGATTATCAACGTTGCACGCGGTGGTATTATAGATGAAGCATCCCTCGCTGAGGCCTTAGACAACGGCACTATTGCTGCCGCAGCACTCGATGTATTCTCTGTAGAGCCACTACGCGAGTCACCATTGTATAATATAAAGGATAAGTATCGCCTTCTTGCCTCGCCACACAACGCTTGGTCGGCAGCAGAGGCTATCGACAGACTTATCGAGTGCGTAGCTGAGAACATCCGTATATGGCTCGCAAAATAGTATCATTAATACTCAGCATCATTACACTCACACTAATGGGGGAGGTAAGCGCAAAGGCTGCCACCCCCATCAGGTGCGACTCCATATCTCATCGCTTCTCGTTGGAGGTGCGCCCCGCCTATAACATCGTATCGCACTATGCCCTTAGAGGCGACGACCCGATAAATAGTGCAGCATCGTTACATCTGCGCTACGCCTTCTCTTTCAACGACGAGAGCAAGATTGGTAGACGCTTTCCTACAGCCTATCAGGGTATCGGTATCGGCGCATACTCATTCTTCCACCCCGATGTTACTGGACAGCCCATAGCGCTATATATCTTGCAGGGAGCACATATCGCAGACCGCGGAGATATAACACTTGGCTACGAGTGGAACTTCGGTCTTTCGTGGCACTGGACTCCCAACGAGGCGATGAACTCGAAGTGGAATATAATGATAAACGTGGCTCTTCCAATAAGTTGGCATATATCTTCAAAATGGGAACTCAGCCTCACACCCGACTTTACACACTTTTCGAGTGGCGATACCCACTTCTCAAATAGTGGCGCCAACCTCTTTGGAGCCCGTGTTGGTATTACACGTCACTTCAACGACCACGGCGAACGAGTACGAGCAAAATCATATATCGAGCCATCAGAAGAGCTACACAACAAGAGCTTCAAGGGACACCTAAGCCACGATTTAATCATTTATGGTGGCTGGCGAGCAGACAGATTTATCGACCACAACGAATTTGTTGTTATCGACAGACCTCTGTTTCTGGATGGCATCCAGATACACGAGCTATACCACCTTAATCGTCACTTCGCTGTCGGAGGCTCACTCGATATACAGACAGATAGTAGTCTCAACCTCTACGACCCTGTATTTGATGAGGAGGGTAACCTTATCAGCTATAAACACCCATCACTTATTGAGCAGACTGAGTGCGGTGTCTCGCTACGCTTTGAGATAACATCACCACTATTTGCAGTGGGTGCAGGCATTGGTGTCAACATCCTCGGCAAGGGCTACGATATCAGCCGTATCTACACTCAATACTCACTAAAGCACTTTATAGCAAACCGAATGTTTATCTTTGTAGGCTACCGCTTTAACTCCACGCAATATACACATAATATGATGTACGGCATAGGATTTAGGTTCTAAGCAAATGTAGGGTACCGAGAATAAAAAGAGCGAATAGGACTTTAACATCCTATTCGCTCATTTCTTTAGGGGGAGGATCATCCTCCCCTATTATCACAGTCTACAACAAGCGAGATCCCTTGCTCTCCTTCAAATGCTTAGGGCGACCAAAGTTGATTGCCATACCTGCATAGAGGTTGAGAGACTTAGCATTGCGTGGGAGGTAGAGGTTAAGACCTGAAACCTGACCTGCCGAAACATAGTTTGTATCGATGTAGTCAATGCCAAGATAGAAGTTGATAAAGGCTGGATGGAAGTTGATAGCTGCGCCATAAACACCAGGACCCTCACCACCAATGAATGTATGAGTTACTGTTGTAGTCATCCAGTTTGTTGGGCGCAAGTTTACAGATGCAGTAACCTCAGTAAATGGATTGTTGTTCAGCATCTTGGTCTGAGAGAAGAGACCAAAGGCAATCTTATTTTTGAGGATATTGTACTCAGCACCCAAGTTGATAGTGTAGGTAAGGTTTGTCCTATAACCCTCGTATGTACCGCTCTGAAGAAGGTTATCGGTATTGATAAAGCCATCAGAGCCATCGATAGGACGTACTACATCCTCAATCTCCTCTGAGCTATCACCTGAGAGCGAAACACCAGTGTACTCGAAGCCTCCGGTGATATTACCACCGATATGCGATGTAGCTGCCCAGTTAATAAAGCCGAGGTCTACAACAGCAGCAGAGACCTTAAGGTGATTGTTAAAGAAGCGCATCTCAACACCAAAGTCGATAGCAGCACCGAAGTTTTTAAGGTTCTTCTTCAAATAGTCCATATCGTCAATACAGAGTAGGTCGTTCATAGCTACATCGCTACTCTTAGTCAATGGACGGTTATCGAAAACAACACTATTTGCCTTCCAATTACCCTGCAACTGTGCTGTAACAGCATCCTCGTTGATATCAACATAGAGCTTATCAAACTGAGCGTTAACATCTGCCACGCCGAAGAGGAGCTTACCCTTAACACCGACTGTCAACCAATCGAAGATTGGGAATGTAGTGCCAGCATAAGCCTCAAGATACTGTGTAGAGTTTACTGATGTAGAGCCAAGGTCGAATGTACCAGTACCCAAAGTCTTAACGGCACGGAGCATCTCTGGAGAGAGTGAAACGCTGTTCTCGCTACGCATATTAAGACCTCCAGACCAGAACATCTTACCTGTGTAGAAACCTACACCTAAGAGGTTAACATTAGCGCGCAAATTTGAATCGAGGGTAGATGGTAGGTTACCCATCAACTCCTCCGCTGTTACTGACTTGTGCAAAGCAGTAACATACTCATCGCCACGCTTATAGATAAAGTTGTCGAAACTTAAGAAGTTTGTACCAACGTTCAAGTTGATACCCGAAAGGCCTGGAATCATAACATAGCCACGTGTAGGCACAAGGGCAGGGTTGAACTCCGAGCGGAAGTATGAGCCCTCCATAAAGTAGGAGGTACGCGACTGGGCATTAGCTGTATTAACTCCCATAAGCGCAAAGGCCGCAACTAATAGAATAGCTATCTTTTTCATAATACTTACTCTCATTTTTGAAATTCTAACTTACGAAGTATATCACTTATTAGGAATTATTCAGCCGACTGAAGTTTATCAATATCAATTGTAATACCACCATCGATAGCGAGCTTCAACACCGCAGCAATATACTGAGCCTCCTTTAAGCTAACTGCATCCACAGCTGAGCCACTTGCCTCAACCTTAAGACCTATAGCTGCGATATCTGCAAGCTCTGCAAGTGAGCCATTCTCGTCGGCAAGGTCAAACACCAAACGAAGTGTACTCTTCTCAGCAGTCTCTCCATCTGATGAGCCCTTGATAATATTGTTACCATCGGCAACACCAATCTTTGTAGGGAGCTCATTACCATCCTTGTCGTAGAGAGTTGTAGAAATCTCAAGGCTCAAAGGAAGTGTGGTCTCAAACTCTGCAATAACAGCAAGATCACCGATCATAACACCCTCTGTCTCTGCCAAGGCAGCAAATGGAGATTCACCATTCTCCTCCAAGATATCAATCTTATCCTCGTATGTGATGCTTAGCTGATTATCGAATGCAAATGGTAGGCTGATAGAGGCACCGTAACCAAACTCCAAGTTCTTGATATCGCCCAAGTAGAGAGTAACAGGCTCCTCTGGCAAACCAAACGATGCAGACAACATAATATAATCAGGCATAGGTGTGCTGATTAGATTGTCGATATTGCAAGCAACAAATGTGTAGCCCTCAGATGCTGGGAACTCATCGCGGCGAGCCTCCTTAGCCAACACAATAGTTGTTGTTGTAGCCTCAACCTCGCCAGTAAGCTCACTCTTCTTAGCACCAACAATTGTAGCATTGAAGTCGATCTTCTTTGCCTCCTGAGCCTCATCGCCAGCATATGGAAGGAGTGATGCAACGATGTTAGCATCAAGAGTTAGTGGGTTAGAGATTGTAACCATAATAACTGGAGATAGACCTGAGCCGCCAATCTCTACTGGAAGATCACCTGTAAGATCACCAAGCTCAATCTTCTCCTCGACACTTTCCTTGAAATCGACCTTAGCAGTTACAGACTCAAAGCCCAAAGATGAATTATCAATACCAACCTCAACCTCGATTTTGCTACCGCCATCTGGAAGGAAGTCAGTTATACTTGTTGGGTTCTCGTTAGTGAAGTGTACGCGACCCGATGGGCTGAACTCGATAACGATAGGACCACCCTCAGATGTCATCTCGCTAAGGTCAATAGCATCGAAGAGGATATTTAGGTTCCTGCCAACAGCACCAACGGTTGTCGACAAGATATTGGTCTCGGCATTATATGTATAACCCTCATTCTCCTTAATCTTAAGGCAAGCAGGCATCTCCAAATCAAGAGATACAGCATCGCCAAGCCAATCAAGGTTTTTAGCATAAAGTACAATCTTAGAGTCGTCGGTTAGCTCAACGCGGTCGATACTCTTAATCTGCTCTGGGAGCTGGTCAATCTCGATATTGAAGCCATCAGCACCCTCGCCACCAAACTTAAAGTTAAACAAATCGACACTGCTATCGAATACCACCTCAGCGTCTGCAAGAGCGAAATCTGACTTTATAGTAACCTCTGGCATAAGAATACCTCCATTACCATCAAGTTTCAAAACACCAGCCTTAGCATTCAACTCAAAGTCGATCTCAAATACCATACTTGGGTCAATAACAACTGAACGATCCTGTGTAGGCTCGCTATCAATAGCTGCGATATAGATATCGAAACCGATGCTCTTATCCTCAGCCTCAATATCGCTCTCGATAGTATAGACATTGTAATCGCCCTCTTCTGTAGGTGTAACTTTCTGATTTGCGCTATTCTTGACAATCAAAGCCGCCTTCGACTTCAAGATAAAGTGGAAATGACCACCACCATTAATACCAGCAAAGCCCTTCAAATCCAAATGAACACCAAATGGAGCGCCCTCGTGACCCACTTCAGGACTATCGAAAATCACCCTATTAAGGCTCTTAATCTGCGTTGGAAGGTCGAACTTAATCTCTTTAATCTCCACCTCCTCACTAAGATCTTTTGCAAACTTACGCTGATCCTCTGGAATGTAGTTGAACATAAAAGAGGTTATCTCGAACTCTGTTACACCAGATGTAGCACTCTGCAACAATTGCTTAAACGAGTCACCAAGAGGTAGGTTAAGACTAAATGTCTTCTCAACACCTGCTCCATAATTGCTAAAATCCAACGATGGAAGCTCGATATCGAATGTAGAGGCACTCGCCGCGATATCAAACGATGTTGGAAGTTCAAACTCACCAGCAGAGATAGTCTCCGGCTCAAGCTCATAGAAGAACTCGTACGAGCCATCCTCTCCCTTTACTACGCCATCAGGAAGCTCAGTATCTGAGCCCAATAGGCTACCAAGCGTCTGCTTCTCAAGAGAACCGAGAGGCAGAATGGTCTCACCCTCGAAGACTGACACCTCTTTAGAGACCTTGTCAAAAGAGAAATCCTCGTCAACGCAGGCTACTGCTACGATTGCGCAAACCGCCGCCATGCAGCGATATGCATAATTTTTTAGTTTCATATATTACAGTTTTAATTTTTATTAGCTAAAGTAATGTGATTGTAAGGCAAATATACAAAAAAAATGTCAAACTACAAAATAATCGCACAAACATTTCGACAACCCCAAATACTGTTATGCAACAATTAGGAATAAATAGCTGCGTATCACCGATGATTTTGCATTTATGTGCAGATAAAAAAAGAGGTTATCCTCGCGGATAACCTCAATTCTCTTAAGTTGGTAACGACTACTCGTCAGCCTTCTTAACAATACGACGCTCCTTGATACGAGCCTTCTTACCTGTAAGATCACGCAAGTAGTAGATACGTGCACGACGTACAACACCATACTTGTTAACCTCGATCTTGTCGATGTGTGGTGAGTAAAGTGGGAAGATACGCTCTACACCTACACCATTCGATACCTTACGGATGGTGAACATCTTAGTGCGGCCTGAACCCTTAATCTGGATAACTACACCGCGGAAGCTCTGCAAACGCTCCTTGTTACCCTCTACAATACGATAAGTTACGGTGATTGTATCACCTGCGCCGAACTGAGGTACATCGTTCTCGCCCTTAGTCCACATCTGCTCGTTTACGAGTCTGATCAACTGATCCTTGTTCATTGTTGCAACAAAAGTTAAATGTTTATCGTTCAACATTATCGCTGCAGCTACTCTACCATAGCACCACCCTCGATGCTAATCCTTGTATCACTACAAACTGAGTCTCTGCCCTATATAAGAGGTTGATACGGGCTGCAAAGATAGATAAAAATATTTATTCTGCAAACTTATTTACCAAATATCAACGCTTTAGCGACTACAAATATGATATCGATGGCACGGAACACATTGTAGGAATAGCGCCATCCACCGACTCCACAGCAAAAACTGCGATCATATATCGCGAGCCACCACTAACCGAGATACTAAGCGTTCTGTCACCCGTATAGCAGCTACCTCTAAGAAAGGCCTCAACACTGCTTCCATTCTGCAAAGCCTGACGTGCACGCTTATAAAACTCATCACCCAAAGCACGGAGTGTATACTCGTTAATCAAATCGCCCTCAGGAACATAGTACACCGAAGAATCTGGAATGATATTTACAACATAATAACCCGTCCAGTTAACTGGTGACACCGCAATATTTGTCAATCCCGAGTTTGTTATCTGCGACGACACCTTAAAGGATACATCGTACATAGCCTGCATAGGTAGAGTTATCGAAATATGGTGCAACGGCACAGTCACTCGATACTCATTTCCATTAAGCTCAAGGCCATAGGCGTATGCAACATAAGTTCCTCCAGCCTTCATACCTGAAAAACTGCGGCAGACCTCACCGGTAAATACTGGTTTAGGATTTGCAGCCTCCTCCAAAAGATACTGCAACGTCATCTCATGCTGCTGGGCAAGAGCAAGATAGTTTGACATCTCAGCCTCAACAAATAGCTCCATATCAACGATGCCCGACTGTGTAAAGTAGGCAGAGTCAATAATATTGGCCATAAACATCTTACCACTCTGCTTTGGGGTATACTTCACCGTACACGCTGTGGATGTCATATTGTTAACCTCAAAACTAAAATAGTTAAGCTCCTGCTCATCTTGCAACACCGGCACCTTGATAGAATTCTTCATACCCTTATATGATATTGTCACAAAACCGAAGCGCTCCTCGCTAACATCACTCGGAGCAACATTGAGCTTAATTGCGGAGCTTGTAATCTCCTTAACGGTTATCCAATCCACGTTACTCTCAACCTTTGGGCGAGCACCTGGACGAGGATTCTCCACAGCATAGTAGATTAGAACATCTCCACCTTTACCATAGACACTTAACTCATAAATATCGAGTGTTAAAATAGCCTCTCCGCTGGGAGCATCATTATTCATTTCACAGCCCACAAATAGCAGTGCAGCAACTCCACATAGAAGCGAAACTAAACTCTTAATACGCGACATATCTCAAATTTTATTTTTCAAATAAACATATCTGCGGTGCAAAGATAGCGCTTTTTTTATATCTTATAATTAACCTGTTGCATTTTAAGAATAAAAAAACTAACTTTGTGGATTATTGTGAGGTTATGTTTGACGTAGAACGCATATTTAATATTGAGAATAAGGAGCAATTCGAGAGTTGCGCCCTTGAGTTGTTTCGTTATCAAGCCAAGCATTGCGAGCCATATCGCAAATACTTGGAGTTGATGGCTATCAATCCTGCAGATATCTCTCGCAGCGAAGATATCCCATTTCTCCCTATCGAGCTATTTAAGAGTAGTGATGTATATTGTGGCCAGAGCGAGCCAGAGATTATCTTCACATCAAGCAACACGGGGGCAACAGTGCCATCACGCCATATGATGGCCTCGTTAGAGGTATATCGCAAAGCCTTTACTCGCGCCTTTGAGGAGTTCTATGGCGAAATAGAGAAGTGGAGCATCTACGGACTTTTACCAAACTACCTTGAGCGCGAAGGCTCATCATTGGTTTATATGGTCGACACACTAATAAAGCGTTGTGGCTCAGGAGGTTTCTATCTCAATAATTACGAACAGCTTATCCAAGATATAAATAACGATTCAAAGCCAAAGATTTTGCTTGGCGTGAGCTATGCCCTTTGGGATGTTGCCGAACAGTATGCTCCAAAGTTGGAGAATACGATAATCATGGAGACTGGCGGTATGAAGGGACGCCGTAGGGAGTTATCCAAAAGCGAACTTCATAAAATCCTATGCGAGGGCTTTGGCGTGGAGGCTATACACTCGGAATATGGTATGGCTGAACTTACCTCGCAGGCATACTCTAAAGGTAACGGTCTATTCTACACTCCTCGCTGGATGAGAGTCTTGGTGCGCGATGTTAACGACCCATTCGACCACTCACCAAATGGTATGCGTGGTGGCATCGACATTATTGATCTTGCCAACATATCGTCGTGCGCCTTTATCCAGACTCAGGATATAGGCAGAGTCGAAAGAGATGGAGGCTTTATCATCGAAGGTCGTATTGCAGGAAGCGATATTCGTGGTTGCAACCTACTAATACACAATATGTAATGAAGTACAATAGCGATATATTACGACATCTTCACGGAGAGCTCAAAGATACCCTTCGCGAGGTGGTACGTGTGTGCGAGGTTGCGGGGATACCATACTTTATACAGGGTGGTACGGCCATCGGAAGCCACTTCTTCGACGATATTGTACCCTGGGATGACGATATCGACCTCGGTATGACGCGAGAAAACTACGAGCGATTCCTAAAGGAGGCTCCAGCATTGCTCGATAAAGGATACACCCTACAAGAGTTTACCACAGAACCTAATACACCCTTCTACTTTGCCAAGGTGCGCAAGGCGGGAACACGCTTCGTGGAGAGCGAGTGGGTGGGACTCCCTATTGCTGAGGGTATATATATCGACATCTTCCCCTACGACCTTATCCCCGATGATGAGGCTCTTGCCAGCCGTCAGCGTAGACGTGTAGGCTTCTGGATAAACTGCTTTATGGCAAAGAGCGTATGGCTTTGGCGCTGGCTCGGCAAGGCGAATAATGGTGTGGTCTTCCCAAAGAGTTTCATCTCCTGCTTGGCAATTCGCACCGTAAGTGCCATACTCTCGAAGGAGCGCATATATACCATTCTAAATAAGGAACTTTCACGATACAACAACACCTCGGCTACGCGCTATAACATCGTGCGTATGCCTAAGGATATGATTGCTGTGGAGGCTATTGCAAACCTCGAACCACGCAAATTTGGAGATTTAGAGGTTATGGCTCCCGCCAACTTAGAGGCATACCTTCGTAGCCACTATGGCGATATTCAGAAGTGGTTACCTGAGGATAAGCGTCTTAATCACGCACCAGAGGTACTATGGTTTGGACGTGGCATCAAGAGCCGAGCATCGGAGAGTATTAGCGTAGTCATACCATTATATAATAAGGAGGCAGAGGTAGAGCGTGCCCTAAGTTCGGTTGTGGAGCAGAGCCTTGCCGTGGGCGAGATTATCGTTGTCAACGATGGCTCTACGGATAGCTCCGAGAGTATGGTTAAGGAGTTTATTAAGCGCCACCCAGAGGCCAATATAAGAGTTATAACCCAGGAGAATAGAGGTGTTAGTGCTGCTCGTAATAGAGGTATTAGCGAGGCTACGGGTGAGTATGTTGCCCTACTTGATGCCGACGACAGATGGCTATCGAACTACATTGCCGAGGTCTGCCGACTTATGGAGTACTACCCCGATTGCGATGCCTACTCAACAGCATTTAATGTGGTCAATGGCAACAGCCATTCACGTGCAAAAGTACCTCCTATGGAGGGCTATATATCACCTGCAAATGAGGCTCTTATGGGACGCTACCCTATTATTCCATCCACAGCTACACTACGTCGTAGCACCGTGCAACGCTGTGGCGGTTTCCCTGAGGGTATGCGCATAGGTGAGGACCAGTGGTTATGGGTAAGAATGATGCAGGAAGGGGCAAAGTTTGCATACTCGCCAACCTCTCTTGTGCGCTACTCACGCTCAGCATCTAACCGCTCAGCAGCCATATACCGCTCGGAGGAGTGCGCACACACCATTGCAGAGCTATATAATCCCAATCAGCTTGCATCGTTGAATGAATATATCGCCCGCATTGGTATTGGCAAGGCTATAACACAGTCGGTACGCGGTGGTACGAAGGATGCAAAAGAGGCGATTAGGGCTTTTAGCTACACCAAACTCTCTAAACGCCAGTATATGCGTCTTAAGTTTCTTAACCGCATACCTACATCGTTGCGTCCAGCCTTTAACAGCATCTATGCCGCATTGGCTTGGACCATCAAGCGCCGCGGCTTGTAAAATCTTAAGGAGTAGTCTATAAATGGTAAAGATGAGGGTGTCCAACAAGTCTGTTGACACCCTCAGTTCTTTGAGAAGTAGCCTTGTTAGACAGCTTCATCTTTCAGTTCGTTAAATCTCTACAAGGCGGTTCTTTATTGCATAGACCACAAGGTTTGCCGTATTTTTGCAACCCGTCTTCTCAAGAATGTTGGCACGATGCTTATCCACCGTACGCTTTGAGATAAAGAGTTTATCGGCAATCTCCTGATTCGAGAGACCTGCACACACCTCAACCAAAATCTCTATCTCGCGCTCCGAGAGCGAGTCCTCGTCATCAATAGTTGAAGATTCGATACGGCTCATATTGCGCACCAACGAGCCATACAATATGGCACTGAAGTAGTTATCTCCCGCCATAACAGCATCCACCGCAGCGTACACCTCCTCGATATCGGAGTCCTTGAGCAAAAAGCCCGAAGCACCGCTCTGCACCATAAGCGAGTAGTAGTGGTCGTCGCCAAACATCGACAATGTGATAACACGCATATCAGGCTTAAGCTTCAGCGCCTGACGTGTAGTCTCGGCACCATCCATAACTGGCATAGCGATATCCATAAATACCACATCTACATCAAGCTCTGGTAGTAGCTCCAAAAACTCCATACCACTACCCACGTCGGCAACGATTTTGAAGTCCTCACGCTGCGCAAGAAGCCCCTTCAAGCCTGTACGAAAGAGTGTATGGTCATCTACAAGCGCTATTTTAACCTCTCTTCTTTCCATTTCTTCTTCTTTTAATATTTTCGCCTATACTGCGAAGCTCCTTAAGGTCGCTTGGGGTAAGGTGCATATTTGCACCATTTGGCGAGACCGCAATCTTAGCACTCATACCATTACCCTGGCTACTTACAATCTCACACTTTCCATTAAGCGACGATATGCGAGAGCGGATATTTGACAAGCCAAGACCACGACCCTCCTCCTCGCTATACACAAAGCCTTTACCATTGTCGCAGTAGTCAATCACAAGCATATCGTTCTCTTGACTCAAGCGAATAGATATCTCCGTAGCCTCAGCATGCTTCAACGAGTTATTTATAAGCTCACACGTCACACGGTAGAGGATAACCTCTATATTCGAGTCGAAACGCTCATCCTTGAGCGTTGTTTGGAACTTTATATTAGTGTCACGCACCGTACCTAAACGATCCACAAAGTGCTTTATACCACGAGCCAAACCGAAGTCGTTAAGGATATGCGGCGATAGGTTATTAGATATCTCACGCAAAGAGCGTATAGCCTCATCAATAACTGCCGAGGTATTGTGCAAAATCTCTCGCTCACTGTCGCTAAGGTTGGCGCGGGTGAGCGCCGAAAGCGACATCTTCGATGACGAGAGTAGTGGGCCTAAGCCATCGTGCAACTCACGCGAAAAGGAGGCACGACTACGCTCCTCAGTCCTTAGAAGCGCTGTCATAAACCTATTCTCAAGCATCTGGCGATGCTTAGCCATACGGTCAACGTGCTTAACCAAAAGCAGCGCACAAACAACACATATAGAGAAACTTAGCGACACGATAATACCTACCCAAGCACGTGCTAAATCCGAAACCTCAACACCGCGAAAGATGTTGAACTGCATGATATGGTTTACACCAAGCATTATAAGTGAGATGATACAGCATACCCACAGCACCTTGTACTTAGTCTTATTGACCAAGTGCAGCGAGATGGCAATAGCCGCCACCAGCATCACAATCGAGACGAGTATCAGTATCTCAACACCGCGCATAGGCTACTTAATTACACTCTGAAGATTCTTAAGTTGTACGTAGTCGGTCATATCTACCTGCACAGGCACCACCGCCACGTACTTGTTTGCCAAAGCCCACTCATCACTATCCGTAGCCTCTGGCTCGGCATTCTGAAAGGCTCCTGTAAGCCAGAAATACTTGCGACCATGAGGATCTTGACGCTCGTAGAACTCCTCGCGCCAGAAACCACGAGTCTGACGACATAGACGCACTCCCCTAATCTCATCAACACCGCAGCGAGGAACATTGACATTCAAACACAAAGGGCGTGGAAGGCTATCGGCAGCCTCAAGCACCGAGCTAATAACCTCCCTGCCATACTTCACCGCACCCTCAAAGTCGGCATCAGCATCATGGTCATCCAACGAGAGGCCTATAGAGGGCACACCATAGAAACTACCCTCGATAGCAGCACCCATAGTACCCGAATACATCACATTCACCGCAGCATTAGAGCCATGGTTTATTCCCGAAAGTACCAAGTCGACCCTTCTATCCACAAAGAGATGATCGAAGGCAAACTTCGCACAGTCAACAGGCGTACCCGAAAAGGCGTATATCTCAACACCCTCGCTCTGCTCCACAGAGCGCAAAAAGAGAGGTGAATTAATGGTGATAGCCTGACTCATACCACTCTGCACTCTATCTGGTGCAATGGCTATAACATCACCAAACTCTCGGGCAAGATTTACCGCTGCCCTAAAACCCTTCGACAGGTAACTATCATCGTTGGTTAGAAATATCAATGGTCTATTCTTCATTCTATAAATTGTTAGTCTGTAGGTTATGAGTAGATATCACTCTCCGAGGTTGAAGCATCCAAACGTATGGCTATCATCAACAACAGAGTGAAAGCAACAAACGACGAGCCACCATAACTCATCAACGGCAGTGGGATACCCATCACTGGCATAAGACCTATGGTCATACCAATATTTACTATCACATGCACAAGTATTATCGCCGCTACGGAGTAGCAATAGACTCGCCCAAAAGGCTCTTTTATTCGTTCTCCCATCTTCATAAGCCGCAACATCAGACCTATGTATAGTGATACCACAAAGAGACATCCAACAAAGCCCCACTCCTCGCCTACGATACAGAAGATAAAGTCGGTATGTTTCTCCGGCACATAGTCATATTTAATCTGTGTACCCTCCATAAAGCCCTTGCCCCACATACCACCAGAGCCAATAGCAATCTGCGACTGGTTGACATTATAGCCTGTATTCTTAAGGTCCTCAACCAAGCCCACAAAGGTTAGTATTCGATTCTTCTGGTGCGGTTCGAGCTTCGAGAAGAGGAAATCGGTAGTAGGCACAAAGATCATGGCGTACACGAACATCAATATCGGCCATAAAAGCATCATCGTACGCGTCTTAAACGCCACAACTGTAAGTACAACTGCCGAAATACCACACGCTATCATCAACGAGGCATAACCACTAAGTGGTGTCAACACCGATAAAAGCAAAGCTACTAAAAATACTCCTGCTATAAAGCGCACATGACCTGCAATCTCACCTACATGTAATATGCTATAGAGTACAAAAGCAATGAGTAGCGCCACAAATATCACCACCGGCGAGAACATCATCGATGCAATAAACAACACGAGAGTGAAGAGTATCGGGAAGTAGACATACTTGGTAAGACCCTCACGATAAAGCACAAAGAGGAAGGCTCCAAGCACCAAACCCGAACCAGTATCGTTCTGCAATACGATGATACCAAATGGTATAAGAATTATGGCGGCAACCTTGATGAGGTCTACTAAGCGGTTGATATTAAAAGCATAATCACTCATCACACGCGCCATCATCAACGCCGTGGCTATCTTCACAAACTCAACAGGCTGCAAACGCACACTTCCCAACTCAAACCACGCCTTAGCTCCGTTAATCTCCTTACCAAACATCAATACCGCCAGCAACAGCAATATACCCAAGATATAAGCCGGATAGGCAAACATATGAAACAATCGTCTTTCTAAGAGCAACACCACCGTGGCCATAATCCACGAGGCCCCAATCCAGACAAACTGCTTTACATAGTTATGAGATGCCGAGAAGTAATTTGTTGTATCTGGCTCAAACGATGCCGAGGTGATACATAGCAAACCACATATAGAGATAGCGATATAGATGCCCAAAGCCACCATATCGACATTGCCAAAGAGCGAACGGCTACTGCCACGACCACTTTTACTATACTCTGATAACATAGGACACTACTTTTTACTTTTACGTTTCTCGTCGTAACGTTGCTGCTTTAGATCGTAGTTACGAGTATAATTTGGCGTGAAGTTCAAAACATCCTCCACCATCTGAGGTCGCATAATAGTATCTGTTAAATACAACTCCTCAATAAGCGAGGCAATAGGCAAGGCTATGGCAGAACCAAAACCGCCATGCTCAACATATACCGAAATAGCAATCTTAGGATTATCCTTAGGTGCAAACGAGAGGAATGTAGAGTTATCGGCTCCGCCAGAGTTCTCGGCAGTACCGGTCTTTCCACAGACATCCCAGCCCTCAAGACGCGCCCTGCCAGATGTACCTGCAACATTTACACTGCGCCACATACCCTCAACAATAGGCACAAAATTAATAGAATCCACCATAGTATAGTGGCGCTCGTAATACTTCCTATCTATCGAATCGCGCCCCTCGATATGCTTGATAATGTGAGGAATGTAGTAGTAACCGCGATTGGCTACAATAGCCGCCAAGTTTGCCATCTGCAATGGCGTACAACCCAACTCACCCTGACCAATAGCACAATTTAGGACTGTACCCCAGTTCCAGCCACCTTTATAGCCCTTATCGTAGAACTCCGGGGTAGGAACGAAACCATCACCCTCGCCATAGAGGTCTGTACCCAACTGACGACCAAAACCAAAGCTGTAGACATACTCATTCCATACACGCACACCCTCCTTGACAGAGCCATACTTCGAGTTAGTAATCATATCACGGAAGACATAGCAGAAGTAGGCATTGCACGAATGTGCTACAGCATCGCGCAAATCAAGCGGAGAGGCATGCGCATGACACGCCATCTTTCGTCTACCATAGCTATATCCCATATCGCATGGATACTTCTGCGACTGATGCAACACACCCTCCTGCAAACCAATAAGGCCCTGCACTAACTTAAAAGTTGAACCTGGCAGATACCTCGCCTTAACAGCACGGTTAAACTGTGGCTGTCGCTGATTGTGAAGCATAGCCGCATAGTTGTTATTACGGTTACGTCCCACCATCAAATCGGGATTATATGTTGGAGAAGATACCATGGCAAGAATCTCTCCCGTAGATGGCTCAATGGCCACCAACGCTCCAATCTTTCCCTCCATAAGCTCCTCAGCAAACTCCTGCAAACGTGCATCGATAGTAGATGTTAACTGCGCTCCCTTAACCGGAAGAACATCATCGTAGCCATTATTAAACGATCCCTGCACGGCACCATGAGAGTCATAGATACGGTAACTAACACCCTTCTCTCCACGCAAAAGAGTCTCGTAGGCAGACTCTACACCTCCAATACCAATATAGTCTCCTACATCGTAGTAATCCCACTTATCAACATGCTCCTGCGTAACCTCACTTACATAACCTAACAGGTTACCTCCAATCTTACGAGGATACTCTCTGGCTGTGCGGAAACGGGTATGAAAACCTACGAAGTTACCCTCGTCAAGAAGTAGCTTATTCTCCTGCGAAAGGTAGTTGGTGACAAGTATCTCAGCACGAGGACTCTGACGTGCCTTCGTTAGCTGCTTCGCCAAATACTCTGGCGTAATCTCAAGAATTGTAGCCAGGCGCAACGTATCGAAGCCCTCCTTAGGCAACTCACGATGTATAACCATAACATCGTAGCATACGCGACTCTTAACAAGATACTCGCCTCTACGATCCAAAACCTCGCCTCGCATAGGGTACTCTATCTCGGTACGCACAATGTTATTCGTAGCCTTGATATCGTACTCATCCGATAGTATCTGCATCGAGAATAGACGTGCAAGTATAATAGCGCCTACAGCAAGCACTATCAAACGTAACATCCTATATCTTCCTACTCCGTTATCCATTACCTAACTACCCTTTTAAGAAACAAACGCACAATCGGCCAAGCAAGAACAACGGATAGTATCGTGCTACATACTATCGTAGCAATAAGCTGCATTGTATCAACCGTCGACAACGACTCCAACGCAAAGAACATCACATTGTAGATTAGCAACATAGCACCTACATATATCATCACTTGACGCAATGGCATACGCGAAAGCAATGAGGTCTGGTCACCAGACTCAACGCTACGACGTGTAGTGAGATATAGTATCCAATTACGCGTTACAGCAACCGGCAATAGCGTCGATGTATATAAACCCGCACCGCCTACCGCCATATCCATAAAGACTCCCAACACCAACGTTGTCAATATAACCCAGATAGCACGCCACTCGAATGGCAACAACAAGATTATAATAGGAAATATCATTGGTCGTAGCCATAGAGCTATCGAGATTTCATCAAGGATAAATACCTGGACAAATAGTAGCGCAAGCGTCATCCAGAAATATAATATACTCTTAAACATCTCTATTTTATACTTTTATCTATTATCCATTTTGATGTACGGCAATGGCAAACGTCTAAGCCCCAAAGTTCTCTTCACAAATTACCGTACCTGCTGACTCCTACTTTTTATCCTCTACCTGTCGATGAAGCTCCTCAAGCTCTCCAAAGTGAGTATTCTCCACGATTAGCACATTATACAACATACTCATCTTCGCTGCAATAGCTATCGTTGCACTATATGCCGTCTGTGTATTATTGAGCTTGAAATCCTCGATATGACCAATTAAGATACCCTCAGGCAGACGCTCCGAACGCACCTCAACAGCCATCCCCTTATGAGGCTCCGAGTAGACCGATAGATCCATAGCCTGCACCTGATACTTCGACGAGCCATCCCAGCCTATAACACATACATTACCATTATCCACAAGGCAACCACCTGTGTTAAACTGAGTATTGAGCATCGACTGCACTATAGAGTAGTGCTCCGTGCAAGATATAACATATCCCACAAGCTCGTTATTTGGCGTTATAACACCCATATCATTAGCAACACCATCGAGCGAACCGCGATCAAGAATGATGTAATTATGTGGACGATTTGTTGTCATCGACACCACTTGCGCAGCACGATACTTAAAGCGACCATCCTCGCTACTTATCACAGCAGCATCCTCCGTGCGCTCAAAGGCCTCAAGCTCAGACGTAAGCTCCGCAATACGCTCGGTTAGCTCACGATTCTCCTCGGTTAGCGAGAAGAAGTGACCTATCTCGGTTACTGTGCTACTAATAGCAGCCCCTGCAGATGTGGTACGTGCAAGGATCTTGGCCTCAGTATATGGTGTGGATGTTGCGTAGGTAAATAGTGCGATACCCTCCAACAACAGGAAGATAACAGGCACATATATACGCTTTATAAATTCAAATAATCTATACATTATACCGTTTAGAAAGAGGCTGTCAAACAACCATATGCCGACAGCCCCTCTATTAAAGTTTCTTTACAACCCAACATCTAAGGAGTTGCACATATCTATACTTAGCCCGAAGGCTACATAAGTAACAACTCGCGAACTACTTCTCTCCACCCATTAGGAATGAGAAGTTGCCAATATTCTTAAGCGCAATGCAGGTGCCACGAGCAATAGCGCGTAGTGGATCCTCCGCAACATGCACTGGCAAGCCCGACTTCTTAGACAGACGCTGATCAAGACCCTTGATAAGCGCGCCACCACCAGCAAGATAGATACCATTCTTCACAACATCCGAGTACAACTCTGGTGGCATCTCCTCAAGCACCTCCATAAGGGCGTTATCAAGCTTTACAAGCGACTTATCGAGCGCGTAAGCAATCTCGCTATAGTTCAACGTTACGGTCTGAGGCAAGTTTGTAAGCATATTTGAACCTGTGAAGATGTAGTCCTCAGGCTCATTATCCAACTCTGGCACCGCTGCACCAATAGCACACTTGATATCCTCTGCAGTACGCTCACCGATACGAATACCGTGCTGCTGACGGATATAGTTCTGAATATCGTTAGTGAAGACATCGCCCGCTACGTTGATAGACTTCGAACATACAATACCACCAAGCGAGATACAAGCAATCTCCGAAGTACCACCACCTATATCAATGATAAGGTTACCCTCTGGAGCCTCTACATCGAGACCTGCACCAAGCGCTGCAGCCATAGGCTCGAAGATAAGGTATATCTCACGACCACCTGCATGCTGAGCAGAGTCGCGCACAGCACGAATCTCTACGTTGGTAGAACCCGATGGGATACAAATCATCATACGCAATGATGGAGCAAACATACCGCGTGTAGCATTCACCTTCTTGATAAGACCGCGAAGCATAAGCTCCGTAGCCTCAAAGTCGGCAATTACACCATCCTTCAACGGACGAATCGTGCGAATGTTTGAGTGCGTCTTACCATCCATTAGTCGCGCCTTGTGACCAATAGCCATAAGGTCTCCCGTCTTGATACTTAGAGCTACGATAGATGGCTCATCAACTACAACCTTACCGTTGTGCATAATCAGCGTATTGGCTGTACCGAGGTCAATTGCCAACTCCTGATAGAACGAAAATATTCCCATATATCTTATTTTATTATTTCATCACCAATCTTCAACCCATAAAAAACCAATTTTTCATAATCAAACTGCGAGAAAAAATGTATCTTATACATTTTTCATCACCACGGGCTGAAACCATTGTAATACAACATCTTAACTCGCCATCAGCCAAAACATCATATTACTACTTTGCAAAGATAGGAAAAAGATATGGACAATTTGCAAGAGTTTTCACATTTTTTTGTTAATTTTGTGAATAAATTTTTGCTTATGGACACAAACAAGAGTCCCAAATGTGCCGTACTGGGCTATGGCAGTTGGGCTACAGCAATTGTAAAAACGCTTACTATTAACCACCACCACGTAGATTGGTTAGTACTAAATGATGATATTCGTGAATCACTACTAACACGTAGCCGTAATCCAAAGTACCTTCCTTGGTGCTATATCGACCGCGAATTTTTCACTCCTTCAGCAGATATTAACGAAGTTGTGCGTAACGCCGATATTGTTATTCTTGCTATGCCATCGGCATTCTTCAAGAAGTTCCTTGAGCCTCTAACCGAGAGCCTTCAAAATAAGATTGTAGTATCGGCAGTCAAGGGTATCATCCCTGGCGACTACCTAACAATCGTTGAGCATATGAACCGCTTCTACGACGTGCCTATGCAGAACTTGGCGGTAGTAACAGGCCCTTCGCACGCAGAGGAGGTGGGACAGTGTCAGCTTTCGTACCTCACCGTAGCATCGGAGGATAATAATACAGCTGAGATCGTACGCAACCTGCTTGCGAATGAGTATTTCCGTTGTAGCATCTCGAACGATGTCCTTGGTGTTGAGGTTGCTGCCATAATGAAGAATGTCTACGCTTTGGCTGTTGGTATTGCTGTTGGTTTACGCTTTGGCGACAACTTCCTCGCGGTGCTTATCTCTTGCTGTGCTGGCGAGATGAGACGCTTTATCAACGAGGCAGTACCTATCGAGGAGCGCGATATAAACTCAGCAGCATATATGGGTGACTTGCTCGTTACTTGCTACTCTCCACTAAGCCGTAACCGTCGTTTAGGTACGCTTCTTGGCAAGGGTTGCTCGGTGAAGAGCGCGCTTAACGAGATGACAATGGTTGCTGAGGGCTACTACGCTGCGGAGTGCATCCGTCGTAGCTCTATGCGTCGTAATATTGAAATGCCTATCGCAGATATGGTGTGGGAGGTGCTCTATAATCACGCTTCGGCGCGTGAGGCTATGCAGGCTCTTACACAGATTTTACATTAATATCTCCTGAAGGCAGATCGACCGACAACGAAAATATATTTACTAATTTTATAGAATATACCTAAAGACTATATGGAGTTAATTAAGTTTAATGCTGCGCATTCTGGCGTTGCCATCACTGCAGAGATGCAGGCTGAGGCTGCGCGTGCAAATGCGCTCCTACACTCTGGCGAGGGTGCGGGCAACGATTTTTTGGGTTGGGTAAACCTACCATCATCTATTACAGACGACGAGATTAGAGAGATTAAGAGTGTAGCTAAGAAGCTACGTGAGCGTGCAGAGGTAGTTATATGCATAGGTATCGGTGGCTCGTATCTTGGTGCTAAAGCGGTATTGGAGGCTATGTCAAATTCGTTTGAGAGCCTTAAGAAGCGTCACGACAACCCTACGGTTGTGTTTGCTGGCGAGAATATCTCTGAGGACTACACATACGAGTTGATGGAGGCTGTAAAGGATTACTCTATCGCTGCCATCGTAATCTCTAAGTCGGGTACCACAACAGAGCCTGCTATCGCCTTCCGCCTTATCAAGGCTGAGATTGAGAAGCGATATGGCAAGGCTGAGGCTGCAGAGCGCATCGTAGCTATCACAGACAAGGCTCGTGGCGCACTCAAGACTCTTGCAACACAGGAGGGCTACCCTACTTTCGTTATCGAGGACAATGTTGGTGGTCGCTACTCAGTACTATCGCCTGTAGGTCTACTACCATTGGCTGTTGCAGGTGTAGATGTTGAGGCCTTTGTTGAAGGCGCACGCGATATGGAGCGTCTTACAGGTGTTGCAACACCTATCGAGCAGAACCCTGCAGCACAGTATGCTATCGTGCGTAACGAGTTGTACAAGGCGGGCAAGAAGATTGAGATCTTGGGTTCATACGAGCCTAAGTTGCAGTATATCGCCGAGTGGTGGAAACAGTTGTATGGCGAGTCAGAGGGTAAGGAGTTGAAGGGTATCTTCCCTGCAAGCGTAACACTTACTGCAGATCTACACTCTATGGGCCAGTATATCCAGGAGGGTGAGCGCACATTGTTCGAGACAATCATCTCGGTTAAGAACTCAAAGTATGAGGTTAAGGTTGAGGCTGACGAGGCTAACCTCGACGGTCTTAACTTCCTTACAGGCAAGCGTCTATCTGAGATTAACAAGATGGCAGAGCTTGGCGTACGCCTTGCACATTTGGATGGTGGCGTGCCAAATCTTGTTATCGAGATTGAGCGCATCGACGAGCGCACCATTGGTCAGTTGCTCTACTTCTTCGAGAAGGGTTGCGGTATCAGCGGCTACATCCTTGGTGTCAACCCATTCGACCAGCCAGGCGTTGAGGCATACAAGAAGAATATGTTTGCTTTGCTCGACAAGCCAGGCTACGAGGAGGAGTCAAAGAGGATTAAGGCGAGACTATAATAGAATTGGGTTGGCAGTTGCCAACCCAATTGTATTATAAGTGAAAACTGAAAGGGGAAAGGTGAAAAGTATGGTGCGCTTCGCGCGAGTTTTATAATATGCGTCGCAAACACCACACTTTGCAGTTTTCACCTTTCACCTTTAATTTAACACGCGTCGCAGACACCATACTTTTCAGTTTTCACCTTTCACCTTTCACTTAAAAAAAATAGGTGTTTCTATCGCGGAAACACCTATTTTTTTCTGCATTCGCTATAAGCCGAGTTCTGTACCTCTTGCGAGGCCTCTATCATTTATCTACGACTGTGGTCACCCACAGCCTCTAGCAACCTACCCCCCGACATTGGACGAGCAACCCTTAATTGTCGGTATACATGGTCTTGCAACCCACGAGACGCACAGCCGAGTGTATTGCTACCCTCGCGGTGGGCTCTTACCCCGCCTTCTCACCCTTACCCTTGCGGGCGGTTATTTTCTTCTACGTTACTATACCCTCACGGATATCAAGCCGTTAACTTGCGCGGTGCTCTGCGTTGCTCGGACTTTCCTCCCCCATCTTGCGATGGCAGCGATAGAGCGCAAATGCCGTGGCAAAGATAATACAAAAATAACAAAACACAAATGCTACACACCTAACAAAAAAAACGACTCCCGAAGGAGTCGTTTTTTGTATAGTGCTAATCAGCAATTACTGTAGAACAGGGAAACCATCAACCAATGTCCAACGGTATGAACAAACTGACTCCACAGGAGGATTTTTACTATTGTAATGGTCAATAGCGTGGTTCAAGGCATCAATATCTGCCTGAGTAGCAGAACCTACAGCATCATAAAGAATAGCATCCTCAACATCGCTCTCAGTATTAGGAGTACCCTTACCATAAAGCTTAGTTGCACCATTCTTAACAGCTACGCACGCTGCAGTATGCTGTCCGTGGTTGATAGTACCAATGATACAACCTGCTGTGCTACCGCTAACATAAGATAGTGATGTACAAGCAACGATGTGCATATAGGTGTTTGTGTGCTGATTATCTGCAAGAGTGTAACCAGCGATACCACCCACATTACCATTTGTTGCAACAATTGAAGCCTGTGGATAAGTAGTACAAGCTACAATATAACCATCCTTATTGTGGTGATAATCACGAGTATAACCAACAATACCACCTACTGAAGACTTACCAGTAACATCAGCATAGTTGTGGCAGTTGATGATTGTTGCACCATAGTTATTACCAACGATACCACCAATGTTGCTTGAAGTACCAACAACCTTAGTATTTACGTCTGTAACGCAGTTGCGAACAATCGCAGGACCCTCAGCATAACCCTGACCCTGAGCACCACCTACACGGCTGTAGTTGTAACCAACCAAACCACCTACGGTCTCAGTACCAGAAACTGTTGAGTTTACAACACGAACGTTCTCGATAGTAGTAGCATCCTGAGCACGACCTGCAACAACACCAACATACTTAGTACCCTTAACATAGGCATCACGGAATGTAAGATCCTTAACAAATACGCCATCAAACATAAAGCCGATGAAACCAGTATAGTTTGAAGTAGTATTTACGATTAGACCAGAGATTGTCTTACCACAACCATCAACCCAACCAGTATAGCCATCCTCTAATGCAGTGATTGCATTACATACAGGAGTCCAGTTGCTACCAGATGGCACGCCGTTAGTGAATGTGATATCCTCGTTAGTGAATACATAAGTCTGCTTAGCTGGATCTGCCACAATAGTCTTAGCTGGCATATCGATGTTTGCCATAATCTCAAGACCGTATGCATACTTATTGAAAGTAGCAGCATCAAAGCCTGCAAGACCATCAAATGCAGAAATTGGACCATTCTCTACGATATATGCCCACTGAAGAAGGCCCTCAGCAGTATACACCTCAGCGTGATCTACAAATAGGTCAACGTGCTTCTGCGCAACAACGTTGTACCAGTCACCATCAGCAACACCCCAGTAGCCAGCGCCACAGAAGTCCATTGCTGGGTTCTCTGAGTGGCTCTCAGATGGGTTGTACTTGTAGAAACGACCACCTGTAACCTCGATAAGGCCTGCCTGCTTCTTGCTATCTACAAAGTTCAATGTGTAACGGTGATCACCGTCATACTCTGCTGCCTCGAACACGCCACCTGAGATGTTAATCTCACCACCATTCGACTGGAAGAGTGTGCATGATGTAGTAAGGAAGTTACCACCATTGATGTTTACAACACCACCCTCGTTTACAGAGGCAATGTAACCCTCAGCAACTACACTACCCTCACCTACGAATGTCAATGATGAACCATTCTCTACGCGAGTCATAATTGCAAATTCGTCATCATTCTCGTTATCTGTTGGGATATCGTAAGTTAGAGTGTAACCATTAAGACGGATAACTGCATCACCCTTCAACCATGTAGGTGCTGTAACTGTTAGATCTGACTTCAAATCGTAAACACCACCATTAATCAAGGTCTCAAGAAGAATACGCTCCTGTGAGTTACCATCGATATCTGATTCAAAG
>JAZOQR010000026.1:0-119993 GCA_045656185.1 Alistipes sp. | reverse complement strand
GTCACTTCATAACCTAAGAGAGTGAATAAAAAGATGTAGTTTTAGGCTTGCGAAGCCCGAAAAAGCGGAGTTTACTGAGCGTAAATGAGCATTTTGAGGGCAAGCGTAACGACAAAATACACTTTTTATTCACTCTCTTATAGAATTTGTTTGATTCTATATTAAGCAGTAGCAATCTTCTTCCAAGCAACAAGCTGAAGTACCCAAGCAACGATAGAAAGGATAGCACCAATGATGTTGATAAATGGAATGATCACAAGAACTGAAGCGATGATTGAAAGGATGATAGCAGTGTGAAGCTTCTTTGCACCTGCGACACCATTTGCAGGAAGAGTTGTAGAGTTCTTCAATGCAGATGTACCCATAATGTAGAAAACAAGACCTACAATTGATACAAGACCGCCGATGATACCACCAATTAGAGGGATCCAGCAAAGGACAGAACCAATAATGCTGAGCAATGTAGCAAGCCAAAGTTTCTGAACACCTGGAGCATCGTTTGCATCAACAACACCCTTCCACTGGCCCAATGAGATGATGAACCAAATATTTGCACCAATACCAACAAGACCTACTACAAGAGCAAGAATAGCAAAGATTGGCACCAAAATACCAAATGCACCACAGATACCACCTAAAATACCTGCAATCGCAGCAATCAAAACAGCTGTAAACAAGTTCTTAGTAACCTGCTGATAAGTAAGATTTCCCATAATAATTTAAGTTTTAATAAAAGTTAATAAAATGTATATTTTCTGTTTTATCTCGGGTTAGAAATAGCACTCCAAAGTGATAATACTACTCCTCTGAAGAGCCTTTGCTATCACAAATTTAGAAAAATTTTTATTCAAAACAAACTATATCTGATATTTTCCTCAAAAAAAGTAATCTATTTTGGATATATACTACTTTATGTTAGTTTGTATGCTTCTTAATATGCTCCATATAGCGAGCCCAGTTGGAGTCGCTGGTGTACTTTGCATAGCTCGATGCTGGCACGTAGATAGTATAGTCCAATGGCAAATTCTCAAATGGATCAATACCGCCTGCACTTCGCTTAATAGTTGGAGGAGTTGTAGGGTCAAGGTATATCTGAGATAGACTTGAGCAGTTGTAGAAGACTCCGCTACCCAACGACACCACTGAAGAAGGGATAGTAATCTTAAGCACCCTATCGCACTTAGCAAAGCTACGATCCGAGATTGCGGTAATGCCTTGAGGTATTGCATACTCCGACAAATTTGCTGGTGCAAAGGCGTATAGTTGCTGATTCACCACAAAGCATCTTCCATCAGCAGAGGTATTCTCGCCACTGAAACTCTCAAGGCTATAGCAACCCATAAAGCCAGCAAAGTCCTCACTTATAGCGCAGTTGCGTGGAAGCGAAACACTCTTAAGATTGATGCAGTCCACACATACCTCGCGACCAAGCTCCTCAAGACGCTCTGGGAGTTCCAACGACTCCAACTGCTTACAGCCGTAAAAGGCCTGATCAGAGATCTTAGCAACGCTATTAGGGATTGTAACACTCTTTATCGATGTGCCATAGAATGCACCCTCTCCCACACTCTTAACGCCATAAGGAATCTCATAATCCTCACCTCGATAGTTGCGTGCAAGAGCTATAAACTCGTTATCACATACAAGTGCATAACCATCAGATGTGGAATATGTACTTATAAAACGAGCCAAATTAGTGCAATACTTAAATGGGTTACCATCAAACGTCTTAACAGTCTCAGGAATTGTGATAGAGGTAATATCCACATTTCCCAAAAGTCCGATACTTCTAAGTGGCGATGCAAAACGCACAACACCCTTACCATTCTCGTAGGTATTCGAGATTATTGGGGCATCAAACGAGTCGTCGTTAAACTCCACGATATTGCCACTACGCGAGATATAGTGAAGCTCTCTCGTGCTAATATCTGGATAGTATTCACCATGCTCCTCATTGCTACATCCTACGAGTAGTAGCGACGTAAAAAGTACCCAAAATACTCTTTTCATATATTAATATTATCTTGTGAAATTAACTTTTTTAGATACACCCTGCGCCTCCTTACATCTCTGCTTATCGCTTGCTACCACAAGGCTATTTAGGCCAAGCTTATCCTCGCGAGACGAAGCTGAGTAGGTCGACGCATAGGTATTGATAGTACCCATATAGTAATCCACAAACTCCTGAGCATCACCAGCACCCTCACGAGTACAGATAAAGCGCTCGCGGTATACTGGACTTGGGTTACCCTCCTTATCGAAGGCAACAGCAGCAATCATCATCTCAACATCCCACTGACCACGGAAGTATGCTGGAGACCAATTAGCGCCCACACTATAGAGGTTGTCAATAAGCAAATCATCGCTAAAGAGTTCTGGATCCTCCAAGCCCTCCTGATATGTAAAGATTGTGTAGAGGTAGCCACTTGACTCGCCCTGGATATCTACTGACATAGGCAAGATTACATAACCCTTATAGCCTACCAAGTAGTTAGGCTCGAGAGCCGCCACCGCATCACCATCGTAGTAGGCATCAAAGCCCGCTGTGATAGTGATATCAGCAACAACAGCATCTGTTGTAGTAAACTTACCACCCTCACGCATAGAGCCAGTATAAGCGAACTTATCAGGGTCCATTGGGTAAATAACAATCTTATACTCGGTAGATGGCTTTAGCTGCGATAGGCGACTACTAACCGCACCTCGAGTAATCTCATAGTAGCTAAACTCCCAGTAATCACCGTAGTATGACTTGTTATATAGGTTTTGGATATAAGCCTTAACCTCCTCCTCGGTAGTATCAGCCTCAAAGACATTCCAATAATACCAAATACTATAGTCGGTTGGAGTAATAGTAACGTAAGCCTCGCGATCCTCAATATTAGAGATTACGATATCATATTTACAAGCATCGATAGCACCAGCCTTTAGTGTTTTGATATTCTCACGAGTAATCTTAGTAGTTAGCACACCTGCCTCGTAACCAAAGAGCAACACAGCATACTCAGTGCCTGCCTCCATACCACTAAACTCACCCTCGATGTCGCCATTGAAGATATATTCGTAGAGGAACGATGTACCGTACTCCTTTAGGACAAAGTCAAAGATTTCGCTATCCTCCTGCATATTAGCAATCTGCGCTGAAGGAATTGCAATGATAGCATATGGATCGTTGTTTGTAGTCTTAATATCGACATAGAATGTTGACTGAGTAACATCCGATATTGTCATCGAGAGCTGATTATCTGATGGAGGTATAGAACCTACGCTAAACCACTCATACGACACCTCGCTTAGACGCTCACACTTCTCGTTCCACTTAAAGGCAAATGCCACATACTCGGTATTAGCCATCGCCTCAAACTGATAGTTTGTAGCGATATAGTCGGTGTTATACTCAAAGACCTCAGCAAGGGTATAATCCCACGCTAAGTAGTCATCGATAACCTTCGCCACAACAGCATCTGCGACCTTCTCGATATCACCGCCATACATCTCAAAATCCTCGCGTGTAACAAGGTTGTTGAAGTATGCTACACCCTCGTGCGATGGCATAATTGTAATATCTGCGATAGCACGATCAACCTTGATATCGAAATCATACGTTACATCATTACCCTCATAAGGTGCCAGCGTGGTAAATGCCTCAGAATAGATAGAGGTAGTCTTCTCGCCATCGGTATCCATACCATAGACGTATACCACATACTCCGACTCCACATCCAAACCATTCATACGGATATTGGAGCGAGAGCCCTTGCTTAGAAGCGCAGATATATACTCCTCAAACGACTTATTTTCGTCACTGGCACAACTACGATAATACTTCATATCCTCCGCAAAGATATCCTCCTCGCTATAGGAGTCAAACCAACTCTTGCCAACAATCTGACCAATCCAAGTGATATCTTCGTTATATGCTGCTACTGAGAATGATACTGCCGTAGCCTCCACTTCGTTGATTGTAATTGTTAACGGATCGTGCCAAGCATCCTGCACAATAGTTAGGTTAAGTGTCTCATTGCCATACCTACACTTTAGCACAGCGCTACGCTTTGCGCCAGTATCGTTCTTACCTACCGTAATATCCACTATTGATGGATATACCGCAATACTAGTAACCCACTGAGCATCGCACTTAACATCAAGTGCTACGCCTTCAATAGGAGATTTAATCGAGTAGATAACACGCAACGTCTCGCCCTCAGCCTTTGCCACAAGTTCCTTAGCAGAGATCTGAATATTGCTTGACTTAACATCCTCGCCACCGCGCTCACAAGCACTAAATCCCAAAAGCACAACAAACAAGGCAAATATGCTAACTATATATTCTCTTTTCATAACTTTACACATTATTAATAATTATTATAGGATATTATGCGAAACATCTTCTGCAAAGATATGTCCCTTATATGTGACTGTATGCTTCGCACCGTTGATAATAAGCTCTGCTGTAAGACCATTCTCATCTATGGTAACACTACCACCAGTGATATAAGATATGGTCATACTTGTACCCGAAGCATTGATAACCATATAGCGTGTCTCATTTGAAACATCGATGGTTAATGGTGCATAGCTGTGAGTTGAATCGAGAGTATAGGTGCCGTATGGAATCTCTGGTCCATTTGTAGCATCTACAAAATCGCTATATAGGTCCAAACGATAATATATAGCATTTGGCAGGTCGTTAAAGCCATAATCGATATCGCTAATACCGATTAGGAAGTTATCCGATCTGTTGTAACTATATGCACCGCCATAATAGTATGCCCACGCAAAATCGGCCTCGAACTCTACATCTTGCTGTCTTTTATCAGAGATGGTTGCCTCGCCACTGAATGTCACCGTATGCTTAACGCCTCCGATGGTTGCTACGAGGGTTGTCTCTGATGATGTAACAACAAGCTCTGCAGCATCAAATGGCATTGCAGCCTCCACAGTATCTGAGAGTTTGAAATATCCAGACTCGTTGTAAGATATTGTGCCGAGCCCCTTTGCGCTATTTAGGTCCAATGTGTATGTACCCTCTGGGAGCTGCACTTCACCCTCACCACCATACAACTCAGCATATACATCGAGACAGTAGTATGTTGAGTGTAGCTTCATCTCTGTTCCGTTCAAACCATTATCCGACAATATCACAGTATATAGGCCTGCACCGGTAGAGTGAATATCGCCATAATATCCGCCAATAAAGTCCAACGCCTGAAATACAACATCCTCTGGCTTTTCGGTTGGCTCATCTGTTGGCTCATTATTCGGCTTCTGTGGTTCTGTATCATCGGTTGCGGTACATGCTGAGAACAACAATGGCAACACAAGCATCAAGCTTACTAATCTACTTAGTTTCATAACTTCTTTTTATCAAGTGTTTAACATATTCACAAACTACTTACTCTTGGCAGCTATCACAGAGTCGATATATGCCTTAATCTTTGGTGCAGGATCCTCCCACGTTTCTGGTTTGATAACCTTTCCATCCTTAGGATTGTAGTGCGGTTTGCCATCTGGCCATAGCTTTGCCATATTTGCCTGCTGCACAATCTCGAATAGCTCATCGGCCTCCAAACCCATCTCAACCATCGTACCGAGGGCGAAGTACATCAAATCGATCATCGCATCTGCCTGCTCGTAGATGTTATCGGCAATAAGGAACTCTGCGACCTCCTCATTCATCCACTTTGCGCGAGACAAAGCACGCTTTTTATCAATCATCTTTGGCTCCTGTGCCACTGGGTGCCCGAATTTCTCATGAAACTCGCGCACATCATTCCACTCTTTTTTCATATCTTTATTACTTTAATATCTAATATTTAACATACAAAGATAAGTATTTTTTTCTTTTTTTTGTACTTTTGTCCCAAATATTATTTAGTAATTTGTAGAAGATACTCGCAGACTATGGCAGTAAATATAAAAGCGAAGTTTAAGTGTAGCTCCGAGAAGATATCACAAGTACCAAAGGATAGCCTCAAGGATATCGCCTTTATCGGGCGCAGTAACGTAGGTAAGTCGTCGTTAGTAAATATGATTACCGGTGTTAACTCCCTGGCTAAGGTATCGGGTACGCCTGGTAAGACAAAGCTTATCAACCACTTTCTTATCAACGATAGCTGGTACTTAGTCGACCTCCCTGGTTACGGCTACGCGCGTGTATCGAAATCTACGCGCGGTGAGTTCTCGAAACTCATTACCGACTATGTGCTAAAGTGCGAGAAGATGCACTATCTCTTTGTATTGGTCGACTCACGTCTTGAGCCACAGAAGATAGACCTTCGCTTTATCGAGCTACTTGGTGAGAATGGCATCCCTTTTGGTATCATCTTCACTAAGGCCGACAAACTCTCTCAGGCACAGCTAAATCGCAACGTAAAGAACTACAAGCAGACCCTATCGGAGCAGTGGGAGGAGCTACCTCCGATGTTTATATCATCGAGCGAGAAGGGCACAGGCCGAGAGGAGATTATTAGCTTTATAGAGGAGTGCTTGGCAAATAATTCTGAAAATTAGCCACAAAAAAGTTGCTTATTCAGCTTATTTAATATAACTTTGTCAAAAGTTACAAAACCTTACTTAAATTATATTATGGCGATCCACAAAATCAAGTTCTTCGCAGGTCGTGGTTCTCGTTACCTCGCTGAGAAGATTGCTGCCGAGTATGGCATTAAGCTCGGCGACTCGGATGTCCTACAATTTAGTGACGGCGAGTTCCAGCCTTGCTTCCACGAGTCTATTCGTGGTTGTACCGTGTTTATCATTCAGTCTACATTTCCACCATCAGACAACCTAATGGAGCTTTTGATGATGGCCGATGCTGCACGCCGCGCTTCAGCACATCAGGTTATCGCCGTTATCCCATACTTTGGTTGGGCACGTCAGGACCGTAAGGATCGTCCACGTGTGCCTATCACCGCACGCCTTGTTGCCAATATGCTTATCGCAGCAGGTGTTCAGCGCGTGATGACTATGGATCTTCACGCAGACCAGATTCAGGGCTTCTTCGATCTTCCAATGGATGCTCTCTACGCATCTGGTATCTTTGTGCCATACATCCAGAAGTTGCAGATTCCAGATTTGTCTATCGCTTCACCTGATATGGGTGGTGCAAAGCGTGCATCATCATACGCTAAGCACTTCCAGGCACCTATCATCATCTCTCACAAGGAGCGCGCTAAGGCTAACGTCGTTGGCTCTATGACGGCTATTGGCGAGGTTGAGGGTCGCAATGTTATCATCGTGGATGATATGATCGATACCGCAGGTACTATCTGTATGGCAGCAAATATGCTTATGGATAAGGGTGCTAAGAGTGTTCGTGCTGCTGTTACCCACCCAGTGCTATCTGGTAAGGCATACGATCGTATCAACGAGAGTGCTATCCAGGAGGTTATCACCACCGATACCATTCCACTCAAGGAGGGCGAGGATCTATCGAAGTTTACCGTATTGAGCGTTGCTCCAATCTTTGCGGATGTTATCGAGCGTGTACATAACTACAAGTCAATCTCTTCAATCTTCTACCGCTAATCTGCACGGAAGATAGAGATAAGATAAAGGGCTGGCTAAGTAACTTAGCCAGCCCTAATCATTTAGTAGCGTGAATCTACCGCCGAAGCAGTAGAACACTTATCACAAGAAATTAAAAGTTGTAGCCGACAATATCAGACGCATACTTTTCCCAACCATTGGATTTCTTGTATTGCTCAACACTCTGCATAGGAACATATATCTTTCTGCTGAAGGCACTCTTCTTGAAGACATCATTTCCTAAACTTGGCGGTGTTGAAGCCTTGCAATATACACTTGCAAGGCTGCTGCAACCATCGAATGCATAACTTCTAATCGTAGTTACGCTATCAGGAATAGTTACACTTGTAAGGCTACTGCAATCACGGAATGCGAAATATCCAATCGCAGTTACGCTATCAGGAATAGTATATTCAACGAGTCCTCCAGGAGCGAATGAATTTAGAACTCCATCAATAATCAAACATCTACCATCCTCAGATGCAAACTTCCCCTTAAACCATATTAGACTATCACAATCAGCGAATACACCATTTTCAATCTCCATTACGCTATCAGGAATAGTTACACTTGTAAGGCTGCTGCAACTATAAAATGCCCAACCTCCAATCGTAGTTACACTATCAGGAATAGTTAGACTGTTAAGGCTTCTGCAAAAAGCGAATGCCCAAACTCCAATCGTAGTTACTCTATCAGGAATAGTATATTCAGTTAGTCCTGATGGGGCAAATGAATTTAGTGTACCATCAACAATTAGGCATCTACCATCCTCAGATGCAAATTTACCCTTAAACTCTTGTAGACTATTACAACCAGTGAATGCACCATCTCCAATCGTAGTTACGCTATCAGGAATAGTTACACTTGTAAGGCTGTTGCAATAACTGAATGCATCACTTCCAATCGTAGTTACGCTATCAGGAATAGTTACACTTGTAAGGCTGCTGCAACCACGGAATGCATTCTTTCCAATCGTAGTTACGCTATCAGGAATAGTTACACTTGTAAGTCTGCTGCACTTATAGAATGCACCATCTCCAATCGTAGTGACATCGTTCATAAAAGTGATAACGCCTTTGCCTGTATCAGGATCCCAAGTATGCAATAAAACATTCGATCCAAACTTAGAGTAGGCATCCGAGATTTCCATCTTCTTATTTGGCATCAAATACTCAATCACATTTTTCTTAGTATTATTAGTATTATCAGTATTATCACTACCCTTCTGAAGTGAAATATTTAGATTTTCGGTTTTGTTCTCAGCAATAGTAACGCGTTGTGTAGATTTGCGATACCCACTCATCTGCACCGAGATTTCGTGAGTGCCTATTAGCAACTCCTCCATTAGTGGAGTTTTACCAACATCTTTGCCATCTATATATACCGTAGCCATTTTAGGCGTACTGGTAAGATTTAGATAGCCAGTTATAGGTGTTGGAGCATCGAGTGTGATGTTCTGATTTTTTGCCTGTGTGGTGATATTACGCGATATTGTCGTTGTGCGATATCCCTCTTTGCGTGCCTCGAAGATATATGCACCAGCTTCAAGGTTACCTGTCCAACTTGACATACCCTTATAGGCATTGTTTACATAGATACTTGCACCATCACCTGCAGTGATTGTTACAATGGCAAAATTGTCTGTGAGCGACGGATTGAATTTCAATGTTTCGTTATCCTTGATAGTGATTTCGCCCTCGTATGGGAGATACAACTCCTTTATAATCTTCACTTTGTACGTACCGCTTGCAAGTTTATCGCTCTTAATCGGAGCTTTACCTATGTAGTTGCCATCAATGTAAACGCTTGCACCCTTTAGGTGTGACGATGACCCTACCTCCACCCATCCGTGTGCGGGTCGGAGTTCTATGTATTTCTCCACCTTACTGCCACTGACCACAAAAGTGCCTCTCTCGTCGTGGTAGGAGTTTGCCGATATGTGATAGTTGTATGAGCCGTTGTTTAGCGTCAACTGCACGATACCGTCTGCATCGGGAACGCAGTTCTTGTTGTCTACAACCACAATAGCATTCTTAGGCGTAACAGAAAAGACCACGTACTGAGGGCGTGATGATGCAACGTTTACATCCAAGCGGAAGTATATTGCTGTGCTGCTGACCTCTATATTCTGCTCAGCTATCGATGAGCCGCTCTGCACCCGTAACTTATGCGTTCCGGGTGTTATGTCGTTGACTGTTAACGTATAACCGCTGTCGCTACGACCCTGATACATACCGTCGATATACACTTCCGCATCTATAACATTGGTGGCAATAACAATTGGATATGAGATATTCAACTGGGCAGAAAGACGATACTCCTTATCTCCCTCAAGGTTTAGCGACACCTCGTTCGAGTCACCATACTTGTCGTGGTGAAGATAGAAACGTATTGGCTGCTTAGCAGTTAGCTCTATGATAAGGCCATTACCCTCGGTAGCCACATACTGCTTAATAACCACAACATTACCTCCCACAGGTACAACCTTCAGTTGGTCTATCTCGGCGCTTGTCATACGATTGATGCGCATCTTAATACGGGCACAAGGGCGCTGAGACGTATCCTTGCCAATCTTATCGATTGCAAGGCCCGATTCTGGCGCGAAACTCGCCTCGTCTATAATGATGCTATGCTGCGTCTGTGCCGAAACCACCACAAACGATAATAGCGAGATAAGTAGGGTTAGTATATTTCTCATATACAAATTAATAATAATATTACAGCTTATCACAAGAAATTAAAAGTTGTAACCCTCGATTGCGTCTTTATAATTACTCCAACCATTGGATTTCTTGTATTTCTTAACACTCCGCATAGGAACGTATATCTTTCTGCTCGAAGCAATATTAGATAAAGCAGAAGCGTCTAAACTTGGCGGTATCGTCGGTTTACAATATACACTTGTAAGGCTGCTGCAATTTTTGAATGCAAGCTCTCCAATCGAAGTTACACTATCAGAAATAGTTACACTTGTAAGGCTGCTGCAATGTGCGAATGCCCACTCTCCAATCGTAGTTACGCTATCAGGAATAGTTACATTTGTAAGGCTGATGCAAGAAGAGAATGCCGAATTTCCAATCGTAGTTACGCTATCAGGAATAGTTACACTTGTAAGGCTGAAGCAACAAAAGAATGCATTATTTCCAATCTCAGTTACGCTATCAGGAATAGTTACACTTGTAAGGCTACTGCAACCACGGAATGCCTCATATCCAATCTTAGTGACATTGCTCTTAAAAGTGATAACGCCTTTGCCTGTATCAGGATCCCAAGTATGAGATTTGATATTCGCACCAAACTTAGAGTAAGCATTCGAGATTTCCAGCTTCTTATCTTGCATCACATACTCAATCACATTTTTCTTCGTTTTATCACGACCCTTCTGAAGCGAAATATTTAGATTTTCGGTTTTGTTCTCGGCAATAGTAACGCGTTGTGTAGATTTGCGATACCCACTCATCTGCACCGAGATTTCGTGAGTGCCTACAAGGAGATCATAGATCAGCGGTGTCTCGCCAACGAGTTTGCCATCAACATAAATATCTGCCATTAGAGGTGTGCTGGTAACATTGATAGTACCTAAAATTGGTGCTGGAGAGTCGAGCTTATAGGTCTGCTTGGATGGTGTGGCAGAGATGTTCTGCGAAATAGTTGTGGGGCGGTGGCCATCCTTGCGTGCCTCGACAATATATGTTCCCGATGCTACCTTGCCTGTCCAAGGCGATGTACCCTTACGCTCATTGTTTATATAGATATCGCATCCCGAACCCGCATCGAATGTTACGGTGGCAAAGTCGGCAACGAGAGTGGGTGCGTACTTTAGCTCCTCGTTATCACGGATAGTGATACTATCCTCCAAAGTGCGATACATAGACTTAACAACCCTGATACTATGCGTACCACTCGATAGCTTGCTCCTTGTGATAGGCGTAGTACCGATAAGCTTGTTATCAACATAAATTTTAGCATTGGCAAGAGTGCCACTACCTCCAACGCTTAGCCAACCATACGCAGGCTTAAGTTCGACACGCTCCACGACCTTTGCGCCGCTAACAAGAAATGTACCCTTGGCGCTATGATGCTCGTTGGCTAGCACCTCATAGGTATATGTGCCGTTCTGGAGCGAAAGCATAACAACACCATTAGCATCAGGTGTGTAGTCCTTGTTGTCGATAAGCACTACGGCATCGACAGGAACAACGTTAAAAACAACATATTGCGCTCGGGATGTCGCGGTGTTAACCTCGATACGGAAGTAGATATTCTCAGAACTAACCTCAATCTGCTGCTCCACAGCCGCAGAACCGTGCTTTAGCCTTACGCTATACGCACCTGGCATTATATCATCAATAGTCAGCCCATAGTCATCATTAGTTACACCCTTATAAATGCCATCTACATAGACCTCCGCACCCTTAACATTGCTATTGATGACTATCGGGTAGGCGATCTTCAACTGGGCCGAAAGACGATACTCCTTATCTCCCTCAAGGTTTAGCGACACCTCATTAGAGTCGCCATATTTGTCGTGGTGAAGATAGAAGCGTGTTGGCTGCTTAGCGGTTAGCTCTATGATAAGGCCATTACCCTCGGTAGCCACATACTGCTTAATAACATCAACATTACCTCCCACAGTTACAACCTTAAGTTGGTCAATCTCAGTGCTTGTCATACGGTTGATACGCATCTTAATACGGGCACAAGGGCGCTGAGACGTATCCTTGCCAATCTTATCGATTGCAAGGCCCGATTCTGGCGCGAAGCTCTGTTCGTCGATAATGATGCTATGCTGCGTCTGTGCAGACACTGCCACAAACGATAATAGTGAGATAAGTAGGGTTAGTATGTTTCTCATATATAAATTAATAACAATATTACAGTTTATCACAAGAAAATTTGCGTATTTCACTCCTACGGTTTGATTAATCGTTCCATCTCCACGATATCCGCCTCGGTAGTTGCCCAGCTTGTTACAAAGCGAACAACACTACTCTCCTCGCCACGAGGACCCCAATAGTCGAAAGATACCGAACTGCGGAGCGAATCGATTACATTGTTCGGTAGACGGAAGAACTGCTGATTTGTGGGTGACTCGATAACCACCTCAAAGCCAGCCTCACGCATAATCTCGCGTAGGCGCAGTGCCAAGCGCACAGCATCGCCACAGATACGCTCATAGAGGCCATCGCGGAAGAGCGCCCCGAACTGCAAACCCAGCAGTCGCCCCTTAGCAAGAAGTGCTCCGTGCTGCTTAACAAGCGGAAAGAGGTTCTTCAAAAGCTCCCTATTAGTAACCACAAGCGCCTCGCCAAAGAGCGCACCGCACTTAGTACCTCCGATATAGAATACATCGGCAAGGCGTGCAATATCCCTCAGCGTGAAATCAGCACCATCAGCCATAAGACCGTAGCCCATACGTGCACCATCGATATATAGTGGGATATTATGCTTACGACACACAGCACTAAGCCCCTCCAACTCCTCAAGCGAATATATCGTGCCATACTCCGTAGGTTGCGAGATATAGAGCATTCCAGGCGCTACCATATGCTGATAGGTATCGTCGCGATAGAACTCCGTGATATAACGTTCTACATCATCCGCCTTAACCTTACCGCAATACTCTGGCAGTGTCAAGACCTTATGTCCCGAAGCCTCAATAGCACCAGACTCGTGGACTGCAATATGGCCACTATCGGCAGCAAGCACACCCTCGTGGCGCGCAAGAATACCATCTATAGCAGTAGCATTGGTCTGTGTACCGCCAACAAGGAATATAACCTCAGCATCCTTACACCCTACTGCCTCGCGAATAAGGTTTTTAGCCTCTGCAGTATATGCATCAAGGCCATAGCCTACGGTATGCTCCAAATTGGTGCGCACAAGGGCATCCAAGACCTCAGTATGCGCGCCTGCCGTATAATCAGAGTTGAAATATATCATCGCCAAAGCTCTTAAAATGCACAACTTACATTGTTAACAATACCACGTCGGAGTGTTAGCGCAGGTAATACAGCTGTATGAGTACATCCCTCAAACTCAAAGGTTACACAAAGCTCACCGTCGGCAAAATCGATAGGTGGCATTGCAATATAGAACTCCTGTGGCTCAGCGGTGATAGCTACATCCACACTTTGCAACGAGATAGCATATGCTTCCTGGTCAACAATATTCATAGATAGGTCATTGCAATCTATCTCTACCCTACCCGATATTGCCTGCGACATAGAACTTAGGGTTACAGACCTTAGCAAAAGCTCCTCCTCTATGGTACTGCTTATATTCAAGCACAACATACCACTTACATCCTCAAAGCAAATATCATCATCGCACGTTGCAACCATTATAGGCTCTGCAACATCGCTACAATCTCTATATAGTGGCAGCGTTGTGTATATCTTGCTCTCCACAAGCGTAGCCTCCATATCTGCTGGATAGAGCGCATACAATGCATCATCGCAGACATCATCCATAACACCACTACGATTATCCTCGGTAGCAGATAAGATTGTAATCTCCTCATTTCCTGCCCAACAGCGCCAATAACGAGATGTATTGACACTTATCACAGCCTTAATATTGTCGGTTATCTTGAAGATCAAATGTACATAACCATCTGTTGGCACACATGAGGCTAAAAGCAACATTGTCGCCATGAAGTAGAGGCTCTTTTTCATATAATAGAAGCTTAAAAATTATTACGGTAAAAATAACTCTTAAGCAAAGATAGCGATTATTTTACAAATAATAGAAACATCTACTAAAATTTAAGAGGTATAGTCAGCCATATTAGGAGCAAGACCCAATTTCTTGTCAGAAGGGGCATAAATAATTAGTAATTAGTAGAGAGTAATTAGTAATAGTTTCGCTTGGAACAAGCGATATATAAACATTAAGGGCAGCACGACCGAATTTCTTGTCAGAAGGGGTTAGATGTGGCCTCGATAAAGAGAAAGAGCGGATGGGCTGTACTTGGCGTACTGCCCATTCGCTCTTTGGATTGAGAGGTCGCAGATGACCCCTTATCACAAGAAATTATGACCCCTTATCACAAGAAATTAAAGCTCTACAACGCTCTGTCCCGCAGCATAGTAGCTATGAATATTTAGTTTACCATCAGTATCAAGAATAACCATCACGATGATATCGCCACCGTATGTAGCATTATACTCAAGGAGTGCATCATATTTAGGATTCCAATCGTGAGCAACATCCTCATACTTAATACCAATACCCTGCTTAGCTATTTTATATGAGCCCAAAATTGTCTCCTCCTCAAGATACTCAGCAAAAGCCTCCTTAACCTGACTCTCTACATCAGAGATCATGCCACTGTAGCGCAAGAACCATACAGTATCTACATTATCACTATAGTTGCTCGCTGTTAGGACTGCATTAACACGCTCATCAACGATTTCAATCACCTCCACAGAGAGCGTTGCAGAACCTGTACCTGTATAATCCATACCACCCTCATCAACAATCTCCTCGATAGTTGTGTAGTACTCTGTATCGAGGCCAGCCAACTGCGACACACAAGCGATTGCGCCAGCACGACCATTAGTATCTACCGCTGAAGCGTATAGATAATAGTTAGTACCTGGATGGTAGATGCTGATAACTGCAGTTGCGATACCATCAACAACATCATACTCCTCGCGGTAGTTCTGGTAGTTGTCTGCGTCCATAATATATACCAAGTTGTCGGCATAAGCAGTGTGGTCAGATGCAGGTGCTGCATATAGACGCACCTTAGTAGCAGCATCATCTACAGTAAGCTTTACAGTAAGAGTCTCGTGTGTTGTCTGAGGCACAATCTCTGCAGCAACAATATTTGCCACACCAGAGAGTGATGGACGTAGAGTAGTAAATGTTGTGAATGCTACATCTCCAACCTTACCATCCTTAATAGCAAGAGCGTATGCCACATACTCTGTATCATTAGCAAAACCATCGCTAAGCAAGTATGTGAAAGGCTCACTATATACCGTAGGAACACCCTTTACAACGCTTGCAATGTAGCTCTTAATCTCCTCGTCACTCTTACCCTCAAAGTCAAAAGGCTTCTCTGTATCAGCCTTAGCAACCGCAGGATCGATATAACCTGTAAGAATCTTGCTACCAACCTCCGATGTCACGGTAGCCTTAGCAGATGTAAGTGCGATATCTGTAACCTCGATAGAGATAGCTGTATTACCATTAAGTTCAACCTCTGGAATTACAACGTCCTCAGTTGTTACAGTATAGTTACCATTAGCATCCTCACCATAAACAGCGATAGTGTATGATGTTTTTGGTAGAAGAATGATACCTGCATTCTCATTGCTGCTAACAAGTGAGTTGCGTACCAAATCCTGCTCAGAGAATGTGCGACTCTCTGTTGCATAGTTGAAGATTGCAAATGGGTAAGATGGATCTGGATCAAGCGATGTCTGAGCCTGCTCGATGAAGATATTTCGATCATATGCCGAAGTATGCATAGCACCTATAACATACTTAACACAATGCTCCTTCTTTGTGATAACAGCATCGATAGTGTAAGCTGTTAGGTTTTCGATGGCAATATCTACAACTGGCTTAATAACAGTAAACTCGACCTCCTTAGTCTCACCATTAAGCTGCTCATTCTCAGCACGGAATAGGAATGTATAATTTACATCATACTCAACAGCATAGCTTACTGTCTGAGCCTCATCACCCTCATAGTGTGTGTACTCCGAATCCTTAACACCCCAATACCAGTGATGTGCACCCTCAGATGGTGTTACGGTGTAGCTTACTGTCATTGCCTCCTCATCAAAAATAGGCTTAGAAACAGTAATCGAAGGGATGCTCTTTAGACAGTACTTCTCGATAATAAGATCACTCTCAATACCCTGTGCCTCAGCATAGGCTGATACCGTGTACTCAACATCAAACTCGATAGGAGTTACAATCTCCTTTGGCTGGTCGCCCGCAACGAAGGTAAAGTTTGCCATAGCACCCTCGCTCTCAACCTTGTAGTGCCAAGCAGTAGTACCCTTAGATGGGGTGAATGTGAGCGTCATTGTCATAGCCTCGGTGTCAAATAGAGGCTCGCCAATAGTAATGGTTGGACCCTTAGGCTGCTCCTGGCCCTCGAATAGTTCACATCCCCAGCTTAGGAGTGCGATAACAGCAGTTGTTAGGACTGCCAAACTCTTAAAAGTTCTCATAGTGTAGTGTATTTAAGTTAATATTAAAATTCTGGTAGTTCATCGACCTCAACGAAGATCATCTTCTCCTCGCCTGCAAGAGCACTCCACACCATCTGGTCACCCTCAGCATTCAACTCCACAACATAATCGCTACTCCAATCACCTACACCAAAGTCATACCAACCAGAGATTATATCTCGTTGCATATCATCTACCGAGAGCAAAAAGCCTCCACTTCGCATTGTAGGATACATAGAGTTAAGATTATCCCACATCTCAAAGCGTTGCTCCTTACGATCCAAATCGATATAAAGGAGCGTACCCTCGGCCAAAGGAGCAGCATTCCACTCCGCAAGTTGCCATACGCCATCAATGGTAAAATATGTAACCGCCATATTCTGCTCCTGCGTATTGCTAACCTCATCGCCATTATCACATCCCGTAACAAATAGCGCAACTGCCACAACGGCACAAGCAAACATCTCTCTTAGTAGCTTCATAGTATATCTATCTCGTTAATTTTATCTTTATAGTTCTCTCCATAGGCGATGCATCCACGCCATCTAAAATTAGTATTGTGCTTAGGTCTAAGGCTATATCACCACTATACCTTACAAATATATCTCCTTCGCAGCCAGGCATTAGCACCTGAGGCTCACATCGTAAGCTAAGCCCCTCAAGCGTAGGTTTTGCAGTTATCTTCAGAGCCTTATCGCCACTATTAGCCACCGCAATACGCTCCTCACCACGCGAACTTAGCATGACCTCCTTGCGACTTAGTCGTAGGACACCAGCCCTCTTTGGTAGATGCTGCCACTCATCGTCGCTAACAACGCTACCCTCAACCATAACTCGCTCTGTTGGAAGAGAGCTATCAAGGTCGGTATATATATTCACCCTATAGCTAAACTCACTACTTCGTCCCGTAGGGTTAAAGTTGGCACTCACTCTAAGTGTAGCGTCTGGAGCAATGCTCTGCGGCTTTGTCTGCACCTCGATACAACCACACGAGGGGCGAAACTCAGTAATTGTTACTCTCCTTTGCGATGTGTTCTTAATCTCAAAGTTAAAGTAGACAACCTCCGCTTCGTCAATCTCGCCAAGTTCTATTGTCATGGGCGCTACAAGCAACACACCCGCCCCTTTAGTTGAGTTCTGCGGGTTTACCAACGAGTCTAACTCACTACGCGAAAGAAAGCCACCACTTTGTGCCGATAACGATAATGGCAAGAGTGACAATATCGTCACGATAAGGTATGCAACTCTTAGCCTCATCTTAAACCTACAACCAGCCGTTATCCGATGCACCCTCACGCACCGTAACGATAATAGTATGCTCCGTATCGGCTGTTACCGTAACACGTGTCTGACCAACACTCTTAGCCGAAACCACAAGATAGCCATCGCTAAGCACCACCTCAGCAATAGCACTATTCTCGACCTCAACCTTTGTAGCACCCTCTACGCCATACTTCGCAAGAGGTAGTGTTACGCTCTGCTCTGGAGCGAGATATATGTTTGGTAGACGCATATCGCGACCACTACCATCAATAGCCTTAAGAAGAGCGCCAGCATCAACCAATCGTCCCATCTTACCGCGATAATCCAATAGGTTCATCTTTATAGGCGTTGCACCAGCCGATGTATGGCGCATATAGTACAACTTCTCGCCAGTAAAGTAGCTATCAATATCCTCCGCTGTTGTGTACATCAAATCGCGGAACTCATCCCAAGTAAAGTGTCTACCCTGCTGCTTTGCATAGGCAAGGCCAAGTGCCGCAACACCCGACACATGAGGACACGCCATAGAGGTACCCTCATAGTAACCATATCCCGCAACACCATTCTGTACAAGGGTTGAGTAGATAGCACCCTGCTCCTTAAGCACTCCATTATCATCGTACTGCTCGTCTGCCATACCAAGAGCTCCATAATACTCAAGATCGCCACCAGGGGCACAGAGCAAGACCTCTGAGCCATAGTTTGAGTATGATGCAGGGGTGTAGTCGGCAGCGATAGCAGATACAGATATACACTTCGAATATGCTGCTGGGAATGATGACTGCGCGGCATACTCATTACCCGATGCAAAGATTGCCAAGCCTCCATTTATAACACCATTTGGAGAGCCCGCCTTATTAATAAAGTAGTCCAAAGCCTCCTTCTCTAATGGGTACATCGCAGCCCACTCCTCCTCAGTCGCAGGACCTGGAGTGTAGCCCATAATCATATTTGCCTTAGCCGAGTTATAACCCCACGAACACTGCAATATCACAGCACCATTATCCGCGGCATACTTCATTGCTCGAGCCTCCATGGCAAGTGTTGATGAGTTCATACCATCAAACAACTGCAAGGTCATAATCTTAACACCCTTATTACCCTTACCGCCACCAGCGATACCCGAACAACCTATACCATTATCGTTTACCGCCGCGATAGTACCTGCAACGTGAGTACCGTGACCTGTGCTACCATTTGATGTCCACGATGTTACACCTGTATTGCGCACAAAGTTATAACCATACTTATCATCCTTGTATCCGTTGCCATCAGCATCTACGCCTGCGTGAAGCTCCTCACCTTCGTTTATCCAGATATTATCCTCAAGGTCAGGGTGGCTCCACATCGGTGCCTCATCCATAACAGCTACGATGATCTCCTCGTCGCCAGTACATAGCTCCCAGGCCTCCAAGCATCCCGCATCAGCTCCCGCCTTAATACCAGCTCTCTGGCTCACAAAATCACGTGTCACGCCATCGTTGTGATAGCACCACTGACGATATAGATCTGGATCGTCGAAAGGCATCGCCCCAGAGCGTGTAGCCATACGGTTTTCAGCCTCAGCACAGCTAATAAAGACTGGCTCACCTGTATAGGCGCGCTTAAGCTCCCTGTTGCACTGAATTTTATCAACTTCACCCAACGATGAAAGACGTGCAAAGGCCCTGCTCAAATCCTCATTCTCGTCAAAGCGCACAATATACCATAGGTGCAATCCCTCCTCACGTGTACGTGCCTCATGGCGTGTGTCCACAGGGAATACACGCTCGAAGGAGTAAGCACCAAGAATATCCAAAACCTCATCAGTAGATGGGATACCTGAGCGCGTAGCCTCACCACCCGCTCGAGTCATCGTCTGGTCAAGGATAGCCTCCATCTCGGGCTTGAACTTAATGATAACCTCGCCAGGATTAGCTCCATCGGGAATAACAACCTCAGTGTTATTCTCATTCTTAGCTCCCTGCGTGGCAATATCATCCTTTACACACGCTGTTGCAATAAGTGCAACGGCCACAACATAATATAGATACTTATTCATCGCTACTCCTCCATTTCCTCATTAAACTCATACCTTCCTCGATACTTAGGATACTTCTCAAAGTAGTACTCAAAAGATGATGGCACCTCATTGAAACCAACACTCTTTCCCTCGCTATTTACAGACTTCTCCTGCTGTGGGAATATCAATACCTCTGGTCCCCACTCCAAGAAGCGAGGATGATATATCAACCACTCCGGAAGGTCGCCAGTCATAAAGTTAAGGTTAATCTTGAGGCTACGCATATTTGGCAGAATACGTGGCACATTACCTACAGCCCAACTTACAGTGTCACCATACTCTCTAACATCCTCCTCGGTATATGTTGGCATCTCCTTAAAGTCTGGCAGAGAGCCCTCGATATAGTTATACGACAACTGAAGCTCCTCCAACTCCTCCCATAAGAAGAGTTTTTTAACCACATCACTCTTATCCATATTGGCATAGATACCTATACCCTCATCATTCGCTGTTCCACGCTTGCGAAGGTCTGTAATTGAGGCCCTTCGGTTACTTGCGAGGTTCAAGACCTTTAGCTTAGGGAAGTTCTCCCTTGTAATCACAGCAGGTATCTCGTTGAAGTTGTTAGAGTTGATATCAAGAGACTCAAGCGTATCGCCAAGGTCTGTAAAATTAGCTGGCAACGACACAAGACCAAAGGCTGCAATACGCAAATCCTTCAAATACTCAAGTGTTGCCACCTCCTCGCAGAGGTCGATGCTCTTGAGCATAGTATTCACATTACCAAACAACGACAGAGTCTCCAAATATTTAAGATGCTTAATCTCTACAGGCACACCATCTTCTGTATCGAAGTAGTTTAGATCGAGATCACGCACACGACCTACAGCCTCAGACGATGGGAGGCTCTTATCCGAAGCCCTCCACAAACGTACACAATCCCAACGATTCATACTTTCAGTCGTAGAGATACCGTTATCACCCCAGCACTCCAACTTCTCGAAAATAGTAATTACAGCCAACGAGTCACCAGCACGATTATCCTCAATAAGAGGTCCTGCAGCCTGACGCACACTAATGGTTGCAAGCTCTAAGGTATCAGCATCATCGCTTATGAAACGTAAGGTCTCAACTCGCTCCTCAGGCGCGCTATTCATCTTCCAATCGAGGCGAATACGCGTAGTTCGTGGACGCATACCACGGTTTAGATTGAGCTCATAATCTTCATCCACATCAATCCAGTTTGCACCACTCTTAACCTTGAACTTTACGTTTGTCGTAACATCGAACTCCACCCATCTATCTGCCTTAATTGCCGATGCTGCGATATCAATAGTGCTCTTCTCAGGAGTAATAGCCCTCTCAAAACCCTTCTGAGTAATGGCTATCTTTTTGGGCTCCTCAAAGCCTGAGTTGATAACAATATTAGCATTGCGTGTCTCGCTCATAAGCGCAGAGTCGATCTTAATCGAGCATCGTGTCTCGCCACGACCATTCGCAGGAGAGACCATAACCCATGGCTCGTCAACTACTGCCACCCAATCCTTATCGGAACGAATTGTAACAAAATACTCGCCACCTACAGCCTCAGCCTCGATAGGTGCTGTATCTGCCTCGAAGCCCGAAATTGTAGGAACATCATCCTTGCAGGCACTAAACAAGAATCCTACAAACAGAGGAATATAATAGTATAATTTCTTCATAATCAAAACTTTTAATCAAGATTTAGAGCACTACAACCACGAATATCCTGAGTCGAATCATAGATAAGCTCGTAGTATCCCATCTCGATATATGGACAAACATTGCTTAGGTCTATCGAGATATTTGGGTTATCCTTAATCTCGAAGAGCAAGATATATGGCGAAATGGTGTCGTTAATCTTACCCAAATCGTTAGAGCCTATATATAGTGCCGCAAGACCCTTATGGTTTCCAATACCCTCTGGCCATATAGAGAGTGTACGGTTACCCTCGTCATCACGCTGCTGGCGGATGCTGATAACGGTCAATCTATCCACCGTGAGCAGAGCGTATGGCACCTCCTCAAAGGCATTGCTCGAGAGGTCGATACCGTAGAGAAATGGAATGTTCGAGATGCTAAAATCGTCGTATGGTAGCTCCTTAAGACGGTTGAAGCTAAGGTCGATAGTTGTTAGATGCTCACTACCTGCACCGATAAGAGCACCAGCCTCAATCTTACGCATACCATTTGAGCTAAGCATCAATGTACCAATACGAGAGCCCGAACCAATAAGACGCTTAGGCAACTCCTCTAATCTATTATCCGCAAGGTTTAGCGACGAGGTATTAACACCACGCCATGCCTCGCCATTCTCCAACGCACTAATCTCGTTTGACGAGAAATCCACCGACAACATCGAGTACACCGACTTAGCACTAAATAGGTCTGGAAGCTCTGTTAGATTATTATTAGAGCAGGTAAAGTCCTCCAACTGACTTAGACCACAGAAGTCTCCATTCTCGGTATTAATCTTTGTGATCTGATTATAGTCGTAGATAAGAGTTGTTGGGCACACCTCCTTACCAAATGGGTGTATGGTATGAAGTCGGTTGCTATTACAATCCAAAAGACCAATCTTCGACATCTTACTTAGCTTTTCGTACGTAGGTGTCTCCTCAAGGTTATTAAAACCAATATAGAGGATCTGCACCTTATCTCCCGAAGCACCATCAATCAATGCCTCCCAATCAGCCTTCAACTGCTCACCTGAAATACCATAGTTCATTGCCACATTCAACGACTGCATAGCTGGTAGCTCAGTAATAAGCTCTATTGGCAGAGCGGTGAGATTTGGGCAGTTATATATCTCAACATCCATAAGATTCTCGAAATTAGCCCAACTCAACGACTCATCCTTTTCGCCTACGAAGAAACCCTCAGTAGTAATCGGAGCATTAGCAATGAAGAACTGCTCAAGCTTCGTTAGACGCATCATCTCGCGAGAGATACCTGTAATGCCATTTGTAAGATTTCCAAACGCCACATCTTTACGATTGACACGGCTTGAAAGGATTGGTTGCTGGGTAGCATCACGATTGATAACACTCTTTAGCTCAACACTTAAGCCCTCGCGCACATCACGCTTTAGAACGCTATTATAATAGTTCAAGGCATCGATACGTTGAGACTTAGAGGCATCATAGCCACCAATAAGTTCGTTGTGGTTACCCAAATATAGGAGCTTAAGATCTGTAAGCTGACCTATTGCATCAGGCACAATACCCTTAGCACCGAAACCCGATAGATTGAGATTCTCAATACGACCATCAGCGTTTAGAGTCACACCTGGCTGGTCGCCCCACATATCTATATCCTTGTTAAAGTCCCAGTTTACACCCGCAGGATACTCCTCGCCATAGAACGACCAATTCTCGCCATCCAATGCCAACCATATCTCCTTTAGAGCCATATAATCCTTGATATGCTCTGCAGTTGTCGATAGCAACACAGGCACATCCTGAACAACGTGTAGCTGATTTAGCTCCACTTCGAAGCTAATACCAAGGTCAACAATAGAGGCTGTCTCAAGACTATTCTTAGCCTTAGCATCAGAATATGTTGTGTAAGATGTTATGGTGTACTCTCCTGTCTCCAACCAAAAACTCTCCTCGCACTCGATATATGCTGTAAGGGAGTTACGATCGTAGAGTTCTTCATCCTTTGCTCCCTCAACAAACTCCTCTGACAACGATAACTTACGCACCTCCAAGGTTGTTGGCTTACCTGTAAAACCGTGCTTTACGGTGATATCCACCGCCTTGATATTCTCAAAGAGGTAGTCACCACCTACTCTGGTATCATCGAAGTGCTTTACCAATCTAAAGCCAACTTTACCACGCTCCGTAGCGCCCACAACGCCAATATCACACACCGCAAGACCGCCCTTTACAATGGTAAACGACACACCCTCACACTGAGCATCCATAAGCTCATTATCAAGGTTATCGTAGAGCTTATAACCCAAAACTTGATAGTCACCAGCAAGCATACGAAGCTTATCGCTCGTCACACCCCACTCTGCCAACTCCTTATCGTAATAGGTGATTGGTAAAGTCTGCTTCAGGGTGGTAAGATCCTTAAGTGACTGCATTGTAACAGTGATCTTATGTGCATCCGAAAGCCAATTAAGCTTTGCGCGTGTTGCTGACTCCGCCTCTATTTCAGATTGCTTAGTAAGCCTAAAGGCAACATAGCCATAATCCACCGATTGCCCATCGGTACTATCCTTTGTGCACGACGTCATAAGGAGTAGCACAGAGCTAAATATCAGTGTACAAAGTTGTATGAACTTATTTCTCATACTCTATAATTGTAGTTGTGTGTTATACTATTTTGCTGGAGGTGTCACCACAAGGAGTTTCTTAGCCTCGCCATTCACCTTAAATACGACATATATATTCTCACCACCTATTGCAAAGCCCTCCTTAGGGCCATATAGCTGCAACGATAGTAGCTCGTCTACATTCTCGCCAACATAGTACTCCTTATCCGACATTGTGAGCAGCTCACCTTTATACCATACATCAACACCTACGCTACCAGCCTCATAGTTCTCGGTTGTCCAACCCTCAACACGTGGATTGATAACAATGCAAGGAGCTCTATCAGCTATGGTATTAATAAATGGTGCTATATATGCCTCCTCAACACCATACTGCGCCATCACTGCACTATCGGTATAATGCATAGCAGGAATCTCGTATGCAGTAATTGAGTGGTAGATATGCATCTGCGTTGCAGGGTCAGCCTCCTTAGTGCCTCGCTGAGTGAAAGAGGCTACAACATACTGCAAATATCTATTCTTAAGCACTGGAAGGTCGATACCAGAGCTATTATCTATCTCAAAGAGAATACCTGCCTTCAAATCCTCACCAAGATTCTCATAAATACCATGTGGCAGTGCCAAAACAAAGCCGTGACGCTGATTCTCGGTTGCATCAATAGTGAGCGCCATACGCTCCTTATCGAAGTGCATCCAACAATTGGCAAGCTCCGTTTCATCATCATCATCTGTATAGACAACATAGGATGGCATACCTCTATCTATAACATTCTCAACATATACCATATCATAGATATCGTTATGCGCAATGATATTATATAGCAACTCATTCTCATATGTCACCATTTGGCCATCTGCACCAAGCTGACTAAAGCTCTTACCATCAGGTGTTACCTCCCAGCCGAACTCGTCAACCGTAGGACCATTTATGGCAATCACATCCTCTCCCATACCATTATACACAATGGCACATCTAAAGGTCTTCTCTGGCTTACCATCGGCCGCCGAGAACACAATCTCATAGCCATCCTCCTTAGTTATAGGATAACGCTCTCTATGACCATCAGGCACTATACGCAAGTAGGCCTCTGTCTGTTCATTAGCAGCACCTACGATAGTTTCGCCCAAGATCTCTACCCAATCTGGGAACTTCACAGATGCGTAGTCGAAGTTTGCCCAGATAAGCACAGGGGTGTAATCTCGGTAGCTAATATGAATAACACCATTTGTAGGCGTACCAGTAATATCGTAAACCTTTAGGTCGAACTTATCAGGGTCACGCTCAATACGTGCAATAACAGCCTTCTTACTACCCATAATAATGGTAATATTGGCAGTTGTAATACGATCCTTAATCTGCTCATTACTAATATTAAGCGTTATCTCGTAGGTACCAGCACTTCCTGATATATCCTGAGAGTTACCGCCCGATGTTTGGAACTTACACCATACAGCATCCGAGCTTAAGCGCCAATTATTATTGGCCGTAAATACAAATGATGGACAATCTCCAGCACTACACTTTATAACCTGCATATTAGGCAACTGTGGCGTCTCCTGCTCTGTATCACCACACGATATTGCACTGATGGACATTGATACCAAAAGTATCATCGACCAAATTTTGCTTAGATGTAGACTCTTCATATTCTATACGTTTATTATTTACAACATTAAAAGCCCTCACGCATAATACGCTCAGCCTCATCATTACTTATCCACTCAAATATATTGACATAGGTACCTACAGTACCAACATTCTCAACATATATCAACGAGTAGACAACCATAAAGTTCTCACAAGCACCAAAGTATGAGCTATAACCCGTTGGCTCACTCATAAGCAACTTACCATCGCCATAGATTGTTCCAAATGCCTCTCCGGTTGAACCAAGTACCTGGACATCAGGCAAAATAACACGTGGCGCTAATGGATCGCTATCATCAAACGAAACCTCAATATCATAGCCCTCGTAGAACATATCCTTAACAACGATGCTATTCTCCTTCTCACCAAGCTCTGTTCTTACCAAACGAGCATCGCTATTCATATACTGCATCGTCCAAGTAGAGGTAATCTTAGCGTAACCAACGAAGTTATTGATATCAAACTTACAGCAACGCTGCAACTTTACCTCGCTATGCGTACCATAGAGGTCCGAAATATTATCCTCGTCAAGCACTAAGTTAAGCGATAATGTTAGCTCCTCACCTATAGCAATATTCTCTGCAATACCTCGAATACGAAATGCTGTAGTTAACTCACCCTTTGGAATGGTTAATGTGTTCGACTCCACAACATAGTGTAGCCCCTCAATAGCACTACTCTCCGACCAGATAACCTCAACACCGATGTTACGGTCATAATTCACAGCTTTAGTAGCCGAGATAGGTATCTCAAGCCACTCCTCGCTATCCATAACGCCCACGGTGTAGCTCTTGGAAGAGAACATCACAATATCAGGATTTGCATCCACTGTATAGTCTGCTCTACACGCCGAAAAGGCAAATGCTATGCAGATTGCAACTATATGTTTTACGTTCATAACTCGTTATATTTCTATATGTTATTACTGTCGTTTGGGACTATCATCGAGCCTGGTGCCTCAAGTTCATGCTTAGGGATAGGCCATACAAAGAACTTATCGCCCGCCTCAATCTTTAGCGACGAACCATTCTCCAACGACTGCTCCTGAGGCTTACGCTCAAAGCCTTTACCCCAACGTTTCAAATCCATAAGGCGGAAGCCCTCCATATACAACTCCTTAACACGCTCCTCTTCGATAATATCCATCGCGGTATCCTTTGTCATCGAGACACTGCTACCGTAGGACTCATATCGTGCAGCACGCAACGAGGCAATATCATTACCTGCAAGCGAATAGTTCTCCTTCATCACATACGCCTCAGCACGTATAAGATACTGCTCAGCAAGGCGGAATGGCTTAGGCATCGAGGTGTGCAATATATTGCTATTGTAGAAGTTCATATTTCCGAAATACTTAACAAGCAGTGGCCACTGCAAGCCATGGTCGTAGCCAGTCTGATAGGTATAGAAGTAATTACCATATCTAAGGTCGCTTTGGTCGTAAAGATTAAGTACCCACTCGGCTGGCACATAGTCAGGCTTCATACTACGATAATCGTAATTAAAGAATGGCTGTCCCAAAGCACCACCGTATGAGTTGATTGTATAACCCACCTTCCAGATAATCTCTGTAGCCTCATCATACTGCCACATATATGTAAAGTAACTCATACCTGATGTATACTCCACATTTGCTGGAGAAAGCGCATAGTAACCGCTATCGATAACCTTTGTAGCATACTCAATAGCTGCGTCGTAATCCTTCATATATAACGCAACGCGCGCGCGAAGAGCATAAGCCGTGTACTCATTAAAGTACGACGAGCTATAGAGAGCTCCTGCAAAACTATTCTCATCGAGATCCATCAACTCCACCGCCATATCAAGGTCCTTGATAACTTGCGCATAAGACTCCTTAAGCGATGCACGCACAATAGGCTCGTCGGTATTATACTTCGTTACAATCACCACGCCTGGATTTGTAGATGCCGTATCCTTATCATAATCCTTACAATAGAGCTTGATCAACTCCGAATACGCCAAAGCACGAGCAAAGTATGCTTCACCACATATCTGGTTAAACTGCTCGAACTCCTCATCCGTAACAAGCGTCTGCTCTACGCGTGGCGCATACTGCAACATAAAGTTAGCATTGGCAATAACGCCATACAACGATGCATATACGGCGGTAATCTCAGTGTTTGTTGCCAAGATATCCCAACGCCACATATTACCATAGATATTGGTGTAGCCATTTACAGCATAGGCCAAATCACACTGCAAATCGGGTAGCAGAGTCAAATAACCACTATACAATGCGCCGCTAAGGAAACTTGCATAGAGACCTATCGCAGCCTGATCGAACTCCTCAAGAGTATTGATAGCTTTATCGGCAGGGATAGCATCATTAGGATATTTATCCAAGCAGGATGTGGCACTGATGCTAACCGCAACAAACATCGCCACTGAGACAAATGCGTGATATATCTTATTCTTTATCATAGCCATTCTGTGTTTAGAAGTTCAAATCAATACCCATAGAGTACTGGCGCGACATTGGGTACTGCGCCTTATATACATTGCTCGACGACTCTGGGTCAAGACCTGTAAATGGTGTCAACGTAAAGAGGTTTTGTGCCTGAATATATATTCGTGCCGCACTAAATACCTTAACCTTACGCAATGCATTTCGTGGCACCGAGTAGCTAAGCATCACATTCTTAAGACGCAAGAACGATGCATTCTCCAAGAAACGAGAGTCCATCTGTGGTGTAACACCATAGCGAGGAATATCCTTCACATCGCCAGGCTTCATCCAACGGTCTGTCAACAATCTGCGTGACTGGTTATATGCTGAATAGAGTCCGTTACTCTCCTCAAAGAAGCGGTCGTTGTTAAACATCCATCGATCTGCTACCCAGCTAAACTGCGACGACAAGGTAAAGCCCTTCCAAGTAAGTGAAGTACCGAAACCACCCTGCCAAGGGGCGATATAACTCTTACCAATCATCTTCTTATCACTCTCGCGATACTCCGTAGTGATATTACCCTCGGCATCCAACCACCAAGCATCACCATTAGCAGGGTTAACACCCGCATAGCGGTTTACAAAGAACTCTCCCACAGAGTGACCCTTAACCAACTTTGTGCTTGTAGAGGACATCTCATACTCATCAAGGTCGCCATACAACTCGGTGATTACATTCTTGTTATACGACACATTAGCTGATACATTCCAAACGAAGTTGTAGTTACGCACGATATCGGCACTTACCTGAAGCTCAACACCACCATTTACCATAGCTCCGATATTATCCCAACGGAAGCCCTCACCCTTATCGGCATACGACACAGGCACCGACATAAGCATATCGGTAGTGAGTTTATTATAGACCTCCAAATCGACATTCAAGCGATTCCAGAAGCCAAGATGGAAGGCAATATTTGTGGTCCACAACTTCTCCCAACCCAAATCCTCATTACCACTCTGCATTGGGTAGATACCCATCTGGTCGTTGTAGTTAGCTCCACCGCCAACCAATGCTAAATGGTCGTAGTTAGGAATTGAGGAGTTACCCGAAGTACCTGTACTAAATGCCACCTGAGCATTCGACAACCAATCAGCGTCCTCCAAGAAAGACTCCTTACGCGCATTCCACATAAGACCTACCGACCAGAATGTAGCCCAACGGCCACTCTTACCAAAACGTGACGAAGCATCTGTACGCAACGACATATCTACATAATAGCGATTATCAAAGCTATACTCACCACGACCAAAGAACGACAAATAGCTATACGCATCTGTAACATCGCTCCAAACAGAGGCACGCGAGCCTGATGATAGAGTATTTAGGAAGTCGTTATTCTGTCCCTGTGTGATAAGCTGGAAGCCCTCATAGTAGTAGTCAACACCCTCCTGACCTACCATAAAGTTAAGCGAATGGATGTTGTCGATTGTCGTCTGATATGTAGCTGTATTTGTGATTGTAAGGTTTACAGTATTGTAGGCAGCACGACCTGCAGCACCTACGCCATTATTCGCCACATAGCTTGGCATAGACTGCATAAAGGCTGTAGAGTTGGTGTAGTCAGCACCCATCTGTGAACGGAAGGTAAAGCCCTTGAATGGAGTTAACTCTACAAATAACGTAGACAACGCCTTATACTTTTTGTTTAGCTGCTGGTTATTGTTCATCCACTCCAGAGGGTTCTGACCTGTACCCTTCCATGAGCCATCTGCCTCCGAAGCGATAGAGCCATCCTCACGATATGGATTCCAATAAGGGAGCATAAAACGACTCGCAGAGATTGGAGAATAGAGAGCATACTCGCCATCCTCAGCCTGCTGCACCTCCTCATACACAATCATCGTATTAGTACCCAAACGCAACCACTCCGAAGCCTTAACATCGGCATTAGCACGAAGATTGTAGCGACGGAACATAGAGCTATGCGCAATACCATCCTGATCGTAATACGAGCCCGAAACGTAGTAGTTCATCTTATCCGTGGCACGACTAATCGAGAGATCGTAGCTCTGCAACACAGCGCGGTCGTTAAAGACCATATCGAGCCAATTAACATCTGTCTGCGAGAGGATATCATAATTCTTGCCCGCATCGAGACCTATCTGCTTCTCGAACTCGATACGCTCCGCGGTATTCATCAAATTCCAATCTCCGTGTGCCAACTGTGAGATACCATACTGACTACGGAAGCTAATCTTTGCATTGTCAGATGTTGTACCACGCTTAGTTGTAATTACCACAACACCATTTGCTGCACGAGCACCATAAATTGAAGAGGATGAAGCATCCTTCAATACCGACACTGACTCAATGTCCGAAGGCGAGATTGTATTGAAATCAGAACTTGAGATAGGCACACCATCGAGGATAAAGAGGGGTGCAGTACCAGAGTTGATAGAGTTTGTACCACGAATCTGGAATGTGGCAGCCTTTGATGGCTCACCAGAGTTAGACAACACCATCAAACCTGGGCTCTGACCTTGCAACGCCTGGTCGAAACCTGCAGCAGGAACACTCTCCAACTTCTCGCTCTTCACGGTAGATACCGAACCAGCAATAGTACCCTTCTTACGAGTACCATAGGCAACAACCACAACCTCCTCAAGCTGATCGACAACATCGAACTCCAACGCTACATCATTTCTCAACTCGCGCTGACCTGATGGCACAACCCACTCAACGGTCTTATAGCCCAGATACTGGTAAACAAGCGTAGTGCCCTCCACCACCGAGACGCTATATCCGCCATCTACACCCGTGGTCACACCTGTACCTGGTCCTGTGATGATACTAACACCAATCAACGGCGTTGAATCCGAAGCATCGGTAACAACACCCTTAACCGTAATTCTTTGTTGCGCAGATGCCGTTACAACCGTACACAACAGCACCGCAAGCGATAGTAGTCTGTATAATTGTCTCATTGAATTACTAATTTCTTCAATATAATGTGTCCTAATAACGCGCAAATATAGGAATAAAATTCCAATTCTCGACATTTATTTATAAAAAGTAACAATTGATAGTCAATATTTAACAAACTTCAAAACGGCCAAATTTAAGAATATATTTATTTAAGGTTTGGTATTTGGTTTAATTATCATCATAGACCTTCGATTTAGGTATTTATACTACCGATTGGAGACATAAAATTAGATACCTTTGCACCAGTAAATAGCGTCAATTTATGGGAAAATACTTCGATATGCTCACAGAGGATGTACGCCTTAAAGAGGGACTTAAGGCGTGTATGAACTGCGGTGTCTGCACTGCGGTATGCCCCGCTGCTGAGTTCTACAACTACGATCCTCGACAGATTGTTGCTATCGTACAGACGCGCGACGATAGCGAAATCGAGCGCCTCCTAAAGGGGGATACCATTTGGTATTGCGGAGAGTGTATGTCGTGCCGTCCACGCTGCCCACGTGGCAACACCCCTGGCTATGTAATACAGGCACTCAGAACGCTATCTCAACGCTTGGGATTCTTTGTCGAGAGCGAAAAGGGACGCCAACAGTTAGCCCTAAAACGATTTATCGGAGACAACATTCTCAAGACTGGCTACTGCCTAACGCCTCGCAACATCCGCCCAGATCTACACCCCGAGCAGGGACACGTATGGGAGTGGATATATGAGCACGACAACGATATATTTGGCAAATTCTCAGATTGTTACGGCGAGGAAGGGGCTGGAGCTCTACGCCGTGTAGACAAGGAGTCGATGGAGGAGATAAACCGCATATTTGAGGTTAGCGGTGGCAAGGATTTCTACGACAATATCGAGCGCCACTCCGAGCGCAAGGCACGCGAAATGGGCTACGATGGTGCAAACGAAGAGTACCTTATGGATGTCTATACCCTTAATTCCGAAAACCACTATTAGAATGAGCACCCGAAGAGCATCATGGCAGGAGTATCAGAAGGATATTGCCGACGACAAATACTATTATGCCCGCAGTTGCATACGCCAAAACTTCTTTCCAGGAAGCGAAAAGGCCTTTCTTAACATCCTCGCAAAGGACTTAGGTAAGGATATATTCGACGATCCGTTACACACCTCATGCACAGGCATTGGCTACCACTCCGATGTAGTCCCATTGGAGACCATAATGACCGTTGTAGCACGCCAGTTTGCACTTATGGCAGAGGCTGGTTATGAGAATTTTATCTCCTCGTGCATCACATCCTTTGGCATCTACAACGAGGTATTATCAACCTGGGAGGAGTTCCCCGAGACAGAAGAGCGCACACGCAGATACCTTAAGGAGGCAACTGGTCGTGAACTTGTAAAGCCACGCTCCATAGCCCATACCTCCGATATTATATTCACCCACCGCCATGCTATTGCCCACAAGGCAAAACGTCGATTAGTGAATATCCACACGGGCGAACCGTTGAGGGTGGTGGAGCATATTGGTTGCCACTACGCAAAGATATTTCCTAAGTCTGGCATTGGAGGCTCGGAGTTCCCATACGTCTTAGCTGGTATGATTGAGGCGTGGGGAGGCGAGGTCATAGATTACCCAGAGCGTCGACACTGCTGCGGCTTCGGCTTTAGAAACTACCTTGTGCAGGCAAATCGTGGTTCTTCGATAGCCAACTCTCACAAGAAACTCGATAGTATGGCACCCTACAAACCAGATTTTATCGTAGCCAACTGCCCTGGATGTACAATGTTTCTCGACAAGTGGCAATATACTATTGCTGAGATGGATGGCACAATATATGGCGCAAACGGTAAGGGCATACCCGTGCTAACATACGAGGAGATGGCGGGCTTGGTGTTAGGTTACGATCCGTGGGAACTCGGAATGCAATTTCATCAGGTCGACGTAGAGCCTTTGCTCGACAAGTTAGGTGTGGAGTATAACCCTAATAGCAAATATTTAGGCAAGGATGGCAAGTATATTGGCAAACCAAAACCTGCGGCAGTAAACTGCGAGTCGGAACGATATATATACGAAATGAAGAAGAACTTAGAGAGATGGTAAAGCGTGTAGTTATAGTAGGCGGTGGCGCTGCAGGTATGCAGACAGCCCTTGAGCTCAAATCACGAGGCATAGAGCCTATGATCGTAGAGCGAGATATAGAACTTGGAGGTAAGGCACGCGGTTGGCACAAGCTATTTCCTACGTTTACACCAGCCAAAGAGGTTCTCAACGAGATTATAGAGCGCGTAAAGCAGGCTCGCATACGATGCTTCCTCGGTCAGGAGGTTAAGCATATATCTACAGATGGCATAACACTACGCTCCGAAGAGCGCATTCTTGCTGACGCAGTAGTTATAGCCACAGGCTTCACCCTCTTCGATGCACACCGCAAGCAGGAGTATGGCTACGGTCTCTACGACAATGTTATCACCTCTGTAGACCTTGAACGTATGATGAACGGTGGCAAAGTGACACTTGCCGATGGCTCAGAGCCACGTCGCATAGCAATACTACACTGCGTTGGCTCGCGCGACGAGAAAGTAGGACAGCGACACTGCTCAAAAGTATGCTGTATTACAGGTGTCAAACAAGCAATAGAACTTAAACAACTCTTCCCCGATGCCGAGGTCTTTAACTTCTATATGGATATTCGTATGTTTGGACCAGGCTACGAAGAGCTATACCGCGAAGCCCAAGAGCGATACAACATACACTTCATACGCGGACGTATATCAGAGGCAGCAGAGACCATAAATAAGCGTATTCAAATAAAGGCCGAAGATACACTCACAGGTCGCCCTCTACGTATGACCGTAGATATGCTTGTATTGTTGGTAGGTATGAGCGCCAATTATGAGAATGTGGAGTTAGCAGCATCTGCGGAACTATCATTAGCGCCAAATGGCTACTTTCGCGCCCTTAATCCATTCCTCGGAGCCGTACATAGCCAACGCGAAGGCATCTTCTTCGCAGGAACAGCAACAGCTCCTAAGAGCCTTGCCGACACCCTTGCTGAGGCATCACTAACAGCCTCAGCTGTAGATGAATACTTACGTAATAAGTTTCCACAATGGGAGTAACTAACTTCGGATACAACATCAGCCGTCCGCGTATCATCGACCTCGACAACAACGATCTACGCAAGAGCTTTGATATAGTCGCTGAGATGCCTGAGCTACAAGCCTGTATAGGCTGTGGCTCTTGTACTGCATCGTGCACTGCGGGTAACATCACCAACTTCAACTTTCGCAAGCTCCATACCGCAGTACGTCGTGGCGAGTACAAAGGTGCTTACGAGGAGATAAGCAAATGTATGCTCTGCGGAAAGTGTCGCTTGGTATGCCCCAGAGGTATTAACACTCGCGGTGTGGTGATGCTTATAAAGCGTAAACTTGGAGACTTCTAAACCATACGTTCTATGACCTTTTATGCACCCTTCGCCATACCATTTATCGTAGGCACCACCTTGATGTTCGCAATGATAGCAGCAAAGTGGCTACTATGGTTTATACATCTACCAAAGGTAGACCGTCATCTTGTACGTCGCAACATCCTAACACGCAAGACACTACAAGCCACCGCAGAGATTGTGCGCGAGAGTCTCCTCCATAGGCGCATCTTCAAGGTAAACCCACTACTCGGCTATATGCATATGTCGTTAGCCTTTGGCTGGTTTCTGCTTATCGTGGTGGGCTGGATAGAGACCATCGCATATCTCGGCTTTGAGCCAATACCGCTACAAGGTCACGTCTTCTTCACATACTTTATCCCCCTAAACGGCATTACGGAGCACTACCCTATTTTTGAGCACCTTATGGATGCACTGCTCCTATTTGTACTCTCAGGCGTAGCACTTGCATGGTATAAACGCCTAAGATCTAAGGCGATGGGTATGCGCAAGACCACAAAACATGTAGCATTCGACCGCATAGCACTCTCGGCATTGTGGTTTATCTTCCCTGCTCGCCTTGTTGCCGAGAGCATCACAGCCGCAATATATGGAGGTAACGGCTTTCTTACGGGTAGCATAGGCAATATCCTCGCAAGCACCGTTCCTCAAGAGTTCCTAACACATTTTTATGAGCCGTCGTGGTGGTTCTACTCCTCGGCTCTCGGCATCTTCTTTGTTGCCCTACCCTTCTCGCGATATATGCATATATTAACCGAGATACCGCTTATCTACCTACGTCGTTGGCAGTTACGCCCTGCCACTGAGCGCAAGTCCTACGACAACTTCGAGGTCGAGGCATGCTCCCGCTGTGGTATCTGCATCGATCCCTGCCAGCTCCAGAGCGATCTCGGTATCAACGACACTCAATCGGTCTACTATCTGCGCGACAGACGCTATAATATGCTCTCACTAAAGGTTGCAAATAACTGTCTTATGTGCGGACGCTGCGAAACGGTATGCCCCGTAGGCATCAACCTCGCAACACTACGCCTTAACTCGCGCGCCAAACGTCGCAATATCCCCAACGAAGGTAGATACAAATACATAAAGGGCATAGACCGCTCGATGGGAGAGGGACGTGTAGGCTATTTTGCAGGATGTATGACTCCGCTAACACCCGGAGTGCAACGCTCTATGGAACAGATATTTAACGCCGTAGACGAGAGGGTGTGGTATGCCGACAAAGAGGGTGGCGTATGCTGTGGTCGCCCACTTATGCTATCAGGCGAAACAGACGCAGCACGCAAAATGGTTGCATACAACACTGACCTCTTTCGCAAACACGATATTACGACACTGGTAACCTCATGCCCTATATGCCTGCGCGTATTCAAGGAGGGATACCACCTCGATGGCATTGAGGTAATGCATCACTCCGAGTATATCGAACGCCTTATTGCCGAAGGCAGACTACGCACAAAACTGACTACCGAGAGCTTCGCCTACCACGACCCCTGCGAACTTGGTCGAGGTCTTGGCATATATGATGCTCCCCGCAATGTTATATCTGCCGTGGGGAACCTCCACGAGGCGGAGCATAATAGAGCAGATGCACTTTGTTGCGGTTCATCATTGGCAAATACGGTTATCAACGATACTCAGCAACATACAATAGCAAAACGTATGACCTCCGAACTTGAGGCTACAGGATGCGACACTATTGTCACCTCCTGCCCACTATGTAATAAGGCTATTGCCCGCGCTGCAACAGTTAAAGTGGAGGATATCGCAGAGAGTATCGCAAAAAATATTTCCGCCGACAACTAACGACATATCAATACATTACAAATATACAATATATTTAATGTAGAAAAAGTTGTAAAAAAAATTTGCTCAAACGATATATTTGTATTATCTTTGCACTCGCATTTAAGGAAAATCGGTCACACGACCATTTAACGATACATCGCGGGGTAGAGCAGTTGGCAGCTCGTCGGGCTCATAACCCGGAGGTCGGAGGTTCGAGTCCTCCCCCCGCTACTTAAAAGGAGAAACTTAACGGTTTCTCCTTTTTTCGTTGCGGGGGTCGGCCTCGAACGGCTCACATTTACATTCCCCCTAAATCTCCCTTTGATAAAGGGGGACTTGTGGCAAGATTCTGTCTTGCATTGCTTTGCAATAGCAATAGTAGCCTCAAAGTTTTGGATAAATCGGTTAGAAATTTCGATGGGGAGTCCTACTTAAAAGGAGAAACCATTAAGTTTCTCCTTTTTTCGTTGCGGGGGTCGGCCTCGAACGGCTCATATTTACATTCCCCGCATATTTACATTCATAATCCTCCCCTTATCATTTGTGTGATTACATAAAAATTACTACCTTTGCTATATCTTCAGATATAAACAAAAATTAAATAAATGCATTATTCGCATAATATATTGATTATCAACAACTTAATCGGGGGGGGGTATTTTGTAAAGTACGCTCTCGATAGTTATGCATCATCATAGGGAAGCATTCGACCGAAAGGAGGTTGAGTGTTTCCCTATTGTTTATTTTGGGAAATATTAACAATGAAAATAGAATATGGAGATTAAGAATGTAAAGGACTATGTAGCCCCAGAGATTGAGGTTGTTAGAATCTCTGTCGAGCAGGGATATGCTGTTTCCACCACTATCGAAGGTTGGGGCGATGGCGAAAAGGTCGATGGCGAAATCTAAGCCGAATAATTAATTCAATTACACAATATTATGAAACACAAACTACTATTAACTTTGGGCATTGCGGCCTTGGCATTTGCGGGCTGTACTGCCGATGTGGAGGTGCTATCTCCTGCGCCATCGCCTGATGGCTCTATGTCGCACAAGGTTGCTATCGATAGCAGTATCGACCAGCGCGACAACACACGTGTTGACGACTCTGGCTTCTGCGCTGGCGATGTTGTGGGTCTCTACCTCGTGAACTACGATGGTGACACCCCTGGAGCGCTTATGCTTGAGGACAACCAGGCCGACAACGTGAAGTTCACCCTTGCCGAGGATGGCACTTGGGTTTCTGAGTACGATGTCTACTACAAGGATGACGACACGAAGGTAGACTTCTACGGCTACTATCCATACGCCGAGCCATCATCTATCGAGGCCTATCCTTTCGAGGTTGCTAAGGATCAGTCTAAGGAGGCGGAGCACGGCCAGATGGCTGCCTACGAGGCTTCCGACTTCTTGTGGGCCAAGGTCGAGGGTGTCACTCCTACTGACAAGCGTGTCTCTATGCGCTTCCAGCACAAGATGTCGTCGGTGCGTGTGCGCCTTGTTCAGGGCGACGGCTGGACGGATGAGGCTGAGTTTGCTGCTGTTAAGAAGGAGATCTTGGTGTCTAACACCATCCGTAAGTCCACTATCGATTTGGCTACTGGTGAGGTGACTCCTACGGGTGATATGCCTTTGGACGGCATTATCCCTGCTAAGGATGGCGATTCTTTCCGTGCTATCGTTGTGCCACAGAGCGTTCCTGCAGGCGAGAATGTGTTGGTTATCACCGTTGATGGTCACCCACGCTTCTTCTCTCGTAGCGAGGATACGGAGTATTTGCCTGGTAAGATTACCACCTTCGATTTGAAGATTAAGAAGATTGCTAACACTGGCGACTACGAGCTCGAGTTGGTAGGCTTTAGTATTATGGAGTGGGAGGCCGACAATGTGTCGCATCAGGACGATGCTCGTGAGTATGTTGTTGTTCACTCTCCTGAGGCTGGTCGCTTGGAGAAGACTATGGTTGACCGCTTGGAGATGGATGTTACGGCTATCAAGAACTTGAAACTTACAGGTGAGATTGGTGCTGCCGACTACACCTTTATGCGTGACAAGATGACATCGTTGATGCGACTTAATCTTAAGGAGGTAGAGAGTAAGATTGATGGCGTTTACAAAATCCCAATGAACGCATTCAGTGGTAAAACAACTCTTATTAAGTGCGTACTTCCTGACAAGTTGGAACGAATTGAAAACGATGCATTTAAGAGCACTTCACTCACAGGTACAGTTCAGTTGGCAGAGGGTTTGAAGTATGTTTCTGGTTTCGGTAGTACTAAAATTACCAATGTTCAGTTCCCTTCAACCTTGGAGGAGATTGGTGACTCTGCATTTTATTACTGTCATTCATTAATGTGTGAGATTTCACTTCCTCACTCGTTAAAGCGAATTGGACATAGTGCATTCCACTCATCTGCAATTAAGGGTAATCTTGCTTTGCCAGAGGGATTGGAATACATTGGTAATTCTGCGTTTTATTGTTGCTCTGGCTTGACTGGCTCTTTAACAATTCCTAATGGTATCAAGGTTATTGAAAGTGATACATTTACTCGCTGTGGTTTTACAGGTAACCTTACCCTCCCTATGGGTTTGAATGAAATAGGTAAAAATGCTTTCTGCTATACTAACTTCAAGGGCGAGTTGAATATCCCTTCAACTGTTACCACGATTGGAGGTAGCGCATTTGCAGATACCGAATTCAACGGCACTCTAATCCTTCCAAAGGAGTTGATTTCGCTTGGCTCATATGTATTTAGTGGTTGCTGGCGTTTGAGCGGTATTGTTGAGATTCCAGAAAATATTGTTGCTATTCCATCGCAGTTGTTCTACAATTGTAAGAATATCGAGGGTATCGTGCTCCATAAGGATGTAGAGGTTATCGAGTCACAGGCATTTGCAAATTGCTACTATGTCTCTTCTATTGTCAGCAAGGCAAAGAATCCGCCAACCATTGCATCTAACTCTTTCAGTGGCGTAGCAAAAGACAACTTCACTATTGAGGTGCCTGAGGAGTCTATCAAGAAGTATCAGTTTGCATCGGGTTGGAGCGAGTTTAAGCGTATTGAGGCTCATCGAGAGTTCTCCATCTCTCGTAACTTGCTTCGTGTGCTAAACGATGAGCACTCAAAGACCTTTGTTATGCGTGCCCCTGCTAATGAGGCTTGGTCTGTAGAGTCTGCTCCTGAGTGGGTAACCGTTACCCCTTCGAGTGGTGTAGGTAAGGTTGATGTAACAATTACCGTAAACGAGATGACCGCTGGCGATGTTGGTACTTTCCAAGTAGGCACTCTCAACTCGTCAGGTAAGGTAACCTACACAACCCACGCAGGTCGTGGTGGCGAGGTGGTATTCTTGCTCGATGGCAAGGACTATCGCACAAAGATGACCGTTGAGCAGTACGACTACCAGTATGGCGATGGCGACCTTATCACTCTCCAAGAGAAGGGCGTAGGTAATGGCGTTAATATCGTATTGATGGGTGACTGCTTCGATGCAAAGGATATCTCGGAGGGTAAGTATGTCAAGGCTATGGAGGATGCTTACAGCTACTTCTTCGATATCGAGCCATACGTTACCTACAAGGACTACTTCAATGTATATGCCGTAGTCGGTATGTCGGCTGATAGCGGTATGGGAACAGTCAACACCATCCGTGAGGCTCGCTTCGGCTCGCAGTACACATTGAACGAGGGCGTTTCGCCAGACTTCGAGACTGTATTTGCAGGTGCTTGCACAGCGCCTATCAACGACGATGTAGCTAAGACGCTTGTTATCCTTGTGGAGAACAGCAACGAGTATAGCGGTCTTTGCTATATGTATGGCGATGGCTCGGCTGTGGCTCTTGTTCCTATGAGTACTGACCCCGCACCATACGACTTCCGTGGTCTTATTCACCACGAGGCGGGTGGTCACGGTTTCGGTAAGTTGGCAGATGAGTATATCTACCACAACGCATTTATCCAGTCTTGCAATTGCGCCTGTTGTCCTCATGTCGGTGATGTAAACAGAATGAAGTCATACGGCTTCTACTCTAATATCTCGCTTACAGGTAGTATGCAGGAGGTGCCTTGGTCGCATATGATCTACGATCCACAGTACTCGAATGTTGTCGATGTATATGAGGGTGCTTATATGCACACCCGTGGTGTATGGCGTTCGGAGGCTACATCGTGTATGAACAACAACATCGCCTACTACAACGCAATATCGCGTGAGGCAATGGTTAAGCGTATTATGAAGTATGCGGGCGAAGAGTACTCTTACGAGGCATTCAAGGCTCTCGACCACGAGTCATTGCCATCGACTGCTGCCGAGACCCGTGCGTGGGAGTGGGATGGTCTCAACCTCGGCATATCGTCGCAGTTCGACCAGCGTCCTCCAAAGTTTATGGGCGAGAAACCAGTGTTTGACAAGAGTAAATTTTAATGAAGTATAAGAGTATGAAAACTAAATATTTAGCAATAGCAGCATTGGCATTGGGTATGGTTGCGTGTGAGCAGGCAGCCAACAATGTCGAGATACCTGCCGACAGTAGAATGATGTTCGACGTGGTGTCGCCAGGTGCGCATACACGTGTTAGCAATGGAGCATTCGAGGCCGAGGACAAAGTCGGCGTATATGTTACCGACTATGTCGACGACCAAACAGCTATGCCACTACAAATATCGGGTAATAGAGCCAATAACGAGGGTCTAATCTACGATGGCGCTGAGTGGGCTGCCGAGCGCACAATATATTGGGGTGAGGGTAAGAGCGATGTCTATGCCTACTACCCATATATGGCAATTGAGGATATCGACGAGCAGCCATTCTCGGTGGCTACCGACCAGACCGTTGAGGGTGCATACGAGGCGTCAGACCTTCTTTGGGCAAAGGCCGAGGGCGTAGCGCAGAGCGATGGCACAGTGTCGCTTGCTATGAGCCACGCTATGAGCCGCCTTGTAGTAAAGATTATGGCGGGCGAGGAGTACGTAGGCTCGCTTCCAAAGGATGCTACCGTGCATCTTCACTCAACAGTTACCGATGTGTTGTTTGCGTTGGACAATGGCTCAGTGGTTAAGAACCCATACGCTGGTGCAAAGTCTATCAAGATGCGCAACCTTGGCATCCGCACCTTTGCCGAGGGCGAGGCTGTTGTTTATGAGGCTATTGTAGCTCCTCAGATGCTCGAGACCTCTGTGCCATTGTTGGAGATTAACTCTAAGAGCGTCTCATATTTGTTGGAGGATGCCTTTAACTTCAAGCCTGGCGTGTCGTACACCTATACCGCTGTGCTCAATACCTCGACAAACGCTATCAAGGTGGAGATTGGCTGCAAGATTGAGGATTGGAACAATATAGGTGGCTCGGAGGGCGAAGACGGCTCAGGCTCTGAGGGTGGCGATGACGATGGCATCGACCTATCATTGTATACAGACCTCTCTGCCGAGGGTACTGCAAACTGCTATCTTATCCAGGCGGCAGGTAATTACAAATTCAAGGCTGTGATGGGTAACTCAGACTATTCTGTTGGCATTATCAAGAAGAGCGAGGTGCTTTGGGAGACTTTCGGCACAGATGTAATGCCTAATGTGGGCGACCTTATTAAGGAGGTTGGCTACAAGAATGGCTATGTATATTTCACTACAGCTGATGAGTTTAAGAATGGTAATGCCTCGATTGCAGTGCGTAACTCAAAGAGTGTTATTCTTTGGTCTTGGCATATTTGGTGCTCAGAGGAGGGTTGGATTGACCACGTCTACGCCAACAACGCTGGCACAATGATGGATCGTAACCTCGGTGCAACATCTGCTACTCCTGGAGATATTGGAGCATTTGGTCTGCTCTATCAGTGGGGTCGCAAAGATCCGTTTATGGGCTCATGCGCTAAGTCGGGAACAACATTTGCCGCTTCAACTGGCACTTGGAATGTAGTATCAAGTCCATCTTCAATGGATTATGCAGAGGAAAATCCAATGACGTTTATTAAAAGTTTTTGGAGCGGTGGCTCTGTTCCAGGCAATGGTTGGCATACATCAGAAACAGCAAAGGGATTGTATGACCCATGCCCAGTAGGCTATCGTGTGCCAGATGGCGGAAGTGATGGTTTCTGGGCAACAGCAAATGTCAAGTATACGGGCGATTCAACAAATCGCGGAATGTACTGGACTCTTGCCGATGGCGAGACAACAGCGTGGTATCCCGCTGTCGGCTATCGCAACGGCGACAATGGGGCGTTGAGCAATGTCGGCTCTTACGTCTATTATTGGTCGGCCTCTCCTGATCCGAGCAATAGCTACTACGCCTACTACTTGCGCATCGTCAATGGCGGCTTCAGCCCCGCAAACAGCACCCATCGCGGCTACGGGCACTCTGTTCGTTGTGTCCGAGAGTAATATCCACCCAACACGGCATTGCTTCGGCGAAGCCTTAATAACAAAACAATATCGGCAGTCACCTCAACGGTGGCTGCCGATTTATTATTTCTACCCTCTTGATGCGAGCATCAAGGGTGGAAAGCGGATGACAAAATTGGCTACTACGCAGACAAAGTCTGCTCCGCTTAACGCCTTTCTTGGTGGGTCCCTTAAGGATATGCATAATGCAAAAATGACAAGATTTGAACGGCTTTAGCCGTAGCGCAGATGCCATATAGCGCAGACCGAAGGTCGAGCAATCAACCTCTATATTATCTGCGCAACTTGCCCTTAAAGAATACTTGTCATCCCGACAAAATTGGCTACTACGCAGACAAAGTCTGCTCCGCTTAACGCCTTTCTTGGACAGGCCCTTAAGAGGATGCACAATGCTTAGTAATGAGCGTCATCCACAATTGTGGATATTTTTTATTATTTCTACCCTTTTGATGCGAGCATCAAGGGTGAAAACAATAAAAAATCCCCAATCTTGCGATTGAGGACACTCATTACTAAGCATTGTCGGGATGACAAGATTCGAACTTGCGACCACACGCCCCCCAGACGTGTACTCTAACCGGGCTGAGCTACATCCCGCGACATCTATTGTGCGTGCAAAGATAGTAACAATTTTTGTTTTTATGCTATTTTATCCTAAAAAAAGCATACCTTTGCCCTATGCTTTCACGACTAAGAATATTGGTGTATTTTATCGCCGCAACAATAGCTATAGGCTGCAATCAGCTCGCCACTGAAGATGACCACATCTTTGATGAAGTGGCGTATGCCCCAGAGCACGCGTCGGGATTTGTAATCGAATGTGACTCAGAGCAAAACACCATTATCCGCGTGACACGACCTTGGCAAGGCAATGCACCTGCAGAGCAGACTCTCGCCATCTTCCAAAGTCAAGAGGCAGCAGCAAACTATCGCGGACAGCATATCATCGGTCCTGCCGAGCGAATTGTATGTATGTCCTCAAGCTATATCGCAATGCTCGATGCCGTAGGCAAGGCAAGTAGCGTTGTAGGAGTCTCAGGGAAGTCCTATATCTTCAATAGCGTCGTAAGCAGCAACCCCGCAGTAAAAGATATTGGCTACGACAGCAATATCGACTACGAAGCATTGCTTATGTTGCGCCCCGATGTGGTATTAATGTATGGCATAAACTCCGAGGATAGCACGGTAACAGCTAAGCTACGAGAGCTTAATATACCCTATCTATATCTTGGCGACTACACCGAGCAATCACCTTTAGGAAAGGCTGAGTGGGTGGTTGCCATCGGCGAGATTGTGGGTTGCCGAGAGGTTGCCGAGCAGCTATTTAGCGACATTGTGGAGCGTTACAACGCCATAAAGGCAACTCTTAACACTGGCCATAGACCCAAAGTTATGTTCAACCTACCATACCAAGATGTGTGGTATATGCCATCGGACGATAGCTACATTGTGCGCCTCGTGGAGGATGCTGGTGGCGAGTATATATACAAGGGCAAGAATCCTACTGGTGGCTCACGAGGTATTAGCCTTGAAGAGGCACTGCTACTTGTTAACCGTGCAGATATTTGGCTTAACCCAAGCCAGGTGCTGACTCTTGAGGAGCTACGCACTGTAGCACCGCACTTTGCTGCGAGCAAGGTGGTCAAGAGTGGCAATGTATATAACAACAACCGTATTCGCACATCCTATGGTGGTAGCGACTTCTGGGAGTCGGCTATTGTACGACCAGATGTAGTGCTCAACGACTTAGCCTCGATACTAAGTGGCAACGACAGCGAACTATACTATCACCACAAGCTAAAATAAAAATGACACAATCGCATAAAATACTACGTCCTACGCTATTTATACTACTCGGCATCGCCCTGGTAGCATTAGCCGTGTGCGACCTACTAATAGGCACTACGGCACTACCCGCAAGCGAGGTATGGGCAGCACTTATGGGCAAGGCTACTGATGCCAGTCATGCTACCATAGTCCTTAATATGCGACTACCAAAGGTCATCGTTGCCATTACTGCCGGCATGGCACTCTCGGCAAGTGGTCTACAGATGCAGACGCTATTTCGCAACCCACTTGCAGGCCCATACGTTCTCGGTATTAACTCTGGTGCGAGCCTCGGTGTGGCACTCTTCACCCTCGCAGCTCCGATGCTCGGCTTAGCGACCTCGTCGTGGCTTAAAATGTTTGGCATTACGGGTATGGCGTGGGTTGGCTCGGCAGCAATACTATTTTTGGTGATGTCGCTATCGCGTAAGATTCGTAATATCAACGTGATACTCATTATAGGTATGATGCTTTCATCTGCAATATCTGCTGTTGTGGGCATCCTGCAATATATGGGTACAGATGAGTCACTAAAGGCATTCGTGGTATGGACTATGGGCTCGGTGGCAACGGTGACAAACGAGCAACTCTATGTTCTTGTGCCGGTGGTTATCGTAGGGTTGATGCTTGCTGTGGTGGCCATAAAGCCTCTGAACATCCTACTTTTAGGCGAGGCGTACGCCGAGACTATGGGACTTAATCTCAAACGTTCGCGCATTATCATCTTCCTATCCACCACCCTATTAGCTGGCTCTGTAACAGCATTTTGTGGTCCTATCGGCTTTATTGGTCTTGCCATACCGCACCTTGCGCGTATGACCTTCCGCACTGCCGACAACCGCATTCTTATGCCCGCAACGATGCTTTGGGGCGGTGTATCAATGCTAATATGCACACTTCTATGCGATATTGTAGCGCGTAATGGTGTGATGCTGCCTATAAACACCATCACATCACTACTCGGCATACCTATTATCATATATGTTGTACTTCACAATAACAACCGCCAATGATAGAGATACGCAACATAACCCTCGCCTTTGGTAGTAATAGGCTTATTGTAGATGCCTCGGCGCACTTCTCGCGAGGCAATATGGTAGCCCTACTCGGCAGAAATGGTACGGGCAAGTCTACCCTACTGCGCGCTATGGCGGGTCTTGGCAAGGTGGAGACGGGAGATATTGTCGTTGATGGCAACAACCTCGCAACACTAAGCGCAACTGAGCGCGCTAAGCATATCGCCTTTGTGAATACCGAGCGTGTCGATGTAGACGCCCTCACAGTGCGCGAACTTGTGGGCATCGGTCGCTCGCCATATACCAACTGGATAGGTAGCCTAAGCGCAAAGGACCACGAAATCGTAGAGCGCGCCATAGAGGTTACTGGTATAATGAAATTTAGAGACCGCAAGGTCAATACCCTCTCCGATGGTGAGGCTCAGCGCGCTATGATAGCCAGAGCCTTGGCACAGGATACCCCTGTTATTCTGCTCGACGAGCCGACCTCGTTTCTCGACCTACCAAATCGTTACGAGTTGTGTCGTCTGCTTAGCGACCTTGCGCATAAGGAGAATAAGTGCGTTATTTTCTCCACTCACGAGCTCGATATCGCGCTCTCGTTAGCAGATAGCATCGCCTTGGTGGACACACCTCACCTTGTGCATATGCCTACTAATGAGATGATAACATCGGGAAATATCGAACGTCTCTTCGATAGCGAATATATCTCGTTTGATGCTACCTCGCGCTCGATCAACCTAAAGCGTTAGGCATCACCCTCTTTAATTGAAAAGGATATAGAACTGGTGAAGGTGCTTTCGCCAGTTCTTTTTTTACTATATTTTTTCTATTTTTCTTGCAGATTAATCTATTTTTACCTATATTTGCAAAAGAGGTGAAATATACCTCTCTCAGACACAATTAATTATTAACCATTAAATACTACGATTATGAGACGTAAAGTTAAACTTTTCGCTTTATTGGCATTGGTATTTGCCATCGGAGCGTGTGATAATTTACCAGAATTACCACAAAATAGTGTAGGGGACTACTCAGATATTCCTCTTAATATCAACGCTGTTCCTGCGGGCGACTTTACACGCGCAACAGATACTGCCTTCGAGACTGGCGATGCCATCAGCGTATTTGGATACAAGGGCGACCTCTCAAGTAGCTTTAATGTGCAGACTTGGCTTACAAATGGTAAGTTCACAAAGGGCGCTAATGGCTTCACATCAACCGAGACTCACTACTGGTATAGCGGCGAGGAGTTGGGACACATCGTTGGTCTCTATCCATACAGCGACAAATATACTGCAGAGGAGTTCCTTGCAAATGGTATATCATTCTTCGTGAAGTCTGACCAGAGCACACACGCTGGCTACACCGCATCAGACTTGATGTATGCAGTTGCAAATAATGTTACACCTACAGCTAATGAGGTAGTTCTTGAGTTTAATCATGTCTTATCTAAGTTGGTTGTAGATATCGATAACCAGAGCTCAGCTTCAATCAAGGATGTATTCGTATCAGGCGTATATGGTGGTGCTACATACTCAATGTTGGGTGGTTACTCTATCGGCGATACTGGCACAATAAAGGCTGGCAAGCTTGCAAATACAAGTAGCGGATATACCGATAGTTACGTTCTTATCATTCCTCCACAGCAGGAGATTCCAAATATCGCTATCACAACTACAACAGATAAGCAGTACACATTCAGTGTAAATGAGCCTATCGAGTTTAACTCTGGCAAGGTGCGCCACCTCAAGATTACAATCACAGAGGATAGTGTGAGTACAGAGATTGATGCTACAATCCGCGATTGGTCGGCTGATGAGGATGTTGAGTTCTCAGACTCTAATAAACCAGACGATGACACTCCAGATTATATGAAAATGGAGGTTAATCCTAATTGGGAGATTAACGTTTATGAAAACTTCTACGACGAGAATAATGGTGTCACATACCCTGCAGTTGTTGATGTGATTGCAAATGACGATATGGCATTCGACTATATATTCTACTTTAGAGAGTATTGGGAGAGCTTGACCGAGGAGGAGCGTCTAATGGCGATTACTGAGTATGCTACAACAAAATCAGCAGCTGTTATCGAAAGTATCGAATACTATAAAAATCAAGGCATAGATGCAACTATACTCGATTTCTTATATTCAGGTAGTGCAGCACGCATCATCAACCTAAACAATGGCGAGTACATCGCTTGTATTGTAGGTTTCAACGACGACGGAACAGTAGCATATAAGTATGCTTGCTCAAACTACTTTACATACAGAAACCCTGCAACTGAGGAGTATCTTGCTTGGTGCGGTACTTGGGAGATTACTGATGGTACAAACACAAATACTATCGAGATTACTCAGCGAGAGCCAGGTCACAGCTACTTGGTAGAGGGCTGGGAAGGTGTCTATGGTCTACCTATGGAATTGTTGTTCAATGCCGATGATAATTGCGTTTGTTTCACAAGCCAAAAAGTAGGTACAAATATTCAGATTGGCGAGGAGATAGTTGACGAGGTATGGCTCTATGCTAAAAGCAACTATGGAAACATCTACCGCGGCATATATGTAGTTGACGGATATATGCAGGACGAGAACTCTGCAATAGTAGAATCTAAGATGTACAATTATCCAGATGATCCAGAGAATCCAGAGTATTTCGTCAACCTGTTCTACGTCCTTATTGCTGGTGATCAATCATACTATGGTACCGACCCTGCGGGCCATGTATCATTCCCAGCAACTATGACACGCGTTGCAAACGCAGAGCCAGCATCGAAGCACCAGCTACCTATGGTTCAGGATTTTCCTACAAAGAGGGATATCAAACCTTTAGGCATTAGCTACTTTGGTTTGTTAGAATTCTAAATGCTTGAGGTTAGCAACCTCCAAGCAAAAAAAGTACAATGGGCAGGATTCTCGGAGTTCTGTCCATTGTACTTTTTTATATGGCTCTGTAAAATCGCTATTTTATAGGATAAATAGGGGAAATATTTTCTAATTCTGTTTGGTAAATAGAATTTTTTGAGTACCTTTGCACCGCTAATTTGCTTTATAAACTAAAGCTTTAGTGGTAAGGTCCGTTCGTCTATCGGTTAGGACACAAGATTTTCATTCTTGAAAGACGAGTTCGACTCTCGTACGGACTACACTTGGAGCGTTGTTGAGGTGCACATTGGGTAACAAGACAGTGCTTGCGGTTAATAGTTATTTTAGGAGCGGGCTTAGGCCTATCCGACAGCGGCTACGGTCGTCTTACGAGTTCCCCGCCGACAGGAACGGAGCAGAGATGCTAAGAGGTCGGTAAAAAAAGAAAAAAACATAAAAAGTAAAAAATAAAAGATTTAGAACTATGGCAAATCACAAGTCATCTAAGAAGAGAATTCGTCAGACTGCAACTAAGCGTGCACACAACCGTCTTTACCACAAGACAGCTCGTAACGCTGTAAAGGCATTGCGTAACACTTCAGAGCGCAGCGCTGCTGAGGCATTGCTTCCAAAGGTAAGCTCAATGTTGGATAAGCTTGCAAAGCACAACATTATCCACAAGAACAAGGCAGCTAACCTTAAGAGCTCACTCTCTTTGCACGTTAACGCATTGTAATTGACACTCTACTAAGAGAAGACAACGAGGCTGTTCAACAGATGTTGAACAGCCTTTGTTGCGTATGTACTCATACTCGCTTATCGAAAGAGCATATTAGCTTCATAAATGGGATAGGCGTAAGAAAACCACTCTGGAATAGCATACCGAAGTATAGTCCAGAGTGGTTCTAAAATTTAGGTATCTGCCGCAGATTGTGGCTTATCTCTTGCGATTATAGTAGAGCCTCTACCGCTTCAGCTACAATAGCCATATCTGTCATTGGCTCAAAACGCGCTACTACATTACCGCTACGGTCCACAAGGAACTTTGTGAAATTCCACTTGATATCAGACTTTGATGCGTACTCAGGGTCTGCCTCGCTAAGACGCTGCTCAAGGATAGGTGTTAGATGATGATTCGGATCGAAGCCCACAAAGCCCTTCTGCGCCTTTAGGAAGGTGTAGAGTGGCGACTCGTTAGGACCATTGACCTCTATCTTCTTAAACTGAGGGAATGTAGTGCCGTAGTTTAGCTGACAGAACTGCACTCGCTCCTCATCATCCTCTGGCGACTGGTTAGCAAACTGGTTGCAAGGGAAGTCCAGAATCTCAAAGCCACGCTCAGCAAAACGCTTATATAGGGCCTCTAACTCGGCATACTGAGGCGTAAAGCCACAACGGCTGGCAGTATTCACAATTAGCAACACCTTGTCGCGATACTCCTCAAGCTTGACAGCTCTATTACCCATCGCCATAACCTCAATATCGTATATTGATTTATTTGTCTTTGCGTTGCAACAGCAACTTTTTGGATATGTCTTCATATTAGAATATTATTATATGTTCAACTCTTTATATCAATTATTATTCCACTGCAAAGGTATAATAAAAAAGAGTAATGCATATATTTTTATCTATATTTGTTAATCATATATTCTTATGGTTATATAAGGGAATTATATAGGTATGGATTGTTGAGTAATTTCATTCACCTTCTGGACAGCGACCGAATTTATTGTCAGAAGGGGTCAGATTTGGCTCTGACACGAAAAATGGCGGATGGGACATACTGAGCGTATTTCCCATTCGCCATTTTGACTGAAGAGTCGAAGATAACCCTTTATCACAATAAATTTCTAATGCAGCGGACAGGCAGAGCATTTGCCCTCTGCATAGGATGATTACTATCAAACCCGTTCCAAGTACGGGTATTTGTGTTTAGGTTAAAATATAGCGCCGTTGCATTAGCATCTGCGGGTGTTGATGTCCAGTAGTAGCCAGACCAAGGCACCGGAAGCGTCTCGTTGGTATTAACGATATCAAGGCGACAATCGAGATAGTTTCTACGACCCTGAGCCGTAAAGAAGTAATCAGAGGTGCCGTCGGTGAGCATAATGCCGTAGAGAGGCTGAAGCTCCTCCCAACTCATAGCATCATAGGTAGCATTCAACGATAACCCCTCAAAGACCGAAGCATCAGCAACACGCCAACCCGCAGGGCATGGATCGTACTCAGTCTTAGATGTTGCACTCCAAAGCTCGTTATCGTGGCTTGAATAGAGCCAATCGTTGCCATTATCCTTTACGCCCTTGATAAGCGTTGTTGGGTTGGATACTGACCACTCAAGAGTACCCTGCTCCTCAGTAGACTCGGCATAGTTAAGATAGACTTCGTAGCTACGATTATCATAGAGTGTAGCATCTCTATTACCTGTAAATTTGTAATCCTTAGGGCCTACAAATGGATCTTTGCGTCCCCACTGATAGTACATACCATACGACTCATATATCTTCTGCGTATCGGTTGAGCCATCGCTATTACACTCAGCACCGAGGTTTACACCCATAACTGAGGCTTGGCCAAGCGGGATAACATTATCTGCTGGATCGTTGTTTGTAACCCATATATGCCAACTCCAGATAATCTCACCATCGGCATTATACGCACCAATAAGGGCATTACCAGGCATCACCTTACCCTCGTTATCCTCATCTTCATCAATATAGAACGACGCAATGCCATCGCTCAAATCAAGATACTTCACGAGCTTAGACTTCGTCTGCCATAGAAGCTTAATCTCTACAGTCTCAAGAGGTGTACTACTACCACCAATCATAGGATTGAAGATGTAGCGATGCTGAGCCTTAGTTGCCACATAGCAGTTAGCGGGATCTGCCGTAAAATCTACCTGGTCAACAATCGCAAGGAATATATCCAACGAACGAGTACCTCCCGTAGGGGTGTAGCCCTTAAGTGTCATCATACCGCTCTGCACAGCATCCTTAGTGCCCTCCATAGGCGACTGCACCGTGATAGTTCCTTTATACATATCGATATCTACCACGCTCCAACCCTCTGGAATATCAGTAGGAACGATAGAGGTAAGATTTTGGCTCTCAAAGGTTGTTGTACCACAATCGCCCCACTTTAGCACCAAAATACTACCCGATGGTACTTGAAACATATTTGTCTCCCCCTTACTACACGCTCCGAGCACCATACATAGAGCTATCACTAACCAACACACTCTCTTCATATCGTAAACTTTTTATTCTAATTTCTACTTGATTCTACAATTGTCGTGTTCACATCTGGGAAGGTCTCCGACAACACCTTTTGTAGCCTCTCGGCATCACTACGCGACGAGAACACACTAACTACAAAGCCTGTGCTACGACGCGAAATTCGCTTATCTGGAGCCGCCTCATCTATAACATCTCGCATAGCCTCAGTCATAGTACTACACTCCAGTAGCAGTGTGTACCTATAGTTCGATGTCTGCACCTCTTCGGTATTGACCTCTTCCGACTCAGGCTCATCAAGGTTTTTCATCTTGCCATCCACCCAACAGCACACCTGTGGATCTTTGAATCCCTTAGCCAGGAGCTGCTCTACAGCATCACGAGCCTCTTGCTCACTCTCATAACCAGCAACATAGTAACTATAGCCATCCTCACTCTTATCAACGTAGAGCGGTCTTACACCCTTAAAGTTAGAGCCAGGCTGAGAGGCACGGAAAGAGCCGAGCAAGACTCGATAAATCTCTCCTCGCTGATATACCGGAACTGCAGGAATAGGATTTGCTTCACTATAGAAGTTCTTAGCACCTGAGAGCAACGGTTCATACTCCACAAACGACTTGCGATCAAGTCTTATAGGCTCCAACGCGTACTCAGGCTGAACAATACCGTCATAAACCCTCTGCAACGAGTCAGCAGCCATATTAAGTCCCATCTCACGCGCAAAATCGCGCTCAAAGGCTACGAGTGAAGGGCGACCTATAGCGTAGTGCACCAAGGCATCTAACTGATAGACTCCATCACTATTAGCGCACACCTGCTGCATATCACTAAAATCCGCAGAGGAGTTATCCAATAGATCAAATGCTCCATAACTCTCCAAGATATAGCCATAGGCATAGTACTTAGCATTGAGTATATGGTTCCAATTTCTATCTATAACACCACCTAACGAATCCGCCCTATTGCGCAACGATAGGTAGCTATCATAGAGAATACCACCCTCCAGCTCGTTAGTAGCATCATTGTACTCTTGAACATATCGACAAAGACGACGATAAGTAGCTATATACTCCTCAACAAGGCGTGGCATCAGCTCATCCTCCTGCTGCGCCTGCTTAAGATCTGCATAGCTACCTGCACCTAACGCACGAATAATAACGCCATTATCTATGAGCTGAGCGTGCTCAACTCTATCCCTCTCTATGCTTGCATCACCGCTATCCTTAAACGCACTACCACCACCATTTATCTGATTGATAATATACCTCTGCTCAAGGTCCGCAATATCCTCTACAACTCTACGCTGACGAGCGCGTATATCTAACACTTCGCGCTCTAAGTTTAGTATCTGCGATGATATTTTTTCTAACTCTTCAGCGCCACCTCTCTCCTCCTTAAGTTCAACATATCGCTCTCTGGCATCATATATTTGGTTACATAACGAATCCTCCCTCTCCGCATATACACTATGCTCGGCAAGCAAATCCACATAACGAGAATCCTCCTCGATATGTCTACAGAGCGTGGTATCAACCTGCGCAAAAGCGAAGGTCGACACAAGAAGTAAGAGTAGCGTATGTAGATACTTTGTCATACTATCTCCACGAACGAATAAACAACAACTGTATAAAACCAAATATCTCCAAACGACCAATAAGCATCAATAGCGTAGAACACAACTTCAAGACTACAGGCAACTGCGAGAAGTTCGACATCGAACCTATCTCTCCAAAGCCAGGACCAACGTTACTAAGACACGATATCGAAGCAGTGAAACCTGTTAGCAAATCGCATCCAAACATTGTATATACTATCGTGCCTATAAGCGCAAGTATAATATAGGAGACAATAAAGGTCATAACTAAATTCTGAGTACTCTCCTCCTGCACCATACCATCCATCTTAGTACGGATAATGGCGTTTGGATGCAGCTGAATCTTCATACGATTGCGGATAACCTTAGAGGCAATAAGCAACCTATCAACCTTCATACCTCCAGATGTAGAACCTGCACAACCACATATCACCGAGCAGAATATCAACAACACCATCGCAAGCGGTGGCCAAAGATTTGTATCCGTTGTGGCAAAACCAGATGTTGTCGACAGACTTACAACCTGAAACGAGGCGTGACGCATAGCCTCACCAAAGCCCTCATATACACCAGACGAGACAAGACTTATGGCAATAACAACCGAAATAACAAGCATCATAATGATGAACGTGCGCACTACCTCCGAACGGAAGACATTATTGCGTTTGCCCGTAAGTGTGGCGTATAACACACCAAAATGGATTGCTGAAAGAGTCATTGCCGCCATCATGATACCCTCAATAAGGCCGCTATTCCAGAAGGCTACAGAGCTATTCTTAGTACTAAAACCACACGTTCCACACGAGGTCATAGCATGGTTGACAGCATCGAACCACGTCATACCGCTATACTTGAGCGCGATGGTAGTGATAACCGTTAGACCAACATATATAGTCACAAGCAAACGGAAGATAACCTTCGAACGGTAATGGAAGTTATCTCTGGCGATAGTACTCATCTCCACATTTGACAACATATGGCGACTCTTACCCATCGATGGCAAAATCACAAGGGCAAACATTACAACACCGATACCACCAATCCAGGCAGATGAGGAGCGCCAGAAGAGCAGACCTCGAGGAAGAAACTCGATATCGTTAAGGATAGATGCTCCAGTGGTCGTAAAGCCTGACACACTCTCAAACCAAGCATTAATCACCGTAAACTCTCCACCCCAAATAAGATATGGGAACATACCCACAATACAGGCTACAAGCCACGAGCCTACAACAATAGCATATCCCTCTTTAGTCTTGATTTCGTCTACCTTCTTAACAAAGAATATTGGGAAGATACCAAGCAACGAGGTCATAAACGATGAGAGAAGCAATGGAGAGAATGCCGAGTCATAACCGTTAAGCATCGACACACCTGCCGACACCAACATAAAGAGTGCAATGAACTGCAACACCATTCCAATATATCGTATAACTACGGGGACTCTCATCTTCGAAGCTTTTTATTTAAGTTTGGCGATAAGAATCATAATACGGTCGCGCAACGACTGCATCTCGTCTCGACAAGCGATATCCTTGTCGAAGGGCGAGCGATAACGTAGATACTCTCCTAAGCTATGATTGATACGCATAATAGGCTTGATGAGATAGTGATTGAGGAAGAAATAGAACATCAGTGCCACTACAATCATAACAATAAGTGATAAGAATACTGGCGTCACCGCACGACGAGCAGTAAGACTTAAGCTATTAACATCTGGCCCAATAGTACTCTCCGAGCCTGTCATAAACTTTGTAATCTGCTTTGAGAGATTCACATACTCTGGCTTATAGCGCTCTACATACCACGAGTGTGTCGTAAGAACAGCAAGCGTATCGCTCATCATTTCTCGATGCACCTCGCCATGAATGTAGGTATTAGCAAGATTGTTGATACGCGCTGTGTATAGCATCAACGAGTCTGTAATCTGGGGATTACCCATAGCGGTCATACGGGCATGTGCTCGCTCAGATGCGCTTGTAAGATGCTCGATACTCTCCATACAACGCTTGTAGTGTGGTGCAATATCAAAGATTTCGCCACCAATTACCGCCATCTCAATCATAGCATCGTTCTGCTCATTGAGCACCGTAACAATCTCATGAGCAAGATCCGTACTAATCTTACTCTCGTGTAGAATCTCCTCGGTATCGTGGCTTACACGCTCCAACTCAAATAGCGACAACGCACCCGAGAACACAAGCAACAAAATGATACTTGCAAAGGCCAACTGCACGCGTCGCTTTATCGATTTGAGTGTAAATATCTCAACTACTCGCTTTAGCATAATCTATTCAAATTATTCCGACAAATGTAATACATTTGTGGTAATTATCCAACTATTTCCGAAGTAATGTTTCCCTCCTCATCCAATGCAAGTAATCTCACCTTGCAAATTTGGTTGATATACTCGGTATTGTATGGCACCGAAACACGCAAATAGTTGTCGGTATAACCATACATCCTACCGCTTCGGTCGGTACTCTCAAATAGCACCTCACGCACCTGACCTAAATACTTCTCACTAAAGGCTTTATGCAATCTTGCACTCAACTGCTCAAGACGTGCAACACGCTCCGTAGAGATACGCGACTGAACCTTATTTGGCATAGTAACAGCAGGTGTTCCAGCACGCTCCGAAAATGGGAAGATATGCAAAAAAGAGGCACCCACCTCCTCTAAAAGATTATACGTCTGAAGAAAGTCCTCTTCACTCTCTCCAGGAAAGCCAACAATAACATCAACACCAAGGAAGGCATCGGGCATAAGCTCTCTAATTTTTGCTATGCGCTCACGATACTTATCCGCAGTATATCGACGACGCATAAGACCAAGAATACGCGTAGAGCCACTCTGCAACGGTATATGGAAGTGAGGAACAAACTTTGGCGACGAAGCACAAAATTCGATTATCTCATCTGTGATAAGGTTTGGTTCAATACTCGATATGCGATATCTATCAATACCCTCTACCCTATCCAGCGCCTTTAACAAATCGATAAACTTCTCACCCGTAGTCCTACCAAAATCACCCGTATTAATACCTGTGATAACAATCTCACGCTGCCCCAATGCTGCAATCTCCTCAGCCTCAGCAACAATATCGGCAATAGGAATATTACGACTTGAGCCACGCGCATAGTGTATCGTGCAGTAGGCACACTTATAGTCGCAGCCATCCTGAACCTTTAGAAACGAGCGTGTTCTATCGGCTGACGAATAGGCTGGAAAGAAGCGCTTTATATCCTCTACCGAACAGCTATAAACCTCTGCTTCTCCACGCTGCTTTAACTCCTCAACACGACGATAAAGATCACCCTTGTCGTTATTGCTAAGCACCAAATCGACACCCTCAATAGCGGCAATATCATTAGGTTTCAGCTGTGCATAACAACCTGTTACAGCGATAATTGCATTAGGATTGCGACGATGTATCTTACGAATGATGTTTCTACACTTTTTGTCGGCGTGCTCCGTTACCGAACAGCTATTTATAACCGCCACATCGGTAGGCTCCGAAGACTCAACACGGAGATATCCTCCACGCTCAAACTCACGCGCCAATGTCGACGACTCTGAGTAGTTGAGTTTACAACCTAAAGTATGAAAACTTACCCTTTTTTGCTCCATTTTCACTATTTGTTACAATACTTACGGGGCGAAGTTACAAAAAGTTATACGAAACTAAGAAAAAGTTTTCATTGTATTACAAAAAAAAGTAAATTTGCGGTCTTATAGCAATGGTATGAGTATTATAGCGAACATATTTGAGTATGACTTCTTAACAAATGCATTTATTGCCTCGATACTATCGGGTATAACATGCGGTATTGTAGGTAGTTATATCGTTACGCGCCGCATTGTATTCCTCAGTAGTGGCATCACACACGCTTCGTTCGGAGGTTTAGGTATTGCGCTATATGCTGGCATTGATCCACTTCTTGGAGCTCTATCATTTGCCTCAATATCCTCCATAGGCATTGAGTTTGCTTCACGACGCGGAGGTATTCGTGAGGACTCTGTAGTAGGCATTATCTGGAGTATGGGTATGGCTATTGGCGCACTCTTTATGTCGTTACGTCCAGGATATGCTACCGACTTAACGAGCTATCTATTTGGCAATATTCTTCTTGTCTCTCCTCAGAACATCATCTGGCTAAGCATTCTTACAGTGGTGCTAATCATTGGTTGTATCGTATGGCTACGTAAATTAATGTACATAACATTCGACGAGGAGTATGCTAAGAGTCAAGGTGTTAACACATCGCTCATAGCCTATATTATGGCTGTTGTTATCGCTATCGCCATAGTGCTATCAATCAAGGTGATGGGTATCATCTTACTACTATCGCTAATAACTATACCAACGGTTATCGCAAATACCATTACCAAGGACTTCCGACGAATTACTCCACTATCAGCCATTATCGCTGTTGTGGGCAATATTTTGGGTTTCATACTCAGCTATGAGTATGATATACCTACAGGAAGTTGCATAATATTTATCCTTGTTTTACTACTTATTGGAGTAAAACTATTAACTTTGTGGCATCGTAGAGCGACTACTTTATGAAAAAGATACATAAACTTGTTCTCAAGGCCTATGTAGGTCCATTGTTAGCCATATTCTTCATCGTACAGTTTGTACTGATGATGAATTTCGTATGGCGTTATATCGACGAACTTACAGGTAAAGGACTCGCATTAAGCACCATTAGTGAGCTCTTTATATGCGGTTCGATAAATATGATTCCACTCGGTCTACCACTTGCAATGCTACTATCTGCAATTATGACCATGGGTAATCTTGGCGAAAACTTCGAGCTACTGGCAATGAAGTCGGCAGGTCTATCGCTTATGCGCATACTCCGCCCTATGCTTGTTGTGGTAGGTCTTGTATCTATCGGTAGTTTCTTTATATCGAACAACCTTGTGCCATACACCAATGGCCGTATGTACGATATATTGTATGATGTTCGCGAGCAACGTCAGGAGCTTAAATTCCAAGATGGTATGTTCTTCAACGGCATACCCAATATGAGTATCCGCGTACAGCATCAAGATCCTAAGACACAGCTTCTTCACAATGTGCTCATATACGACACCCGCGCTGAGAATGGTAATATGACAACCACCTTGGCAGACTCTGGATATATCCGTATGTCGGATGATAAGGCATATTTGTATGTGACACTATTCAATGGTCAAACCTACGAACACACTCGAAATTCACAGTGGTATGACCGTAATACTATGCGTGAGCACAAATTTGTCCGTCAGGATGGCACATTCCCTATCGAGGAGATGGGGACGAACACCGAGAGAAATACGCTGTTCACCGAGTCGCAAACACGAAATATAAGCGAGCTTGAGGTACTTATGGACTCGTTGCAGATGACCATCGACGAGAACTCTCTATCGGCATATGTCCCAATGCTCAAGAACGATATCTTCGTTCGCGACACCACAATCCTCCCTAACGACTCTCTTCGATTCAACCGTTCAGAGTATAAGGCGTTTAACTTCTACGATTCGCTAAAGAGTGTCTCTATGCGCCAGCACGCAAAGATATACTCTATGGCTCTCAACTCTTCGCGCTCAGCGCAAGGTGTATATAGCTTCGATGAGTACTCTTCAAAGACTACAATCACACAGCTATATCTTGCCGAGGTGGAGTGGCATCGCAAGTTTACACTTCCAGTACTTATCATCATCTTCTTTATTATCGGTGCATCGCTTGGTGCCATCATCAAGAAGGGTGGTTTGGGTACCCCTATCGTTATTTCGGTCATCTTCTTCGTAATATACTACATCATCAGCATCCCTGGTGAGAAGATGGTTAAGGAGGGTACATTGGAGGCTACTATTGGTATGTGGTTCCCAATGGTACTACTCTCCCCTATCGCCATCTACCTGCTACGCAAGGCTACACACGACACATCGCTACTCGATATGGATTGGTATGATGTACGACTTCGCAAACTGCGTCGCTCGATAACGAAACGTATACCTAAATGGCTTAAACCAAAGAAAAAGAATAAACACAAGATATAATGGAGGCTAAAGGTCTAAGAATAGTATTTATGGGAACGCCTGAGTTTGCAGCTACGTCGTTGCGCAAGCTTGTGGCAGATGGATACAATATTGTGGCAGTAGTCACCACACCCGATAAACCTGCGGGACGTGGACAGAAGCTACACCAGAGCGATGTTAAGGTTGTTGCTACGGAGTTAGGTCTTCCTATTCTCCAGCCCGAGAAGCTCCGCGACGAGGAGTTCCTCGCAGCGCTACGTGGCTACAACCCAGACTTGGGCGTTGTTATCGCTTTCCGTATGCTTCCAGAAGTTGTGTGGGGAATGCCAAAGCTCGGCACATTCAACCTCCACGCGTCACTACTTCCAGAGTATCGCGGTGCAGCTCCCATAAATTGGGCCATTATGAATGGCGAGAAACGGACGGGCGTTACAACCTTCTTGCTTAACCATGAAATCGACAAGGGTGCTATTATAGAGCAAACAGCCGTAGATATTCTTCCAGAGGATAATATCGGCACGCTCTACGACAAGTTGATGATGATTGGTGCGGAGCTTGTTACTAAAACCGTGGATAAGCTCGCTTCGGGCAACTACACAACAGTGGAGCAGATGCATATCGACGAGAATACCCTTAAGCCAGCGCCTAAGATTTTTAAGGATGACTGCCGTATCGATTGGAATAACGACGTTGAGAGAGTACACAATATCGTTCGCGGCCTCTCTCCATACCCAGCAGCATGGACACCACTTTATCGCGATGGCGTGGAATGTGGATCAATAAAGATCTTCGCATCACATATCGAGAAGTGCACTATGAATAGCCCTGCCGGCACTATCCGCACTGATGGCAAGAGCTATATCGCCATTGCTTGTGCCGACGGCTGGTTGTATATTGATGATGTTCAGCTTGCAGGCAAAAAGCGCCTCGCTACAAAGGATTTACTTCTTGGCTGGCGCGATGTTGCATCAGTACGATGTACTAATGTAAAGTGAAAGGTAAAAACTGAAAACTGAAAACTGAAAAGTATGGTGTCTGCGACGCATATTTATAAAACTTATGCGAAGCATACCTTACTTTTAAGTTTTCACTTTATTTATAGCACAACCTAATTTCTTGTCAGAAGGGGTCAGATGTGGCGCTGACACGAAAAAGCCCAGATGGGACATACTTTCACGTATTTCCCATTTGGGCTTTTGACTGAAGCGTCGCAAATACAACCTCGATTAGAACCACGACCTAATTTGTTGTCAGAGTGGTGCAGATGTGGCGCTGACACGAAAAAGCCCAGATGGGACATACTTTCACGTATTTCCCATTTGGGCTTTTGACTGAAGCGTCGCAGATGCGCCACTATCACAACAAATTATGATAGGCCAAGGCGCTCAGCACTATATAGATAACGCTTAATACTACGCTTTGGCGTCTTTAGGAACTCCTCACGGTGGATAACGATGTTAGAGACCTTCTCGTATGATGCAACCATAGTATTAAGCTCCTGAAGGTTGTTGTTCATAATCTCCTGAAGATTGTCGAGGTTGATACCCTCAGCATTAGCAAGATCGTAGTCAGGAACAACAAGGGCTGTAAGCTTACCATTATTCTCGATAATGAGTGACTCTCCAACAAGGTAAAGGTTGTTAAGACGAGCCTCAATCTCCTCTGGGTAGATGTTCTGACCTGAGCCTGAGAGAATCATAGTCTTGCAACGACCACGGATATAGAGAGTACCATCCTCATCCATAGTACACATATCGCCAGTATGTAGCCAGCCATCCTCGTCAAGTACAGCTCGTGTAGCCTCCTCGTTTTTGTAGTAACCCAACATAACGTGCTCACCACGTACCAACAACTCACCAGGGATATTCTGAGGATCGCGTGAAAGAATCTTAGCCTCGAGGAGCTCCTTTGGAAGGATACGTCCACATGAGCCAGCCTTGAAGAGCTGTGGTAGCTCGAAGCTGATAAGTGGAGCACACTCAGTCATACCATAACCGACAGTAATTGGGAACTTGATAAGGCGAAGGAAGTCCTCAGTCTCCTTATTAAGAGCTGCACCACCCACGATAAACGCCTCAACACAACCTCCAAACTGCTCGATAAGGCGAGACTTGATTGTTGAGTAGATAGCTGTATTGATGAATGGGATACGCATTGCGATACTCATAGGCTTCTTCTCCAAAAGTGGGAGGATGCTCTTACGATACACCTTCTCAAGAATCATAGGCACTGAGCACACGATGTTTGGCTGTGTCACCTTCATTGCCTCTACGAGAATCTTTGGAGAAGGAATACGACCAAGGAGTGTGATGTGAGCACCACATGCCAAAGGCGCAAGGAAGTCGAACGAGCAACCAAAGGCGTGGGCCAAAGGTAGGAACGACAATGTACGACCGCCCTTACGGAAGAAGTGCAAACCAGAATCTGGATCTACCATATCCATAGCGAAACCGATGTTACCGCTAAGGTTGTTTACAGAGAGCATAACGCCCTTTGATGAACCGGTAGTACCAGATGTGTAGTTAAGAAGGCATATTGCATCGTTTGGCACCTCTGGGTACTTGATATCATCTGAGCTAAAGCCACGAGGGTATGCCTGACGATAGTGCGATACAATATTCTTTGTATAGTTTGTAATCTTATTTCCCTCGCGCTCATAGATAACATGGAAGTCAGTAAGCGAGAATACAGCCTCAATGTTTGGAATCTGATCGCCCTCTATATCATCCCAATAGTTATCTCCCAAGAATAAAAGTCTACTCTCAGAGTGGTTTACAATATTGATAACATCATTTGGATTGAAGTCCTGAAGGATAGGCACAATTACAGCACCATAGGTGATTGTAGCGATGTAACTGATACACCAGCGTGTGTTATTGCGACCAATAAGAGCAATCTTATCACCCCTCTCAATACCAATCTCCTTGAAGATGAGGTGCACCTTTGCAACCTCCTTAGCTACCTCATAGTATGAGAATGTCTCACCCTTGAAGTAATCTGTAAGAGCCGACATCTCGCGATTCTCGCGGAAGCTCTGCTCGTAAATCTTAATTAAATTTCTTTCCAACATAAAAATTTCTGTTTTGAAAGTCTCCCTTAATGATGCAAATATACACCTTTTTTGTTAGCCGTAGAAACTTTTAACCAATTTTCTAATGACATTTTTTTTACCACCACCACTACATCCAATGTATAACATTGATTTAATGATAGTTATATTATATATAACACAGGCAAAATTATCGTGAAAATTTTTCCATTTTGCGAGTATGACCATCTCACAACAAGAAAAAATAGAGTAGTAACAGTTCATTTTAGGAGTTGATGATTGTTTTTTGCAAAATGTTTGCTATATTTGCATAATTGATACGGCCCTTTAGTTCAAGGGATAGAACGAAGGTTTCCTAAACCTTAGATCCGAGTTCGAGTCTCGGAGGGGCTACTCTTAATAACATTCACAATTTTCATTATGGCTAACTTTGTTTCTACACACCAGAGCGCAACATCAAGCGCTGCAAGTACTCTCCTAAAAAGTGTATACTTACAGATGGCTGCTGCCCTCTCTGTAACAGGTCTTGTAGCTTACTTTCTATCGACGTCAAGCCTATTTTGGGAGATGATGTACACAAATTCATCATTGATGTGGATAACCCTTATCGCTCAGTTCGGTCTTGTTATTTGGATATCAGCACGCTTGGATAAGATGTCGATGACCTCTGCGACACTGCTCTTCATCCTATACTCAGCACTTATGGGTGTTACTATGTCGTCGATATTCTTGGTTTACACGATGGAGTCTATCGCTTCAACCTTCTTTATCACAGCAGGTACATTCCTTGCGATGAGCATCATAGGCTTTGTCACACGTATCGACCTATCGCGTATTGGTAGCATTCTCTTTATGGCCCTTATCGGTCTTATTATCGCTACTATAGTAAATATCTTCCTCGGCTCAGAGACACTATACTGGGTTATTAGTTACGTTGGCGTACTAATCTTTGTAGGTCTTACAGCTTTCGATACACAGAAGATTAAGAGTATGGTTACAAACTATGGCGCAGCAGATGAGATGGGACACAAGATTGCTCTCTTCGGCGCATTGACACTCTACTTGGACTTTGTCAACCTCTTCTTATATCTTCTCAGAATCCTCGGCAATAGAGATTAAAGGTAAAAACTGAAAACTGAAAACTGAAAAGTAAGGTGTCTGCGACGCATATATAACTTATGCAAAGCGCACCATACTTTTCAGTTTTTTTGTTGTTAGCTTAGCCGTTCGATTGCGACGGAACTAACTTTGTAGTTTGCACCACCGAATTCTTGTCAGAAGAGCAATTCCAGCTTAATGAGAAGCATAACCCTATTTCTTGTCAGAAGGGGTCAGATTTGTTCTATCGCAAAAGAAGAGGTCTGAGGATAGTACTTAAACGTACAGCCTCAGACCTCTTACTTTTTGGGATGGGACAAAGATATGCCCCTTATCACAAGAAATTATGCCTCAAGAGCAAAACGCTTGTAAGCTACAACAGTAGCCTCCTTGTCTGCCTTCTGGATAAACTCGCGGATAGACTCCTTCTCACCTACAACAGCCTGGTTAAGAAGTGTGTTCTCCTCGTAGAACTTACGCATCTTACCCTCAGCGATCTTCTCAAGGATTGCATCTGGCTTGTTAGCGTTCTTAGGATCCTGCTTCATCATCTCCATCTGGATAGCCTTCTCCTTCTCAACAACATCTGCTGGGCAGTCGTTCTCGTCGATTGAAAGTGGAGCCATTGCAGTTGCCTGCATTGCAACCTTGCGAGCTGCCTCCTCGTCGATAGCCTTGTTGAAACCAAGTACAGTACCAAGCTTCTTGTTGAAGTGAACGTAAGCTACGCAGTAAGGAGCCTCGATACGACCATAGTAAGCGATCTCTACCTTCTCACCTGTCTGACCAGACTTCTCAGTAACCATCTCCTCTACAGTGTGGCCCTCAGCGTTCTTAACAGCCATTAGAGCCTCGCTATCAGCTGCATCAGCTGCAACAGCGATCTCCAAGATAGCCTCTGCAGAAGCACCGAACTCAACATTCTGAGCTACGAAGTCAGTCTCGCAAGCAAGGCAAAGGATGTATGCCTTCTCGCCTACAATCTTAGTTACTACAACACCCTCAGTAGCAGTACGGTCTGAACGCTTAGCAACAACGAGCTTACCCTTCTCACGGATAATATCCTTAGCGCGCTCAAAATCGCCCTCAGCCTCCTGAAGAGCCTTCTTGCAGTCCATCATACCAGCACCGGTCATCTTACGGAGCTTCATTACATCAGCTGCTTTGATTTCCATATTTGTAATCTTTTAATTCGTTAATAATCTTAGTAAAAAACCGAGGCGAGCGGGCCTATGCCTACCCGCACTCGGTAGATGTTTGCCTCTTAGGCAGTGAGAATTTTTGGGGGATTACTCCTCCTTAGCCTCTGTAGCAGCAACAACCTCAGCAACAGTAGCCTCCTCAGCATCTACAGATGCCTTTACAGACTTCTTAATGCGTGGCTTTGCCTGCTTTGCGCCCTCCTGAGCCTCAGCCTCCTGAGCCTCCTTCTCCTTCTCGAGCTTGCGCTCCTCAGCACCCTCAGCGATAGCACCGCATACTACATCAAGGATAGTAGCGATAGACTTCTGAGCATCATCATTTGCTGGAATTACATAATCAATGTCGGTAGGATCACAACAAGTATCAACCATAGCAAATACTGGGATGCTCAAACGCTTAGCCTCCTTAACAGCGTTCTGCTCCTTCTGAACGTCGATAACGAACAAAGCAGCTGGAAGACGGTTAAGGTCAGCGATAGAACCAAGGTTCTTCTCGAGCTTCGCACGCTGACGAGCGATCTGAAGCTTCTCACGCTTTGAGAAATTGTCGAAAGTGCCGTCGTTGGTCATCTTATCGATGGTAGCCATCTTCTTAACGGCCTTACGTATAGTTGGGAAGTTTGTAAGCATACCGCCAGCCCAACGCTCAGTAACGTAAGGCATACCTACGGCTGCTACCTTCTCTGCAACGATCTCCTTAGCCTGCTTCTTAGTTGCTACGAACAATACGCGACGACCGCTCTTAACGATCTGCTTCAATGCTGCAGCTGCCTCATCAAGCTTAATAGCTGTCTTGTGAAGATCGATGATGTGGATGCCGTTCTTCTCCATGAAGATATATGGAGCCATTTTTGGACACCACTTGCGCTTCAAGTGACCAAAATGTACACCAGCCTCCAAAAGTGTATTAAAATCTGTACGTGCCATTTTCTTTTTTGTTTTTTTTTGTTTTTTACTCTTTAATCAACCTACGAGTAGCATTAGTTTAGTTCTCGAAGGTTTGTTCGCAATCGGGCAACCATCGTAGCAGCTCACCCTGCGGCTACAGCTGTTAGCACAAAGCTGAATACCGCCATCGCTTACGCGACATATAAGTATATAGGTGTGGTCCACGCAGTTTTGAACCTCGATTGTGCTTTGTCGAAAGCAGGTTTCCTCGGCGGATTAACGCTTAGAGAACTGGAACTTACGACGTGCGCCTGGCTGACCTGGCTTCTTACGCTCAACCTCACGTGAGTCACGCATAAGGAAGCCGTTCTTCTTCAAAACAGGACGCATCTCCGCATCGATCTGGCAAAGTGCACGAGCGATACCCATACGTGCTGCCTCAGCCTGACCCTTGATACCACCACCTACGAGGTTAATCATAACGTCGTAGTTCTCCAATGTGTTAGTAACCAACAAAGGCTGCTTAACCTCATACTGAAGAATGTGCAATGGGAAATAAACCTCAAGCTCCTTATGGTTAACTGTAATCTTACCAGTACCTGGCTTCACGAATACGCGAGCAACAGCAGCCTTACGGCGACCTACGGTGTTTACAACTTCCATAATTCTTACTTAATCTCGTTTAACTTAATCTCCTTTGGGTTCTGTGCAGCGTGAGGATGCTCAGCGCCAGCATAAACCTTCAAATTCTTCATGATTGCCTCACCCAAGCGAGTCTTAGGCAACATACCGCGTACTGCGTGCTCTACAACGAACTGAGGCTTCTTGTCTGTTGTCAAGAAATCAGCTGGAGTAGCGAAACGCTGACCACCAGGGAAACCGGTGTAACGTGTATAGACCTTATCGGTCATCTTAGCGCCAGTAAGCTTCACCTTATCAGCGTTGATTACGATAACGTAGTCACCGCAGTTTGTGTGTGGGGTGTAGCTTGGCTTGTTCTTGCCGCGGAGGATCTTAGCCACCTGCGATGCAAGACGTCCCAAAATCTCGTTCGTAGCGTCAATCACGAACCACTCCTTCTGAGCGTCCTCTGCCTTGACCGAGATAGTCTTGTAACTCTTTGAATCCACTTTGTTAAAAGTTTAGTTAATACTTAATTTATTGTAATCCATTCCCGAAAACACTCTTTCGGGCCTGCAAAGATACATATTTTTACAAAGATACAAATTCATCTCCCCTCTTTTTTTTTAGCGAAAAGATTAATTACCTATCAGACAATAAGTTAACACATTTTTAGCACCACAAAATTAATATGCAATTGTAGCGAAATTGGCGAATTTAAGGAGGTTAACGATATTAATAATATATATAATATAGGTATACACCCAAAACGAAGCATAAAAATAATGCGCCCGACCGTGTGGTCGAGCGCATTATTATTAAACGAGTTTATAATTACTCCTCCCAAATACAATCTGTGAAAGTAATAGTTGCACGAGTTGTATCAACTGTATAACCTGGGCAGAAAGTACAACCTACGAACTCTGTGTTAGAGTATGGACGGCAGTACTTGTAGCCTGAACCCTCACCGAATGAGCAGTTTACAAACTTAGCCTCGCCAGCAGTCTTAGCGAATGATGTCCAACCGTTGAAAGTACAATTCTTAGCCTCGATACCCTGGTACTTACCCTGGTCGCAGCTAATAGTGTAAGTTGTACCGGTAATTGTTACATTCTCCAAAACAACCTTCTCTGTGTACTCACCGCTCTTAATGAAGATACCACGGAATGAACCTGTAACTGTAAGGTTCTTAATAAGACCACCAGTAGTAGCAATACCTGAATCCCAAGTACCACCAGCACCGTTAATGTTTAGAGTGTGACCACCACCGTTGATTGTCTGACCATTCTTTACATTGATACCAGTCTTACCATAAGCATTGCTCATATTTGCAGGATCAATTGTAATGTCGTTGAAAAGATATACATCCTTACCATTCTCAAGAGCCTCAATCAAGTCATTAGCATTAGCTACTACGATAGCGCCATCACCATATGTTGCACCGATGATACGAGTTGCACCTGTAACATTCTCGTATACAACATTCTCAATAGCAGACTTATCGCCAAGTGAACCTGCAACAATACCCTTGCGAACGTCATCACAAACAATAGTTACATTCTTTACAGTTGCACCATTAAGAGTCTGCTTTGAAATGATACCAGAGATACCACCAACGTTCATAACACCCTTAATAGTCAAGTTCTCAGCCTTGAAGTTTGAGTAGTTTGCAGTCAAACCACCATTCATCTGAATATCTGAGATAACACCACCAATAGTCTTATTACCCTCGATTACAGAACCCTCTTTAGCCTCGATAGAGATATTCTTCGCGTCAACGCAACGACGAGTGTAAGCCAATACACCTGAAGTATAGTCACCACCCTTGATAGATACATCACCCTGTACCTTAATGTTCTCCAAAGCAGTATAGTATGGATAAGCAACAGCAGCAGCAGCGATATGGCCCTCAGTAGAGATAGTTACGTTCTCAATTGTAAGGTTCTTGATATAGTTCTGATTATCCTTATCAGTACCCTCAGTTACACCGAAGAAACCAGCGTAAGCATAGTTATCAGCATCAAGAGCAAGCTCAGTCATCTTCAAGTTCTTAACAACAAAGCCATTACCGTCGAAGTTACCCATAAAGCCATGATCTGCGTATGCAGAACCGATAGGAGCCCACTCCTCGTTGTTAAGATCGATGTTAGCGCCAAGCTTAACGGTTACACCCTCAAAATAATCAACGCCATTGTTTACCTTTGAAGCAACGAGCTTAAGAGCAGCAGCGTTATTGAGAATCAACTCACCGTTAACATAGTAGATACCAGCCTCAGCAGCTGTGTTGTAAGCCTGAACGTACTCAACGCCATCGATAACAACCTTGCTACCCTGGCAACCATTCAAAGTGTAACCACGACCAACATAACCTGCATAGTCAAATACATCTACTACAGAACCATCTGCGTTAGTACCAGAAAGCTCACCAGTGTAAGAACAGCCGTTAAGTGTACAAACATTCTTTGCACCGTCTGACCAACCACCAGCGATACCACCTACACGGTAGTGGTCGTGACCACGACCCTCGCGACCTGCAGTGATTGTGATGTTACCAGTAGTGTGGCAGTTTGTGAATACCTGGTCACCAGCAGCAAGACCGATGATACCACCAGCGAAGAACTTAGTACCAGTCACGTCGATATTTGAAGAGCAGTCCTCAAATACACACTTACCCTGCAACTGACCTGCAAGAGCACCTACGTTGTTGTTAGCCTTAAGGTAGCTACCCTCGTTAGCAACAACGTGTACATTCTTCATTGTTACGTTACCGTAAGAGTTACCACCAGCAACAACAGCAACACGGCTTGCACCGTTAGCAGTAGTTGTAGCCTCAACCTTAACATCACCCTTAACAGTTACGTTCTCAATAGTAGATGTACCCTCCAAAGAACCTACAACTGCACCGATGTGACCCTGGCTGTGGTCGATATCCAAGCAAGGGATATTAACATATACGTTCTGGAATACTACGTTCTTGATAGTAGCGTTCTTAGCATAACCGAAGAAGCCCATGTAAGCCTTACCCTCCTTAGCCTCAGCCTCAACGATGTTTAGATTACTGATTGAGTAACCGTTACCGTCGAATATGCCAACAAAGTTGTTCTCTTCTGTACCGATTGGAGTCCATGGCTGGTTACCAAGGTCGATGTTAGCAGCAAGAACGAAGTTGATCTGCTGAGCTGCACGTGTTGCGAAAGTAGATGGAGTCTCAAGAGTGCCGTTTACGTATGCTGCCAACCAAGCGAGGTCAGATGGCTGATCGATAATAGCAACAGTCTCACCAGTTGCCTGGTCAACAGTTACCTCAGGCTCAGTCTGTGACTTACCATCCCAAATCTCCATATACCAAGGCTCCTTCTCAACATCATCAGCGTTAGCGAAGTTATCGTCGATAGTAACTGTGAACTCAGTGTTAGCAGTCATCACATTACCGATGATAGTTGTCAAGTGGTTACGCTGAATAGGGATGTTAGTATTGAAATCTACAGTCTTGATAGGATTTTGATGAGCTGCATCATCGTATACAGTCATCTGGAAGCTAATAGGGCTATGAGTATCAGTTGCAAGAATGTAGTCAGTGAACAATGTCAAGTGTGAAGCGCGATCCTCACCATAAACATTCTTTGTAACCAACGCATCGTAACCAGCGTTGTAAACGTGTGAAGCACGGTTATCGCGGATGTTATCAACAAGTTCATAGCCATAGATCTTGTTCGATTTCTCAGTGCCCACTGTACCCTCCACAGCATTGAAAGTTGTAGGAACAACACTGTTGATATAAGTAATCTCAACATACTTAGGCTCTACGTTAAGGTTAAGATCTGCAAGGTCAGTAGCAACAACACGCACCTTACCGTAAGGACGCTTCAATACAACATCATCAGCCTTGTTTGAGCTTGAGCTTGATGGAGTGTAAGTGAACTTCTCGAAGTAAGCATCAGCAATCTCATCGTTGATAGCGTCAGCATCAGCATCCTGCTTGATGGAAATCTTTGTAAGATTACCGTCGATATAGTGACGAAGACCAAGGTCAGCCTGATTATTGTAATCTACAGTCTTAGCAGCCTCACCATTTGGTACGAAGTCAGCAAATACAACGAAACGGTACTCACGACCAGGGATAAGGCGAAGCTCGAATGTAACAGGCTCATACTTATCCTTGATGATAACCATACGATCCTTTACAGGAGTTGTAAGGTCAGTCTCATCGTAAACCTCCATAGAGTAACGAAGGTCAACATTATTCCAATCCCAACGATCGTCACCTACAGGTGCGCCATCAAGATAATCAATAGCACCATAGGCACTATCCAAAAATTTCTGAGCATCACCATCGGTACGAGTAGCACCAATAAGCTCAGGAGCGGCAACTGAAAGCTGCACGCTAACCTCACCGCGAGACTCATTCTCAGCAGTAAAGTCCTTCTGACAAGATGCTATACCAAGCACCAAGGCAGCAAGAAAAAGAACTTTTTTCATAGCGAATAATTGTTTGTTATTAAAAGTTGTTCAAATTGTTTCTATCCCAATTTCGACCTCTTACCATCCTAAAATTTGGAGACATAAGGAGGCCAACAATGGGAGCATCTCAAAGCACCAACCCGCAGACAGAAGATCTCACAAAAAAACCAACTATCTGCTGATACTCAACAAAATACTCCTAAAAATTTATATCCAAGAACAAAACAACTGGGTATGCACATCAACAATTCACACCCACTATTTGCTTTAATTCTATAAGATTTTCATACAAAGATAGGTGAAAATATCCTAAAAAACAACAGATGTCACAAATAATTTACAATTATTTCTAAAAGTTGAACGTTTCAGAAAACAACACTCTAAACCAAAAATTAAACAATAAAAACAAAAAAAACTATCGCGAGGCATCACACCCCGCGATAGCGCTCAATATATACTTGGCGTAGAATCCTATAGCTCCGTCTTCCACAACCCGTGAAGGTTGCAATACTCGTACACTGCAATTGGTTTGGCATCGCCCAATGCAATCACCGCCTCAGGCTTATCGCTAAGGTCAACCTTAACACCGCCCTTGTCAGTCTCCACATAGATAAAGGCTATGTGGTGCTCCTCGGTCATAGGATGCGCAACACTGCCGACCTCGACCTTAATCACATTATTCTCAAGGCGGGTAACAACAGGAACATGTTTCTCGTTGCTTGCATCTACGGTATTAGGCACAAGTTCCTGCATCTTCTGGCCACAGCATACAATAGGAACTTTAGAGTCTACCAACTTTACTACTACATTGCCACACATCTCACATTTATAAAATCTTGTTGTCATAATATTTCGGTTTTAATTAGTTTTTACTGTTGTTTTATTTTCTTGGTGCAAAAATAGTACAAAGATATGGTTCAATCAAACAGATATTTTCTATCTTTGTATCGATAAAACCGATAAACTATGACATTACAACAGATGGAGTATATTGTGGCGGTGGATAAGTATCGTCATTTTGTACGTGCAGCGGAGTCGTGCAACGTCACACAATCGACACTTTCGTCACTTATTCAGAAGCTCGAAGCAGAGCTTGACGTCACGATTTTCGATCGCACACAGCATCCAGTAGCCCCAACACCTATTGGTGAAGAGATTATCGCTCAGGCACGCGTAATCCTCTACAACTCTTCACAGATGAACGAACTTGTAGCATCACACAAAGGGTGTGCCGTAGGAGATATTCGCCTTGGCACAGTATCGACAATTGCGCCGTTTATCCTACCACAGATGTTTCGCTATATAAGCGACAACCATAGCGATATACACATCCACGCTGAAGAGGCGCGTGTGGAGACCATAAAACAGAAACTACTCCGCGCAGAGCTTGATATCGCCATTCTACCTACACCCGTAGCTGACGATAGCCTATTGGAGATACCAATATTCCACGAACGATACTATGCCTACGTATCACCAGAGGATAGTCTCCACAGCAAGGAGCAACTGGTAACTGGCGAGCTAACAGCAGAGAATATCTGGATGCTTGGCGAGAGTTACTGTCCAAATACAGGTCAATTTCCATTCTGCATAAGCGATATGAACAACATCTCAATATATGTTGCAGGTAGCATCGAGACACTGATACGCATAGTGGACAACAATGGTGGATACACCATCATCCCAGAATTACAACTACCGCTTATCGACAGCACACGAAAAGCGAATGTACGCGAATTGGTTAACCCCACACCTGGCAGAGAGGTAGCGTTTGTCGTTCGCAAGGATTTTGTAAAGGAGCGAATGATAAATATAATCGCCGATGCCATCAAAAGCATCATTCCTGAGACTATGCTTGACTCCCGAATTAAGAAGTTCTCAATAAAGCTCTAAATAGGCGCTATACCTAATATATATAAGAGTGTATACACGAATGTATATCAAAATACGAAAGTAGATGAATAGAATATCGAAAATATTAAGGTTTACGTGGCGAATATTAGTAAGCGTTCTATTTGTAGTTGCACTGGCCGTGGCTGCAACAAGCTTCTCCGCCATATACGACTTCGCCCCACCAAGATCATTTGAAGGTAAAGATATCTTCAATCCATATGCTGAGTTCAATCCTAACGTAGAGTGGAAGCGCACCTCACTACACACCCACACCAGAGTAGATGGGCCACTAAACGAGTGCGACTTTACGGCAAAGGAGACTTACGACAAATATGTCGACTATGGCTACGATATCGTGGGCATCTCAAATCACAACGAGATAACACCGCATCCCAACTCGATGCAGGATATTAGCATCTATGAGCACGGCTATAACTTGCGTAATTTTCATAAATTAGCGATTGGGGCAGAGCGTGTTATGCGCTTCGATGCTCTATTTCCAATATTTGCTTCGCAGGCACAATATCAGCTAAATATGTTGGCTGAGGAGTGCCAAGTTTTACAACTTAACCACCCTTCACGTTCTGCTCTTTTGGATAGCGCACGACTAACAAAAATCGGAGGTTACGATATCTTAGAGCTATCGGGTATAGATGCCTACTTGGAGAATAAGCATTGGGACTGGGCACTAAGTGCCGGTCGCTACAGCTACGCACTATTAAACGATGACCTACACTACCCCGATAGGTCGAGCCGTTTTGCAGTACGATGTAGTTATTTAGGTGCTGATGAATGTACCACCAAGGAGATTATAGCTACACTAGAGAGTGGATGCTTCTACTCCGTACGAGTACCCGACTACGGCAATGGAGATTGGGAGGTGAAACGCAAAATGAACAATAGCCTGCCAAAAATTGAAAATATTGGATTGGTAGGCGACACGATATATCTAAAGCTATCGCATACACCAGAGCAGATAAGGGTTATTGGTCAGGACCACACCCTACTTGCGCGCGTAACAGAGAGCGACACTATGTCGTATTGCATACGCGACTGCGATCCATACGCTCGCGTTGTGGTATCCTACCCCGATAGCCTTATAATTATGACCAACGCCTTTGCGCGCTACGACAAGGCCACAATGGCATCGCCAGCCGATAGAGAGCATTGCACAATAAACAGACTCACAACAATATTATATAATATCGCTGTTGCGTTAGTTATAGGAATAATAGTAGTAATTTACATAAGAATAGTAAGACGATGGAGAACAAGATAGAATCTATTAAGCAGTGGTTTAAGAAGCCATTGAGCATTGTGTGGTTTTGTATGACAATAAGCCTATTCACACTTATTGCATACCACAAACCACTATTTAGCTACGTAATTGACAACGTGGAGAGTGGTTTTAATGGAATGATGATTGTAATTAGCTTTATCGTACTGCTAATTGCCTTCAACTTTATGTTCGCAATGCTCATTATCAAGCCTTTGCGTATGGTAGGACGTGTGATTGTGGCTATATCTTTCTTGGCAAATGGTGCTGCAATATACTTTATAAATAGCTCCAACGTGTTGCTCACACGAGACGTTATGGGCAACCTCTTTAACACCCGCGTCTCTGAGGCCTCTGGCTTTATAACCTTTGGAATGTTTATATACATCATAATCTTTGGTGTACTTCCCGCCCTCTACGTCATATTTCGCAAGGTCGACTATGGTAAGAAAAGCACCTTTGCTAAGAGTATCGGAATCTCATTTGTCGGTGTGGTAGCAATGGCTCTACTTAATATAAATAATGTACTTTGGATCGACCGCAACGCCACAAAGATTGGTTCACTGATTATACCTTGGTCGTATGTAGCTAACACAGCACGCCACTTTCACCACCAGATGATGCTCAACCGTAAGGAGATAATACTTCCTGATGCGCAATTGACCTCGGACACCCCATCTGTTATGGTACTTGTTATCGGCGAGTCTGCGCGTAGAGAGAACTTCTCGCTATATGGCTACGAGCGCGAGACAAACCCTCTTCTAAAGCAAGATAGCGTTACAACATATATTGCCAACGCCTCAGCAACATCTACCACACAGGCTGTTAAGGCGATTTTGGATCATAAACGCGTGGAGGAGCTATACGAAATTTTGCCAAACTATATGTACCGCAATGGCGTGGATGTGGTATGGCGCACCGCCAACTGGGGCGAGCCACCACTACATATTGAGAAGTACCGCAATGTCGCAAAACTCAAGGAACAATACCCCGATGCCAACAGCAGCTATGATGGCATACTATTGGAGGGATTACGCGAGGAGATTGAGAGCTCGACAAATAATAAGCTACTTATAGTGCTCCACACAAGCACAAGCCACGGCCCAGAGTACTATAAGAAGTATCCAGCTGATTTTAAGAAGTTCACCCCAGTATGTACAACTGTGGAGATGGCTAAGGCTAAACGCTCTGAGCTTATCAACGCCTACGACAACACAATCCTATATACGGACTATCTTCTTCACTCGGTCATAGAGGTACTACGCGATGTGGAGGATAGAGAGTGCGCCATGATCTATATCTCCGACCACGGCGAGAGCCTTGGTGAGAGCAATATCTATATGCACGGTATGGTATCGGCATCAATGGCACCGAAGGAGCAGACCGAGATTCCATTTATCGTATGGCAGGGCGACAACCACAGGCAACTAAAGAGCCTCGATAAAGTTGGTCACTACCATATCTTCCATAGCGTTATGGACTACTTAGATATGGAGAGCGAGTTCTATAAGGAGGAGTTCAGCATCTTTGAGTAGAAGAGGCCGTGGATTAGCCTCGATAAATAGATTGCCCCAGATGAGAGATACTTAAACGTATCTTTCATCTGGGGCAATGATTTAGAGGTCAATAAAGACCCTTTGTCTAAAAAGATTAGAATGGCATATCGTCAATAATACCTGCAGACGCACTCGACATTGGAGCCTCATCAAGGATAGGTGGAAGGTCGTGCATAGGTGGCTGCTGCGTAGCCTGCTGTGTAGGCTGAACACGCCATGCGCGAACATCGGTGTACCAACGATCCTGATACTTGCGTGACTCGATATCGAATGAAACGATATAGGTTTCACCGACACGAAGCGATGCAACATCCTGAGCCTTATTCATAAATGTAACAGCGAGTTCCTTGCCATACTGCTTGTTAGGCTGCTCGAACACCACTGTCTGACGCTCCCATGTACCACGTGCCGACTGACCAGATACGGGAGGCATAATCTCTAATACTTTACCTTCAAATTCCATATTATATTCTGTTTTATCTGTTTCAAATTATGCTACCGAGCAAGGAATACCAAGCGCCTCAACGCGAGCAGCAATCTCGCGCAACTCCTCCTTTTCAACCTTCTCAAGGGTCTGGCATGGGGTGTCGCGGTCAAGTGAATAGACCATAACCTGCTTTGGTCGAATCTCAGCAACGAGCTTAAGCCACGCTGCAACCTCCTCCTCTGTAGTATTATCTACACGCTTACTAAGATACTCACCACGAAGAAACATCGTCTGCAGGATAAGGTTACCATCAAAAGCCTTCAAGAGTTCAACAGTACGAGCAACAGTATATGCACCCTGAGGCTTGTTTACAAGTTGCACGGTATCATCGAAGGCAGAATCGAGTTTGAGGATATTGTTATCCACGCGCAAAAGAGCACGACGCACATCCTCACGGTGTATCTGCGTAGCATTCGAGAGTACCGAGACCTTAGCCGCTGGGCAGTGCTTATCACGAAGGGCGATGGTATCGGCGATGATATTCTCAAAGTCAGGGTGCATCGTAGGCTCTCCATTACCCGCAAAGGTGATAACATCGGGAGGCGTGCCATCCGAGACCATCTTTTGCAAGGTCTCCTCAAGCATATTGCGCACATCCTCACGAGCGTTAAAACGACGCTTACCTGGGTGCTCATCATTCCAGCCACACTCGCAATAGATGCAGTCAAAGCTACACAGCTTCGACTCGATAGGCAAAAGGTTCACTCCCAACGAAAGTCCCAAACGTCGTGAGCGTATAGGACCAAAGATTATATTATCGTATAGCGATGTCATCTCTATAATATATTAGTTATTACTGCTTTGAGCCCTTAGAACCTCCTAATTTCGCACCATGCTTAGCTTGGTAAGCGAAGATATTCTCCGAGTAAGATGTAGTCTTAAACTCTGAATCACGCTTACGCTTAAAGGCAACAGCGATTAGGCGATCTACAAGCTCATCGAACTTAACACCTGTAGCCTCCCAAAGGTAGAACGACAACGAACCTGGGATGGTGTTGATCTCGTTTACATATATCCCCCCTGTAGCCTCGTCTATCATAAAATCGATGCGCGACACGCCATCACATGCCAATACACGGAATGTGTCGCAGGCAGTCTTACGGATAAAGTCGGTAACACTCTGCTCCAAACGAGCAGGAATCTCACGCACGGTAGAGTGCATACCCTCCGATGGCTTATTCTTACCCCCACCAAGATACTTATCCTCATAGCTTAGAATCTCACCACTACGCACCGGTGCCTCACACACCGAAGCCTCGCAATCGTAGTAATCACCAAGCACCGAGCAGTTTATCTCCTTAAGCTTCTCAATAAGGGTCTCTACAATGATACGCTTAGAGTATTTAATAGCGTTATCAACAGCATCTATGAACTCCTCTCGGTTGTGAACAGCCTTGATACCAACACTTGATCCAAGGTTCGCAGGCTTCACGATAAGCGGATAGCTAAGAGCCTCCGAACGCTCAATGCACGCTTCACGCTCCGAAAGCCACTCCTTATCCGAGAACCAAGCGTAGTCCACAACAGGGATACCGCTCTCCTTAAGAATCATCTTCATCGTAATCTTATCCATACCATTTGCCGAAGCCAGTGGATTAGGACAAGCGTATGGAATACCTGTCATCTCAACCATACCCTGGAATGAACCATCCTCGCCAGAGGTACCATGCAAACATGGCAATATAACATCAATCTTTGTCACAACGTCACTACCGAACAATGGCTTACGCACCTTGTAGAGGCTGTTATCGCCATAGATAGGGCGGAAATAGACCTCCTCAACCGACTGAAGCAGAGTCTTCATATCGCGATAGTTATCCGTATTGCGAAGCTTATCACCAGTATACCAACGTCCCTCCTTAGAGATAAAGATAGGTACAATGTTATACTTATCTGTGTTCATTGCCGCCATTGTCTGCGCTGCAGTGATTACCGAGATCTCATTCTCTACTGAGCGACCACCAAAAATTACACCTACGTTAATCTTCATCTGTATATAGTTTAATCAATTACTTAAACGAGTCGGGGAGATCATTTTCATACAAGACCACATCCCCAGCCTTTAGTTTAGGTTGCAACGCTGCCATAGCCTCCACAAAGGATGCTACGCACTCCACCTGCGAATTAGGGTAGCCACCATCTGCCAAGCCCTCGGTTATCGCAGCGCGGTTAACCTCGTTAACGACATATACTCCATCAACCTTCGCGCGAGCAATATCGCTACCAAAGGTCTTGTTATTCTCAAACTGCTTTGCCCCCATCTCCACAAAGCCTGGGGTTACAACATAGCGCTTACCCTCGGTAGCAAAACCCGACAACACCTCAAGTGCCATACGCGCACCCTCAGGATTTGAGTTGTAGGCATCATCAAGAATTGTGATACCGCCACTACGACGCATACTTAGGCGGTGCTCCACCTGCTCAATCTGTCGCACAGCACGACGGCGCGCCTCAACACCAATACCGAGGTGCTCAGCAACGGCCAACGCTGCGGTGATATTTAGGATATTACCCCTACCGAGAATATGTGTTGCATAGCCCTCATCTACCCCACCTTCGTGCGCCACATCGAAGCGCGTCTCAGTCGCCGAATAGATGATATTTGATGCTCTAAACTTCGCCTCCTCACACTCCACAGCATATGTTGCTACATTGTAGCCACGCTCCTTGATATAGTTTAATGCCGCCTCTGAGTCGATATTTACAACACCAAAGCCACCCTTAGGCAGGGCATCAATTAGTTCAAACTTAGTGCACGCAACATTCTCTACCGAGCCAAAGGTCTCAAGGTGCATCTCACCCACCGAGGTCACAACACCAATCGTTGGTTCCACAAGGTCGCATATCTCCTTGATGTCACCCCTCTGCTTGGCACCCATCTCCACGATAAAGACCTCGTGGTGAGGCTTTAGATGCTCACGCACGGTGCGCACAACGCCCAATGTAGTATTGAAGTTACCCGGTGTCATCAATACATTGTACTTCTCCGAGAGCACACGATATAGGAAGTGCTTTGTCGAGGTCTTGCCGAAGCTACCTGTAACACCGATAATCTTCAAATTTGGCATCGCACGAAGCATACGCTTAGCATCGTTATAGTACCAGCGCGATATAGCCTGCTCCAATGGACGATTTATAAGATTTGCAAGTATCGTCCAATAGTCAAATGAGAGTGCCATCATCGCAACATAGGTATACTCCACAGCGAAGATATGCACCAATGCCACCACTGCAAATGTAAAGATTAGACGCGTGATAAATAGGCGCTTAACACGCATCGTGTAGGCGATAGGAATCTTATACTTTATCGAGAACTCAGCTATCCCAATAACCAACATCCATAGAGCGAAGATGCTCAACGCCACTACATGCGAGGTGAAGATGAAGATTACCGTAGCAAGCAACGCCAAGATATTGGCACGCGAATACCACTCACCCGTTGAACGTAGCCAACGATTGTATCGCTCCACACGGTAGCTATTCTGCTGAAACATCTGCACCGAATAGCGCATCGTGGCGAGCAGAAAGAGTAACCAAATTATGGTGAATATATGCTCGAGGACCATACTATTTCAATCCTAAAAAGTTCATTAACGAAGCACGCCACAACTCAGGGCGCTCCAAAAAGGCGAAGTGACCAGCACCCTCGGCAACCACCAAACCTGCATCTGGAATTAGCTTTGCCATCTTATGTGCATCTGAAATTGGTGTTGCTGTATCCTTATCACCCCAGAAGAGCATCACTGGAGCAGATATGCGTGGCATAACACCACACAAGTCCTCATTTACACACTTTGAGAGTATGGCGCGCATCATGGGCGTAGCTCGATTGTAGTCCGACGAACCCGACTTTGCACGTCGCTGATCGAGGAGCATCTGCGCCTTCTTATCGCCAATTAGTAGAGGCAACGCCCTCTTCAAAAGTTTGTAAGTATAGACCTTGCGATAATAACCAAACGAACGTCGAGGCTTTACTCCTGCAGCATCTGTCAAAACTACACTCTTCACTTTGTTACGCGAAGCATAGAGAATAGATACACGGCCACCAAAAGAGTGCCCTACAAGGGTTGGAGACTGGATACCACGCTCGCGAAGTAAAGCCTCCACAGAGCGCGTATACTCCTCAACACCCCATACAGAATCTGGCTCTTGGCTTGCACCAAAGCCTGCAAAATCTATCGCTACAACACGGAAGTTAGACTGCAACGCCTCGATGCTACTCTTCCAGATGCTTTTATCACATCCCCAGCCATGTAGCAAAACTACGGCATCGCCCTCACCCTCAATACTATAGGCAAGCTCTAAACCATTATATTTGTATGTGCAGTCCATAGATGCAAAGGTACAAAATAATTTTCAAAATAGAGCAGAGAACAAAGACTTTTTTGGAGAGATAAACACCTTTTAACTAAACGACAAAAGGTGAAAACTGTAAAGTATGTTACATCTGGCCATTAGATACTTTCGCTTGGCGAATTTCGAGACGATGGGCTGTACTTGGGTGTACTGCCCATTGGCGAGATAATTCGTTAGCGGAAGTAAAGGGCCTGAGGGGCCTAAGAGGCCAAAGGGAGAAATTAGTAATTAGTAAATCTGTTTCTGCCGCTTCTGCCCCTTTTGCCCTTTCAGCATAGCTGTCGCTTGGCACAAGCGAAACAGACACAAACCCTCAGGGTCGCACAATCTAATTTCTTATCAGAAGGGCGCATCTAACATTAATTAACCCCACGACCCAATTTCTCAGGAAAAGGCTGCAGATACAACGCTCGGCAAAAATCCCGACGATGGGCTGTACTTGGGCGTACTGCCCATTGTCGGGACTTTTTGTTAGCGGCAGCAGATGTCTGCCTTATCGTGAGAAATTAATTTCTTTTGAGAAGGGGTTAGATGTGGCCTCGATAAAGAAATTGCCCCAGATGGGACATACTAAGCGTATTTCCCATTTGGGGCAATGATTGAGAGGTCGCAGATGACCACTTATCACAAGAAATTACTTCTTTGACTTAGGTGCAAGAATCATATTCATCTTCTTACCATCAAGCTTAGGCATAAGCTCTACGCGAGCATACTCCTCAAGATCGTTTGCGAAACGGAGAAGAAGAATCTCACCCTGCTCCTTAAAAACGATTGAACGACCACGGAAGAATACGTATGCCTTAACCTTAGCACCCTCCTTAAGGAAGTTCTCGGCATGCTTAAGTTTGAAGTTGTAGTCATGGTCGTCGGTCTGAGGACCAAAACGGATCTCCTTGATAACAACCTTAACCTGCTTTGCCTTAATCTCCTTTGCCTTCTTCTTCTGCTGATAGAGGAACTTCTGGTAGTCGGCAATACGACATACAGGAGGCTCTGCCTTAGGAGAGATCTCGATAAGATCGAGCTCCATCTCATCAGCAAGTCGTATCGCCTCTTTGATTGGCAACACGAGGTTAGGCTCAACATTGTCGCCTACAACACGCACTGTAGGTGCTGTAATCTCGTCGTTGATACGATTAGGGTTCTCCTGCTGCGGACGACGGCCATTATTCTGGCGCTGGTCACGCTGTTGCTGCTGTTGCTGCTGCTGGGTATTCCCCTGCGCCTGTGGGCGCGGACGGAATGGAAATTGTCCTGCCAAATTAGTTAATTGTTAGTTAGACTTAATTATTTTAATTTCAAATAGTTGCTTACTTATTAGCCTCTATCTCCTTAGCTACAAGATCGCGCATAAAATCTGCAAACTCAGCGATTGTCATCTGACCCTTGTCGCCATCACCTTGAGCACGTACAGATACCTTACGCTCCTCAGCCTCCTTCTCACCTACGATAAGTAGGTATGGGATACGCTTAAGCTCGTTATCGCGAATCTTACGACCGATCTTCTCATTTCTGTCATCCACCTGAGTACGAACATCTGCTCTACCAAGCTCACGAGCCACCTCGTGTGCATAGTCGTTATACTTCTCCGAAATTGGAAGAACAACAACCTGGTCAGGTGTTAGCCACAATGGGAACTTACCCGCTGTATGCTCCAACAATACTGCCACAAAACGCTCCATAGAGCCGAATGGCGCACGGTGAATCATAATTGGGCGGTGTAGCTTGTCGTCTGAGCCCTTGTATGTAAGGTCAAAACGCTCTGGAAGGTTGTAGTCAACCTGAATAGTACCAAGCTGCCAGCTACGACCAAGAGCATCCTTAACCATAAAGTCAAGCTTAGGACCATAGAATGCTGCCTCACCAAGCTCCACGGTAGTCTTAAGTCCCTTCTCCTCGCAAGCCTGGATAATAGCACCCTCAGCCTTCTCCCAGTTCTCATCAGAACCGATATACTTCTCCTTATTGTTAGGATCACGCAATGAAATCTGAGCAGTGTAGTTCTCGAACTTCAATGTGCGGAAGATATACAATACGATATCGATAACCTTCTCGAACTCCTCCAAAAGCTGATCTGGACGTACGAAGAGGTGAGCATCATCCTGAGTGAATGAACGTACACGTGTAAGACCGTGCAACTCACCAGACTGCTCATAACGATATACTGTACCGAACTCTGCCAAACGAACAGGAAGATCCTTGTAAGAGCGTGGCTTAGAACGATATATCTCACAGTGATGAGGGCAGTTCATAGGCTTCAAAAGGTACTCCTCACCCTCGAATGGAGTATGGATAGGCTGGAACGAATCCTTGCCATACTTTGCATAGTGACCAGATGTCACATACAAATCCTTATTACCGATATGTGGGGTGATAACCTGCTGGTAGCCATAGTCCTTCTGAATCTGGCGCAAGAAACGCTCCAAACGGTCGCGCAACTCTGCACCCTTAGGCAACCACAATGGAAGACCCTGACCTACACGCTGCGAGAACATAAACAACTCAAGATCCTTACCGAGCTTTCTGTGGTCACGCTTCTTTGCCTCCTCCAAGAGTACGAGGTACTCATCGAGCATAGACTTCTTAGGGAACGACACGCCATAGATACGGGTAAGCATCTTATTCTTCTCGTTACCACGCCAGTAAGCACCAGCGATAGAGGTTAGCTTAATAGCCTTGATATAACCTGTATTTGGAATATGTGGACCACGGCAAAGGTCTGTAAATGCACCATTTGTGTAGAACGAGATTGTACCATCCTCCAAATCGCTAATAAGCTCCACCTTGTACTGGTCACCCTTCTCTGTGAAGGTCTTAAGGGCATCAGCCTTAGAAACCTCTGTACGCACCAAGGCCTCCTTGTTGCGTGATAGCTCCACCATCTTCTGCTCAATCTTCTCAAGATCTGCCTCGGTGATAGCTACTGGCGAGTCCACATCGTAATAAAAACCGTTGTCGATAGCAGGACCGATACCGAACTTAATACCTGGATATAGCGCCTCAAGAGCCTCAGCAAGGAGGTGTGATGAGGTGTGCCAGAAGGCGTGCTTACCCTCTGCGTCGTCCCACTTAAAGAATTTGATTGTACAGTCACTGTCAATCGCGCGCATCATATCTACAGTTGCGCCATTTACCTCAGCTGCAAGTGAGTCAGCAGCTAAACGAGGGCTGATGCTCTCTGCCACCTGAAAGGCAGTTGTTCCCTTGGCAAACTCTCTTACTGAGCCATCGGGAAAGGTTACTTTAACCATAATTTAATCTTCGTTTTTTAATTGTTATCGTTTCGAGTGCCTTCGTAGCTCCACAATAACGAGACGGATTACTACTCAGCTGCACTCCTTGTTTTACTCTTTATCCTTATTGCCTAACATCTTTGCAAGGCTTGAGATGCGGCATATAGCCAAAATACCAGCCACCGCCATTGCACCCCATATAATCCAACCCAACGCATCTGCAGGCATCCACCAATTGATGCAATATTCCACAACCAAACCAAGCAACACTGCACTTATAACAATGCTTACTATAACCCTAATTCGCTGTGTCATACTAAATTGGATTTTTATAAATTGCTCTCTACTAATTACTAATTACTAATTGCTTAATCATTATGCTCCTGCTCAGGCAAATCCTTTACCGATACATCGCGTCCCTTCTCGCGCTCGAAGTGCTCCAATGGATTGGCATTCCACTCAACCCATGCTCTGCGACGACGCACAATATCTATAGCATCGAACAAAGCATTACGCATAGACTGCTCATCAGCAATACCCTTACCCGCAATATCATATGCCACACCATGGTCTGGCGATGTACGCACTGCCGAAAGCGATGCAGTGAAGTTCACTCCATCAGGAGTCAAGGTCTTAAATGGAGCTAAGCCCTGATCGTGATACATTGCAAGGATGGCATCGTAGTTCTTGAACTGACCTGATGCAAAGAAACCATCCGCAGCAAATGGTCCGAAGGCGAGAATATCGCGCTCAAAGCACTCTACGATAGCCGGCTTAATGATATCGTTCTCCTCTGCTCCGAGCAAACCTCCATCGCCCGCGTGTGGGTTAAGTGCCAACACCGCAACCTTAGGGCGTACAACACCGAAATCCTGCTTCATAGAGGCATTCATCTGCTCGATACGACTTACAATAAGCTCCTTAGATAGTCCCTCTGCCACCTGCGCTACTGGCACATGGATAGTTGCAAGACCTACACGCATCAAATCCGATGTCATAATCATAAGAGGCTCACCACCAAGGTTGGCAGCCAAGAACTCTGTATGACCAGTGAAGTTAAACTTCTCACTCTGTATCATCTCCTTGTCGATAGGAGCCGTCACAAGTGCATCAATCACACCCGACTTTAGATCCTCAATAGCTCGTAGCAACGCTGCAGCTGCGGCCTCACCTCCCGCCTTAGATGGCTTACCAGGGGTAATAGAGAGCTCTTTTGCACCGCACTGCACCAAGTTCATACGACCATCCTCAGCATCCTCAGCACGCTCAACAACATTGAATGCTACGCGCTCGTACTCCTCCGCATTAAGACTCTTCTGGTAGTATGATGCAGCTGCTGTAGAACCATATACCACAGGGGTACATAGCTCCGCAACACGGCTGTCAGCAAGTATTTTAAGAATTATCTCCCAGCCAATACCATTGGTATCACCCTGCGAAATACCTATTTTGAGTATATTGTTCATAAAAGTTACCTATTTGAATTTACAAATATACAAATAATTTCTAAAGATAGAACAGTAATGCGTGAAAATTTAGGCAATTAGTGCTGTAAGGACGGAAATTAGCAAATAGGAATTAGCGGAGAGCAATTAGTAATAGTTTCGCTTGGGACAAGCGATATATGAACATTTAGGGTTGCACAGCCCAATTTCTCAAGAGAAGTCGTGAGATGCGGCGCATATAACATTAATTAGCCCCACAACCCAATTTCTCAGGAGAAGGCTGCAGATACAACGCTCGGCAAAAATCCCGACGATGGGCTGTACTTTGCGTACTGCTCATTGTCGGGACTTTTTGTTAGCGGCAGTAGATGTCTGCCTTATCGTGAGAAATTAATTTCTTGTCAGAAGGGGTTAGATTTGGCTCTGACACGAAAACTGGCGGATGGGACATACTATGCGTATTTCCCATTCGCCAGTTTGACTGAAGAGTCAAAGATGACCCCTTATCACAAGAAATTACTTGTTGAGGGCACGCCAAAGCATATCCTTAAGCTGAGTAATATTTAGATTCGCAACTGAGGAGATAAATATTGTCTCGATGCCCTCTGGAAGGTGCTGCTTCATCTGTTCGATAAGTTCGTCGTCGAGCATATCACACTTTGTGATTGCGAGTAGTCGCTGCTTGTCGAGAAGCTCAGGATTGTACTGAGTAAGCTCACCAAGAAGAATATCGTAGTCAGCAATAATATCGTCGGAGTCTGCTGGTATCATAAAGAGTAGCACAGAGTTACGCTCAATATGACGAAGGAAGCGAGTACCAAGACCTCGTCCCTCGTGCGCACCCTCGATGATACCTGGGATATCTGCCATAACGAATGAGTGGTCGTCACGAACAGAGACGATACCAAGGTTTGGCTCAAGCGTCGTAAAGGCGTAGTTTGCAATCTTTGGTTTTGCCGCAGAGACAACAGATAGGAGCGTTGACTTACCCGCATTAGGGAAGCCCACAAGACCTACATCAGCAAGCACCTTAAGCTCGAGGATAAAGGCTCCCTCAGCACCCTCCTCACCTGGCTGTGCATAGCGTGGAGTTTGATTTGTTGCTGTACGGAAGTGCCAGTTACCAAGACCACCGCGACCACCCTTAAGCAACACAAGCTGCTCACCATGCTCTGTTACCTCGCCCACAACCTCTGTGTAGGTTTCTCCTGTCTCCTCATCGGTAAAGACCTGCTTTGCAACAGTTCCAAGAGGCACTGGGATGATGATATCCTTAGCATCAGCACCTGTAGAGCGCGCGCCGTGACCATTCTCGCCATCTTCGGCAAACTGGTGACGCTTATACTTTAGGTGGATAAGAGTCCAATACTGGCTATCGCCCTGAAGGATGATGCTACCACCCTTACCACCATCGCCACCATCTGGGCCACCGAATGCCACGAACTTCTCACGACGGAAGTGGCATGAGCCAGCACCACCGTGGCCAGAGCGTGCAAATATCTTTACATAATCTACAAAGTTGCTTCCTGCCATACGGGATTATATATATAAATAAGTAAATACTCTATCTATTTTCGGCTACAAAGGTAGTAAAAAAAGTTGAAGGAGTGTGACCTATAGATAAATTTCAGCCACAAACACCCCTTCAACGCTCTATTTTACACAATTCGAGGTATATTTATAACTGCATCACTACTAAAAGCAATATGAAAAACCTACACCAATAGAGACCACAGAACGGTTGTCAGATGCAGGCATAACCCTCTTAACCATAGGTGTTGGCAGGTAGTGATAATATGTGACATCAGCATATAGTCTACAATTACCTATTGGCCACATCAGTCTTAAGCCAATATCCGCTGTTATTGCTATGCCACGACCAAAGTTCTCGACACCACGACTTACATACTCACCCCACTGCCATGATGGCGTAATACCGGCATGTAGTTCAAAGTATGATGGTTTAGGTGCTGCCTCTGAGAGCATATACCACCCAACTGAGTCAGTCATAGGTGGAGTGTCAGGATAAAATAGGCCATTATGGTAGTGACCAAGACTCTGCTCACTACGAGCCATTCTTCCTGAACGCCAACTAAAATGCAATGGCACAGCCACCCCACTGCCTGCAATAGGGCTACTAAAGATATATGATAGTCCCGTTCTAAAACCTAAATTGTTATAGGTATATGTGGCATAGTTTATTGCCACCCTATGTCGCGCAACATCATCTTGTACACCTACAGGGACATCTACACCATACTCTACACCCACCTCATTATTAACTCTTTTAGGTATAGTTGTATCACTCTGCGCATAACCAACAACTGGAAGCATCAACAACACCAACAATACTTTAATCACACTTTTCATATTACCAGAGATTAATTGATTGCATCACAAATATAGACTGTTATTCACAAACATACAAATATTGTGTTGCGAAACTCGCCTGCATAGTAATTAGTAATGAGAGTGAATAAAAAGTGACAGGTAAAACTTAAAAGTCATTGGCTTTTTACATAGGGAAATTAGGGAAGTTAGAGAATTTAGGGAGGTTAGTGCTTTATTGATACAGACTCACTAATCTCCTTAAACTCCCTAATAAAAAGTCGCAGACTTTTAACTGAACAGACCTTTCCACCTACACGACCCAATTTCCTGTCAGAAGGGGCATAAATAATTAGTAATTAGTAGAGAGTAATTAGTAATAGTTTTGCTTGGAACAAGCGATATATAAACATTAAGGGCACCACAACCCTATTTCTTGTCAGAAGGGGTTAGCTGTGGCCTCGATAAAGAGATTGCCCCAGATGGGACATACTTGGCGTATTTCCCATTTGGGGCAATGATTGAGAGGTCGCAGATGACCACTTATCACAAGAAATTCACAAGAAATTTATTTATTTGTCGAACTTAGCCTTAGCCTTCTCCAACTGCCTCTTAATTATATCCATCGAATTGTCAACCGCTTCCTCGAAGGTGAATGCGCGCTCCTCTACACGAATGTCGCCACCAGGGACGTGGAGCTGCACAACTACTACTTTGTTACCCTTCTCTGAGTCAGGATCAAGGCGTAGAGTCACCTCTACATCACCTGCTCTATCATCGACAAAGCGATCCAATCTATCCATCTTCTTCTGAATGAAGTCAAGCAACTGTTTGCCTGCGTCGAATTTTACTGACTGAATCTGTACGTTCATAGGTCATAAAGTATTAAGTTATATATTATGCCCGCTACTCGCGTGGTAGCAGACTGTCCTATCTACCTACTCTTTACTCTCACGCGGATGCGCCTGATGGTATACCTCCTTGAGTAACTCAATATTGGTATGCGTGTACACCTGCGTCGTTCGTAGAGCACTATGTCCCAAAAGTTCCTGTATCTCACGTAGATCTGCCCCACCATTTAGAAGATGTGTGGCGAAGGTGTGGCGAAGCACATGTGGCGAGGTCTTACCCTGTATGCCATAGCACTTTAACTTACGATCAACAATGCGCTGCACCGCTCTACGATTAATACGCTCTCCTTTGTTTGATAAAATTAGTGCTTTTTTTTGACCCGTGCAAATATTTTGCGAAGAATTTTGACTAAAATACTTTTTTAATACTTCACCGACACTTTTCACTATCGGCTGTATACGCATCTTGCCACCCTTACCACGCACACGGATAGCTCTATAATCGGAGGATACATCCTCGACATTTGCATCGACAAGCTCAGAGAGGCGCAGACCGCACGTATAGAGAAGTAGCATAATAACAGCATCTCGCAAACGCACAATATCATCCGAGGCAATATCCTCTTTAAGCCCCACGACAACATCCGACATACGGGTTTCAGGAACATAAGTAGGCAGGCGCTTAGGGGTCTTAAATTGCTTTAGAGGGTTCACAACATCCTTTTTGGCGTAGCTCTGTTTCAGCATCCACTTCCAGAAACTGCGCAACGAGGCAAGCGATCTATTCACAGTCGTAGCCTTAAGCTTACGCGCCTCGAAGAGATAGACCGCCCAATCGCTTATATCATATCGCTTGAATGACTCTACATCGAAAGCATCAGCGTCGACACCACACCACTCCAAAAAGGCATAGATATCACGACGATAGCCACCCACCGTATGAGGCGAGTAGCGACGCTCCGACTCAAGCACATTTAGAAACTCCTCAACCCTGTTCATAGCACTCAGGGCAGCAGATTACCCTACTTAAAAAACTTATACTGGAAGATAAGAAGATAGACTACAGCGACCGAAATATAGGCATCAGCAACATTAAACACCGCGCCAAAGAAGTAGCCATCACTACCTACTAAGAAGTTCAAAAACTCAGGACAATTTTCCCACTTAAATAGTGGCAAGTGTATCATATCCACCACTTTACCCATAAGGAATCCTGCATCCTGCGTATCGAGCAACATACCGTAGAACATACTATCCACCATATTACCGATAGCACCAGCAAGAATAAGTACTGCACCCACGATTACACCCTTAGGCACGTCCTTGCGACGCTTTACGAGATAGCGGATACCATAGATAAGGAGGCCTATCATAACCACACGGAAGAGGCTTAATATAAGCTTTCCCCAGTCTATCGCACCATCGCCAGATCCAAGCTGCATACCAAATGCAAAGCCATTATTTTCGATGTAACATAGGTTAAACCACGAAAAGACCTCTACCTTATCCCCCACCTCAAGATTAAAATGCACAAGCATCTTAACAATCTGGTCGATAGCAACAAGTAGGATAGTCCACAACGCAACTTTATAACCTACGGGTATATTCTTTAACTTCATATAATTATCTATTTCTTATTTAGAAAACATATAGCACAAAAATACACAATATTTTTGAATTGGGCAAATTAAATTAAAAGTGAGAAGTTAAACGTTAGTAGTCCTTTACGCGAGATTATTAATTTTGGAGAGTGCAGGGATAGTGAAGATAGCAGAGATAATAGGTCTAATTGGTGACACTCTGCTTCGTTATCGTCTCTTGTGTCTTAAAAATCGATATCAATCACTTTTTTCCAAGCCACGCAACCAATTTATATATAAGAGGGAGTTAGATATGTTATATCACAAAAGAGACCACTCGGGGATAGTACAAGACGTACAGCCCCGAGTGGTTTACCCTTTGGAATGGGACAGAGAGATGTCCCTTATCATAAGTGATTAAATCTCGCCCTCGCCACGCAAGTCCTTGATATCAGCCTTCTTAGTCATTGCCTCAACAGCAACACGCTTCATCTGGTTCTCGCGCTGTGTCATCTCTGGAGTGCGCTCAGCATCGAATGTTGAAGGATCAAGCTCACCATTGATAGCATCAACAACGAATACGAATGCTGCAGCATTACCCTTTACCTTTGTCTCAACACCTGCCTCACGGCTACGAGTGATAGCACCTACAAGAGCTGGCTCAAACTTACCGTCAACAGATACATCGCTAAACTTAACGCCTGAGAAGTTACCCTCAACAGCGCCATCAATAGTAGCACCCATAGCAAGCTGTGAAGCAATAGCCTCATACTGCTTGTCACGCTTAAGAGTATTCTCGATGAGGAAGGCGTTCTTGAACTCATACTTATTCTCGTCGATAGATGCAACCATAACAACGTGGATTAGGTTCTCACCATAGAAGTACTTCTTAGCACCCACCTCAGCATCGTATGCCCAAATAGCAACACTACGAGAGTTATCCATACCACGAACACCACGCTCACGACCCTGCATTGCAACATAGTCGTTACGGTTAGCAACACCAGTAAGCACCTGGTACTGTGCAGCGTTAGCTGCCTCGTTGAAAGACTCTGCAGTATTACCAGCAGCATTCATAAATGCCTCAACGCTCTTTACGATATCGTTGTTTGTCTTCTCGCTTGCGTTAACAGTCTTGTTAACATCTGCTGTAAGCACGAAACGATCTACATCACCAAGCTTTGTAATCTTAGCAACAGCCTGCTTGTTGTTATATGTGATAACCACGATATCACCAACCTTAGTGCCGATAAACTTATTAGCCTCAGTCTCGTTCATACGTGCCATCTCACGAGTGTCAGTTGTAGTCTCTACAGCCTTCTCAAGCTTTGTGAAGTCGCCATCAACAGCCTTCAAAGCCTCTGCAAGCTCATTTGCCTCGATGAGATTCTCAACAGTAGCTACCTCAAACTCGTATGATGCTGGAGCCTTAACATCTGAAACAATGTAACTTGCAGTCCAAGTATTATTCTCGAAAATAGGACCATAGTGGTTACCAGCCTTAACTGCCTCTGAAACCTTAGCATCAAGACTGCTGAAGAGCTTGTATGTATCAGACTTACCACCGATAGCGCGCACTGCCTTCTTAATAGCAGCAGTATTGCCATTAGCAGCTCTAACATCCTTATCAGCAGCCATAACCTGCTCCTCTACAGCCTTCAAGTCCTCCTTGGTAGGAGCAATCTCGAATGTTACATAACGCAATGTACGAGCGCCATAGCTCTTATTCTCAGCCTTGTTAGCCTCGTAATATGCATCAATTTCAGCCTCTGTAACCTCAACCTCTGGCATAGCCTTATAAGGTACCATCACATAGCGACCATCGAAAGTGAAGTTTGCATTACGCATAGCCTCCTCAACCTCAAGACGGTTTACGTAGTTACCAGCAGCGTATGCATTAGTAAACTTCTCATAAGAGAGGTTCATATCAATAGTTGGGAGGTTAGCTGACCACTGGTTCTGTACCATAACCTTAACCTGGTCCATTGGCCAACCATACATCTGATACATTGTAGCGATCTCCTTACTAAAAATACCAGCGTAAGCGTTGATATCCTCCTCAGCAACGCCCAAACCTACAGCCTCAAGAGCTGGGCGAGTGTAAAGATTGAAGATTGCTGCCTGCATAGCGTAGTCAGACTTTGCATCCTCAGAGAGGTTTGCACCACGATACATCTCAAGGTAGTTAGCATACTCAGATGCCTTAACCTCCTCACCATTTACCGTCATAACGGTTACATCCTCAGCCACATCAGCACCACGATTCTGCATAGAGAGCTGATCGCCAAGAATAAATGCTACAAGTACTAGGCCGATAAGTATTGAAAGTACTAGGCCGAACTTGGTTCTTAGTGTGTTTAAAGTTGCCATAATAATTTATTTTTTGTCATTGATTTCTTTCAAACCCCCAAAGGTAGTAATTTTTTATTTAATATCATCAATTTAGAGCAAATTATTTACAATGTACCTCAACAAGGTCAAGACGTGAACTCTCTCTACGGAGGATTCTTATCGAAAATTTCTCTGTTTCAAGAACCTCACCTTCGTGCGGAATAGCTCCATGCTCGGCAATGATATAGCCCGCCAAAGTATCGTACTCATCACTCTCTGGGATACCCAACTCATACTCCTCGTTAAGATACTCAACCTCGAGTCGAGAGGAGAACTGCCACGCACGCTCACCGATGCTCTTTTCTACCAACTCCTGAACATCGTGCTCATCCTCAATCTCACCGAAAATCTGCTCTAACACATCCTCCAACGAGATAATACCCGCCGTGCCACCATACTCGTCGATAACCACAGCGATGCTTGCCTTACGCTTAGTAAAGGTCTCCAACATCGACTGCAAAGGCATAGTCTCGGCAACATAAATCGTCTTGATAAGAATATCGGATATAGACTGCGGATTCTCAAAGAGGCTCTTTGAGTTCACATAGCCAATGATATTATCAATAGTGTCGTGCCATACGAAAATACGCGAGTAGTTGGTCTCAACAAAACGTGACGTTAGCTCCTCAACGGTGGTAGTCTCAAGGTCTACAGCCTCAACATCAACACGCTGAATCATACAGTCACGCACTCTTAAGTCGGCAAAGTCTAAGGCATTCTGGAAGAGGCGTATATCCTCCTCGTCCTCCTCGTCCACCGCTATATTATCCGCCTCCACAAGCGACGCAAGGTCATCGCGATTAAACTCCGTAGGCTCCTCTCTATTCTCCACGCGCGTACCCATAAGGCGTAGCATCAAATAGGAAAGAAGCGTAGTAAAACGCGATAACGGATATAATATAATATAGAATAGGTATATTATAGGTGCGAAGATTCGATAATAGAAGTTTGGATTATATCGCACTACTGTCTTTGGTATATACTCTCCAATAAAGATTATAACGACCGTAGATATAATCGTCTGCAAAAGCGTATTATCTATCCCAAACGACTCAAGCATCAATTTCGACATCGCCATTGAATAGACAACAAGAGCGATGTTATTACCTACAAGAATGGTGGTGATATAGTTACTTGAGTTACGAGAAAATAGTTCTGCTATATGATTAAACATAAAATTCTGCTTACGGTCAATCTCCTCCCTGAGTCTATTACGACCCAAGAAGGCGATCTCCATACCAGAAAAGAATGCCGAGAAGACGAGCATCACGGCTATAGTTATAAGTATCGATAAAGTATCTTCACCCATCTATATCAATCTTGATGTTTTGTGCATTATTACTTCACAGCACCCCTCTGCACACCTTTGTCAAGTTCCGCTTTTGAGGATTTGACACCTACGGGAGTCTGCTGCTGAGCACCACGCATAGGTCTACCATCTGGGCGTATCTCGCGATCATTTGTTAATGGAAGTGGACGTTTTGCGCCTCCCTCAATTTGCAAATCTGCATGAGGTTTTAGAGTCTCTGCTGGTTTCACAATGTTATTCTCCAATTGTTTTGGCGATGTGAAGGCTGGGTTCTGCTTTCCAGGGACCTTATTGCGAGCATCTCTATCTGCTCTATTATCTCTATCAGCACTACCATCCTCCTTTGACGAAGCCTTAGTCTCTTGGATCTTCTCATCGAGACTCTTTCGCTTGGTTGTATCACTCTTCTCCGACTCACTAACATCAAACTCTACCTCAGAGCTATACTTACGGAAGTGAATATTCTTCAAATCTTCATCGGCATCGAAGCCCACGCCAAAGTGCCAGCCATCAGCCTGCAAGACCTTAGTATCTACGTTCGAGTAGATTTTCTTTGTTGTAGCATTCCAGAACAACTGCTGCGTATATACCTCAGTGTGTCCTGTAACGGTGGTATCGCCCTCCTCACGGTCACGACGTATAACCACCACATTACCCTTTGCCTCCCACAGCTTCTGCAACTCGTAATAGATAGCGTAATTTGCTGTAATGGTCACCTCTGGGAGCGACAAAGAGTCAGTAAAAGTTGTCATTTCGATACCGCGACGAAACTCCTGATATGGGTTAGAAGCCAATCTATAACCCTCCATAAGTGGAGAGGTAAAGGTGTATGAACGCTTACCATTCTCCATCATTGTTATCGTGCGGTTCTCGCTGGACTCCGTCATCAGAGTCTCATTATCGTACGTCGTAATCTGAGGCTTCTTACCACAAGAGAATAGCAATGTAGCACTCCCCAATACGGAGAGTGCTATCACTGCATATCGTTTAATCCTCAAGTGCATACCTCAGTTAAACACTTAGACTCTTAACGGTAACGAACAGTTGTTGTCTGACCCTTAGCAAAGCCACAAGTGATAGTGTAGCGTGCACCTGCTGTAAGCTCAGCAAAGAAACACTGCTCCTGTGGAGGGAACGCAGCACGGTAAGCATTCATCATCTGCTGTGCAGCCTTCAATACCTCTGGCTCATCCTTAAGTAGGTTAGCAGCCTGTGCCATAGCATCGTATGCAGCCCAGTAAACTGTTGTACCACCTACCTTATCGTCTGGACATGTTGTTGATGCATAGCACTGACCAAGGATAAAGTATGCATAACCATTCTCAGGGTTGATACCACGCAACTCACGTGCAGCATCAGCAGCAGCGCTGTAGTTATGGTTGCTAATCTCGATAAGAGCAATCTGAACATACAAAGGCTCCTTACGAGCAGGATCAGCCTCTACAGCCAATGCCTCACGCAAATACTTCAACGCCTTATCGTTCTCGCCACGGTTCTGGAAGCCCTGAGCAAGGAAGAGAGCTGTCTCAGATGATGGATTTACAGCGTAATACTTCTCGGTTGAAGCGAAGAAGAAGTCGCTTGTACACTGCGCACGAGACATAAGTGCTACAGCCTGAGCCAAAATTGCAACATTATCTGGGTCAGCCTCAAGCTTTGCAGAGAACAAAGCCTCAAGGTTCTCACAGCTTGCTGCACCACTTGTACCGAAGCTTGTCTCGAAGATCTCCTTGTACTGCTCATCCTCAGCAGATACCTCCGCAAACAATGGAGAGAGACGCTCATACTCAGTAAGTACAATATCGCTTGTTACATTGTCATCATACTCGAAATCCTCGCAAAGATACTTGTAGTATGAAGCAACGATATCAAGGTTAACACGACCAGTCTCCATAGCAGCATCTACAGCATCCTTCAAACCAGCACGAAGCAATGGACGGTCTGTTGTGCAGTAACGGAGCATATCACGAGCCTTCATATCAAGGATATAATCCTTACCATTCTTCTCATGGCTACCAAAGTAAACAACACGCTGATCATAGATGTAGAGTACAGAGTCGATATACATACGACGCTGCTCAACGCTACGAGCACGCTGTGCCTTATTCTTGTAGATAGTCACACCACGAGCAAAGGTCTGCTGTGAGGCCTCTGGACACTTCTCCAAAAGCTGCTGGAAGTAGTGTGCAGCACGATTGAAATCCTTAGCATCGATAGCCTCCTTAAGGTAATTGCTGGCAAGGATACTCTCCTGACGCTCCTCAACAGTTGCGCCCCACTTACCATAGACTCTGTCATCGCTAAAATCCTGAGCCATTGCGTTGAATCCTACCAACATCGCTACGGCAGCCAAAAGAAATTTTACGCTTTTCATAAATTGTAGTTAATTTTTAATTTTATAGTTTTATTCTGTTTCTCACTCTAATGGGTTATACTAATCGTACTTCTGCTGTACGAACCAATAGTCGGCAGTATCGGCTGAGAATAGCGAGAAGCCCAATGTAATCTTGAAACTCTCCTGCTTGACAAGTCCCACCCTCTTAGCATCTAATTGAATAGAGTTCTTCGACGACATACGACCATACTCAAAGCCGATATTCATCGTAGATATACCCCAAATTTTCAAAGGCATTCCAAAACCAGCACTCACAGCAAAGGTGTTAATTTTCTCACCACCAAACGACTGATAGTAATTACCTGCTCGTACACCGACACGGTATGCAATACGATTAAGGTAGCTACGCACATCATTTGCACGAGGCGTAAACTCAAAACCAAGCTTCACAGTGTGTGTATCTACATAGCGGACATCAATGGTTGATGGTGCTGTATTCTCAGCATATCCTGAGTTATCACCACCCCACGACGCATAGACATAATCAGCACCCCACGCCAACTTTCTATTGCGGAAGAACATACCCACACCAAACTCGTGTGGCACGCGCAACTCCAACGCATCAATTCTTTGACGAATAGGATTCTCCTTGATGCTATTTATCACATTATCGGTGTACACATAGCTCTTCTTCTCAGGGTGTAGCTTACCACCGAAATCATAAGTAGCACCGAGAGTAAAGTTCTTTGTCTCTGTCTGCAGAGGACTCCACTGCAAACCCAACTGGAACTTTATGTTACTCACCACATAGTTGTCTACGCCCTTAGTTGATGCATAGACTCCAGAACCAGTAATGATATTTGTAGCAGTAGCCTCGTACGAACGTATCACACTACCCCAGTAATACTTTGCAGCAACACCTACAGAGAACTTCTGCCATGGTGCCCATCCCAACGAGAGCTTCACCTGGCTGATATCACCCTCACCATCGTGACCATAGCGCACACGACCAATATCGGCCCAAGTATCCTCGTTCTCATCCGTTGTCTTTACCTTGTATCCCACGCTACTATATGGCGCAATGCTAAACGATAGGCCCACACTCTTTGCAAGAGGGAATGTAAGCGCAATACTGTGAATATTTGCAGCATTGTATGCTGTCACTGCATCAAAAGTCTTAATGCCATTAACATCATACTTTGGCTGCTGGTTGTAAAAGAATGTACCGTCAAAGCCCACATCAAAGAGAAAACTCTTCTGAGGTGCTATACTCGCAGCTGCTGGATTAAGAACATTTATCTCACCATAATTACGCACAGCGATACCTACGCCACCCATACTACGCATCTGCGCAGAACCTGGAGTGAGCAACTCTCCCAAACCATACATCGAATATGGCGAATAAGCATTGATACTACTTGTCTGTGCTGACGCCATAAAAGGCATCAACAAAAGCAACATCAATCCTAAAATTATATCTCTCTTCACTCTAAGCATTATACTTCAAAATTGTAGCAAGCCCATAAATTAGCGGTTCACAGTCTGCAAATATCGTATTTTTAATTCTCTTTACAAAATATTTTGCGTCGCCACCAGTAAAAATTATGCGTTTTTTATCATTTTCTTTAGAAAATGCCTCTACATAACCCCTAATTTCGTGCTCAACACCTCGCATCACGCCCTGTTCTATAGCCTCAACGGTTGTGCGACCATACTCCAAAACCTCCTCCGTTGGTTCACACAATGGTAGGCAGGCTGTATAGTCCGAGAGAGAGCGAAAACGTGTTGTTACACCAGGCGATATGTTACCCCCTCGGAACTCTCCATCGATAACATAGTCGATAGTTATAGCCGTTCCAAAGTCCACAACCATAACATCACTATCTGGCTCCATCGCCCACGCGCCAACCGCCGCAGCCAACCTATCCGCACCCAATGTATTAGGCGTGTGATAGCCATTTTTGATAGGTATAGGCGTAGTTGCAGGAGTAAAGAGCAACACGTGCTCAACATACCTCTCAACCACCGCTTTAAGGCTCTCGCCATCGCCCCTCGTAGTAGAGATAATAGCCGAACATATACCTGGATACTGCGTTGTTATTTCAGACACAACATCATCATTAAGGCTTTGCAACACAGTTTGATAGGCAATTCTATCTCTCTCCATCACAACAACCTTTGCCCTACTATTTCCTACATCGACTATTAAATACATATCACTCTATTTTTGCTCCTCACCGTTTGCCGTACGAGCCAACGAGCGCAACATATCCACACCCTCGGCTATTGAATATATCTTTCTAACGGTCATCGATAGGCGATTATTATATTGCTTAACGACAAATCTATCAGGCTCAGAGACCACCTTGCGGAGCATATTTAGGAAGGTGTCGGTCTTAAAGAATGGCGAGTTGTTATCACCAACAAAGCGCACAATCATCAATCCATTCTTGACCTTAACATGCTCCATACCGAGGTTTATTGCCTCCCTACGCAACTTAACTACATCCATCAATTCCCTAACAGGCTGTGGTACAGCACCAAATCTATCCTGCAAACGCACCACTAAGGCATCAAACTGAGCATCATCGCGCATAGCATCAATCTCGCGATATAATCGCAACTTCTCACTCTGCGAACGTACATAACTATCTGGAATTGAAGCATCAACGTCGATATCAATAGTTGCATCATCCACAAACGAAATATCGCGCATAGCATCATTCTCCGCTTGCGACAAGCCAGATGTATCAAGGCCCTCAGCACGAAGCTCCGAAATGGCTTGATTCAAGATTTTCTGATATGTTTCTATACCAACATCTGCGATAAAGCCACTCTGCTCTGCACCGAGCAAATTACCCGCACCACGAATATCAAGATCTTGCATAGCTATATTGAATCCCGACCCCAAATCTGAGAACTCCTCGATAGCTCTTAACCTACGACACGCATCATCACCAATAAGCTCATTAGGAGGCGATAGTAAATAGCAGAAGCCCTTTCTGTCGGAGCGACCTACACGACCACGCAACTGATGCAAATCACTCAGACCAAAGCGGTGTGCATCGTTGATAATTATCGTGTTAGCATTGCCAATATCGATACCATTCTCAATAATCGTTGTTGCAACCAAGACATCGAACTCGCCATAGATAAAGTCCATAATAAGCTTTTCGAGTTGCTCAGCAGGCATACGTCCATGACCTATGGCAACACGCGCCTTAGGACAGAGGCGTGTAATAAGCCCCTGGATAGTCATCAAGTCCTCCACGCGGTTATGCACAAAGTAGACCTGACCACCACGCGATAGCTCCTCCTCGATAGCATCCTTAATGACCTCCTCCGAGAAGATGTGCGACTCAGTAACAATAGGTTGCCTATTTGGTGGCGGTGTCGATATAATCGACAAGTCGCGCGAGCCCATTAGCGAGAATTGCAGCGTTCGTGGGATCGGCGTTGCTGTAAGTGTCAAGGTATCAACAGCCACCGAGAGCTGTGTTAACTTCTCCTTGGCTGCCACACCAAACTTCTGCTCCTCATCGATAATAAGTAGGCCCAAATCATGGAACTCCAACTGCTTAGACAACAACTTATGAGTACCGATAAGGATATCTATCTTACCCGACTTTAGCTCCTCAATAATACGTTGAGTCTCCTTTGCAGACTTTGTACGATTGATATACTCCACCGTTACTGGCAAATCGCGCAGACGCTCCGAGAATGAACGATAGTGCTGCAGGGCAAGAATCGTGGTTGGCACAAGTACTGCTGTCTGCTTACCATCGCACGCAGCCTTAAATGCCGCACGAATAGCCACCTCGGTCTTACCAAAGCCCACATCGCCACAGACAAGTCTATCCATTGGCTGGTCAGACTCCATATCGCCCTTAATAGCCGCCACTGCACTCTGCTGGTCGGGCGTATCCTCCCACTTAAACGAGGCCTCCAACTCCTGCTGAAGATAGCTATCCTCAGAGAAGGCAAAACCCTTCGAGGCCTTACGCTTAGCATAGAGAGCGATAAGCTCACGCGAAATATCCTTAACCGCCTTTTTGGTGGTATCCTTCAGCTTCTGCCAAGCGCCATTACCAAGTTTGTATATCTTTGGAGCCTCACCCTCACCACTCTTATATCGAGATATACGGTGCAGAGCGTGCACATTTACAAAGAGAATATCATTATCCTTGTATATCAGCTTGATAGCCTCCTTTACTCGACCATTCTCATTGAGCTTAACCAGACCTCCAAAGCGACCGACACCGTGGTCTATATGCACCACAAAGTCGCCCACCTTCAAGGCATTAAGCTCGGCTACGGTCATCTGCTCATCGCGCTTAATCTCGCCACGCAGACGATAGCGCTGATAGCGGTCAAATATCTGATGATCTGTATATACGCAGATTTTAAGGGTGTTATCTATGAAACCCTCGTGGATAACTAAATCCTCAGCACGGAAATCCACTTGACGACGACCCACCTGATGGAATATATTTGTAAGTCGCTCAACCTGGGCCTTATTGTGAGAAAGTATCATGGTCTGGTAACCGCGCTCCTTATTCCAGCGGATATCATCCGCCAACATCTCGAAGTTGCGATTAAAGGCTGGCTGTGGCGCAGTGTCGAAGCTAAGTTCCACACTCGCCTTGCGCTCCTTGATATTATCCTTACGCAGAATAATGGTTGAGTCTGCCCAATCAGAAAGCAGACGCTGGCGCGAGGTAACACGCGAAGTATAGCTTGCTATTTGCTCCTCATTCTCAGCACTCTCCAACAACTTTTTGCGTATATCCGCCACCTTACGAAGGGCAAAATCACCATCACCAATCCACCACGTAGCCTCGCCTGCAAACTCCGCTAACGATACCCTCTCACTATCCTCGCGAGTAGTATTTGGAATGATATAGACCTCATCGGGACGCTCCTCCGAGAGCTGACTGGCAATATCAAACCTACGCAACGAATCAATCTCATCGCCAAAGAAGTCTACACGATATGGACGCGACTCGGCATAGGAGAATATATCTACCAAACCACCTCTAACTGAGTACTGACCAGGCTCGTAGACAAACTCCACACGCACGAAGTTATGCTCCTCCAACCACGCGACAAGATCAGTCTGCTTCATAGCGTCACCCCTGTGCAGGTGTAACGACTGCTTATCGAGATTCACACGTCCCGTTACCGTCTCTGCCAACGCCTCAGGGTAGGTACAGACTACCAAATACCCCTCACGATGGTTGGTTATAGCATTGAGCGTTGCAGTTCTCTGCACTACGCCCTGAGCATCCTCAGAGCCATACGCCAACGAGCGCTTATAGCCCGATGGAAAGAACGCAACAGCCTCATCGTTAAGTAGTTCATAAAAGTCATTGACAAGGTATGCTGCACTATCTCTATCCTCCATAAGGAAGATATGCAGGCCACCCATACGCTCTATCGTAGCTGCGGAATACAACGAAAAGGCCCCGCCGACCACCTGATTTAGATGGACGGTAGAGCCTCTATTTTCCAAACATTTGTACAACTTGTTCGCAAGTTTGGAGTCACGAACAAGCCCCTTCAAATAGTTCATATCGCTTCGTTAGGGTTTTACTCTTGAGAGTTAACAAGAAGCGACTCTCCCTTTCTGTCAAAGTATCCAACATCCACCATACCTACACTCTGCGAAGAGGTTAGCTTAATGAATGTCTTATACTTGAAAATCCAACGCAATCTTCTTGATATAAAGCCCTTAGTAAGGTATGCCTTAACATATGGACTCACTCTAAGGTTGATATATTTTGCTCCCTTTTCTGCAAGAAGTTGTACCTGCCCCTCAATCTTATTCTCAAGCAAGATTGTAGGTCCAACCTTACCCGTACCGTAACATGTTGGGCATATATCCGAAGTCTCCTCCATAGCAATTGGACGCACACGCTGACGCGTAATCTGCATTAGACCGAACTTGGTAAGTGGCAGAATGGTGTGCTTCGCCTTATCCTTAGCCATAAGTTGCTGCATCTCCTGAAGAAGTATCTGTCGGCTCTGCTGCTTACGCATATCTATAAAGTCGACAATGATGATACCACCCATATCTCTTAGACGCAACTGGCGTGCTATCTCGGCTGCTGCTGCAAGGTTCACCTCTAAGGCTGTCTGCTCCTGATCGTCTTCTGCTTTGGTGCGATTTCCTGAGTTCACGTCGATAACGTGCATAGCCTCAGTGTGCTCGATTATTAAATAGGCACCACGGCGCAACGATACATATTTTGCAAATAACGACTTAATCTGTTTCGCGATGTCAAACTGGTCAAAAATTGGCACCTTACCCTTATAGAGCTTCACCAACTTCTCCATCTCTGGCTTTATGACATGTACATAGCTCTTAATCTCTCCGTATAGTGTCTCGTCGTCTACGGTGATTTGCGAGAATGTATCGTTTAGCGAGTCGCGAATAATTGTATTCACTCGGCTCATCTCGCTCATCACTCGAGCGGGAGCCTCACTCTTTCGCATAGTGCTAAGAGTCTTGTTCCATCTCTCAACAAGAGAGAGTATGTCTTGCATGATGTCTATATCCTCTGCTGAAGCTGCAGCAGTGCGGATGATGACACCGAAATTCTTTGGTAGCACATCGAGCGCTACTTTACGAAGTCGTTTTTTTTCGGCATTGGAGCGTATCTTAGTAGATACCATCACCTTGTTCGAGAATGGAACCAACACCACATTTCGTCCCGCAAGCGACAAATCTGCTGTTAAGCGTGGACCTTTGGTAGATATCGCCTCTTTGGATATCTGCACCAACACGGTATCACCTACCTTTAGGTGATCACCTATACGTCCCTCTTTTTCAAGATGCGGTTCGAGCTTCATAGTCTCAACCCTGACCATCTTATCCCCCTTGTTTCTGCTATCTACGATGCGTCGCAAAGACGAATAGTTAGCACCAAGGTCGAGGTAGTGGATAAAGGCATCCTTCTCGTGACCAATATTTACAAACGCAGCATTCAAACCCGGCATTATCTTGCGTACGCGACCTAAATATATGTCGCCCACCGAGAAACCGTTTTCGCAACGCTCCTTATTCAACTCCACAAGTACTTTATCCTCGCAGAGTGCAATTGAGACCTCCGTTGGATTTACATTGATTACAAGTTCTCTATTCATAAATACAATGTAAATCAGTTAAACATAAATAGGTGAAGCTAAGGACTTGCCTTAGCTCCAACTATGTCCTAATAAGAAAAATTACTTCTTCTTATGACGATTCTTGCGAAGACGCTTCTTACGCTTGTGCGTCGCCATCTTATGACGCTTGTGCTTCTTTCCGTTTGGCATAATTATATAATATTAAAAGGTTTGTCAATTACTTTACCTCACCTGCAAAGCTCTTAGCTGGCTTGAAAGCTGGGATATTGTGCTCTGGGATAGTGATAGTTGTATTCTTAGAGATGTTACGAGCTACCTTCTCAGCGCGCTTCTTAATGATAAAGCTACCGAAACCACGCAAGTATACATTCTCACCCTTAATCATAGCATCCTTAACGCTATCCATAAACGCCTCAACGATAGCCTGTACCTGCACCTTCTCGACACCAGTAGACTTTGCAATCTCGTTTACGATATCTGCCTTTGTCATAGTTGTAATTATTTATTTTAGTTATTTTTAGTAAAAATATTCCACTCTTAACATACACCGAAATTCACATTTCGGCAAAAATGTTCGCAAATATACAGCAACTTTGTAAAATATGCAAGCAAAAACGAAAATAAAAATCGTTTTTTAGACTCACAACCCTCTGTACTGCAACAAACAAACCACTATTTGAAGCTATTCAAAGCCTTTGCCAAACCCTCTACTGCTTGGTCAAGACCCGCCTGAAGCTTCGAACCAAGCATCATTCGCATCATCATATTTAGCTCGGCGTGTAGCACCATACGAATACGCGTATCGCGCTCAGCAACCTCCTTAAGCTGAATCCAGAAGCTGAAATCGATAGGCAGACCACCATCGCCAGCTACAATCTTAACATGCTTATTCTCAACCTTCTCCTCAATGCGCAACGACACCTTCATACCCTTAACCTTGAACGAGCAGCTATCCTCGGTTGCTTCCCACTCCTCAACCTTATCCTGAATGGCTGGTGTCATAAGATCCATACGCGAGATAATTGGGAATATCAACGCGGCAGGATGATTTATCTGTTGCTGTTTTGATTCGTACTTCTCCATAACTCAAGTCAATTTTCTTTGAAAAACGCGACAAAGGTAGTCAAAATTACCGAATTACAAAACGTCTTGCACTCTGGGATAGAATCTCAATCTTTACGACCATCGTATCATCTGGAAGCAACGCCTCAATCTTCTCAGGCCACTCCACCAAGCATAGCTCACCCGAACTTAGATACTCCTCTGAGCCAAAATCGAGTGCCTCCTCAATACGCTCTATACGATACATATCGAAGTGATATATAGTCCGAACACCCTCATACTGATTTACAATGGCAAAAGTTGGGCTTGTAATATCATCCTCTGCACCGAGCAATCGTGCAATGCGGCCAATAAGGGTCGTTTTACCCGCACCCATGGGGGCATCAAATGCCACTACGGTACGCCCCTCCAGTGAATCGATGACCGTTTGAGCGACCTTATCCAACTCGTCCAATGAGTTAATCTCAATTACTTTCTCCATTATATTATTAGTTTGTTTTAATCAACATTTTCGCATATTTAACACGCCAGATAGACCAGAAGTGGTCAGCTGTGAAGCTGGTCGCAGGCTGAAAATCCGCAGTTTACCAAGCGTAAATGAGGAATTTTCAGACAAGCCAGATGCCAAAAATATCCTACTTCTATTCCCTATCCTTCTTAATTTCTTGTTAGAAGTGGTCAGCTGTGAAGCTGGTCGCAGGCTGAAAATCCGCAGTTTACCAAGCGTAAATGAGGAATTTTCAGACAAGCCAGATGCCGCAGATGGCCTCTTATCACAAGAAATTTATCGTTTCTTGGGTTTCAACACTACAAATGGCACCATCATCTCCTCCATCGAAATACCTCCGTGCTGGAATGTATTTTTGTAGTAGCGTATATATTTATTTGCATCGTTGTTATACACGAGGAAATCACGGTTGTAGGCGAAGATATAGCTCGATGTAAGGCGACCTGATGGAAGCTGGATATCCTCAGGACGTGTTACCTCATATACTTCGCGCGCGTTATACATTAGGTTACGGCCAGTTTTATAGCGAAGATTTGCTGAGGTCTCTCTATCACCCGTAACTCGCACAGGGTTATCCACACGAATAGTACCGTGATCGGAGGTGATAATCACCTTATGCCCACGCTCTGAGAGCAACTTCAACATTGTGTAAAGCTCCGAGTGCTCGAACCACGAACGAGTGAGCGAGCGGAAAGAAGCCTCATCATCGGTAAGATCACGAATGATATCGGTCTCGGTACGTGCATGAGAGAGAATGTCGAGGAAGTTATAGACAATAATCGAGAAATCGGCATCGTAGACCTTATTCATATTATCAAGCATCCTACGACCAGCCTCTGGGCGCACCAACTTATCAAACGAGAGTCGGCAGCTACGGCCCGACTGCTGAAGCAGACGACGTACAAACTCCTCCTCATACATATTCTTACCTCCGTCCTCATTGTCGTTGAACCACTTATCTGGCATCAGTTTGTCAATAGCAAGAGGCATCAAACCCGCAAAGAGGGCATTACGCGCATACTGCGTAGCGGTAGGTAGAATAGAGCAATATAGGTCATCGGCAGCAATATCGTAGTAGCCTCGCAACATAGGCTCTATCACACGCCACTGGTCGTAGCGCATATTATCTATCACGAAGAGCGTAACCTTCTCACCCTTATCTACTTCTGGTAAAATGCGACGACGCATCAGGGTGTGCGACATAACCGGAATTTCACTCTCCTCAACTCGTTGATTAATCCAGTTGTAGTAGTTGCGACGCACGAACTTCGAAAACTCCTGATTAGCCTCGTTCTTCTGATAAAGCAACACCTCGCCAATACTCTTATCACTCGACGTAGCAAGCTCTATCTCCCAGCCCACAATCTTGCGATACAACGCACACCAATCCATAAAGGTTGAGGCGCTCTGCTGCTGCGCTGTGATACGTCCAAACTCCGAACGATAATCGGCTGTTGTCTGCTCGGTAACAAGCCTCTCGGAGTGCAAGTTTTTCTTTATCGAAAGTAAGACCTGATTAGGATTCACAGGCTTTATGATATAGTCTGCTATTTTCGAGCCAATCGCCTTATTCATAATATTTTCCTCCTCAGACTTGGTCACCATAATAACCGGCAACGAGGGGTGCGCCTCCTTGATAAGTGGCAGTGTCTCGAGACCCGTCATACCCGGCATCATCTCGTCCAAAACCACAAGGTCGTAAGAGGAGCTACGAAGCATATCTACTGCATCGTATCCATTGTTACACGTATCGACCTCATAACCCTTCGATGTAAGGAACATCACATGGGGCTTGAGCAAATCTATCTCATCGTCAACCCAAAGAATCTTATTCATAGCGTCTCTATTTATTGCTATATAACGCCTCTACTACAAATTTAATTGTGGGATAGCTCCTTTTTAGGCGCTCGTCTACCTTCACTCTTGGACACCACACCACATTTACTATACCCTCCTCGCGTTGCGGAACAACCCTACTATTAGCACCCTTCATTCGCCACCACGAGGTTCGCTTTAGCTCCCAACAGCCATAGGTATCATAGGCGTGCCACGTCACCGCAACAGGCTCATTACCTACAATCTCGGCCCTTACACCCGTCTCCTCCTCGACCTCTCTAAGTGCCGCTACGCTCACACTCTCACCCTCCTCGATATGTCCCTTTGGCAAGTCCCAACGATTGCGCAACTCTATCATAAGGAGTTCCCCCTTTTCATTCTCCACAACACCACCTGCTGCAAGTACAACCTTAAACTGCGATTTTAGCGACTCAAACGTAGCATCGGGATTTTTGGTTACAATAGCAATAAATTTGTCTGTTTCGACTTTTTTTACTACCTTAGCACGCGAAATTGCACACGAAGTATCTACATCCAATATTGCATATTGGGGTCCTGGTGACTCGGTAGTCACAACCACCTCAGTATCACAAAAGTATATGGTGTAGTTTTTCATACGCATTTCATTTGTTTGCAAAGATAAACATTAAATAACAACTTTATGAAAAAAATTCTCTTTTTTATGACATTCGCAACAATCCTTGCGGTTGGCTGTGGCTCAGAGGTTAGCGATAATGCGCCAGAGCCTCTAAAGATCGACAACGCTCTTACGGCTGAAGAGAAGGAGGCTGGCAAGTTCACTCCTGAGGTGATGTGGAAGATGAGCCGTATCGGTCAGCAAACACTATCACCAGATGGCTCACAGCTTATCTACACCGTTACTCAGTACAACATGGCTGAGAATCGCGGCATCACACTTCTATGGTTGCGCGATATGGCTACAGGCGAGGAGCGCGCTCTTACCGACTACAACTCTACAAATACCGCTCCACAGTGGCTCGACAATAGCACTATCGCCTTTATGTCTAACCGCTCAGGCTCTATGCAGGCTTGGAGCATGGGTATCAATGGTGAGAACCTAACACAGCTTACGGATATCGAGGGTGGCATCGAGGGCTTCGGCATCGAGGGCGACCACGCATTCTATGTACAGCGCGTAGAGGTTGCAAAGCTTAAGGGCTCGAACAAGTATGAGGATATGGACAAATCGAAGGTGCGTATTTACGACGACCTTATGGTACGCCACTGGGACTACTGGGATGATGGTTCATACCTTCACATCTTCGCCGCCGACTACAAGGATGGCAAGATTGTTAATGGCAAGGATATTATCGGCGCAGATAAGGCATACGATGCTCCTTTAGCACCATACTTCGACACTGCAGAGATTCGTCTCTCTCCAGATGGCACACAGCTTGCCTACACATGCAAGCCTTTGACAGGTACAGAGTATGCACTATCTACAGATTCGGATATCTTCCTCTACGACTTTGCTACAGAGACTACTCGCAACCTTTCGAAGGAGGCTGCAGCACAGGGCGTGGATAAGTTCGTAGGTTACGACAAATATCCTGTATTCTCTCCAGATGGTAAGAAGATTGCATTCCGCTCACAGCGTCGCCCAGGCAACGAGGCAGACCAGCAGCGTCTTTGGGTTTACAACCTTGAGACAAATGAGTGCAACTACATCACACGCGGTCAGGACTACTGCGTAACAGAGGTTGCTTGGGATGGCAACGAGGCTATGTACTTCGTTCTTCCTTGGCGCGGTACTCACCAGGTAGCACATATCGACCTCAACGGTAATATGAAGCATATCACTAAGGGTAACCACGATATCAACACCTTCACCTTCGCAGGTGGTAAGATTGTTGCAAATATGAACACAATCTCTAAGGCTGTTGAGCTCTACGATGTAAACCTTGAGTCTGGCGAACTCACACAGCTCACAGATGTAAACCGCGAGATATACGACAATATCGACTTCGGTAAGGTTGAGGAGCGTTGGATTACCACTACTGATGGTAAGAAGATGCTTACTTGGGTTATCTACCCTCCACACTTCGACCCAACAAAGAAGTACCCAACACTACTCTACTGTCAGGGTGGTCCTCAGAGCACCGTATCACAGTTCTGGAGCTACCGTTGGAACTTCCAGCTTATGGCTGCTGAGGGTTATATCATCGTAGCACCTAACCGTCGTGGGTGTCCATCATTTGGTCAGGAGTGGACCGACCAGGTCTCTGGCGACTACTCAGGTCAGAATATCCGCGACTATCTTGCCGCTATCGACGAGGTATCGAAGGAGCCATTTGTTGATACTGAACGTCGTGGTTGCGTAGGTGCATCATACGGTGGTTACTCTACATACTACCTTGCAGGTGTTCACGAGGGTCGCTTCAAGGCCTTTATCGCACACTGCGGTATCTTCAACTTCGAGTCTATGTATGGTCACACCGAGGAGCTCTTCTTTGTTACTAATGACTACGGTGGCGCATACTGGGAGACAGACAATGCCGTTGCACAGCGTTCATACGCTAACTCTCCTCACAAGAAGGTTGGCAACTGGGATAGCCCTATTATGATTATCACTGGCGAGAAGGACTACCGTATTCCATATAGCCAGTCGTTGGAGGCCTTCACCGCAGCGCGCGTTCAGGGTATTGATGCTCGCTTGGTATCGTTCGAGAACGAGGCTCACCAGGTATTCCAGCCACAGAACTCTGTTGTATGGAACAGAGAGTTCTTCGATTGGTTGAACAAATACCTAAAATAGGGAAAATAACAAATAACATAACCTAATTAAAAACAAAACTTTATGAAAATTAAGAATTTATTTACCGCGCTTCTCGCATTGCCACTACTCTTCGTGGCTTGTGGCGAGAATGAGACTGTAGATCAGGTGAAGAATCCTACAGTGAAGGTGACTGCTGGCACAGCTACAGAGAACTCTTTGAGTTTCACCATCGAGTCTACAGATGCTACACAGGTTGCATACCTTGTAGTTGAGGGTACAGATGTTCCTACTGCTTCAGAGGTACTTGCTAATGGTAAGGCTGTTGATGCAAACAAGAAGGTTGAGATTACTGAGGTGGACCTTAAGGAGTCTACTGAGTATGTCGTTATTGCAGCTGTTAAGAACAGCAAGGCTACCGAGAAGGACTTTATCCAGATGACAACCAATGCATCTATTAACCAAGATCCAGGCAACGATCCAGGCAACGATCCAGAGAATGTAGAGTTCACTGCAACACACATCGTTACAAACTACGAGGATGGTGGTGACGTACACATCTATGTATTTGAGCTTGGTGACAACACTTGGAATAGCAACGGTTGGGGTGTTGATGGCGGTACTTATTACAGTTTCGCTATCATTTCTGCAACTAAGGGTAATGGCGTACTTCCTAACGGCACTTACGTTCTTGACTCTACTTACACTGCCAACACTATCGGTGAGGACTACGCATACCGCTACCAGATGGAGAACGGCAACCTTGTAAATGGTATGGAGATGTATCAGGAGGCTAACGTTATCATCACTGACGGTAAGATTGAGGCTAATATCCAGTTTGAGAATGGCGATATTCACCACGTTGTTTACGAGGGTGCTCTAACTGTTGGCGACGGTGGCACAGATGTTCCTGTAGAGTTCGAGGCTACACACACTGCTGATAAGTGGTACTGGGGTGGTGCTTCAACCTATGGTAACAAGTATATGGTTTCTGGTGAGGGCTTCTCTGTTGATGTACACTTCCCAGCACAGGATGCCTCTGAGACTACACTTACTACTCAGTTGTACACTTGGACAACAACTACAATGTTCGGTTATAACGACTTTGTAGAGTTCACAACACGCTCATTCACTGTTGACGGCACATCTGTAGCTGTTGACGCTGGTACTGCTGTTGTTGAGGCAGATGGCGATGTTTACCATATCGAGATGACTCTTCAGGGTCGTGACGGTTTCACATATATGATTGAGTACAACGGTAAACTCAACGATAAGGGCGAAGTTGGCGGTGGCGAGGCCAGCGCAGTTGTATTCACTAACTGGGAGTATGTTACTTACAATAGTACATTCTACTTCCACGAGTACAAGCTTACAAATGATGCTGGCGACAAGATGAGCCTTCGCGTAAATGACCGCCAGGCTAACGAGGGCACAATCTACCCTGGCACATACAATTGGATCTCAGCTTCAATGTGTGGCAATGAGGGTTACTTCTCAACAAACAATGTATATGTTGGTGGTGTAAAGTATGATGTATCAGGTGGTACTCTTGTTGTGGCAGAGAAGGAGACTTTGGATCTTACTATCACTCTTAATTTGACAAGTGGCGAGCAGGCTGTATTTACATACGTTGAGGAGGCTAACGAGGGTGGCTCAACAGAGCCTACAGAGCCTGTGAAGCTTGCTACTCCATCGGTATCAGGTGTTGTTGCAGGCAATGCAGCAACTATTAGCTGGCAGATGATTGAGGGTGCTAAGGACTACACCGTTACTTTGAACGGCACAGATGTTCAGACTGTATCTACAACATACATCGTATATAACAACCTTGAGTACGCTACTACATATTCTGTATCTGTTGTAGCAAACTCTTCAGACGAGGCTTTGTATATCACCTCTGATGCAGGTACTGCAACATTCACTACTGAGGCACAGCCTGAGGATGGTGGCGATGAGGGTGGCAACACTGGCGGCGAGAACTATGAGAATTGGAACTACTCAGCTCACTACGACACCAGCACTGCTGTTGTTACACTTACAGGTAAGGATGATAGCCGCGTTATCACTGTAACTACTAACGATTTGGCATTTGCTAAGTTCTATGCCGACACAACTCGTTCAAGCTACTTCACCAATGTTACCGTTGATGGCGTAGCAACAACAGATGTTACTAGTGAGTCATATGTTCATATTCAGCAGACAAAGGTTACTATTGAGCTCGTTATCAATGGTGTAACATACACAGGTGACTCTAACGGTTTCACTTACTAAGAGTCCCAGCATCTCGATATAGTGGGGAGGAGTGCTAAGTAAACGACAATGTCGCAGTTCTAAGAACCTCGAATTTACCCCATAAACAACACGAGATAATTTAGAGCCTATCTTTCGGGATAGGCTCTTTTTTGTTGCTATATAACCTCTATTTCTGCATCGTTTACATAAATATGTTGATAATTACTGCATTATCGAGTATATATTGATAATATTATTGTAATAGCGCATATTTTTTCTACCTTTGCATCAAATAAATACAAACAGAGCAAATTTACACACTACTATTTATGAGAAACGCTATTAAACTACTAATGTGTACAGTGATGGCATTCTGCTTTGCAAGCTGTACACCAGATGAGGGTGCTGAGAACAATGCTAACAACTTTGATTTCAACATCAACGTTCAGGAGAACACAATTATCGTATCGTGGAACGCCATTGAGGGCGCTATCTACTACGAACTACAACTTAACAACGACGAGCCATTCAAGACCGACAAGAACGCTCATAAGTTCGAGGGTCTCGCTTACGATGCTACACACAAGGTAACACTTAAGGCCGTTGATGCTACAGGCGAGGCTATCAAGGTTGGTACTAAGTCTGTAACTATTGCACCTCTTAAGATTTACGCATACCGAGAGTTCGCACACTATGCTGCAGCTAACGCAATCTCTCACAATGGTAAGTGGGTTACAGGAGGTAAAGATATGTCTGGTATGATTATCAACCTTGCTACCAACGAGATGATTACTACTGAGTACTTCGAGGGATACGATATCGACAACAATGGTGTTGCTGTAGGTTCATACCACGGCACATACTCTGATGGTGTTGCTGCAATATTTGTCGATGGTCAGGTTGTAGAGGTTGATCTTAGCAATATCACTGAAAACAATGGCTGTAGCTGTCTTACAGGTATTTCAGCTGATGGTTCATACGCTGTAGGTTGGTACTGGAACTATGATGGCGACAACGCTTACTACGCAAGAATTTATGGTATATGTGTACCTTTCTGCTACGATATAATCAACGACATCGTAACAGTACCTGCACATATGCTAAATCCTATCTATAACGATGGCGCTATGTGTCTATACGACATTGCAGCTGACGGCACTATCCTAGGTTTGGACCAGCAGTACGCACACGTCAATGTAGTTTGGGAGAATGAGAACACTCCTTATGAGTATGTTCTACTTGATGTTGATAAGGAGACAAAAGAACCTCTATACGCAGTAGGTGACCAGCAGAATCGTCTAACTGCAAGTGGTAGGTATCTTTACGGTGCATCTCAGGACTACACTACAGGCAAGCAGGTAAACATCCCAAGCGTATTCGACCTTGAGACAGATGAGCTATACACATACGATAGCATTGGTAAGGTTTCTGCAATGTCCGATGATGGCACTGTATTTGTGTACGATGTTGAATTTGGTAATACTGGTAACACCCATGTAACAACACTTGAGAAAGGTGCAGCATTAGATTTGCAGCTTCTTGAGGAGTGGTTATATACTGAGCACAATATCGACGTTGCGAAATACAACCCACTAACCGACACAAATCCAGAGAATGGTTCATACGTATTGGATGGTACAAATGTAGTTGGCACTTCTGCTGATGGTCGCACATTGTTGGCTATCACACAGACTATTGATGGTTGGGTTACAAGTATTATCTACCTCGATGGTGAGAGCAAGGAGTAATATAACTCCTATATAATAATAGTTATAGGCTAAAAGGTGAGTTTTCCCTTTTAGCCTATAACTTTTTTGTAGCTACAGAGTCGTTTGAAAAATTTTTACTACATTTGTACTATGATTCGTCTATCGCTTGTTATCGCAACATATAATCGTGCCGAGCAGCTGATGATTACCCTTAGCTCGGTGGCTGCGCAGAGTAAGTCCTCTACGCAGTGGGAGTGTATCGTTGTGGACAACAACTCCGTAGACAATACAAAGAGTCGTGTTGAGGAGTTTATCGCAGAGCATCCGAAACTCAATATCATCTACCATTTCGAGGGCAAGCAAGGCTTATCCTATGCACGCAATGCAGGTATTGAGCGAGCGCAGGGCGATATTATCGCCTTTATCGACGATGATGAGCGTATAGTGCCAGACTTTATCGGGGCATACATAAAGCTCTTCGATAGCTATCCAAAGGCTATGGCAGCAGGAGGTAAGATTATTGCCGAGTACCCCACTGGCCGACCACGCTGGATGTCACACTACGCCGAACGCCCCATAGCCAATCCTATGGACTTTGGCGACTACGTCCGCACATTCCCCAAGGGGCGCATTCCTGGAGGTGGCAATATGGCAATACGTCGCGAGGTATTCGATAGAATTGGAGTATTCAACACATCGTTAGGTCGCACCGGCAAGTCACTTATCGGTGGCGAGGAGAATGATCTCTTCGAGCGCATCAAAGAGGCGGGTATGGAGTGTTACTACACACCTCTGGCAGTGATGTACCACATTATCCCTGCCGAGAAGCTTACAGAGGCCTATTTCGAGCGCCTATGCTACAACACAGGCGTAAGTCAACATACTCGTGCTCAGATACATCACCGCACCTCACGTCTCTACATCGGCGAGGTGATGAAATGGTGCGCCACCATACTACTTTGCCTAATACACACCCCTGCGCAGAGCAAGTATCTTATCAAGATGCGTCGAAATATATCGAAGGGGATATTTACAAAAAACAACTCATAAGAGTCAACCACCTCTAAACAATTACTCGGTTCGACCATTCTTTGAGTGGCTGATAAATTATGATTGGCTACATTTAGCATTGTAAATTGATGAAAAAGCTATCTTTTTCAAATATAAAAATAAAAAAAATCTAAAAACCTCGCGTATTTCGAAAATTTATTTATATCTTTGCAATAACAGCAAGCAAAACCTCTAAAAACTATCTATTATGAAACTAAGAAATTTATTCTATTTGCTTCTTGCATTGCCGTTGTTCATTGCAGGATGTACTGAGAGTGAAGATGTTGACAAGCCTGCTCCACAGGATGTTAAGCTTGAACTCACATCAGAGGCAACAATGTCGTTCGAGGCTGAGGGTGGCAACGGCGAGATTAGCTACACACTTGAGAATATAATCGAGGGTGTTGGTCTCACTGCTACTTGCGAGGCAAACTGGGTTAGCGACATCACTATTGGTGACAAGATTACATTTGTAGTTGCTGCTAACGAGGGCGAGGCTCGCGACACTAAGATTGTTGTTGGCTACTCTGACAAGTCTTTCGAGGTTGCTATCCAGCAGGCAGCTTACGAGCCAGTAATTACTAACGAGTATCGCTATGATGGGACTATGGCATTTGCTGAGCGTGTAGATTTGTCTGAGTATGGCTTCCCAAGCAACTACTACCTTATCGCATTCGGCACTGAGGATGGTAACATTCTTCTTGGTGCTGTTATCGTAGGTGCTGAGGGCGAGGATATCCTCTCTGCAGGCACTTACACATCGGCTAATGGTGGTCTTTTGATGAAGGGCTTCGAGCTCTACGTTGGCGAGGAGGAGGAGTACTTCTTCGAGGGTGGTAATGGTGAGATCGTTGTAGGTGGCGATATCGAGGGTTACACATTCGATATTAAGATTGCAGATGTTGATGGTAACAAGTTCCACTTCGATTACGAGGGTACTGTTAACGCTATGAATCTATCTGGCAATCTTCCATCACAGCCTGTAAACATCACTCTTGAAACGTTGAATGGTGAGTATTACGGTACACAGTACTCTCCTACATACAACTACTATGTTGTTCTTTCAGATCTTGGTGTTAATGCTGATGGTTATGCTCAGGCAGGTGGTACTTACTACCAGATAGACCTTTATGGTGTTGAGGGCGAGGTTGACGCAGATGGTTACATTGCAATCCCTGCAGGCACTTACATCTTTGACGCTGACGACACAATGGCAGAGTGGACTATGGGTAACTACTACTCAGGTTATGCAAAGGTTAACGCAGATGGTACTGCATACGATGCATCAGCAGCATTTGAGGGTGGTCAGGCAGTTGTTACAGCCAACGGCATCACTCTAACAGTCTTGATTGGTGGTGTTGAGCATACTGTTACTTACAACGGTGCTCCTAAGATCTATGTTGGTAAGGCAGAGAGCGACAATGTGCTTGTTTATGAGCACGCATACGCATACTACTTTGGTGACCAGTACACTCCAGGTTACGCAGACAACTACTACCTCTTCCTAAGCGATATCGGTCTTGATGCTGAGGGTCAAGAGCAGGCAAATGGTACTTACTACCGTTTCGACATCTACGCACCTCTTGGCGATGGCACAAAGATTCCTGCAGGTACATATACTGTTGATATGACAGATTCTGGCTCACTTTGGACAGCATCTCTATCATATAGCGCATGGTATATCCTTGATGAGTCTGGTTGGGACTATGCTGCTAACGACTACCCTGTATCAGGTACTATCATTGTTAGAGAGGATGGTTCTATCGAAGCAGAGGTTACAATGTTGATGAGCGGTGCTAATCACTCTGTAGTATATGTTGGTGGCGACATCCCTATCTACGATGTGTCTGAGGGCGAAGGTGGCGGCTCTGAGGGTGGCCCTTACTCTACTCTTGAGTCAGACTGGATTTGCAACCTATCAGACCACACCCTATACTACGAGGCTTATGGCGACTGGTATGAGGTAGGTTACCAGAACTGGGTAATTGCTATTATGCCAAACTCACAGGAGGGCGACTTCGTACAGTTCGACATCCTTGGTGGCACTGATAGCTCAAGCTTCGCAGGCGAATACACAATCAGCGACAGCCTCGGCTCTTATACAGCATACCCTGGTTATGTTGATGAAGGCTATATGAATGGTGGTTGGTACTACACAGAGGATGGTTACACTATGGCTCCATTCGTTGATGGTTCACTCGATATCACAGATAATGGTGATGGCACATTCACTGTAGAGTTTGATGTTTACGACGATTGTGACTACAACATCACAGGTAAGTGGACTGGCGAGCTTCACCCAGCATCAGAGCTTATGCAGGCAACTCGTAGCAATGCAAAGCTTCGCCCAAGCTTGGTAGTAGCAGAGCAGCAGCCTGCACGCAGCAAGGAGTCATTCCGTGTAGAGAAGATTGCAAAGAAGAGCGCAGCAACTGCTGCTAAGAAGTCACTTCAGCTTCGTTAATATCCTCACCGCACTACGAAAAAAAGAATTAGGGCTACCCACACGGGTGGCCCTAATTTTGCTTTATAAGAGACCTATTGGACTGTTTTTTTTATAAATCGTTTTGAAAACTGAGAAATTATTGATACATTTGCGTTACAAAATGTGAAACATTTACAAACAAAACCATTAAACAAATAATTATTATGAAACTTAAGAACTTATTTTACTTGTTGCTTGCATTGCCTTTGGCATTTGCATCATGTAGCGATTTGCTAGGCGACGACACAAACACCGAGGAGCCAGCAAAGGAGCCTAAGTTGACTGTTACGTCATCACTTGAGGTTGAGGTCGATGCTACTAGTAGCACTCAGATTATCACCTATACTCTTGAGAATGCACCAGCAGATGCGAAGGTATCTGCTACTTGCGAGGCTGAGTGGATCTCTATCACTGTAGCTTCAAGCATCTATTTCGATGTTGCTGCTAACGACGGCGAGGCACGCGAGGCTACTATCGTGGTTAGCTACGAGGAGCAGGCATTCAATGTTGTTGTAAAGCAGGCTGCTAAGCCAGCTTCTACAGCTCCTTCATTCACTCTTGTATCAGAGCCTGTTATCGAGGTAACTTGCGAGCAGACTGCAAAAAGCATTGAGTACAAGCTCGAGAACCCAATTGAGGGTGTTGAGGTTGAGGTTGTAGCAAGCGCGGATTGGATTGCTATCTCTAACGTTACCGACAACGCTATCGACTTTATCATTGCAGCTAACGAGGGTTCTGCACGTACAGCTACTATCACAGCTACATACGGTATTTTGGATCCTATCGTTGTTACTGTAAACCAGGAGCAGTATGTTAACCCTGACGATGTTATCACAGCATTTGAGGTTGTTGAGTGTTGGGCATCATCTGAGAATGGTGGTAAGCAGTGGGATGTAACATTTGTTGAGCACGACATTACCCTTGGCGATATGCAGACTCGTATTAGCTTTGCATTGGCTGAGGCTAACACTCAGCGAGTTTCTGATGGTACTTACTCTGTAGCAAATGGCGGTATCCTTCTAAACACTAACACCGAGAATGGTTACTCTACTTATCGTCACAACAGTTCTGTGGTTGCTGACATCCTTGATGCAACCTTCACTGTTGCTACTGACACTGCTACTAAGACTATCTCTATCGAGGGTACTTTCAAGGTGGGCGACAAGAACATCGAGATTAAGTACAATGGTGAGATGCGCGGTATGGATCTTGGCGAGGCTGTAGTAGGTGCTATTGAGTACAACGAGTGGGCTTCTGTTAATTCTACATGGTGCGATAGCAAGGAGTGCCTATTCACTGCGAAGTCAGCAGACGGCAACCTATCAATCGTAATCGATATTTTCCACTCTGGCGGTTCAAAGATTATCCCTGAAGGCACATACAATCTTGAGACAAAGACTGCAAGCGTAACCGATATTGCAAATAACGATACTGAGGTTATTTACAACAATGTTTCTGCACGCACATCGACTGGTACAGTTATCGTAGAGCATATCGCTGGCGGTTACAAGATTACATTCGATATTATGGATAATATTGATCGTAACTTCAAGGGTAGCTACGAGGGTCCTATCACTGGTAAGGCACAGAACCCAGCATAGTGTAGACTACGCTATATTGATTAAGGGGTTGTCCAATTTTGGGCAACCCCTTACTATTTCTCAGCCCATTATATTTTGTATTTCTGGTATTTTTCTTAAATTTGCGCTGTAATAGTGCTGTAAGCTAATAAAACTAAATACTAAACATTATGAAACTAAACAAGCTATTCTATCTCTTGGTAGCTGTAAGTGCTATCTTCGTAGCATGTAACAACACCGATAACACAGAGATCAAGGGTACTCTCGAGGTTACAGAGAATGCTGTAGATGTTAAATTCTTTGGTGGCGAGGGTGTTATCAACTACACTATCACAGGCGGCAATGCAAATTCTAAGCCTTCAGTAACAAGCAGTAGTGATTGGGTTAACAACATCGTCATAGACGATAAGATCTCATTCAACGTAGATCTTAATAATCTCGCTGAGAAGCGTACTGCAATGCTTACCATAACATACGGCAAGCAGTCATTCGACGTATTCGTACGCCAAGATGCTGGTTACGAGATTGATGTTGAGTTCACAGCAGGCGCACTCAATGGCGAGTACTACGGAACCTCTTACTCATCTATTCCAAACTACTTCGCTATCCTCTCGAAGAATGGTACTACCGGTAATATGGATCTATATCTTGACACATACTACCGCCTTGATATGTTCCATACCGATGCTGCAGGCGATCCTCTTACATTGCCACAGGGTGTGTACGAGTACGACCCATTAGCAGAGGGTAATAAGGTATCTTTCGGTGGTCGTTACACATTGATGTTCCAGACTCACGAGGATGGTACATTCACTGATGAATATCTATCAGACGGTGTTGTTATCGTTACAGAGAATAAGATAGAGGCAATCCTTGTATTAGAGACAGGCGAGGTACACCATGTAGTATACGAGGGTTCGTTGGAGCTTGGTTGGGTTAAGTTCGAGGAGCCAGACTACTACTCTACTCTCACTGACGACTACTCATTTAACCACAATGGTGGCACAATTCGCCTTGTAAACTATGGTGACTACTATGGCATCGGTGGCAACAACTGGGTTGTAAGTATGGTATTACCTGGTGCTAATATTAATGGCGACTACTTTATGCTTGACATCGTAACTGATGACATTGGCACTACTCGCGACAGCATTATAGGTACTTATACTTGCGCTGCAAAGGGCGAGACCGTTGCTAAGAATACATTCGGCTATGGCTATATGGATGGCGTAAACTATATGGGCTCTTGGTATCAAGTTATCGTAGACAACTATGTTGACCACTCTCAGGTAGCACCACTTACAGGCGGTACTATCACCATCGCAGAGGAGGGTACTGGTTTCTTGGTAACTTATGACTGTACAGACGACAATGGTCACAAGATTACTGGTACCTACAACTGTCCTAATGTTGAGGAGTATAGCAAGCAGTAACATAATCCTTGCATAAAGCGATTGATGAGAGTGAATAAAAAGTGTATTTTGTCGTTAAGTTTCTTTTCGTTGCTACGCCTCGGCATAGTTCAAGCGAGCTTGACTCTGCTCTCGGCTTAAACGCAACGCTACGCTTGCCCTCAAAATGCTCATTTACGCTCAGTAAACTCCGCTTTTTCGGGCTTCACAAGCCTAAAACTACATCTTTTTATTCACTCTCTTAGGTCTGAAGTGACCCCAAAAGTTTGGACAAAAAACTTTTGGGGTTTCTTTATGAGCAAAAAACACGATTATGTAGCATTACTCAAATATATGAGGATGCTCGAAGACGGTTACTCGGTCAAATCAATTGCTAAAAATTA